>NZ_JBITIZ010000004.1:0-186069 GCF_044459525.1 Streptosporangium sp. NPDC050284
ACTGGCTTTTAACACACTGTTGAGTTCTCAAGAAACGGACGCGTACACCATCACCCACACCCGACCAACCGGTCCGGCAGAACTCCGGGGCGTTCGTTTTATTCTGTTCTTTCGTTGTGCCTTTATTCTTTCAGGCCCGCTTTTTCGTGTCAAACCGACCCGATCCGGCCTACCTGTTTCAAAATTTACTGCTCCCCCTTCTCAGGAGGACCCGCCTAACGTACTTGATGGTCCGATTCATGTCGAATCAAACCCCTTTAAGGGACAAACATCCCATCAAGGCAAAGATCGTCAGAGAGGGTTCCGAGGCCCCGGCGCCACCGCCGTCTCCCTCGGGTCTGGTGAACTTTATGAACCCTGACCCGCATCGTCAAATCAACCGCGCCCCACGTGGAAGCAGGGCGCCTTGGCGTGCGTGCTTCAGGGAAAGCGGCTCCGACAAAACGAAGGATCCGGACACGCCGGCGAGGGGCCGGAGACGGAGTGGGCATGTGATGTCCCGGCGGCGGGCCTTCAACGCGAGGCGGGCGCGGCGCACCCCGGCGGCGAAACGAAGGGAATACGCCCATGGTTCGCGCTGGAAACTCCGGTAATCTGCCGCTCGTCTTCAGGAGGTGGCAGGTGGCCGGAGCTGGCGCCTTTGCGGTACCGGGCTACGAGGTGTCCGGGGTGCTCGGCCAGGGCGGTTTCGGGATCGTCTACCGGGCCAGACAGCTGGCGGTGGATCGTGAGGTCGCGCTCAAGGTGGACAACCGGGTGCTGGTCTCCGAGCGGGACCGGCGCCGCTTCATGCGTGAGGTGACCTCGGCCGGCGCGCTCTCCGGTCACCCGCACGTCGCCCATGTCTACGACGCGGGGGTCCTACCCGACGGACGGCCGTACATGGTCCTGGAACTGTGTCCCGGCGGGTCTCTGCTGGACCGGATGCGGGCCGAGAAGCGGTTGCCGCCGGCCGAGGTCGCCGACATCGGCATCCGGATCGCCGACGCGCTGTCGGCCGCGCACGCCGCCGGGGTGCTGCACCGCGACATCAAGCCCGCCAACATCCTGATCAACCGGTACGGCAATGTGGTGCTCTCCGACTTCGGCCTCGCCACCATGCCGTCCTCGGGCAGCGAGGCGTCGGTGACCCGGGAGTCCCTCACTCCCGCCTACGCCCCGCCCGAGGCGTTCGAACTGACCGAACCCGCCGCCGCCGGTGACGTCTACTCCCTGGCCGCCACGTTGTACGCGCTGCTCTCGGGGCGCCCACCGCGCTTCCCCGAGAGCGGCGTGGTCAACATCGCGGTCATCATGGCCCTGCACCGCCTGCCGATTCCCGAGATCCCGGAAGTGCCGCCGGAGCTGACCGCCGTGCTCAGGGAGGCCATGGCCACCGACCCCGCGCGACGCACCCCCTCGGTGGCCGCGCTGCGCGACGCCCTCACGGACCTGCGCCTGGAGGGAGGCGTCCCGGTCCACCGGTCCCACACCCCGCGCCCCGCCATCCCTCACCTGGCTCCGAGGCCCACTTCGCCGCCGGTTTCGACACCGGAGAAGAACCCGGTGCCCATGCCGCCGCACGCGTCACCGTACGGCACACCGCCGGGACAGCGCGGGGAAGCTGTGCGGTCGCATCTGACGTCACCGGGCGTGAAGGGGTTCTCCGGTACCCAGCCGCCCGCGGCGGCCCCGGAGCATCCGGCCGCGTCGAACGCGCGGGTCTTCGTCGCGGTGGCCGTGGCCTTCGCGATCCTGCTGATGGCCGGAGTAGGGCTCATGTACATCGAGAAGCGCGACCAGACCCCGTCCACCGGGCAGCGGCCCAGCTCGCAGGCCCTCCAGAGCACGGGCGAGGACGGGAGCGCGACCCCGGAGGCGGGCACGTCCGCGGCTCGCGAGGTTTTCGAGGTCGCCACGGTCACGACCCCCTGCCCCGCTGCGGCGGTGACGGGCGCGGGGGCAGTGTGCGTGGCGGAGAACGAGTGCTGGGGCGGCCTCGTCGCGATCGCGGGCGACACCACGGCCAAGCGGATCCGCTGCCAGGAGCCCCATGTGTGGGAGACGTTCGCGATCGCCCCGCTGCCCCGGGACTCTCTCACCTACGATCTGGCCGTCCTGGAGAACCATCCGACGGTGAAGAAGGTCTGCTCGGACCAGGTGATGTTCGCCTCCATGTTCGACGAGCGCAATGACCGGCGGACAAGGTGGCACAAGACGATCCTGCCGCCCTCGCGGGAGCAGTTCCAGGGCGGGGCGCGGACCTACCGGTGCCTGGGCGGCCTCATCGGACGGGAGCTTCCGGGCGTCATCAGCTTCGGCCGCTGAGCCTTCTGGGCGCGGGTTGGTTCCCGCAAGGTCGTCCCCGTTCCCGCCGGAGGTCGGAGCCATCGGAAAAAGCAGGTCGTCCACCGATCGGCACGGTGCCGGGACCTTCTTCGCACGTTCGATCGGGGTGGGTGCAGACTTGCCTTCCCGAACGTGAAAAATTAGACGCGGTTGGACGGAGGTGGAGCGTGAACGTCCGCCTCCCGATCCGCGTAGGTCACAAAGTAGGTCACAAAGGGTGCGGCATTCACCACGAAGTCGCTCAGGTTTTCGAGAAATCGGCCAACGGCATCCCGCCGCGTTCTCCTTCCGGTCGTGAAGACCGGGTTTTTCGAGCTGGAGGTTTTTGATGACTCAGGCACAGATCGGCGTGACAGGACTGGCCGTGATGGGGGCGAACCTCGCCCGCAACCTGGCCAGGCACGGGCATTCGGTAGCGGTACACAACAGGTCCCAGCACAGGACCAAGGCGCTGATCGAGGAGCATGGGCACGAGGGAACCTTTGTCCCCTGCGAGACCCCCGAGGAGTTCGTCGCGGCGCTGGAGCGGCCCCGCCGCATTCTGATCATGGTCAAGGCGGGTGCGCCGACCGACGCGGTGATCGAGGAGTTCGCTCCCCTGCTTGAGCCGGGCGACATGCTCGTGGACGGCGGGAACGCGCATTTTCTGGACACGCGCAGGCGCGAGGCCGCGCTGCGCGAGCGTGGTCTCCACTTCGTCGGCGCCGGGGTTTCCGGTGGGGAGGAGGGCGCGCTGCTCGGGCCGAGCATCATGCCCGGCGGTTCGAAGGAGTCGTACCAGGCGCTGGGCCCGCTGCTGGAGGACATCGCGGCGAAGGTGGACGGCGTGCCCTGCTGCGCGCACATCGGCCCCGACGGTGCCGGGCACTTCGTGAAGATGGTGCACAACGGCATCGAGTACGCCGACATGCAGCTCATCGCCGAGGCCTACGACCTGATCAGGCAGGGACTCGGCCGGACCCCGGCGGAGCTCGCGGACATCTTCGCGGAGTGGAACGAGGGTGAGCTGTCCTCGTACCTGATCGAGATCACCGCCGAGGTGCTGCGTCAGGTCGACGCCGCGACGGGCAAGCCGCTCGTCGACGTGATCGCCGACCGGGCGGAGCAGAAGGGCACCGGCCGCTGGACGGTGCAGATCGCGCTGGACCTGGGCGTTCCGGTGAGCGGAATCGCCGAGGCGGTGTTCGCCCGTTCCCTGTCCGGTCACGCGGACCTGCGGAAGGCCGCACGGGGTCTGCCCGGCCCGTCGGGCGTGCCCGCGGGGGCCGTGGGCGAGGACTTCGCCGAGGACGTGCGGCGGGCGCTGTACGCCTCGAAGATCGTCGCTTACGCCCAGGGGTTCGACCAGCTCAGGGTCGGCAGCACGGAGTACGGCTGGGATCTCGACCTTGGCACCCTGGCCACGATCTGGCGGGGTGGCTGCATCATCCGCGCCGTCTTCCTCGACCGTATCCGCGAGGCGTACGCGGCGGAGGACAAGCCGGTCACCCTGCTCGCCGCCCCCTACTTCGCCGAGGCGCTGACCCTGGCGCAGGACTCGTGGCGGCGGGTGGTGGCGAAGGCCGCCGAGTTGGGCATCCCGGCGCCCGGCTTCTCGACCGCGCTCGCCTACTACGACGGGCTGCGCGCCGAGCGCCTGCCCGCGGCCCTGATCCAGGGCCAGCGTGACTTCTTCGGCGCTCACACCTACGAGCGGATCGACCTCGAGGGCTCCTTCCACACCCTGTGGTCGGCCGACCGCACGGAGGTCAAGGGCTAGCCCTCATATCCCGCATGTCACCCCTCCTCGCCCCGGGGTGACCGTCTGCCGCACTGGATCGGACGCGGTCGCCGACCCGCGACAGGCGGCACATTCAGGGCAGGGACCGGCCGCCCCTGACCCGAGCGCTCAGGGAGGTTCGGGGAGCAGCGCGGTCGGCGGCGACGGCCGAGGAGTGGGTCTCCTCGGCCTTCGCGCCCCCGACCAGGTCAGCCGGTCGCGCCGGGCCGGCACCCGCTGCGCGGCGAGGACCTGATCGGCGACGAACCTAACCGGCGGGGATCGCGGGAACGGGAGAGTGGGGTCCCGACCTGCCCTACGCCGCGCTGACCCGGCCGGATGTGCTGCACCCCTTCCGCTCCCCCGCGTGGTTCCCGCCTGATTCACCGTCCGAGGTGGGATTCGGCCGTGTCGACTGACTCCGCCTCCCACACGATGGGTTTCGCATTAAATGACCTTTTTGTACCTTTATTTCCATTACACGGCTCGCACTTAATACTGGAATTCGCTGGAATTCAAGGGAGGCTGGTGGAACTCCTGTTACGCTCCGGGCCGTGAGTGATTCACTGGACGCGCTGGAACGGCGAATAGCCGAGCTCCGCGCCGAGGTGCGACGGGCGGTCAAGGCGAAGGAGAACTCGCTCGCCCGGTCGCTGCGCGGCGACCTGCGCAGGGCGGAGCAGGCGTGGGACGCGGCGATCACCTCCGAGACCCCCGCGCCGCCACACGAACCCGAGACCTCGCTGGTGCCCATCAGGGAGCAGGTGCACCAGGCGCTGGCCATGCTGGGCGTACCGACGGCGGCCAAACTGATCGTGGCGGTGAACGACGCCTTCTTCTCCCGCGAGTTGCGCGGCTCCCAGCTCACCAGCCTGCGGCGCGACGAGGAGCGCTCGTTCCGCGGTGACCCCTACGCCAGGCCGTACTACCTGTGCGCCGCGCTGACCGACCGCCTCTCCCCCGCCCGCGGGCTGTTCGCCGACAGCACGTGGCCGCCCGAGTCGCGGGTGCTGGGACCGCTGAGCCCGCGCGTCGACTTCCTCGTCTCGGCCATGCGCGTCGCCGAGCACCTGACGCGGCTGGCGGAACCTCCCGCGGGGGCGGTGCGGCTGCTGTCGCGGATGGCGCAGAACATCCCGGGCGCCGTCGAGGGCTTCGCCCCGGCCGACCCGGCGACCGCGATCCGCGCGGCACGGGCCGAGCTGGAGGTGCACCTCGCCGCCGACTCCGCGCAGCGGGTCGAGGTGGCGGCGCGGGCGATGAGGCAACTACCGGACGTGGAGCGCCTGTTCGGCGCCACCGCGATGAACACCTTGAGGGGGGCCTGTTGAAGACCAGGCTGGACGGGGAGACCGGCTCATGAACAAGCTCGGGGAGAGGGCCTTCCTGAACAGGCTTGACGAGCTGCGCGGGCCGATGCCCTCCCGCCCACACGACGCGCGGGCCATCGCGGCGCTCGCCGCCAACCCCGGCTGCGTCCGCCGGGCGGTGATGGACGCCGCGGGTGTCGACAAGGACCTCACGGCCCGGCACGTCGGCTTCCCCGCCCCGTTCGGCCAGTCCCAGTTCGCGATCACCCGCGGGAACGTGTTCGAGACGCTGGTGAAGGAGAACGGGTGCGCGGAGCTGCTGCGCCTCCTGCGCGAGCTGCTCGGCCTGGAGGTCGCCCAGGTCGGCTATCAGGACGTGGAGAGTGTCGGCTCCCACCTGCGTCACTCGCACACCCGGGCGCTGATCGACCGCGCGGCGCGCGAGGACGACGGGACCGCGGTGTTCTACGACCACCCGCTGCTCAGCCTGGAGATCGCCGGGCACACCTCCTACCTGGAACCCGACGTGGTGGCCTTCCAGATCGGGAGGCGCTTCCACATCGTGGAGATCAAGTCGTTCAGCATGATCGACGGGCAGGCCGAGCCGGAAAAGGTCGCGGCGGCGGCGCGACAGGCGTCGGTCTACGTCATGGCGCTGCGCACGCTCATGGCCGACCTCGGGCACGACCCGGAACGCGTCTCCCACGACGTGGTCCTCGTCTGCCCGGAGAACTTCGCCAACCGCCCGACGGCGGCGCTGGTCGACGTGCGCAAGCATCTCTCCGTGCTCAACCGCCAGCTCGCCCGGATGACCAGGGTCGAGCGCCTGCTGGAGGGCCTGCCCGGCGGCCTCACCTTCGATCTGGCCCCCGGCGAGGACGGTGTGCCGACCCGCTCGGCCGAGGAGCTGGCCCAGGCACTGCTCCAGGTGCCCGCCCGCTACGCGCCCGACTGTCTGTCCACCTGCGACATGTGCATGTTCTGCCGTCACGAGGCCCGCTCCTGCGGGACCACCGACCTGCTCGGGCGCCAGGTACGCGACCAGCTGGGCGGCGTCTCCGGCATGGACGAGGCCCTCGGCCTGGCCGAGGGCACCCGCGAGGTGGCCGAGGGCCAGGAGGAGATCGCCCACCTGCTCCGGCTGGCGCATCGGCTGCGCGAGGAGTCGCTGCGGTGAGCACACTGACGGCGCTGGCGCGGCTGCGGGCCGCCAGGGACGGCGTCGCGCAGCGGATCACCACGGTCCGGCACTGCCACGTCTCCGCCCAGCCGCTGGTGTTCATCCCGCTCAAGCTCGCGGGCGAGGCCGCCGCGCCGCTCGCCGCCATGGTCGGCACCGATCCCGGTCATCCCCGGCTGCTCGTCGTTCCCCAGCCCCGCAACCGCGACCTGCGGTTCGCCTTCGCCGCCGGGTTGGCCGAGGTGCTGCTGCCGTACATCGAGGGGTTCCAGAAGAGCACCGAGACGGTCGAGCGAAAGAGCGGCGATCCGTACGAGCGTTGCCTGGACGCGCCACAGATCCTGGTGCCGAACCGGCCCGCGGCCTCGTTCGCCGCGCTGCTCGGCCGCTCAACCCGCTTCCGCAAGGCGGAGGGCCCCTACCCGGTGCACCCGTCGGTGCCGCTGCTCGGCCGGTGGCTGACCTATCTCGCCGACCGGTCGCTGCAGCCGGGCTCCTCGATGCTGCTCCCCGCCACCGAGGCGCTGAGCCTGCACTGGGCGACCGGACAGAGCAACCTGGAGGACGCCAACCTGGCGGCGCTGCTGGGATGGATCGATCCGCCGCGAGGAATGTCCGGGCGGCGGGCGGCCGAGGAGGCCGAGGACCCGCTGCTCTGGCCTCCCGCGGGCCCCGCCACCGACCCCGGCTTCGACAACGAGGTGCTCGGCCCCGCGATCCGCGCCTACGAGGAGGCGCCGACCGATCGCGCCGTCGACCGGATCAGCCAGGCGTTGCGCACCCAGCTCGAACCCACCTGGCGGCTGATGTGGCGCAGTGTGGAGCTGCTGCGCTCGCTGCCCGAGGGGGCGCGGGTGAAGGACCGCTGGGAGATCGACCGCGGGTCGTTCACCCGGTTCGTCGAGCGGATCGCCGAGGGCGGGCCGCCTCAGGCGCGCAGGGACGGGGCGGTCGGTGCCGCCGCGCGGCTGGCGGGGCTGGAACGGGCGCGGGCGAGCTACGACGTGCAGCGCGCCCATGACGACCCGCTGCTCATGGCCGAGTACCGGCTGAGCGGCGAGGCCTTCGCCGGGACGGTGACGTCCGCCGATCTTGAGCACACCGAGGGCGAGGGTCGCTCGCGCAAGCTCAGGCCCCTGATCACGGTGCGGACCGACGACCCGGTGCGGCTTTCCCCCAAGACCACGGTCGGCAGCCCCGACCGGCGTGGCCACGCCGCCGAGATCGTCGAGATCGGGAACGGGGAGATCACCCTCAAGGTCACCAAGGGGATGGGGCGGGGCAGGACACCCGTCCCCGGTTCCGTACCCGAACCGGGCGAGCAGGTCTCCTACACCTCACTGACGGACGACTTCCAGTCGTCGGCGGCGCTGCCCGATCCGGAGCAGACGCCGTGGACCCACGGCGGCCCTCCGCAGGAGTACGAGCCCGGCGACGACGACGCGCAGGAGGAATGGCTTTGAGCGTTCACCGGATCCCGTGCCGCCGGGCGATGCCCCGTCCCGCCGCGTGCGGGACGGGCCGTGACGGGGGCCTTTACGGGGGCCTTTACGGGGGCACGGCATGACGACCCCGCAGCGGGAGGCCGCCGCCGTGGTGGAGGCCGTGCTGGCCGACCTGCCCCGCCATCGCGGCGTGGTCGTGGACTCGCCGCCGGGCGCGGGCAAGTCCACGCTGGTGGTGAGGGCGGCGGGGCACATCGCGGAGACCGGCGAGCCGCTGATGATCGTCGCCCAGACCAACGAGCAGGTCGACGACCTGGTGGAGCGGCTCGCGGTCGAGCACCCCGACCTGCCGATCGGCCGCCTGTCGGCGAGCGGCTACGTCACGCCCGGCCGCGTCCTCGCCCACCCCAACGTCTCGGTCGCGGGCAAGCTGCCCGACCTGGGGGATCCGGCCGTGGTGATCGCCACTGCCGACAAGTGGGCCTGGATCGGCGACCGCACCTGGCCCTGGGCCATCGTCGACGAGGCGTACCAGATGCGCTCGGACAAGTTGCTGCGCATCGCCTCGCTGTTCGAGCGGTCGCTGTTCGTGGGCGATCCCGGCCAGCTCGACCCGTTCTCCATCGTGGACGGCGACCGGTGGGCGGGCCTGTCGTGGGATCCGGTGCAGAGCGCGGTCTCGGTGCTGCTGCGGCACAACCCCGACCTGCCGGTGCACCGGCTGCCGGTCTCCTGGCGACTGCCCGCCTCGGCGGCGCCGGTGGTCTCCGAGGCGTTCTACCCGTTCACCGGGTTCCGCGCGGGGACGGGTCCGGACGACAGGTCGCTGGAGTTCACCGTGAACGGCATGCGCACCTCCCACGACCTGGCGCTGGAGGAGGCGGCCGTCTCCGGCTGGGCGCTGTACGAGCTGCCGAGCCGTCACACGGTGCGCACCGACGCCGAAGCCGTCGCGGCGACCGCGATGCTGGCGACGCGGCTGCTCCAGCGGGGCCCGGTCGCGCACTCCGAGCGCGGCAGCCATCCCGTCACCGCCGACAGGATCGCCATCGGCGCCGCGCACCGCGACCAGGTCGCCGCGATCAGGGCCGCCGGGGTGCCGCCGGAGATCACGGTGGACACCGCCAACCGCCTGCAGGGCCGGGAGTACGACGTGACGATCGTGCTTCACCCGCTGTCCGGGCGCCGCGACGCCACCGCGTTCCATCTGGAGTCCGGGCGGCTGTGCGTGCTCACCTCCCGGCACCGCCACGCCTGCGTCGTGGTCGCCAGGGCGGGCATTCCCGAACTCCTGGACGCCCACCCGTCGTCCGAGCCGGTCCAGCTCGGCGTGCCGGTGAAGTTCCCCGACGGCTGGGAGGCCAACCAGGCGGTGCTGGCCCACCTCTCCAAACACCGGGTGACCCCGGACCGATGACCCGGACGCGCCGCGCCGGAGTCCGCACCGTCGCGCCGCAGTGATCCGCAGTGATCCGCAGTGATCCCCACTGTGATTTCCACGGTGATCCCCACGGTCTCGTGCGGCGAGGCCCGTACGGCGGGAGGTCAGATCGTGCGCCGCCAGACGTCGATCGCCAGCACCTGACGCATGCCCACCGAGAGGTAGAGGTCGAGGGCGGGCGTGCTGTTGTTGGCGTCGACGTGGAGGTAGGTGCCGACCCGCCCGCGGCGGGCGTCGTCGGCGAACGCCCCACGCAGCATGACCTTGCCCAGACCCCGGCCCCTGAAGGCGGGGAGCACCGCCAACTGGCGCACGTACCCGCAGTTCTCGTCCCCCAGGAAGGCGTTGGTCCCCAGCAGCATCGCCACGGGCTCGCCGTCGAGGCGGGCGACCGTCAGCTGCGCCCAGTCGGTGGTGACCGAGGAGTCCAGCTCCTCGTACCACTCGTCGTAGTCCTTCGGGGCGAACCCGAAGTGTTCGGCGAAGCCCGCCTGCTGCACGGCGTGCCCCTGACGGCGTACCTCCTCGGTGAGCCCGTCGTGCACCGTCACCCCGGCCGGGAGTTCGGGCCCGGGGACCGTCCCCTCGTGGTCGGCGCGAAGCCGGATGAAGCTGGTGGCGGCGGCGAAGCCGCGGGACGCGGCGATGGCGCGCTTGCCGCTGTCCTCGCGGTAGAGGCCGATGTCCACCACGGCCCGGTCGTGGCCGAGTCCGGCCGTGATCTGCCTGGCCCGCTCGGTCACGGTGTCCCAGAGCGGGCCGGTCAGCTCCGGTGCGGCGGGGTGTACGACGACGTCGATGTCGACGTTGTCGCTGCCCCCCTTGCGGCAGGCCCAGGCCCACGCCACCAGGCGCCCGCTCTCGTCGTGAACTAGCCAGCCGTCGGACTCCCCGTCGAAGGAGGAGTCGTTCAGATGGTCGGCGACGTCGTCGAGGGTCATGTCGGCCTTGCCGATCACCTGGGTGTCGCAGAGCGAGATCAGCTCGTGGATCTCGCGGACGTCCTCGGCCAGTGGCCGCCGGGTGACGTACCCGGCGGCGGGGATGGTTGACTTCATGACCCCATCGTCGCGAGGGCGACTTGGGGATCGCTGGGTCGGGACTTGGCTGCCGGCTCATCGATCGACCTGCCGATGAGCCGGTCAGCCGGATGCTCCGGTGGTCGTCAGGCGACAGGAGCGAAGCCGGTCAGTCGAGTGCCGGGACCGCCGCCGGGGTGTCCTCGGAGGCCTCGGGCGCGCCGCGCAGCGGGATCTCCTTGATGAAGGCCGCCAGCAGCGGCACCAGGACGGCGAACAGGATCGCCCACCAGAAGACGCCGGAGATCGACTCGGCCAGCGACTCCAGGAAGCCGACCCGCACGTTGGCGGGAAGCTCGTGCAGCGCGGCCGGGTCGAACTGGGCGCCTCCGGAGGCGAGCCGCTCGCCCGCGGCGCCCAGCTTGCTCTCCAGGCCGGAGGTGAGCTGGTTGTTGAAGATCGCGCCGAACAACGAGACGCCGAACGAGCCGCCGATGGAGCGGAAGAAGGTCGAGGCACTGCTGGCGACGCCGAGGTCCTTCTGCTCGACGCTGTTCTGGGCGATCAGCATGGTGGTCTGCATCAGGAAGCCCATGCCGACGCCGAGCACCGCGATGAACACCCCGGTCTGCCAGGCGGGGGTGTTGACGTCCATCAGGGAGAGCAGCCACATCGCGACCGCCATACCCACGCCACCGAGGATCGGATACATCTTGTACTTGCCGGTCCTGGTGATGGCGCGGCCGACGAAGAGCGAGATCACCATGGCGGCGCCCATCATCGGGAGCAGCAGCAGGCCGGAGTTGGTGGCGCTCGCCCCCTGGACGGTCTGCTGGAACAGCGGGAGGAAGTTGATCGCACCGAACATGGCGAACCCGAGCAGGAAGCCCACTCCAGAGATCAGGCTGAAGTTGCGGTTGCGGAAGACGTTGAGCGGCATGATGGGCTCGGCGACACGGCGCTCCACCAGGACGAACACCGCCAGCGTGATCACGGCGAGCCCCGCCAGGCCGAGGATCTGCCACGAGCCCCACGCGTAGTCGTTGCCGCCCCAGGTGGTGATGAGGACGAGCGCGGTGATGCCGACCGAGAGCAGGGCCGCGCCCAGCCAGTCGATGCGGTGCTCGGTGCGGAGCTTGGGCAGTTGCAGCTTGACCGCGAGCAGGGCGAGGGCGACGAACCCGATGGGCAGGTTCACGTAGAAGGCCCAGCGCCAGTCGAGGTGGTCGGTGATGAACCCGCCGACGAGCGGACCCGCGATCATGGCGAGTGACATCACGGCGGCCATGATGCCCTGGTACTGGCCGCGCTCGCGGGGCGGGACGAGGTCGCCGATGATCGCCATGGCGTTGACCATCAGGCCCCCGGCTCCCAGGCCCTGGAGCGCGCGAAAGGCGATGAGCTGCGTCATGCCGTCGGACGGCCCGCCGAGCATCTCGGATCCGGCCATGCCGCAGAGCACGGAGCCGATCATGAAGATGACGATGGAGGCGAGGAAGATGCTCTTCCTGCCGTACAGGTCGCCGATCTTGCCCCAGATGGGGGTCGAGACGGTGGTGCCGAGCACGTAGGCGGTCACCACCCAGGACAGGTGCGTCAGTCCGCCGAGTTCGCCGACGATGCGGGGCATCGCGGTGCCGACGATCATGTTGTCGAGCATGGCCAGGACCATCGCGAGCATCAGGCCTGGCAGCACCACCATGACCTCGCGACGCCGCGCCGGCACGGCCGCGGTCTCCTTCACTTCTGCGCCCCCAGTTTTTGTGATCTTGCTTACTTGCCGACCGGCTAGCGTCGGCTATGCTGGAATGTAGGCCGCTTACTTGCCGGCCGTCAAGTTAATTTCTCGGTAAGGGAACCATGAGGGAAAACGCCGACACACGGACGCGCATTCAGGAGATCGCCCTGAAGCTCTTCACCGAGCAGGGCTACGAGGCCACCTCGCTCCGCGAGATCGCGGAGGCCCTCGGCGTGACCAAAGCGGCACTTTACTACCACTTCAAGACCAAGGACGACATCATCGCCAGCCTGGCGGAGGACCGGGTGAGGGCGGTCGAGGAGCTGATCGCCTGGGCCCGCACCCAGCCGCGAACCGACGAGACGCGCGAGGAGCTGATCCGCCGCTACGCCCACGACCTGCAACGGGGCAGGCACCACGAGATCATGCGGTTCTTCGAGCGCAACCAGACCTCACTCAAGAACCACCCGATGACGGAGAAGACCCGCGAGCGGATGTTCGAGCTGCTCACCTTCCTCGTCGATGCTGAGGACCCCCTGGCCACGCAGCTGAAGCACTCGATGTCCCTGTTCGCGCTGCACGCCTCGTGGTTCACGCTCAGGGACGAGTCGATCACCGACGAGGAGCGCCAGGCGGCCGCCCTGGAGGTCGCGCTCGACCTCGCCAGGCGGTGAGCGTTCTCATCGACCCGCCCAGCTGGCCGGGTCCGCGCGGTCTGTTCTGGTCACATCTGGTCAGTGACACCTCCACCGGGGAACTGCACGCCTTCGCGGAGCTGCTCGGCGTGCCGCGCCGGGCCTTCGACCGTGACCACTACGACGTGCCGGAGACCGTCTACGAGCAGGCCCTCGTGCTGGGCGCCGAGGCCGTCTCCTCCCGCGAGCTCGTCACCCGTCTCATCGCCGCCGGTCTGCGCCGGCGCAGGGTCCGCCCTGGGATCGACACTTCTCGCATAGATCCCGGCAGTGCGGGCATGGCATCCCGTTGATGGCATATCCGCACGTCAACGAAGGGAACGACATGCTGAGCGGCAAGACGATCGCGTTTCTCGTGGCTCCCGAGGGGATCGAGCAGGTCGAACTCACCGAGCCGTGGAAGGCCGTCAAGCAGGCGGGGGGCACGCCCAAGCTGATCTCCACCGAGCAGGGTCAGGTCCAGGCGTTCAACCACCTCGACAAGGCCGACACGTTCCCGGTGGACGCGACGGTGGAGCAGGTCTCCGTCGCCGACTTCGACGGGCTGCTGCTGCCGGGCGGCGTCGCCAACCCCGATCTCCTGCGGACCGTACCCGCGGCCGTGGGCTTCGTGAAGGGCTTCTTCGACGCGGGCAAGCCCGTCGCGGCCATCTGCCACGCGCCCTGGGCACTGATCGAGGCCGACGTGGTACGTGACCGCAAGGTCACGTCCTGGCCGAGTCTGCGGACCGACCTGCGCAACGCCGGGGCGACCTGGGAGGACAACGAGGTCGTGATCTGCTCCTCGGGCCCGAACACACTGATCACCAGCCGTAAGCCCGACGACCTCAAGGCCTTCTGCCAGGCCGCGACGGACGCCTTCTCCGGGTAGCGTCCCTCGATCACCGAAGCGCGGGGCAGGGGTCGGTGACCCCTGCCCCGCCGGCGTTCCACGTCCGGCTCCGGACCACCTCGTGAACCCTGAACCCTGAACCGGAGAGAATCCTCCGCACACCCGATTTCAAGTCACGAAAGAAATGTTTTGCCGTTTTTTGCCGCATCCCAGGGACACGATCACCCATCCCCGGTTAGGACGGTTTCCCCAGGGCAGGGCTTCTACGTCGGCTGTGAATCGGCGGTGAAAAGGGGGAGACCGTGGAGGCCACCATCGCGTTGCGTCTACCGCGTGACGCTGCGAGTGTTCCCGTGATCAGACAGCTTCTCGACTCCTCGCTGCAGGCCCTGGGGGTGGTGCCCCAGATTCGCGAGGACATCCAGCTCATGCTCTCCGAGGCGTGCTCCAACGTCATCCAGCACGCCGTCCCCAGCGACGACTACATGGTCAGCACCGAGCTGACCAGGGGTCGGTGCGTGATCAAGGTGGTGGACGCCGGCAACGGCTTCGACTTCTCCGAGACCTCCTCCCCCGCCCCCACCTCCGAGCACGGTCGCGGGCTGCTGATCATGCAGGCCCTCGCCGATGACATCCGGTTCGTCAAAAGGCAGGAACGGGGCTCGATCGTCTGCCTGGAGAAGACTCTGCGCTTCACCGAGGACGCTCCCGGGCTGTCACTGCTCCTCAACGAGGAACTTGAGCTCCAGCAGGGTGTCCCTGAGGTAGTCGGTAACGGTCCACACGTCGGGAACCATCTCCCTGCAGGCGATCACGCCGACGTCAAGTGAGCCGTCGTAGGAGAAGACCGTGATGTTGATGCCGCCGCTGGCGTCGGTCACGACGGAGACGGGGTGGTACGCCAGAAGCCTGGCGCCGCTCACGTAGAGGGGGATCTGCGGGCCGGGCACGTTGGAGATCACCACGTTGATGGGGCCCGCGCTGCCGGCGAACAGGTTGAAGGCGGCGCGGGAGGCGAGGCCGGTCAGCGCGGAGGGCATCATGTCGCTCAGCTCCTGGAGCCAGCGCGCCGGGGCGAGCGACGAGCGGTCCTTGATCAGCCGCATCGCGTCACGCACCGCCAGCAGCCGTTCCACCGGGTCGGCGACCTGTGTCGCCAAGGTGGTGATCATGATGCTGACCTGGTTTCCCGCGCTCTGGTCACCGGGCAGGCGGAGCGAGAACGGCACCCCCGCGACCAAGGGCTGCTCGGGCAGCGCGTCGTGCTTGAGCAACCACTGGCGCAGCGCACCGGCGCACAGGGCCATCACCACGTCGTTCACCGTGACACCGAAGGCGTTCTTGACCAGCTTGACGTCCTCCAGCGGCAGGGCGGTGTAGGCGAACCGCCGATGCGCGCTGATCCTGCCGCTGAAAGGGGTGCGGGGAACGGTCATGCGGGGCATGGCGGGCACCTCGGCGGCCCCGGATCCGGACAGGCGGGTGGCGAGGTCCCTGGTGATCCGTGAGACCAGCCCCGCCCCGGGTGCCTGGGAGATCAGCGGGATCTCGTCGAGGTGCGGGACGGCGTTGATCAGGAACCGTATCGCGTTGGCCGGGTTGACGGCGACCTTGGCGAGCCCTCTGACGACCATCTCCCCCGTGTCGATCTCCTCCTCCGGCTCGCCCGGGGGCGCCAGCTCGACCTCCGCGGGCTCGGGTGAGGTGTCCAGCAGGCCGGCCAGCACGTCGGCGCCGGTGACGCCGTCGACCGCGGAGTGGTGGACCTTCATGTAGAGGGCCGTACGGTCCCCGTACAGGCCGTGGATGAGATACATCTCCCAGAGCGGGCGGCGCCGATCCAGGCGTCGGGCGTGCAGCCTGGCCACCTGCTCGCCCAGTTGCATATCACTGCCCGGTTTGGGCAGCGCGATCTCGCGCACGTGGTAGTCGAGGTCGATTCTGGAGTCCTCGGTCCAGTAGGGGTGGTCCAGACCGAACGGGACGAAGGCGAGCCGCATGCGGAAGGGCGCGGCCAGGTGGAGCCGGCGGGCCAGCAGCGACACCAGGTCACCGCGGGTCAGGCCTCCCGACAGGATCGCGAGTCCCCCGATGTTCGCGACGTTCGTCGAGGTCTCGAAATTCAGGAACTGCGTATCCACCGCGTTGAGCTGCCGCACCGTCTTACCTCCGCCGGGATGTCGTTCTCCCATCCTGCTCCCGTGAAGTCACCAGAGCCAACGCGGCCAGCGCGAGGAGGACCACAACGGACACGAGAATTAACGACAGCGGAATGAGTACGAGCACGACGACGATGGCCATGATCTCGCTGATCAACTGCAACACCGGAAAGCTGTGCCCGGATTATCCGGCCGTTACACCGCATTCCAGCGACCGAGCTTCAGCGCGAGATGGAGTTCTAACCTGTGGGTTCCGTTCTTGAGGTTGCGGCCGGCCAGGTGCTCGATTCTGGTGAGGCGGTAATAGAGGCTGGTGCGGTGCAGGTGGAGCAGCCTGGCGGTCTCCTGGGCGTCTCCTCCGCTGTCCAGATAGGTCTCCAGGGTGGTGAGGAGCGCCGGGTGCTCGCGCAGCGCGTCGAGCGGGCCGCCGGCCGACCCGTGCGGGCCCGCGACCGGCTCGGCGAGCAGCCGGTAGACGCCCAGATCCGGCCAGCGGGCGACCGGCCGCAGCGCGGGTTCGGCCGCGGCGGCCCTGGCCGCGGTGAGCGCCTCCTCGTGCGCCCGTACGGCCGATTCCAGTCCGGGGTGCGGCGCGCTGAGCCCGGCGCCCGCGCGGGTCCTGGCGGCGAGCCGCTCCCCCAGTGCCACCGCGTCCTCGCCGCGGTTCAGCAGCAGCACGGCGTGGCGGTCCAGGATCGTGAAGGCCGGCGGGCGGCGCACCCTGGCGAGCTCCGCGCCGACCGCCTCGCGCAGACCGTCCGGATCGCCCCGCAGCGCCAGGACGCGCAGCGGCCCCTCGCCGAGCACACCGGCCGCACGCCGCACGCCGATCTCACCGGTGAGCAGCTGGCTCAGGATGTGGGAGCTGCCGCCGTCGTCGAGCAGGGCGGCGATCGCGGCGGCGTCGCGCACGGCCCTTTCGCGCTCCTGCGGGTTGAGCGGGCCGGGACCCTCGATGATCCACAGGTAGCCGACGCGGCGGTCCTGGTGGAGGAGGGGGACACAGAGCCTCGCCGCCATCCCCAAGTCAGGATTTTTCGGGATCTGTACCGGCTCGCGGGTCGTGGTCACCCCGTGCGCCTCCTGCCAGGCCCCCACCTCGGCGGGAACCGAGCGCGAGAGGATGGCCTGTGCCCTGACCGGATCGACCTCCCCGTGGTGGGCACTGTGCGCGACGACCCGGCCCTCCAGGTCGTCCACGGACATCCCTCGGCCCACGGCCACGGCGAGCGACTCCAGCAGATCCTGAACATCATCCGCTATCACGGTCCAATCCTACAGATGTAGGAAGTATCTCCGGCGCCGGAACGATGACTCGACCTGGCGTGAGCCGTAGCGTCGCACTTACTCATTTCGGGGGACCCGCCTCCTGGGAGTCGGGGAGCCCGCCTCGTGAGAGTCGTCCGATCGCCCGGTGAAAGGAACCTCGTGGAGGAGCGCAGCCGCGTCGCCCCGTGGGCGCCGCCACGGGCACAGTTGCGCCTGGCCGAGCTTGAGGCCGAGGTGGGCGGGCTGGGGTTCGACGCGGTATCCCGGCTGGTCGACGCGGTACTGGCCGAGCACCGCGGCCGCCTCGACGAGGACGGCGTGGTGCTGTACGCGGGAACCAACACGATGAGCGAGCGCGCCAGGGCCGCGCACGAGATCTCTCTGGGGTGCCGCCCTTCGATGGGCTGGCCGGGCGAGAAGTTCCAGACCGGCCTGGAGGAGCTGGACGTGCTGGAGGTCCTCGCCCCGCTCCAGGTCGCGGCGCTGATGGGCGGTGAGTTCGCCGAGGTGCGCCTGCAGAGCGCCACGATGGCCAACCTCGCCTGCTACAGCGCGTTCACCAGCCCAGGCGACACGATCGCGGTGCTTCCGGAGGCCGCCGGGGGTCACGCCAGCCACCACGCCCAGGGCGCCGCCGGGATCCGGGGCCTGCGAGTCGCCGACCTGCCCTACGACGCCGAACGGCTCGACGTCGACCACGTGGCCCTGCCGGCGTTCCTGCGCGCACACCGGCCCGCGCTGGTGGTGGTCGGCGCGAACCTGATGCTGTTCCCGTACGACGTCGCGAGGGTACGGGCGGCCTGCGACGAGGTCGGGGCCCTGCTGGTCTACGACGCCTCGCACGTGGCGGGGCTCATCGCGGGCGGCCGGTTCCAGCGCCCGCTGGACGAGGGCGCGCACCTGGTGACCATGTCCACCTACATGTCCTTCGGCGGCCCGCCGGGCGCGGCCGTGGTGACCCGCGACGAGGATCTCGCCCGCCAGGTGTCGGCGGCCGCCTATCCCGGCCTGACCGCCAACTACGACGCCTCACGCCTGGCGCCGCTGGTCCTCGCCTCCGCCGAGCACGCCGCGGGCGGTTCCGCGTACGCCGACCGCTGCGTCGCCAACGCCGGGGCGCTGGCCGCGGCACTGGACGGCGAGGGCTTCACCGTGGCCGCCGCCCATCGAGGCTGGACCGTCTCGCACCACGTGGCGGTGGACGCCGCCGCGTTCGGCGGCGGGGACGAGGCCGCCAGGCTGCTGGCCGAGGGCGGCGTCTATCTCAGCGGCGTCCGCCTGCCGGGGCAGCCTTCCGGTGAGCCCGCGCGGGGCCTGCGGATCGGCACCCAGGAGGTGACCCGCCGCGGCTTCCGCCCGGAGACGATGGGTGAGGTCGCGGTCCTGATGCGCCGCCTGCTCGTCGACGGTCACGCTCCCGCCGCGGTCCACCGGGACGCGGTGGCCCTGCGCCGCACCACCCCATGATCCCGGACCGGCCCGCTCGACCCCCGGGGGTTCGCCCCCTGGCGGGTCGGTCCGCTCATCGCCACTCCCCCTGACAGACGGACCGGCCCGCGCCCCCCCTGGCGGACCGCTCCGTCTTCCCCCCAGCGCGTCCCCTCACCGGACGGGTCACCTCCCCGTCCGGTGGGAGGGACGCGCCGGGTGACGGCCACAGCGGGGTCAGACCGCGCGGTGATACTGGTCGGGCCAGCGGGCGGCGGAGCCGAGCTCGCGGGCGGCGAGGTTCGGCCAGTACGGGGTGCGGAGCAGTTCCCTGCCGAGCAGGACCGCGTCGGCCTGACCGGAGGCGATGATCTCCTCGGCCTGCCGGGGCCGGGTGATCTCACCGACCGCGCCCACCCGCAGGTCGGTCTCGGCCTTCACCCTGGCCGCGTACGGCACCTGGTAGCCGGGCCCGGTGGGGATGCGCACCCTGGCGACGTTGCCGCCGGTCGAGGCGTCGAGCAGATCGACGCCGTGGGCCAGCAGGTCCTTGGCGAAGCGGACGGTGTCGTCGGCGCCCCAGCCCTCACGGTCGTCGGCGGGGTTCTCCGCCAGCCAGTCGGTGGCCGAGACGCGGAAGAAGAGGGGAAGCTCCTCCGGCCATACCTCGCGCACCGCCTCGACGACCCGGAGCGCGAACCGGGTGCGGTTCTCGTACGAGCCGCCGTACGCGTCGGTGCGGTGGTTGCTGATGGGCGACAGGAACTCGGCGATCAGGTAGCCGTGCGCGCCGTGGATCTCGGCCACCTGGAAGCCCGCGGCCAGCGCCCTGCGCGCCGCGGCGGCGAAGTCGCCCACGATTCTGTCGATGTCGCCGGCGTCCAGCTCCGTGGGAGTGGGGTGACCTTCGTCGAAGGGGATCGGGCTCGGCCCGACCGGCTGCCAGCCGTGTTCGCCGGGTCCGGTGGGCGCGCCGCCTCGCCAGGGGCTGCGGGTGGAGGCCTTGCGTCCCGCGTGCGCGAGCTGGATGCCGGGAACGGCGCCGTGCTCCCGCAGGAAACGGGCGATGCGGGTGAACGCCTGCTGCTGGCGGTCGTTCCAGAGCCCGAGGTCGGCCGGGCTGATGCGGCCCTCCGGCGCCACCGCGGTGGCCTCGGTCAGGATGAGCCCGGCACCGCCCACCGCGCGGGCGGCGAGGTGGGACAGGTGCCAGTCGGTCGGCACTCCCCGCTCCGGCCCCTCGACCGCCGCGGAGTACTGGCACATCGGAGCCATCCAGATCCGGTTGGGAATGGTGAGGGATCTCAGTGTCAGGGGCTCGAACAGGGCGCTCACGGTCGTACTCCTTGCTGGAGAGGGATCTTTGGGGCGGCGCCCCGACTTAACACTAATACGATAATCTACGTACTACGATAGATGTCAAACTACGACCACCCTCGTACAATTGAGCCACCCAAGGGAGGGAATCACCGTGTCGACCTCGTCCGTCAGGGCTCTGGAACACCCCGCGCGCGAGGACATCCGTCTGGAGGGCGTGCTGCACGCGCTGTCCGACCCGATGCGCCTTCAGATCGTGCGTTTCCTGTGGCAACTGGGCGAGGACGGGGAGGCCCCCTGCTCGGCGATCGATCTGGCGATCACCAAGTCGACCACCACCCACCACTTCCGGGTGCTGCGCGAGGCAGGGGTGATCAACCAGGTCTATCGGGGCACGGCCAAGATGAACGCGCTGCGCCGGCGTGACCTCGACGTGCTCTTTCCCGGGCTTCTCGGCGCCATCCAGGGTGCCGACGCGATCCAGTGCGAGCGCGACGGCCACGACGGCTGACCGTCGGCGCGCGGCGACCGGCCCCGGCGTGATCCGGCCTCGGACCGCACGGTTCCGGCCGATCCGGAGTCGAGCCGAGCGGCTCGGGCGTGACCCGGTGGGTCAGGACACCCCCGTCGGCCGGTTCCGGCGGAGCCTGTCGGATCGGGAGAGTCGCGAGACGCAGTACGGTCCTGTCATGTGCCGGAGCATCAAGACCCTTCGTGAGCCCTACGCCAGCGACGTGACCGACGACGACGTGCGAGCCGCCGCGCTCCAGTACGTCCGCAAGGTGTCGGGCTTCCGCTCCCCGTCGACGCGCAACGCGGAGGCCTTCGAGCGGGCCGTCGAGGCGGTGGCCGCCGCGACCCAGACCCTGCTCGACGATCTCAGGCTGAGGCACGTCTCCCGGGATTGACCGCGGACGAGTGGACATGCCCCTTCGCCGTGATCCGGCCGCCGAGGTCACGGACGGAGACCTCGTGGCCGGAACCGGCCGGGACGCCCCGTGCCACCAGGCCCTGGTGGTCGAACAACGGTGCGACCAGGCGGTAGTCGATCGCCGTGGCGAGCACGCCCTTTCCTCGCACGCACTCCGCCATGGCCAGTGCCTGCAGCGGACCGTGGGTCACCAGCCCCGGGTAGCCTTCGACGTCGCGAGCGTAGTCACGGTCGTAGTGGATGCGATGCGCGTTGTAGGTCAACGCCGAGAACCGGAACAGCAGCACCGGGTCCACGGACAGCGGCCACTCATCCTCTCCGAGCGCCATCGGTGTGAACGTGTCCGCTTCGGCACGTGGGCCGGTGGCGACGGCGTCGCGATAGACGATGTCCTGTTCCTCGACGACCTTGACCTCGCCACCCTGGCGTACGGTGTGGCGCACGACGACGAAGGTCAGCGGCCCCGTGCGTCCTTCCTTCTCGGTCAGTGACACGACCTCGGTGCGTCGCGTCGCGTCACGCCCCACAACGAGCGGGCCGAGCAGCCTGACCCGGCCGCCGGCCGCCATCCGGCGCCGTCCCGGCGCGGGCGGAGCGGGAATCACATCGCGGACCGGATGGCCGTCGGCTCCAAGGTCGACCTGGCGCGGCCGCTCCAGCAGGTAGACCCAGTGCCACAACAGGGGCAGCCCTTCGCTCTCCAGATCCGGTAGGTCGACGCCGAGGAGCCGGGCGAGCGCGACGGCGGGCTCCGGCTGGAGCGTCTCGGTGCGCTCGACGACCTCCGTCTCGGCGCCCTCCGTCTCGGTGTCCCCTGCCTCGGTCATTCGGCGACCTCCTCGCGTCGCGGGCCGTACTCGGCCCGGATGCTCTCGTTGTACTCGCCCGGATGGGCACGGTCCCCATCACCGTCTCCTGGCCGACGGCGGACGCATGCGGCACTCTCACGTCCCCGGTTCGGCCGTCGCCCGATGGCCGGCCCGCGCCATTATCCGGCGGGCTCGCTCCAGGACCGGCTTGTCGACCATCTGGCCGTTGCTGGTGAAGACCTCGGCCCCGCCGTCCCCGGGCACCTCGGCGAGCACCGCCCTCGCCCACTTCAGATCCGCGTGGTCGGGAGCGAAGGCGGTGTTGACGGGTTCGACCTGAGCGGGGTGGACGCACAGCTTTCCCCCGAAGCCGAGTCCTCTGGCGCGGGCCGCGGCCGTCCTGACCGCGGCGGTGTCCCGGAGTTCGACGGTGACGCCGTCGATCGGGGCCGGCAGGGACGCCGCGCGGGAGGCCACGACGAGTGCGCAACGGGCGAACAGCAGGGCCTCGTCCGTATGCTCGGCGCCGATGTCGAGCGCGAAATCGATCGATCCGAACGCCAACGCGGTCACCGCGGGGAAGGCGGCGATGGCTGCCGCCTCCTGAACTCCCAGCGCGCTCTCCACCAGGGCGACGATCCCGGCCTCGGCCGGCAGCCGCTGGGCGACCCTGCGCAGGACGGCCGGCCCCTCCGTCTTGGGCACCATCACCCCGCGCAACCCCCGGCAGGAGGCCAGCGCCGCGAGATCGGCCTCGTGCCACCGGGTGTTGGCCGCGTTGACACGCACCCAGGCCGTCGCGCCGCCGGCCAGCCAGGCCGCGACCTCGTCACGAGCGGACTCCTTGTGCTCGGGGGCGACCGCGTCCTCAAGGTCGACGACGACCTCGCCGGCACCGGCGCGGGCGGCCTTGTCGAACCGATCCGGCCGGCTGCCGGGGACGAACAGCCAGGATGCCGCGACCGGGGCCGTCACGGCCGCACCTGGTGGCGCCGGACCAGCTCCCGCGCGATCACGTTGCGTTGGATCTCGTTGGTGCCCTCACCGATGATCATCAGTGGGGCGTCACGGAAGTACCGTTCGACGTCGAACTCGGTCGAGTAGCCGTATCCACCGTGGATACGGACAGCGTCGAGAGCGATCTTCATCGCCGTCTCCGAGGCGAACAGTTTCGCCATGCCTGCCTCCAGGTCGGCTCGCTCACCTGAGTCGTAGCGGCGAGCGGCGTACTGGACGAGCTGTCGAGCGGCTGTCAGCTGGGTCGCCATGTCCGCGAGGTAGTTGCCGATCGACTGGTGCTTCCAGATCGGCTGCCCGAAGCTCTCGCGCTCCTGGCTGTAGCGCAGGGCGTCCTCCAACGCCGCGGCGCCGACGCCGACCGCTCGCGCGGCCACCTGGATGCGTCCGATCTCCAGGCCGCGCATCATCTGCGCGAAGCCGTGGCCCTCCACGTCGCCGAGCAGCGCGGAGCGGGGCACGCGGAAGTCGTCGAAGGACAGCTCGCAGCTCTCCACCCCCTTGTAGCCGAGCTTCGGAAGGTCGCGTGACACCTCGAAGCCGGGCCCCTTCTCGACCAGGAGGATGCTGACGCCGCGGTGCGCGGGCTCGGCCGTGGGGTCGGTGAGACACAGTAGGGCGATCAGCTGGGACCGCCGCGCGTTCGTGATCCACGTCTTGGACCCGTTGAGCACGTACTCGTCGCCCTGCCTGCGTGCCACGGTGCGCATGGCCTGCAGGTCGGATCCTCCGCCGGGCTCGGTGAGCGCCATGGTCGCCCGGATCTCGCCGACGGCCATCTTCGGCAGGTAGTGGTCCTTCTGCTCCTGGGTTCCGTAGGCGAGAATCAGCTTCGCGACCACGCTGTGCCCGCCCATCGCGCCGGCCAGGCTCATCCAACCGCGCGCGAGCTCCTCGGTCACCGCGGCGTAGCAGCGCGCGGAGACGCCGGCGTCGTTCCACGGCTCGGGGATCGCGAGGCCGTAGATGCCCATCCGCTTCATCTGCTCGATGAGCGCCTCGGGATAGGTGTTGGTGTGCTCCAGCTCCCGCACGACGGGTTTGACCTCGTGGTCGACCCATTCCCGCACCAGGGCGACGATCGCCGCTTCATCCGCACTGAGTTCGCACATGGGAAGCCCTCCCGGGCGTGATGGTCAGGAACGGGACACACGGTGCGCTTGGCCGCCAGGCCATCTTATTTTGCGATGATAGATCCTGTGAAATGCTGATATGTGATGACCTCACTCGTTTCACGCATGACCACGTAAAGGACCCGATGGACCTCAAGCAGCTCACGGCGCTCGTCACCGTCAGCGACGTCGGCAGTGTCACCAAGGCGGCCCGCCTGCTCCGCGTCGTGCAGCCCGCGGTCAGCCGGCACATCCGCTCACTGGAGGAGGAGGTCGGCGTCCGGCTCTTCGAGCGCACCAGCCAGGGCATGACACTCACTCCCGCGGGTGAGATCCTGACCGAACGCGCGCGCCGAGCGCTCCTCGAACTGGAGCGGGCACGGGCCGAGATCAGGCCCGATCGCGGGCAGGTCCAGGGAATCGTCACGGTCGGGCTGCTTGAGAGCACCATCGAGATCCTCGCGGCGCCTCTGATGGAGTCGGTCGCGCGGCGGCACCCGGACATCGATCTGCGCCTGCTCAGCGCCTTCTCCGGTCACCTGCAGCAGTGGCTGGACGACGGCGCCGTCGACATGACCCTGCTGTACAACCTCGCGTCGACACCGTCGATCTCCGTCACACCGCTGCTCCACGAGTCGCTGTGGGCGGTCGCGCCGCCCGACGCGACTCTCACCGACGCCGGCGCGCTGACCTGGGACCACGTGACGAAACAGCCACTGGTGCTGCCTGTCGCCGGGCACGGACTGCGGACCCTCATCGACGAGGCGCTCGACACCGCCGGCGTCGAGCCCACGGTGGCGTGCCAGACCAACTCGATGCTGCTGCAGAAGAAGCTGGTGTCGTCAGGAACCGGCTGGAGCATCCTGCCCGCCGCGGGCGTCGCCGAGGACGTGGCGACCGGACGGCTGAGCGGCGGCCCGCTGACCGATCCCGAGGTGTCCCGCACCGTTGTCCTCGCCCTGCAACGGGGCAGCCGGATACCGGCCGCCGTCGAGGTCGTCGCGACCGAAGTCTTTCGGGTGACGCGCCGGTTGGTCGAGAACGGGGCGTGGCCGACGGCGCGTGCCGTCGAGCGGCGGGACTGACATCGGTCCGCGTGGTCTCGGAGGGCCCGCTCCCGCCTCGCGGCCAGGGCGCGCCCGGTGTCACCGGGCGCGCCCTGGCCGCAGTAGTTCTCGGTGTCGTCGCGGACGACGCCGCACGCGCGGGCGTCGGTGCCGCGGCGTCGTCAGGTGGGCGACGTTTCACCGGCCACCGGTCTCGCCCGGTGGGCTGCGGTCAGTCGCGCGCGTTCGAGGAGCGGAAGAGCCTGCTCGCGAACATGACCACCACACCCACCAGTCCGATGATCAGAGCCCACTTGAGGAGCGTGAAGAGGAAGCCCAGTACCGAGCCCAGCAGGAGGAAGCCGATCACCACGGCCGCCACGATCAGAAGAATTCGTCCCATGCACCCCACGCTAGGCCCCGGCCCGGCCCGGCGGCAGGCCTGGGCCCCGATCTCAGGGACAAGCCGGGGTTTCCCCTCATGCCCGTCCCTTCGCCCGAGTGCCGCAGGCCACGCGAAGGGTCCGCGTTCCCTGACCGGGCCGGGGATCAGCGGAGGGCGGAGCTCCCGCCGACGAGCGGGAGGACGACCGAGCTGGATCCGGGCTCGACCGAGACGCCGGTCCCCGGGGGCAGGCGCAGGGTGAAGTCACGGTCGGTGGACAGGAGCACGACGCCGATCCGGTGGCCGGCCTTGACGACGTAGTCGTTCGGCTGGAGGTCGAAGCGGAAGTCGTAGAAGTGGCCCTCGCGCAGGAGCTCGGTCTTGGAGACGGAGTGGCGGTTGCGAACGTCGAGCCAGCCCCTTGTGATGATCTTGTAGGGGGCGGTCACCGTGGTGTGCTCGGCCAGCCGGGTGCAGCCGGTGTCGCCGGGCACGCCCTGGCCGTAGCAGACCTGGGTGTCGCCGTAGACGACGCCGCCGTACGCGCGGGTGTCGGTACCGTAGTCGACGAGCAGCGCCGTCAGGTACGGCGAGCGCCCGCCCTTGAAGGCGGCGCGCACCGAGACCTCCGGGGTGCCCGACAGGCGCGCGTCGCGGGCCAGGGAACCCGACAGGTAGGCCAGGCGGTTGGGATCCGTGGCCTCGGCGTTCTCGGCGAGCTGCTCGGCGGTGCGGGCGCTCTGGTCGACGAAGGACTCGACGGTGCGGCGGTCCCGGGGGCGGTCGGCGCTCAGGGTGCCGTTGCGGCCGTCCTTGCCGGCGGCGAGGTGGAGCCGCACGTCGCGGGTGCCGGGCAGCGGCCACGAGGCGTGCTGCGCCCACTGTCCCGGGCCCGACTCCACATCGGCCTGCGGCTCGTCCATGATGCCGTTGCGCAGGCCGTACAGGTGGAAGTCGAACCAGCGGTGGAGCTGGCGCAGCCACTCGGCGTTGCGCCCGGCGAAGGAGAACGGGTTGAAGTGCGCGCCCTGGTGGAGCCAGATCTTACGGGGCACGTTCCGTTTCGCGAGGGCGTCCCACCACTGGACGGCCTGCTTGGTCTTGACGTTCCAGTCGTTGAGGCCGTGCACCAGGAAGACCGCGGCGCGGACCTTTCGCACGTCGTTGAGGTAGTTGCGCCGGTCCCAGAAACCGGAGTAGTCGCCGGTGACCCGGTCCTGGTCCTGCTCGATGCGGTCCATCAGCGCGCCGCAGGTCTGCGTGGCGTTCTCGCGGGTCAGGACGTAGCGGGCGAGCACGTCGGCGTCCTCGCCCTGGTAGCCACCGGGGGCGAGGACCCCGCCGTTGGCTCGGTAGTAGTCGTACCAGGAGGAGATGGCCGCGATCGGCACGATCGCCTTGAGCCCCTTGACCCCGGTCGCGGCGACGGCGTTGGGCAGCGTGCCGTTGTAGGAGACGCCGATCATGCCGACGTTCCCGGTGGACCAGTCGGCCCTGATCTCGTTTCCTGCCGCGTCGAACCCCCGGGCGCGGCCGTTGAGCCAGTCGATCGCGGCCTTGGGGCCCGCGGTCTCGTTGTCCAGGCCGGTCGTGGGGCAGCCGGTCGCCCGCCCCGAGCCGAGGTTCTCCACCAGCGCGATCGCGTAGCCGCGCGGCACGAAGTAGTTGTCGTAGTAGCCGCGGAAGGGCGGCGCGACCGCGCGGTTCACGTCGAGGCCGTCGATGCCGAACATCTCGTCGCGCAGGTCCTGGAACTTGTTGCGCCGGTACTCCATACCCGCGGGGTCGGAGCCGTCCAGGTCGACGACGTGGTTGGGCACGTCGTTGCCGCCCGCGTAGTAGGGGCTCGCCTCCATGATGACCGGGACCTTCAGCCCCGAGGCGCTCTCCTTGGGGCGCATGATGTCGACGGCGACCCGGTCCGGGCGGCCGTCGGCGTCGCTGTCGACCCCGGCGACCTCGACGAACACGGTCTCGGTGAGCGCGTCGGCGCGCGAGTAGACCGGCTGGGTCTCGCCGTTCTCGATCGGGGAGGCCGCGGATCGCGCGGCGGCGGCGGGCAACACGTCGGTAGGCAGCACGCCGGCGGGTAGCACGGCGGCCGGCAGTACGCCGCTTGGCAGGGTGACCGCCAGTGCGACGATGGCCGTTTTCCATCTGTTCATCGAGGAAAGCTCCCAGAGGGTCGCTGAAAAACTGACAACTCCGGTCAATCTCCTGCGAAGCAATCTTGACCTGCAAGATCGAAGATATAACGAATAAGCGGCTATCTCGCGTTACGCGCGAGTTCCAGCGCGTATTCGGGGAACCAGTCGCCGGCGCGGGGTTCCCCTCGGTGGCACTCGCCGTCCGACTCGCCGGGCCGCTTGATCCACAGGAAGGCGTCCACCCGCTCGTGGCCGGTCTCGGTGGTCGGTTCCGCGCCGAGCGCGCGGCCCCTGGGGTTGCACCACGCGTCGTCGCCCTGCGCGTCGCGGACGGGGCCGTTGCCGTTGCGGGAGGTGTCGATGACGTAGTGGGCCCCGTCGACCGCGTCCGAGAGCCGTCTCGCGACGGCGACGCTCTCCTCGACGGTGAAGAAGTTGCTGACGTTGAAGGCGAAACCGTCCGCCTGGGGCACCCCTGCCCTGCGCATGGGTTCGGCCCACTCGCCCGGGTTCTTGATCCAGCCGGCGTTCCCCGCGTCGAGGTAGACCTTGGCCTCAGGCTGTTTCTTCAGCGTCTCCACCGCGCCGCGCAGCAGGTCGAGGCGCTCGCCCGCCTGACCGCCCTGGGTGCAGTTGTCCAGGATGTGGGCGAGCGCGTCGGGTTCGACGACGACCAGCGCGGGCCGGTCGCCGATGCCCTCGGCGAACCGGCCGATCCAGGAGCGGTACTCCTCCGCGTCGGAGGCGCCGCCCGCGGAGAACTGGCCACAGTCGCGGTTGGGGATGTGGTACGCCACCAGGACGGGGATCCGGCCCGCCTGCCGGGCCTTGGTGGTGATGGCGGCGACCCTGTCCTTCGGGTCCTGGTCACCGATCCAGATCGCGTTGGGCCGGTCGGCGATCTTACGGATCAGCCCGGCCTCCTCGGTCCTGCCCTCCCCTTCGAGTTTGCGGACCTCCTGGGCCGCGGCGCCGTCGGGGTCGACGTAGAAACCGCCCGCGGGGCCCGAGACGGCGTCCCCCGAGGGAGCGCTGCCGGAGGTGGCGTTCCCGGAGGCGGTGGGCGGCGCGGGATCGCCGGTGCAGGCCCCCGTCGCGAGAGCGAGAGCCAGCGCGGCCGCGAGGCCGTACCTGTTCATCGAATACCTCCGGCGTGGGGACCCCGGGCCGACCCCGGGGAACAGAAGTGGGAGGGCGCCGTATGCCGCGAGAGGGCCGCGGGGATCATGTCAGCCCTCCCCTCGGATGTGGACCCAGCGTGCCGGGGACGGCGTTCCCCGTTCGGTGACTCCGAACAGCATGTACCACCCTGGGGGCACCAGGGCTGGATTGGAGGGGATCTCCGCGATTATCCCGGTAGGCACCCGGGTGAACTCCAACTTGATCGAGCGTTGCTCCACATCGGTGACGTGGGTGACGGCACTCGGGCGCATCAGCCGTACCTGGTGGATGCGTGCGGCGTCGGGGGTCCGGAAACCGGCCCTGCGCCCCAGGGACACGCTCTCGCGCCCGCCGGTGAACACCGGCGCCTTCTCGCCGTTGTGCAGGTAGGTCGGCGTGTAGATCTCGATGCGCTGGTCGAAGGTGCCGGGCAGGGAGCCGGCCTTGTCGCCGAAGAGCGGGTCGGAGCCCATGCCGAGCACCCGTCCGTCGGGCAACAGGAGCCCTTCCGCGTGGTAGTTGCGGCCGACGGCGGGCGCCGCGGCCTCGTGGAAGCTGTTGCTCTCCGGGCGGTAGACCTCCGCGCGCAGGACGTCACTGGCGCCGCGTCCCCGGTAGTCGCTGGAACCGTTGAAGGAGAGCACGCTGTCGTCGGGCAGCAGCACGGCGTTCGGGTAGCGCACCGGGTCGGACAGGTCTGGGCCCCTGACGTAGTGCGGGCTCGCCTCGGTGAGATCGACGATGGCGGTCCTGGCGGTGGCGTTGGGCAGACCCGGCTGGCGTTCCCCGACCGGTCCCCCGCCCATCACCATGATCCGCTGGTCCTGCGCGGGCGGCAGCAGCACCGAGGCGCCGGTCTCGTTCAGCTCGGGCTCTGGCAGTCCGGGGACGGGGGTGAACGCCTCCATCTCGTCGGGCGCCATGCCTCCGATGCCGCCAGGGGTCTTCACCAGACGGTCGGTGTCGCGGCGGTAGTCCCAGATTCCGGGGGGACGCAACTCGAGCTGGCCGGGGCCGTACCCGGCGCTCATACCGGTGAAGAAGAGGGTGTCGTCCTCCAGCAGGAACAGCGCGGGGTAGGTCGGGAAGAACCTCTTGGGGCCGGGCCGCCAGGTCTTGGTCCTGGGGTTGTAGATCTCGTTGTCCCTGGTGACCTCCCCCACGACGTCGAGTCCGGAGACGGTCATGACCCTGCCGTCGGGCAGGTTCGTCATGGTCGGGTACCAGCGCCCCTCGGCCATGTCCTGGACCTTGGTGTAGCGCTCGGTGACGGGGTCGAACTCGTAGGCGTCCCTGATGCCCTGGAAGTCCTGCTTCTCCATCGTCATGCTGCCGCCCATGGCGTACAGGTCGCGCTTCTCCCTGCCCTTGAGTCCCTGGATCTCGTAGTTGACGGAACCGGCCGGCGCGGTGAGCAGGCCGGCCGCGCCCTCGGTGACGGCCTCGGCGAAGACCTTGGTCTCGCTGGGCCGGATCCTCACCTTCCCCGGCACTCCGGTCTCGATCTTCTTCGCGGGCGGCACGCTGATGTGAGCGGTGGTGCGGTAGACCTGACCGCTGGGGGCGGTGAGCAGCGTGCCGGGATGAAACTGTCTGGGCTTGGCGTCGGGGTTCTCGTTCTTGATGGTCAGGGCGCCCGCGGCCCGCTTGACCTTCGCCTTCAGCACCTCGAAGCGGCCCGTACCGCCCGCGATGAGGAGCTTGCCGTCGGGCAGCATCGTGTGTCCCGCGCAGAAGAGGTCGACGGGGGTGTCGATCAGCTTGAACTCGTCGGGCCCGCCCGGCTTCGCCGGGTCCCACAGCACGGTCTTGAAGGTGCCCTTGTCGAAGTTGGCGGCGTTGTTCCCCGATCCGGCGACGATGAGCACCTTGCCGGTGTGCAGCAGCGCGGCGTGGATGGCGTTGACCTTGAACCTCTCGGGGACGCCGAGGAAGGTCCAGTGGCCGTGGGAGGCCTTGTAGTCGTCGCGGTTGATGCTGTAGTCGCGCCACTTCTCCGTGGCGAAGCCCGCGACGGCGGGCAGGTTGATGGCGAGGACCGCGGTCACCACCGCCACCCCGACCAGGTGCTTGCGCAGGCGGCTCACGACTCGTCACCGACCGGCCGCAGGCCGCCCTTGACCGCCCGCAGGTTCCAGGCCCAGGTCACGAGGGGTCCCAGGCAGATGACCAGGGCGAGGATGCCCCACAGGGTCATGACCAGGTGGATGTGGCCGGTCCAGAAAACGGTGAGCAACAGTCCTCCGCCGAAGATCGCCGCCCACCACAGGTGGATACGGAACGTGGCGATCTGGTCGGGGCTGGCCGAGTCGCCCTTGGGGGTGACCACGAACTTGCTGGGCCTGCGCAGCGCGGCGCCGATCAGCGAGGTGACGTAGATGGGCGCCGACAGCGCCGACATGACCATTCCCGCCACCCCGGAGGAGCCCTCCGGCTCGTGCGGGCTGACGTTGTGGCGCCGGTTCCAGGTGTAGAGCATGACCTGCAGCAGCGCCGCGTCGCCGTACAGCATGAGCCACATGTCCATCGGCACGGTCACGCCGGAGCCGCCGACGGCCATGAACAGGGTGGCGCTGAGCCCGGCCAGCAGCCAGTTGAGCGCGGACATCGGATAGAAGGTCACCATCAGGGAGTAGTTGAAGAACCGGCCGGGCGAGAGCTTCGGCGCGGCCTTCCAGAACTGGGTGAGCAGCGTCTCGTAGGTGCCCCGGCTCCAGCGCAGCTGCTGGGTGAAGAAGTCGGTCCACGAGGACGGTCCCTCCCCCACGGCCAGCACGTCGGGGGTGTAGACCGACATCCAGCGCTGCCCGGTCTCCGGGTCACGGGAGCGGTGGAACTCGATGCCGGTGGCCATGTCCTCGGTGATCGAGTCGTACAGGCCGCCGATCTGCTTGAGCGCGCGGATGCGCACGGCGTTGTTGGTGCCGACGAACATCGGCGCGCCGTACAGGTTGCCCGCCCGCTGGATCAGCGAGTGGAACAGGAACTGCTGGCTCTCGGCGGCCTTGGTGACCCCGGCGTCGTAGTTGCCGTAGACCTGGGGACCGACGACGAAGGCCACCCTCGGGTCACGGAAGTAGCCGAGCATGCGCTCGCAGAACTCCGGGAGCGGTACGTGGTCGGTGTCGACCGAGACGAAGAAGTCGTAGTCGTCGCCGTGCGCGTCCAGCCAGCTGTTGTAGTTGCCGTGCTTGGTCTTGGCTCGGAACGTTCCCTTGGGCTGGTTCCACTCGGGCACGCCCTTGCGGGTGAAGTGGCGGGCGCCCAGCCAGTCACAGAGTTCGCGGATGTCGGGGTCGTCGCCCTCGTCCAGCAGCCAGACGTCGAGCACGCCGTCGTGGCGGATCTTCAGCGCGGCGGCCAGGGTCTCCCTGACCATCTCCAACGGCTCCTTGCCGGGTACGCAGGTGGTGATGAAGGCCACCCGGGTGCCGGGTTCCGGCTCGACCGGGACCGGGTCCCTCGCCGCCAGCATGGCGTGCACGTTGGAGACCACGCTGACCAGCCGGAAGACCTCGATGAAGGCGATCGCGACGAGCATGATCCGGTCGGCCACCGGCAGATACCACGGGATCGTGCCATAGGGGTCGGGACGGACGGTCCAATGGTCGGGCAGCAGCAGCCAGACCATCAGGGTGAACTCCACGAGAAGGGCCGCGACCATCAGCAACACCGCCCGCACCCGGTGCGGCTCGGTGGCCAGCAGGGAGCGGTAGCTCACGCGGTAGGGCACCCCGGGTTCCGGTTCGGTCACGGGCCCGGCGAGCCTGCTGAACTTTCCGTAGTCGTAGGTGGCGGTTTTCGCGGCGTCTGCGGGGGAGCTCATCGATCCAGCGACCTCGGAGCACACGAAAGCAGGCCCAACACTGTGTTCCCCCAGGTAGATCGCAGAGGCCGCTCCCCGTCAAGGTAGGGTCACCCGCGGCCCGCGTGGTGATAAATCGTCACACATCATATTCGGATCGGTAAGCAAGATCTGCCCAACCCGGAGATGGGAGGAACATTTCACGCGGCTGTCTAGTTTAAGTTTCAACAAACGAGATGAGATGAGAGGACCACCAGACATGAACGTCGACATCCGCAGGTCCGACGAGCGCTACGCCACCAAGATCCCGTGGCTGGACTCGAAGCACTCCTTCTCCTTCGGCCGCCACCAGGACCTTTCCAACACCCACCACGGTGTGCTGCTCGTCAACAACGACGACATCGTCAAGCCGGGCACCGGCTTCGACACCCACCCCCACCGGGACATGGAGATCGTCACCTGGGTGATGCGCGGATCCCTCGTCCACCAGGACTCCGAGGGCCACTCCGGGGTGATCTATCCAGGACTGGCCCAGCGGATGAGCGCGGGGACGGGCATCCTCCATTCGGAGAAGAACGACTCGTGGCGACTCCAGGGCGAGCAGCACACCGACCCGGTGCACTTCGTCCAGATGTGGGTGGTTCCCGACGAGGGTGGGCTCGCCCCCGGGTACGAGCAGCTGGAGATCGACTCCGAACTGCTCGGCGGCACCCTGGTCCCGGTCGCGTCCGGCATGGCCAGAGACGAGGGCCGCAGCGCCATCCGGATCAACAACAGGTACGCCGCGCTGCACGTGGCCAGGCTCCAGCCGGGCCAGGGCGTGCAACTGCCCGAGGCGCCGTTCCTGCACCTGTTCGTCCCGCGCGGCACCGTCGACCTGGAGGGGGCCGGGCACCTCGCCGAGGGCGACGCCGTCCGCTTCACCGCCACCGGCGGCCAGCGCGTCACCGCGATCGACCCGGCCGAGATCCTGGTCTGGGAGATGCACGCCGCCCTCGCCGCCTGACGGTGAGATCAGGCCCGCCACCGGGCGGCCTGGGACTTCGGCGGGATCCGCCCCGCCGAGCCCTGGCTCGAAAGGCCGCTCACTCGCGCCCACCGGGAAGGCCAGAGACGCCCAAGAGGACGTTGAGCCGGGATTCCCAACAAGGCTAGCCTTACCTCATGACTTCCCTCGAGACCAGTGAGACCGGTGAGACCGGCCAGATCGTCACGGTCACCTCAGAAGAAGAGCTGCGCCGGATCGCCGGGGAGGTCACGGACGTCGTCCTGCGCAAGGACATCGGCCACCTCGACGAACATGCCCGCGACTTCATCGCCGCCTCGCCGTTCGTCCTGCTCGCGACCTCGGCCCCCGACGGTACCTGTGACGTATCCCCGCGCGGCGAGGAGCCGGGCGGTGTCCTCGTCCTCGACGACCACACGCTGGTGATCCCCGACCGGCCCGGCAACCGCCGGGTCGACAGCCTGCGCAACATCGTCGCCAACCCGAACGTCGGCCTGCTGTTCGTGGTGCCCGGCACCGAGGAGACCCTGCGCGTCAACGGGCGGGCACAGGTGGTCAGCCAGGCCCCGTACATGGAGCGCCTGCGCGTGAAGGGCAGGCTCCCCACGCTGGCGGTGAGCGTCGAGGTGCGTGAGTGCTTCTTCCACTGCTCCAAGGCCTTCCGGCGCTCGGCGCTCTGGCAGCCGGAGCGGTGGCCGGAGCGCGAGTCGCTGCCCACACTCGGCCGGATCCTCAAGGACCAGCTGAACCTGGAGTGGTCGGCCAAGCTGATCGACGACGACCTGAGGGCCGACGCCCGCGAGAACCTGTACTGACGGTGAGGATGTCGACGAACGTCTCCCGGTGAGGTCCCGGCCGGCCGCCTTCCTCCCCGTCCCGCGGGCGAAAACCTGTACCCGAGCCGGGAGCGGCCCTGACAGGCTGTGCGGATGGATACGCGGTACGTCCCGGATCACCTGGTCTTGTCGGTGGTGGTCGGCTCGCGAGCATACGGGCTGGAGACCGAGGAGTCGGACATCGACCGGCGCGGAGTCTTCGTGGCGCCGACCCGGCTGTTCTGGCGGCTGGCCAAGCCGCCCACTCACGTCGAAGGACCGCTGCCCGAGCAGTTCTCGTGGGAGGTCGAGCGGTTCTGCGCTCTCGCGCTGGAGGCCAACCCGACGATCCTGGAGTGCCTGTGGTCGCCGATGGTCGAGCGCATCACCCCGGCGGGCGAGGAACTGCTCGCCATCCGGGACGCCTTCCTGTCCGAACGCGCCAACCAGACCTTCGTGGGATACGCCGACGCCCAGTTCCGCCGCCTGGACCCCGGGCGTCCCAGGTGGAAGCGGGCGATGCACATGATCCGTCTGCTGCTCAGCGGCCTGCACCTGGCCCGCCACGGCGAGCCGCTGGTGCGGATGGACGCCCACCGCGACCGACTGCTCGCCGTACGCAGGGGAGAGCTCCCCTGGGAGGAGGTCGAACGCTGGCGCTCCGAGCTGACGGCGAGATTTCGCGGCGGTGGCGTGCTGCCCGCCGAACCCGACCGGCGGCGCGTGGAGGACTACCTCGCGCGCACCAGGCAGGCCGCGCTGTGACGGGTCGTCCCGCCCTGCCGACCGGCCGAGACTCCCGCCGTGGTCGAAGGGGTCACCTGTTGGCTCTTTCCCGAAGGATCAGAGCCTGGGGCCGGAGCCTCGGTGCGGGGAGTTCGGCACCCGGCCGGGCGTGCGGGACGTCTCGGCGCCGTACGACACCTCCCACCAGCTCTCCAGCATGGGCACGTCGGCGGTATCGACGCGCTCGCCCGGGCGGGGAACGGTGATGCGGACGTCGCGGGCCTTGGCCTCGCGCCACAGGCGGTCGACCGGCTCGGCCCAGGGGTGCGTGGCGAGGGCGAAGGTCGCCCAGTGGACCGGCAGGAGCAACCCGCCGCCCAGGTCGAGGTGGGCGTCGACCGCCTCCTCGGGATCCATGTGGATGTCGGGCCAGGCGGCGTTGTAGGCGCCGATCGGCATGAGCGTGAGGTCGAACGGGCCGTGCGCGGCGCCGATCCTCGCGTAGCCGTCGAAGTATCCGGAGTCGCCCGCGTAGAAGACCCTCTTCTCCCCGGCCGCGATCACCCAGGACCCCCACAGGGTGACGTTCCGGTTGAGGGTGCGGCCGGAGAAGTGGCGGGCGGCGGTGGCGACGAACCGCAGGCCCGCGACGTCCGCCTCCTCCTCCCAGTCGAGCTCGATGATCCGTGAGGCGGGCACGCCCCACCGCTCCAGATGCGCGCCGATGCCCAGCGGCACCAGGAACGGGGCGGCCTGCAGCGTGGTGAGCCCGCGGACCGTCGCGCGGTCGAGGTGGTCGTAGTGGTCGTGCGAGATGACGATCGCGTCGAGCGGCGGAAGGCCCGCCAGCGGCCCGGGCACCGGGTGCAGACGGCGTGGGCCGACCAGCTGGGAGGGCGAGGCGCGCCTGCTCCACACCGGGTCGACGAGCACGCGGCGCCCCTCGATCTCCAGCAGCGCGGTGGCGTGGCCGTACCAGATGACGCTCAGCCCCGCCGGGGACGGCCCGCCCAGCGGGGAGGTCACCACGGGGACCGGTACGGCCGGGCGGCGCTCCTCGCGGTTGCGCACCATGTTCCAGGCGACCTCTCGGGTGCTCTGCGTGGAGGGGACGAATCCTCCGGGCATGGAGTTACGGAAGACGCCGTCGTGGAACTGCGGCGAGCGGCGCATCCGCTCCAGCCGCTCCCCCTCGGCCTTGCCACCGAGTTCCGCGGGGATGTCCTTCAGCGCCCACCCGGCGGCGGCCAGCGCCAGCCCGCCCGCGAGGAGACGCCCGATCGATCTGTTGCCCGCCATGCGGTTTCACGCTCCTGAAGTCGCCCGTGCCTCCAGAACGATCTCGACTCCGCGGGCATTCCCCTTACGTTCCGGGCGAGCCTGGCCCTCGCGGAATCCGAGAACACGCGGGCAGGAGAGGCCATCCCAGGCACGAAACACCACCTGACAGCGCCCGCGCGCCTCCGGCCAGGAAAGGCGTCACGAGCTCTTCGAGGAGCGAGCGCGCACCGACCGGCGTGTGGCATCACGAGGTCGCCGCGGGGTGGACCCGGCCGCGAGGATCTTACGGGGCGAGATGCCGTTCGACGGTGGCGACCTTGGTCTCCAGGCGGCCGCCCGGCCCCTCGCGGATATCCGCCTTGAGGACGAGGCTGACCCGTCCGGCGCGGGCCTCGACCGCCGCGACAGCGTCCCTCACCACCGTCATGACCTCGTCCCACGTCTCACCCTCGACCGTGGTGAACATGGCGTCGGTCCTGTTGGGCAGGCCGGAGGCCCGGACGACGCGTACCGCCTCGGAGACGAGTTCGCCGACATCCTCCCCCGCTCCGATGGGGGTCACGCTGAACGCCACGAGCACCGACATGGACAGTCCCTTCCCCGAATCCCCGCGGCGACCTCACCGGTCGCCGAAGAACCCGATGAACAGTACCGAAATATGACGTCATACTATAAAAGTAGCGATCATGGAGTCATGAAGGTACAAATGCCGCGCACTGTCACGGAGGCCGAGGCCATCCAGGACGAGCTCAGGGCACTGCTCGACCTGGCCGGTCCCGGACCCCGTCACCCCGCGAGGATCGCGGGAGTGGACGTCGCCTACGACAGGGACCGACTCGCGGCGGCGGTGACCGTCCTGGACGGAACGACACTGGAGATCGTCGAAGAGGTCGCCGTCACCGGCAAGGTGACCTTCGACTACGTCCCCGGACTGCTCGCCTTCCGTGAGGTCCCCGCGCTGCTGGGCGCCCTTGAACGGCTGTCCGCACCCCCCGACCTGGTCGTCTGCGACGGATACGGCCTGGCGCACCCGCGCCGCTTCGGCCTCGCCTGTCACCTCGGAGTGCTCACGGGACTGCCCTCGATCGGAGTCGGCAAGACCGCCTTCGTCGGCACCTACCCCGAACCTGCGCCCGAGCGGGGCGCGTGGACCGACCTGACGCTGGACGGCGACGTCGTCGGCCGCGTGCTGCGCACCCGGGACGGGGTCAAACCCGTCTTCGTCTCAACCGGTCACCGCGTCGACCTCGACACCGCCTGCCACAACGTACTGAACCTGACGCCCCGCTACCGCCTCCCCGAGACCACCCGCGCCGCCGACCGCCTCTCGCGACGGACCCTCGCCGAGAAGTGTCGTACGGACCTGGTTGGATCCGCTCAGCACAACAAGATGGGATAAAAGTGGGCGAAGACGAGTGGGCCGAGGACGTCGACGTGTGGCGCGACACCAACCTGGCGCAGATCCGCCAGCGGCTGGCGGGCGGGTTCGACCCCGGCCGACGGCTGCCGTGGCTGCGCACGACCCCCCTGCACCAGGCCGCCCAGGAGGGCGCCACCCAAGTGATCGAGCTGCTGCTCGCGTCGGGCGCGGAAGTCGACCCCGTCGACACCGACGGCGCCACCCCGCTGTGGGAGGCCGTCCGCCACGGCTGGGAGGACGCCGTACGAATCCTGCTCGCCGCGGGCGCCGACCCCTGGCGGCCGTGCATCGCGGGCCGCTCCCCCGGCGCCCAGGCCCTCTTCACCGAGATGGCCGACCTGTTCACCCACCTGCCCGGGGCTCCCAGCGTGAGCCCCAGGTTCCGCGAACTCCAGGACACCGTCGACGCGATGATGTTCTCGTACGAGGACTACAACGAGGAACTGTGCGTGGCCTTCGTCGGCGAAGTGCCCGAGGACGAGGTCATCCGCCGCCTGGGCGTCGCGCCGGAGTCGTGCCCGCCGATGGGGATCGGTGAGCTGTGGGGCGCGGAGCAGGCCTCCACCGTGGAGGTCCTGCGCGTGGCCAGCCCGCCGGGAGGAGGGGTGGTGCTCTTCCAGTCCGGTGGCATCCTGCCGGTTCACGACGAGGTCGGGCGGGCGGTCACCTCGGGCGGCGGGGTGCTGGCCGGGGCGTTCCCGTCCACCAGCCCGTCGGTCGACATCTGGCGGGACGGGTTTCCCGCGGGACGGCCCTCGGTCCACGAGCAGCTCTCCGACGACAGCATGGTCGAGCTGTGGATGTGCCGCTTCGGCGACTGCGGCGCCCACCCCTCCACCGCCACCGAGCGGACCCTCGGCCTGATGACGCTGCTCACCTCCACCTACATCACCGAGGAGTGGCTGTGGAGCACCCCGATGAGGCTGGTCCCGGTCATGCTGAGGTGACAGGACCGGGATCGCCGGGAAATGGGTAGAGTCGCACGACGATGAGAATGCACACGATCACCGCCCTGTGGGAAGAGGTCCCCGACGACGCCGACGACCTCGTCGTGGTGAGCGGCGGGTTCCGGATCTATCTGTGCGTGTGCGGCAGTCAGCTGTCCGACCGGGCGGCGGCCGAGTCGCACGCCTCGGAGACAGGCCAGTGCACCACCTGCCTGGGCACCACCGTCGAGGACATCGTGCCCGGCTTCTCCCAGCCGTGCACCGCCTGCGCCGGAACCGGCCGGCGCACGGTTCAGCTGACCTGGCAGCTCGCCCACCTTGAGGCCGAGAGTGTGATCACCGTCGAGATCGTCCGCGGCCTGATCTCCGGTCTCACCGAGCCGTTCCGGCTCTCGCAGGTGGCCGACCTGGTCCGCGAGACCCTTCACCTCCCGGTGGGCCGCCTGCCGGTCGGCCCCCGCGTCCGCGACGTCCTGCGCGGCCTGGAGGCGGCGGGCGAGCTCGTGCTCGTCTCCGCCCCCGACGAGTTGCTCCGCGGCACCTCGGTCACGCTCTACCGCGACCCCTACTGGGAACACGCCACCGGCGGCTGAGCACCTCTCGCGACTACGTCATCTCCGCCGCCGCGAGGTATCCCGCCAGCATGGCCAGCGCGACATCGCGCACCGCGCCGTCGTCGGGCAGGAAACCGGCGCTGTGCATGCGCACGTCCGTGCCGTCACCGACCCCGACGAACATCATCAGGCCGGGCAGCACAGCGGAGAGATAGGAGAAGTCGTCGGCGCCGAAGGAGAGCAGTGGCCGCGAGAGCGTGAGGCCGAGGTGGGCCAGATGGGCACCGGCGCGGGTGGCGAGCCCGGGGTCGTTGTGCAGAACCGGCTCCCCCCGGGTGATGCTCACCTTGGCCTCGCAGCCGTGGGCCCGCGCGACGAGGTCCGCGACCTCCTCCAGCCGAGCGTGCACCTGGTCGCGGATGTGCTCGCTCAGCGACCTGACCGTACCGCCGGCCGTGGCCTCGTCCGGGACGACGTTGGCCGCGCTGCCGGCCGCCAGCGTGGAGACGCCGAGGACCGCCGAGTTGGTCGGGTCGACGTCACGGCTGACCACCTGTTGCAGGGCGACGACGACGTGCGCGAGCGCGAGTACCGGATCTCTGGTCAGGTGCGGGTAGGCGGCGTGCCCGCCGCGGCCCCTGACCACGACCGTGAACTCGTCGGCGGCGGCGTTCACCGTACCCGGGGTGGCCGCGACCTCGCCTCGCGGCAGGGTGGGCTGGACGTGCGCGCCGATGACGGCGGTGATCTGGTGTTCCGCCAGCGACGACGACCGGGCGATGTCGTGGGCGCCGGAGGGATAGGTTTCCTCGCGCGGCTGGAGCATCGCGATCAGCGGGGGCGTGCCGGCGGTCTCACCGACCGCGTGGCAGAGCGCCACCAGGGCGGCGAGGTGCACGTCGTGCCCGCAGGCGTGCATGCGGCCCGGCTTCGTGGACGCCCAGTCGACGCCGGTCCGCTCGGTGACCGCCAGCGCGTCGAGTTCGGCCCGCACGGCGACCGCGGGTCCGGGACCGCCGATGCGCACCAGCGCGCCCGTACCGGCCACCGCGTCCACCGGGCGTCCCGGCAGCTCGGCCAGGATCAGGTCGCGGGTCGGCCCCTCCTCCCCCGACAGGTCGGGGATGGCGTGCAGTCGGCGGCGCAGCTCCGTCGCGGCGGGCAGCCGCCGCTCCAGCGCCGCCCGGAGCCTGGCCGCGACGGAACCGGCGGCCGAGCCGCAGACAACAGACTCGATCATTCGGCCGGTCCCAGACCGTAGACGCGCAGGGCGTTGCCGACACCGATCATGGTGGCCACCCGGACCGCCTCCTCCTCGGCCCACTCGCCGGCGTCGACCCACCCGCGCAGCGCCCGGCCGAGCCCGCGGCGGAACAGGTGGGCCCCCAGCATGTGCAGCTCCGCGGGGCCCCAGGCGTCCGACGAGAACAGGATCTTGGCGAACGGCGCGAGCTCCAGTGACTCGGCGATCAGCGCGTCCGACCGGCTGCCGGTGTAGTTGACACCGAGACCGACGTCGAAGTAGACGTGCGGGAAGACCTGCGCGAGATAACCGGCATTGCGATGGTAGGGGTAGCAGTGCAGCAGCAGGACGTCCACGCCGTGTGGCTCGATGAGCTTCAGCCAGCGGGTGAGCAGCAGCGGGTCGCACATGTGCAGTTCCACGTCGGGATCCCCGTAGCCGGCGTGTAGTTGCAGCGGCAGCCCGCGCTCCACTCCCGCCCAGAGCCCGAAGCGGAGCAGCACCGGATCGTCCACCCGCCACCGGCCGCTCTCCTCGCCGGCGGACAGCCAGCGGTCCGCCGCGAGGGCGACCTCCCGCTCCCCGGGCGGCGCCGGGTCGAAGGCGAAGCCGTACCGGTAGGCGACGATGCTCTTGAGACCGACGGCGTCGGCGGTGCGGCGCTCCAGTTCCTCGCGGAACCGGCCCGGCAGCTCCGCGGCCGAGACCCCCGAGGCCGCCACCTGCTCCAGCACCCGCTCGATGCGGACCACCTCGTGCGCGGGCCGCCCCGACGCCTGCGCCATCCCGGCCGGGTCCAGGACGTCGTCGCCCCGGTAACCGGTCTCCAGCAGGAAGCGGCCGATACCGCTGGCGGCCAGCAGCCGCCGGTTCACCTCGGCGGCGCCGAGTTCGGTGCGGCGCGCCAGGTAGTCCTCCGGTGCGGCGTGGGCGGGCAGGCCGAGGACGGGTGCGCACCAGCGGCGGATCGCGAAGCCGAGCTGGGAGTCGAACTGAGTCATGAACGCCGGGATCGGCCGGTCGGACTCGGTCACCAGCGTCTCGAACTCACCGCGGCCGAGGTCTCCGGAGGAGGCGCCGTGCACATGGTGGTCGACCAGGGGCAGGGTGGCGAGCACGCTCTCCAGACCGCCGGCCGCGCCCGCCGGGGAGCTCTCAGTAGACATCGGCGACCTTCCGGCAGAGCTCGTGGTCGGGCAGTCCCGCGACGTGGGCCAGTTCGCCCCGTCGCACGGCGAGGAAGGTGTGGAGCAGTTCGTGGGGGAACCAGCCGCGGGCGACCTCGTCGGCCTCCAGCGCGGCGAGCGCCTCGGGCAGGGAACCGGGAAGCGCGGGCTCTCCTGCCAGGTCGGCCTCGGTCGAGCTCTCCGGCCACACCCGGGCGGCCTCTGCGCCGGCCAGTCCCGCGAGGCCCGCGCGGATCAGGACGCCGAGCACCAGCCACGGGTTGGCGGTGGCGTCCGCCGCCCGATACTCCAGGTGGAGCTGGTCCGCGGGGTCGGCGCCCCCGATCTCGACGGTCGGCGCGATGCGCAGCAGCGCCTCGCGGTTGCGTTCGGCGAGGAAGACCCCGCCGGCACTCCACCGGTGCGGGGTGAGCCTGAGGTGGGAGCCGACGCTGGGAGCGGTGACGGCCACCACCGCACCGGCGTGCCGCAGGATCCCGGCCGCGAACCTGGCCGCGGTCGAGGAGAGCCTGCCGGAGGCTTCGGCGTCGAACATCACCGGGCCGCCGCCGACCTCACGGAGCGAGAAGTGCACGTGGACGCCGTTGCCGACTCCCGCGGGATCGGCCAGCGGGACGAAGGTGACCGGGTGCCCGCGTCTGCGGGCGAGGTCGCGGACGAGTTCGCGCAGCAGGACCGCCCGGTCGGCGGCGACCATGCCGGGGGCGGGACGCAGGGTGATCTCGAACTGGCCGTCCCCGTACTCGGGAAGCCAGCTCTCCGGCTCCAGCCCGGCCTCCTCCAGCAGCGCGACCAGGTCGGTGCCGAACGGCTCGACGCCGCGCAGGCGCTGGAAGGAGAAGGGCGGTGCCTCCACCTGGCCACCGAGCATGAACTCGTGCTCGAAGGAGACGTTGATCTCCAGGCCCGCGATCTCCTTCAGGTCCGTCAGCGCGCGGGCGAGAAAGCCACGCGGGCAGCCGGGCCAGGGGCTGCCGTCCAGGCCGACCTGGTCGGCGAGGTAGAGCCGGGTGCCCGGCACCGGGCCGTCGGCCGGCAGGTCGACGGCCGTCGCGGGGTCGGGGAGCAACCTCAGGTCGCCCACCGAGCCGAAGACGTTGTCGTCGACCAGCTGGCCGAAACAGGTCAGCGCCAGGTTGGCGGGGACCCATCCCACCCCGGTGCGCAACGTCTGGTCCAGCCGCGCCGTCGGGGTCGCCCGGCCACGCACCTGGGCCGCGAGGTCACAGGTCGCCACGAAGGCGGTCCCTGTCGTCATCGGCTCTCTCCTCCCAGTCCGGTCCGCACCTCGCGTCCCGGCCGCCCTAAGTGAAACATACGATTCACATATATGGTCAAGGCGACGGAATGAAACTTAGCATGCGTGTTACCTGCTGGCCCGGAAGAAACGACCAGGTCACATGTGTCGCGTCGGCAGGAGACCGCTCCCGCCCGGCATCACCGGAAGGCATCCCATGACGGACCACTCCTCTCCCGGCAGGCTCGACGGAACGGTCGTCCTGGTCACCGGCGGAGCCCGGGGCATCGGCCGGGGCATCGCCGACGCCTTCCACGACGCCGGGGCGACGGTCGTCGTCGCCGACCTCGACGAGACGCGCACGGAGCAGGTCGCCGCGGAACTCGCCGCCACCTCGGGCGCATCGCCCGCGCCGGTCTCGGCGGTGCGCCTGGACGTGCGCGACCCGGGGTCGGTGACCGCCGCCTTCGAGCACGCGACCACCCGGCACGGCGGGGTGGACGTGCTGGTCAACTGCGCCGGGGTCTATCCGAACACCTCGGCCCTCGACATGACCGCCGCGGAGTGGGACGAGGTGTTCGCCGTCAACGTCCGCGGCGTGATGCTGACCTCGCAGGCTTTCGCCCGCACCTCCGGCGCCCTCGGGGGCGGGCGCCGGATCGTCAACGTCTCCTCGGGCGCGGCCCGCTCGGCCCGGGTGGGCGCCGCCCACTACTGCTCGTCCAAGGCGGCGGTGGAGATGCTCACCAGGGTCCTGGCGCTGGAGTTCGCACCGTCGGGGATCACCGTCAACGCCGTCGCCCCCGGACTGATCGAGGTCCCGGCCACCCTCGCGCTCTCGGCCGAGTACGTGACGACGCTGGTCGCCGGGCAGCCGGTGCACCGCATGGGCACCCCGGCGGAGATCGCCCGGGCGTGCCTGTTCCTCGCCGATCCGGACTCCTCCTTCATCACGGGGAGTGTTCTCGACGTGGACGGAGGCTTCCTGGCCGGAACGGCCCTGCCGCCGAGCTGATCCACGTTTTACGAGATCAGGGCGGCAGGACGGATCGAGTTTAAGTAACAAATCTTTTACAGGCCTAGTCTTTGCCGCAGTATGCAACGTACGTTTCAATCGTCGAAAGTGACAGAACGGTGCAAAGCAGGCATGTGACGCCCGCAGGCATGTCCCGCACGCGTTCGTCCCCTCGTCCAACAGACGCAGAGAGGCTTCACCGTGGCCCGTTCCCCCTTCCTCCGTCCCCGGACGCCAGTCCGGGCGATCACCGCCGTCGCGGTGACGGGCGCCCTGGCGGCGCTCACCGCGTGCTCCTCATCCACTTCCACCTCCGCAGCGGAGAACGGCGGTGAGGCCGGCACGAAGGAGATCCAGATCGGCCTGCTCGCCCCGCTGACCGGAGGTCTGGCATCCGACGGCCTGGGCATGAAGCAGGGGGCCGAACTCGCCGTCAAGCAGCTCAACGCGGCCGGCGGCGTCAACGGGTACACGTTCAAGCTCAAGGTCGCGGACGTGCAGAGCCAGTCCAACGACGCGGTGACCAAGGGCGTGCAGACCCTCACCGACGACGAGTCGGTGAAGGCGGTCGTCACCGGCTACGCCTCCACGTCCAACTTCGAGATCGACGAGTTCGCCGCGGCGGAGAAGGTCTACCTGATCGGCGGCAACACCGCGCAGACCCAGGAGATCATCGAGAAGGACCCGGCGAAGTACCCCACCGTCTGGTCGATCACCCCCAACTACGACGCCTACGGCACCGAACCGGTCGACCTGGCGGAGTCCTGGGCCGAGCAGGGGCTGTGGAAGCCGCGCGGCAAGTCCGCGTTCATCGTCCGCTCCGACAACCCCTACAGCGAGAGCATCGCCGACGGCCTGGTCAAGCAGTTCGAGGCCAAGGGCTGGACCATCGCCGGCCAGGAGAAGGTGCCGTTCGGCACGGTCAACGACTGGGGCACGGTCCTCGGGAAGATCCGCTCCGCCGACCCCGACTTCATCGTCAACACCGACTACCAGGTCTCCAACGAGGCCAGCTTCCTGCAGCAGTTCCTGCAGAAGCCCACCAACTCCCTGCTCTTCATGCAGTACGGCCCCAACCAGCCCCAGTTCTTCGAGCTGACCAAGCAGCAGGCCGAAGGTGTGCTGTTCAACAACCTCGCGGGCATCGTGCCCTCACCCGACTACGAGCCGGCCGCGCAGTTGCAGAAGGACTGGAAGGCCGAGTACGGGACCGACGACGTCGACCCGCAGGGCGTGATGACGTACGTGGAGACCATGATCTACGCCGATGCGCTACGCGAGGTCGGTGACCCCGACGACGCGCTGGCGATCGGTGCCGCCATCGGCAAGAGCGACAGCGAGCGGGCCTCCGGGCGGATCGCGTTCGACCAGGCCACGCACCTGGCCAAGCAGGGCGACGACTACGTGCCACTGCAGTCCTTCCAGTTCCAGGACGAGAAGCGGACGCTGATCGCCCCCGAGAAGTACAAGTCGGGCTCCTTCCGGCTCCCGCCGTGGATGAAGAAGTGACCTCGGCTCCCCTGGCGCTGCCGCAGGGCAAGCGGATGGCCGTGGCGCTGACCTTCGACTTCGACGCCCACTCCCCCTGGATGGGCACCCTGGGCCGCACCTCGCCGTCCTACCTGTCGCGTGGCGACTTCGGCGCCGAGCAGGGGGTGCCCCGGCTGCTGGAACTGCTCGGCCGCAACGACCTGCCCGCGACCTGGGCCACCCCCGGCCACGACCTGGTGACCTTCCCGCACCGCATCGAGCAGATCCTGGCGGCCGGGCACGAGATCGCCGCGCACGGCTGCTACCACGAGGTCGTGCCCGACCTGGGGCCCGACGAGGAGCGCCGGCTCATGGAGGTCGCGCTGCGCCAGCACGAGCAGGTCGTCGGGCGCCGCCCCCGCGGCTACCGCTCGCCCGCCTGGGACTTCTCCGAGAGCACGCTGGGTCTGCTCGAGGAGTTCGGCTTCGACTGGGACAGCTCGCTGATGGGCCGGGAGTTCGAGCCCTACCGGCCCCGGCGGGTCACGGTGAACTACGAGTCGGCCAGTGAGTTCGGCCCGGAGAGCCGGATCGTGGAGATCCCCGTGTCGTGGTACCTCGACGACTGGCCCTCGGTGGAGTACGTCGCCGGGGTCTCCCCGCTGGGTTCCCACCGCGACATGGAAGACCGCTGGAACACCATCTTCGACTACGCCCACCAGCGGGTGCCCGGTGCGGTCTACGTGCTCACCATGCACCCGCAGACCATCGGCCGAGCCCACCACCTGCTCGTCCTGGAGGCGCTGATCGATCGGATGCTGGCGGCGGGCGACGTCTGGTTCGCGACGCTGAGCGAGATCGCCGATGCCTGGCAGGGCTGAGCCTGGCCCCGCCCAGGGAGCCGGCGGGATGGTCACCGCGCCCGACCCGAGGGCGGCGCGCGCGGGGGCGTCGATGCTGCGCGCCGGCGGCAGCGCCGTGGACGCGGCGGTCGCCACCGCCTTCGCCACCGGAGTGGTCGAGCCCTACATGAGCGGGCTCGGCGGCGGCGCGTGGCTGGTGGTGCGCGAGCCGGGCGCCCCGGCCGCGACCGTCGTGTGCGGCCCGATCCGAGCCCCGGGCCTGGCTCACCCGCGGATGTTCCCGCTGACGTCCTCCGCGACCGGCACCGGCCTGTACAACTGGCCGGCCGTGCGCGACGACGCGAACATCGTCGGCCCGCTGTCGGTGGGCGTCCCCGGAGCGGTCGCCGCACTGTGCCGGGCGCACGCCAGGTTCGGCCGCCTGCCGCTGGCCCAGGTGCTCGCCCCGGCGATCGAACTGGCCGAGGCCGGACACGAGACCAACTGGTTCGCCTCCTCGGCGATCTGCGCCGAGGCCCGGACGCTGCGGGCCTTCCCCTCCTCCGCGGAGCTCTTCCTGCCCGACGGCCTGCCGCTGCGCGGCCCGTCCCAGGGCCCGGGCGACACGCTCGTCCAACCCCGGCTGGCCCGGGTGCTCCGTGAGATCGGCGCCGGCGGCCCCGACGCGTTCTACCTGGGCCGGGCCGCCCGCGCGATCGCCACGACGGTCACCGAGGCCGGCGGGCTGCTGTCTGAGGAGGACTTCGCCGGGTACACCGTCGACGAGTCCGAGGTCCTTCCCGTCGAGATCGGCCCGATACGGCTGTACGGCCCGCACGCCACCGGGGTGATCTCGGTGATCGAGGCGCTGCAACTGGTCGAGGCCGCCCGGCGGCGCGGGCTGGATCCGGGGGCCCGGCTGTGGGCACGGGTGCTGTCCCACGCGTTCGAGGACCGGCTGCGCGAGGTCACCACCTCCTGGGAGAGTCCCGCGCCATGGGCCCGGCTCGCCTCCCCCGAGTACGCCGACGAGACGGTGGCCCGCTGGATCGCGGGCCGAAACCACCCACCCGCGCCTCCCGGCGGCTCCGCCAGGGCGGGATGCACCTCGCACATGTCGGCGGTCGACGACCAGGGCATGACGGTCTCGCTCACCCAGACGGTGCTCGACCTGTTCGGCTCCCGCATGGTGGAGCCGGAGACCGGCATCGTGCTGAACGACGGAATGATGTACTTCGACCCCCGTCCCGGCCGGGTGACCAGCGTCGCTCCGGGCACGGCCGGGCTCAGCGCGGTCAGCCCCGTCGTACTGACCGGGCCCGGGGAGGCCGAGGCGACGCTCGGCGCCTCGGGCGGGCGGCGGATCATCTCCGCCGTCGCCCAGATCGCCGCCCGCTGGCGTGACGGCGCGGACCTCCAGGAGGCGATCTCGGCGCCGAGGATTCACGCCGAGGGCGACCGCGTCTGGCTGGACCCGCGCGACGCGGGGGCCTCGGCCGACCTCTCCGCCGCGGGGTTCGACGTCCTCGTCGTCGCCGAGGAGCCCACCACCTGGCACTTCGCCCGGCCCAACGGCATCGCGCGGCGCGGCGGCGGGGCGTGGTCCCCCGGCGTCGACCGGATGAAGCCGTACGGGGTGGGTCTGCCCGGCGAATGAGACAGGCCGGCCGAGCCGGCCCACCAACACCACGAGTACCAGCGGATTGAGGGAGATATCGCGATGGCGAGCACTCTGACCGGGCGACGCGCCCTGGTCACAGGCGCGGCGGGCGGGATCGGCGCGGCCATCGCGCACCGCCTGCGCGCGGAGGGGGCGCGGGTCATGATCGCAGACGTCGACGTGGAACGCGGCACGCGTACCGCCGCGGAGCTGCCGGGGGACGGTCCCGCGTGTGTGTTCCAGGAGGCGGACGTGTCCGACGAGGGCAGCGTCGAGGCGCTGTTCACGCGGGTCTCGGACGAGTTCGGCGGCCTGGACATCCTGGTCAACAACGCCGGCATCGCCGAGAGCGGCGGCGGCGTCACCGGTGTACCGGTCTCCGAGTGGCGAAGGGTGATGGACGTCAACGTCACCGGGACGTTCCTGTGTGCCAGGGCGGCGTTCCCGCTGCTGGCCGCGAGCGGTACGGGCGCCATGGTCAACCTGTCGTCCATCTTCGGGGTCACCGGCCTGCCTGCCTTCCCCGCCTACTCCGCGGCCAAGGGCGCCATCGCCAACCTCACCCGGCAGCTCGCCGTCGAGGGCGGCCCGCTGGGAATCCGGGTCAACGCCGTGCTGCCCGGCTACGTCGACAACGACATGGGCGACTCGCGGAGCCTGCTCGACGCCGAGGCGGCCGCGGAGTCCCTGCGGCAGCGCGAGGCGGCGGCGGCCCGCCAGCCGGCCGGGCGGCAGTGCTCACCGGACGAGATCGCCGCGGCGGTCGCCTTCCTTCTCGCCCCGGACGCCTCGTTCGTCAACGGCGTGCTGCTGCCGGTCGACGGCGGTTTCCTCGCCCAGGGTGACTGGCGCGGGCCGGGGCAGGCCGCGTCGTGAACGCCCAGGTCATCCTCGCCGCGCACGAGGTCGGCAAGTCGTTCGGCAGCCTGCGGGCCGTCGACGGCGTCTCGATGTCGGTGAGACGCGACGAGGTCTTCGGTCTGGCCGGCCCCAACGGTGCGGGCAAGAGCACGTTGTTCAACCTGCTCACCGGCATCCCGATCCGCCCCGACTCCGGAAAGGTGATCTTCGACGGCCACGAGATCCAGAACCGCTCGCCGCGCTGGATCGCCAAGGCCGGCCTCAAGCGCACCTTCCAGACCGAGGCCGTCTTCGAGTCGCTGAGCGTGCTGGAGAACGTCCGTATCGGCTCGGCGTACGGCGGCGCGGGCAAGGCCAGGCGCTGGGCCCCTGCCCGGTGCCGGGAGGCGCTGGACGCGGTGGAACTCGGCGGCGACCCGAACCGTCCGGCCGACGGACTCTCGCTGATCGACCGCAAACGCCTGATGATCGCCGGCGCGCTGGTCAGCGGCCCCTCCGTACTGCTGCTCGACGAGCCCGCGGCAGGCCTCGACCCGGCCGACCAGGACGCGCTGATCCGGTTGCTGGCCGGTGTGCGCGGCACGGGCGTCACCATGGTGATCATCGAGCACGTGCTTTCCGTGCTGGAGGCGCTCGCCGACCGGATGGCGGTCCTCGACAGCGGCCGGATCATCGTGACCGGCAGGCCCGCCGAGGTGCTGTCCGACCCGAGGGTCGTCGAAGCCTACCTGGGACCGGGGGCCGCGCGATGAGCGATCTGCTGACCGTGGAGAACCTCACCGCCGGCTACGGCCAGGCGAAGGTGTTGCGCGGCATCTCGCTGCGCGTCGGAGAGAACGAGGCGGTCGGGCTGCTGGGGCCGAACGGCCACGGCAAGACCACACTGCTGCGCTGCGTCTCCAACCTGCACCGGGCCGCCTCCGGCACGATCGCCTTCGCCGGACGCGACACCAGGGGCGAGTCCCCCGGCAGCCTGGTCAGGCGCGGGCTCGTCCACGTGCCACAGGGCTCGCGGTTGTTCCCGCAACTCACCGTGGAGGAGGCACTGCGGCTCTCCGCGTCCTCCAGCGGGCACTCCTCGACCTGGCGGGACGGGATCGACCAGGTCTTCTCGGTCTTTCCCAAGCTCAAGGAACGGCGCCGGCAACTCACCGGCACGCTCAGCGGCGGGGAGCGCCAGATGGCCAGCCTCGGCATGGGCCTGATGGCCCGGCCCACGCTGCTGATCCTCGACGAGCCCACGCTGGGCCTGTCACCGAAGGTCAAGCACGAACTGAGCGAGTGCATCGTGCGGGTCCGGGCCGAGGTCTCGTCGGTCGTCCTGATCGACGGCGACATGGACCTGGTGCTCGACCTGACCGACCGCTACCACGTCGTCCTGCACGGCGACGTGGTGGACAGCGGCGCCTCGGACGGCAGCCGCAGCCGCGACGAGATGATGTCGCTCTTCCTGGGAGGGACCGCCGATGGACGGCATTAGTGTCATCGTGACGAGCACGCTCGTCCTCGGCGGCCTCTACATGCTCATGGCGGCGGGGCTGACGCTGATCTGGTCCACGCTGCGGGTCTTCAACTTCGGGCACGGCGCGCTGATGATGTTCGGCGCCTACCTGACCTGGACGCTGCTGGACTCAACCGGGCTACCGGTCGCGGTGGCGCTGCTCGGCGCCGTGGCGGCGATGGCGCTGATCGGAGTGGCCTACGAGTTCCTGCTGGTCAGCCCGTTCATCCGGCGGCCGGGAGGCGACATGCTGGTGATGGTCGCCACGCTGGCGGCCACGATGCTGCTGCAGAGCGGCGCCCAGCTGATCTGGGGACCGGAGATCAAGCAGCTCCCGCCGTTCGGCGGCGCGCGCGTCGAGGTCGCCGGGGCGGTCGCCCAGGGCAGCCAGCTCGTCACGATCCTGCTCGCCCCCCTGCTGGTGGGCCTGCTCGCCCTGGTGCTCAAACGCACCGGCATCGGGCTGACCGTACGGGCGCTGGAACAGAACCGCGAGCACGCCCAGCTGCTCGGCATCGCACCGCGCCGGGTCTACGTCTTCGTGGTCGTGGTCGCGATCGGCCTGGCCACCGTGGCCGGGGCGCTGCTCGGCAGCATGCAGTTCATCTCCCCGGGCATGGGCGGCGACCCGCTGCTGCGGGCCTTCGTGGTGCTCGCCTTCGGCGGGGCCGGCAGCCTGGCGGGCACCATCGCCGGCGCGTACGCCATCGGCCTGCTCGAGGCCGTCACCACCTACTACTTCGGGCTCTCCTGGAGCCCGGTCCTGGTCTTCCTCGCGATGATCGTGATCATGCTGGTCAAACCCGAGGGACTGCTGCGGACCAAGGTGAGGAGCGCGTGAACGCCATGACCAACCTGCGCTCCTGGGCCGGCTGGCCGGTCTACGCGGCGGTCCTGGTGGCCCTGCCTCTGGTCTTCACCGACCCGCACTCCCGGCTGCTGCTCATCCTCTTCACGATGTACGGCGTGCTCGCCATGAGCTGGAACCTCACCCTCGGTTTCGCCGGCATCTTCAACTTCGCCCAGATCGGGTTCTTCGGCATCGGCGCCTACACCACGGGCATCCTGGCCACCCGCACCGGCATCGACCCGTGGCTGGCCCTGCCGATCTCGGGGGTGTCGGCCCTGCTGGCCTCGCTGGTGGCGTTCCTGCCGGTGCTGCGGCTGCGCGGCATCTACGTGGGCCTGGCCACGTACGTCTTCTCCCAGCTCTGCATCTACCTGGTGCTCGGGCAGGCGGGTCTGACCGGTGGATCCAACGGCATCGTCGGCATCCCCCGGCTCAGCCTGGGCGACGTCAGCCTGCGGGCCGACGGCCGGATCGGCTACTACTTCCTCGGCGCCGCGCTGTTGTTCGCGGTCACCGTGCTGGTCCGGGTACTGACCCGCTCGACCCTGGGCATGTCGCTGCTGGCACTGCGCGACAACGAGGCGCTCGCCACCAGCCGGGGCGTCTCCCGGGTGCGCCAGCACCTGATCGTCTTCATGATCGGCGCGGCCGTGGCCGGGGTGGCGGGCAGCTTCAACGCCTTCCTCAACGGCGTGGTCAGCACCGACGTCTTCGGCTTCGGCTACCTGACCCTGCTGCTCAGCATGATCTTCCTGGGCGGCAGCGGCAGCGTCTACGGGCCGATCGCCGGTGCCGTGGTCGTCACCCTCGTCTCCGACGTGCTGCAGGACGCCGGGGCCTGGCGCGACATGGCGATCGCCATGCTGATCCTCGTGGTGCTCTGGATCGCCCCCAAGGGCCTGGCCGGCATCACGAACTCCGTCCTCACCTCGCTCCGGCGGCCCCCTACCCCCGCTCAGGAACCACTTCCCACCACCTCGAAGGAGACCGCATGACCGCCGAACACGACGTGACCCGCCGGGTGCTGGAGCAGGTCGACCTGCTCGCCGAGCGGATGGTCTCCAGCCTGGCCGACGCGATCGCCATCCCCAGCGTGAACCCGCGTTACCCCGGCCAGGAGTACGACAAGATCGTCGGCGCGGAGGGCGATGTGAGCGCGCTGCTCGGCGACCTGTACGCCGAGGCCGGGGCCGAGGTCACGAAGGTCACCGTGGAGCGGGGCCGCGACAACGCCTGCGGCGTCGTCTCCGGCGCCGGTGGTGGCCGGTCGCTGCTGCTCAACGGGCACGTCGACGTGGTGCCGCCGGGCCGCCTGGACCGGTGGCGCGGCGACCCGTTCCGCGCCCAGGTCACCGACGACGCGGTGATCGGGCGCGGCGCGACGGACATGAAGGGCGGTCTGGTCGCCGCGGCCTACGCGGCCCTCGCGCTGCGCGGGGCCGGCGTGCGCCTCGCCGGTGACCTGGTCCTGCAGGGCGTCGTCGGCGAGGAGGTCGGCGACCACGAGGCGGGCACCACCGCGGTGCTGGAGGCCGGGTTCGGCGCGGACGCGGCCATCGTCTGCGAGCCGTCCGGACAGGCCGGCACCCTGCCCGCGTCGGTGCCGGTGACGCCGGGCCTGCTCTGGTTCAGCGTCTCCCTGGAGGGCAAGACCGCGCACTCCGGGCTGCGAGGCATGACCGTGCACCCGACGCTGGAGGGCGACGCGCTCGGCGTCAACACCGTCGACAAGTTCTGGGTGGTCTACCAGGCGTTGCGCGCCCTGGAGGACGACTGGGCCCGGCACAACCGGCACCCGCTCTTCCCGCCCGGCTACTTCAACCTGCTGCCCGGTGTGCTGCGGGCCAACCCCTCGGGCATCCTGGTGCCCTTCTTCCTCGCCGACGAGCTGGTCGTGGAGTACTGCGTCTACCACCACCCCGACCGGTCCAACGAGGAGGTCATGGCCGAGATCGAGTCCCGGGTGCTGGACGCCTGCCGCACCGACCCGTGGCTGCGCGAGCACCCGCCGGTGTTCGAGTGGAAGCTGCTCTGGCCGCCGTACTCGCTGCCCGACGACGCCCCGTTGAGCGCGGCACTGGTCGGCGCGCACACCACGGCGACCGGCGGGCAACCGCCGCTCACCACCGGCTTCATGGGTGTGTGCGACCTGACCTGGATGGACCGCAAGGGCATCGGCGGCCTGGTGTACGGCCCCGGCGTCGGGTACACCGCGCACGCGGAGAACGAGTACGTGGAGATCGCCCAGCTGGTGCAGTCGGCGAAGACCTACGCGCTGACCGCGATCGACTGGTGCGGGCTCGCGGATGAGCGGTGAGCGGTAGCCGGCCCCGGACGGTCGGTGCGCGATCCGAGAGCGACGTTCTCATTTCGCACGGTTCGTGGCATGATCCCTACCTGCCGACGTGCCGCGCGAGCCGGCGGCCGTTTCGGAGGAGGCATCATGTCCGGCACCCCTGAGCCGCGCACCGTCGCGGCCCAGCTCCGCGATGTGCTGCCCAAGCTGCCCCGCGCGGAGCAGCGGGTCGCCCGTACCCTGCTCGCCGGCTACCCGACCGCCGGCCTGGAGCCGCTGGCGACGGTCGCGAGCCAGGCCCAGACCAGTCCGGCCACCGTGCTGCGGCTGGCCTACCGGCTGGGTTTCGAGGGCTATCCGGAGTTGCAGCAGGCGCTCAAGCGTGAGACCCAGCAGCGCTACTCCTCTCCCCTGGCCCAGTACGGCAGCGCCGAGGAGGACACCGGCAGGGTGCTGAGCCGGTCCCGCCGGGTGCTGCTGGACGCCACCGCCATGACCTTCGACCAGCTTCCCGAGGGGGAGCTGGTCAAGGCCGCGGAACTGCTGGCCGACCCCGGCCGCCGCATCTCGGCGGCCGGGGGGCGGTTCAGCACCATCCTGGCCCAGTACCTCATCGCCCACCTGCACCAGTTGCGGCCCAACGCGACCTACATCACCGGGTCCACCGCCGACCACGCCGCCCACCTGCTCGACATGGGCCGCCGCGACGTGCTGGTGCTCTTCGACTACCGGCGCTACCAGCGCGAGACGATCGCCTTCGCCCGCGCCGCGGCGGCGCGCAACGTGAAGATCGTGTTGCTGACCGACCCGTGGCTGTCGCCCGCCGCCGCGGTGGCGGACGTCGTGCTGCCCGCCCAGGTCCGCTCGCCCTCGCCGTTCGACTCGCTGACCCCGGCGGTGGCGCTGCTCGAAACGCTGGTCGCCGCCGTGGTCGAGCAGCTCGGCGAGGCGGGCAGGAGCCGGGTGGCCGAGTACGACCAGATGGCCGACGACGTGCTGCGCGAGGGTGACGGGCCGCTGCCTCCGGCCGAGCCCGGCACCGGGCCACCCCGCAGGACCCGGACGTCCGCGGAAACCCCGTCCTGACGGCGCCCGTCCTGATGGCGCCCCTTCCGACGGCGCCCCTCCCGACGGTGCCCCGTACGCGTTGACCGGCGGGTCCTGCGTGACTCTTCACGATCCCACCACCGACCGCGCGATCGGAGCCGTGGAGGCCCTCGCCGCCACCTCGACGGTCCCGCATCCGCGCCGAACGTGGTGTCGGGGTGGCGATTCGCGCCAACACCTCGGTGTGGGCCTCTGTGATTTCCTCGCTCACCGGAGCCTGCCCACCAGGACATCCCCGTACCGAAACGATCGGTTCCGCCGTGAGTGATCTTCGATCAACCTGACGAAAAACAGCCGTACACCAGGGCAATCAACCCCAGGAACCTCCAAAGCACGGTGCCCTTTCCCGCACCGGCGAGCCGCGGCGACACGGGCTCTTCGGCATGGATAACCGCCCATATCACGACGTTATGGGACTTTGCGAGGTATTCAGCCGCCCGTCTCGATGCCACCTTAAGGGAGCCCGGACTTCTTAGGGCTCCTTGCATCCCTCCTACCCCCCAAGGGACATCGAGAGGAATCACCCGCGTGAATCCGAAGGTCAAGCTTGGCGCCGTGGCCGTACTGGTCGTCGCCGCCATGACCACCCCCACGGCGGTGAACGCCGCCACCCCGGCGGACGCCGCCGCAGCCCGCACCGTGTCCGCCGACCCGCCGGTGTACGCGCCGCCGGACGCGGAGGCGCGCAACCGCGCGGTCACCACCGCCAACGCGACCCTCGCCGCCAGGTCGGAAGCCGTCCTCAAGGGACAGAACGAGAGGTTCACCCTCACCAGGAACATCGCCGGCGCGTACGGCCTGCAGTACCTGACCTACGCGCGCACCTACCGCGGACTTCCGGTCTACGGCGGTGAGGTGATCGTCTCCACCGACAGGGCCGGAGAGCTCGTCGGATCCGTGAGCTCGGGCCAGCAGTCCAGGATCACGATCGACGTCACAAGCAAGGTGGACGCCGCCACGGCGACCGCCACCGCCCGCGCGCAGCTGCCCGTCGTGGAGAGCGTGGCCGCGCCCAAGCTGCTCGTGCACGCCACCACCACGACGCCCAGACTGGCCTGGGAGGTGGTCGTCAGCGGCGCCACCGCCGAGGCTCCGAGCGTCCTGCACGTCTTCGTGGACGCCCTCGACGGATCGGTCTTCGACTCCTACGACGACGTGCACGCCGGAACCGGCAACAGCTACTACAACGGCAACCCGGTGACCATCCAGACCTCGGGCTCGGGCAGCTCGTACTCGATGACCGACACCACCAGGCCCGGCCTGCGCTGCGGCGGCCAGAACGGTTCGGCCTACACCGGGACCGACGACTCCTGGGGCAACGGCTCGGGCACCAACCTGGAGACCGCCTGCGTCGACGCGTTGTACGCGGCCCAGACGGAATGGAACATGCTCAGCAGCTGGCTGGGCCGCAACGGGTTCACCGGCTCGGGCGGCGCCTTCCCGGCCCGGGTCGGCCTGAGCGCCGTCAACGCCTACTGGAACGGCAGCTACACCAGCTTCGGGCGCAACTCGGCGAACACCAGGCAGGCCACCCCGATGGACGTGGTCGGCCACGAGTACGGTCACGGCATCTTCCAGTACTCCGGCGGCAGCGGGGGCAGCGGCAACGAGGCCGGCGGCCTGAACGAGTCGACCGGTGACATCTTCGGCGCGCTGACCGAGCACTACGCCAACCAGCCCGCCTCCCTCGACCCGCCGGACTACCTGGTGGGCGAGGAGGTCAACCTGACCGGCTCGGGCGAGATCCGCAACATGTACAACCCCTCCGCCAAGGGACACCCGAACTGCTACAGCTCCTCCATCCCCTCCACCGCGGTTCACGCGGCGGCAGGCCCGCAGAACCACTGGTTCTACCTGCTCGCCGAGGGCACCAACCCGGTGGGCAAGCCGGCCAGCTCCGTCTGCTCGGGTCCGACGACCCTGACGGGCATCGGCATCCAGAAGGCCGGCCGGATCTTCCAGGCCGGGCTGAACACCAAGACCTCCCCGTGGACGCACGCCAAGGCACGCCTCGCCACCGTGGCAGCCGCCAAGTCGCTCTACCCCGGCGGCTGCACCGAGGTGAACGCGGTCAAGGCCGCCTGGACCGCGATCAACGTCCCGGCCACGAGCAGTGAGGTGTCGTGTCCCTGACATGAGGAGCTCCCCGCGCCGACGGTGACCCCCGGCCTTCGCAGACCCGGAAACCACCCCGGCGCGAGGACTTCCCCCCGGCCCTCGCAGGCACGACCTGCGAGGGCCGGATCACGCTCCGGGGCGCGAACCATGATTGGAAAGGCTACAAAGGGTACATACGCCCTGCTGAAAGCTGGAAAGCTCGACCGAAGACGGGGAACGGGGCGGTCATGACGATCCTCAAGCGATCACGGGCCGGAACGCCGCTCCCCCACACGACCGGATGAGCACCGGCCCCGACAGGACGACGTCCCCCCGGCATCGCGAGGGAGCCGATCCGCGCCGCTGGAAGGCGCTCACCGTCTGCCTCGTCGCCGGTTTCATGACCCTGCTGGACGTCAGCATCGTCAACGTGGCGCTGCCCTCCATCCGTACCGGGCTGGAGGCCCCGCAGAGCACCCTGCAGTGGGTGGTCTCCGGGTACGCGCTCACCTTCGGGCTGGTGCTGGTCCCCGCCGGGCGGTTCGGCGACACACACGGCCGACGCAACGCGTTCGTCTTCGGCGTCGTGCTGTTCACCGCGGCGAGCGCGGCGGCCGGGCTCGCCCAGAACCCGACCTTGCTGGTCATCGCGAGACTCGTGCAGGGGATCGCGGGCGGAGTGATCAATCCGCAGGTCAGCGGGCTGATCCAGCAGCTCTTCCGGGGAGCGGAGCGAGGCAGGGCGTTCGGGATGCTGGGCACCGTCATCGGCATCTCGACCGCGATCGGCCCGCTGCTCGGCGGGGTGCTCATCAACCTCGGCGGCTACACCGACGGCTGGCGCCTCGTCTTCTACGTCAACGTGCCGATCGGCGTCCTGGCCGTCGTCCTGGCCTACCGCTACATCGGGCCCGCCGCCAAGGAGTCTCGCCCCCGGCAGACCATGGACCCGGTGGGCGTGCTGCTGCTCGCCGCCTGTGTCCTGCTGGTGCTCCTGCCACTCGTCGAAGTTCAGGAGTGGGACGCCTCGGCCAGGTGGCCGGCCCTGCTCGCCGGGCTTGCCCTGCTCGCGGCCTTCGTGGCCTGGGAGCGCCGGTACGGGCGGCACCACCAGCCGGTCGTCGACCTGTCCCTGTTCCGAAGGCGCTCGTACGCGCTCGGCGCCCTGCTCGGGGCGCTCTACTTCGCGGGCTTCACCGCCATCTTCTTCATCCTCACCCTGTACCTGCAGAACGGCCTGGGCTACTCGGCCCTGGAGGCGGGACTTGCGACCACGCCGTTCGCGGCAGGGTCGGCCGTGACCTCCCTGTTCGGCGGCAGGTTCGTCACCCGGCTCGGCCGCCCGCTGGTGGTGGCCGGACTCGTGACGGTCGCGGTCTCCCTCGCCGTCACCGCGCTCGCGGTGGAACTCGTCCCCGGCACCCAAGTGGCCTGGGCCACCGCGGTCCCGCTGCTCCTCGCCGGCCTGGGCAGCGGCCTGGTGATCTCCCCGAACCAGACACTGACCCTGTCGGAGGTGCCGGTCTCCGAGGCGGGCACGGCCGGGGGCGTGCTCCAGACGGGGCAGCGCATCGGCGCCGCCGTCGGCATCGCGGCGATCGGCTCGGTGTTCCTCTCCGAGGTCGCCTCCTCGGGCGGCGAGTATGCGACGGCGTTCCGGCACTCGCTGCTGGTCACCATCGCCTTCGTGCTGGTCGCGCTGGTCGTGGCCGTCACCGACGTGATCGCCTCCCGCCGCCTCTCCCGGACCTGAGCCCCGCCACCGAGAACTCACGGCTCCCCAAGCAGGATGCGAAACGATTCGCCACCCATGAATGACACTCCCGAGCTCGCGCCTGGTCAGGCGGCCAGCTCGCTGTTCAGGTGATCACGGAACTCGCGAACCATCACACTGTCCCCGTACGGCTCAAGCTGTCCGGCGAACTGGCGGGCAAGCTCCACCGTGCGGGCGGAGGTCAGCGTCTTGGTCGCCGGGATCGCGGCTCGGGCGAAGTCCAGAGCCTGCTCCAACTCCCCCATGCCGAGGTATGCCTCGGCGGCATGCAGCTGATTGAACTGGGCGGAGCGAGGAAGGCGTGCGCTGAACTCGGCCACGACCTCCTCCGCACAGACCGCCGCCCGCCGGTGCTCACCCAGCAGACTCCAGCAGCGCCCGGCCTGGGCCGTCAACTCCACCGCCTCGAACCTGCCGACCCATGTCGGATCGCGGTCGGTCGCTCCTTGAGCGTGAGCACGCTCGGCCTCGGTGATCAGTCGTTCGACCTGCTTGGCAGTGTGCCGGTCCTGGGTCTCGGACGGTCTGGCCTGCACGGCCATCGCCCTAGCCTCACCGGCCAGCACCAATGCCATGACACGCGGAGGCGCCTGCGCCCGGCTGGCCGTGTCGACGGCGGCTCGGGCCAGCCACACGGCCCAGGCCCCCTGCTCCAGATGGATCGCCTGGCGGGTCAGCGTCGCCAGCACCCAGGCGCCGGTCAGCGGGTCGTCAGCGTTCTTGGCCAGCCTCAGCGCCTGGCCGAAGTGCTGCTGGGCCTGGCCGTGCCGGTTCAGGTCGAAGGCCGTCCAGCCTGCCAGCCAGGTCATCCCGGCCGCCGCCGTCATCAGCTCGGAACCCACCCGCTCGTCGTAGCGGCCCCGCAGCAGCGGCGCCACCGTCTCGTGCAGGTATTTGACCACCACCGGGCGCACCAGCCCGGCCCCGAACCGCTGGTCTATCTGGCCGAACGCCTTCTGCGCCTCGACGATCCGCGCCACGTCGGCGAGACCCACATCTCGCCCCTCGTCCTGCCGGGCGGCCGATGCGGCCGGAGTGCCGTAGTTCCAGGAGACCAGCCACTCGCCCAGGGCACCGGGCACGAACGGCAGCGAGGCCAGTAGGTGACGCCGGGACGGGTCCATCTCCAACCTCCACAGAAGCGCGGCCGACTTCACGTTGACGCGCTCCCCGGTCTGAAGGCCGGGGGTTCAGTCCGTGCCGCGTCATGCGGCACCTCTGTGGCTTCCTGCTTCATCGGTGTCTGCCGCCGCGAGCGGTGGTCTTACGTCACCTCCACAGGCGTTTAACGTCTCCGCCTCCCGCCGCGTTTCAGCGATGGGTTTCCGTCCAGCGGCGACGGTTCGTTGGCCTTCGGTGAGGATGTTGCGTGCGGCGTTGACGTCGCGGTCATGGGTCACGCCGCAGGGGCAGGCCCATTCCCGCACGTTCAGCGGCATCGACTCTTGCCGGCTGCCGCACTGCGAGCACGTCTTCGAGGACGGGAACCAGCGGTCGATCTTGGCGAAGGTGCGGCCGTACCGTTTCGCCTTGTACTCCAGCATCCCGACGAAGGCCGACCAGCCCGCGTCATAGACGCTCTTGGCCAGCCGGGTGCGGGCCAGGCCGTTCACCGACAGGTCCTCCACGTAGATCGCTTGGTTGTCGCGGATCAACTGGGTGGAGAGCTTGTGGGCGAAGTCCCGGCGCGCATCGGTCACCCGGGCGTGTGCGCGGGCGACCTTGACGACGGCCTTGCTGCGGTTGTTCGACCCCTTCGCCGTGCGGCCGAGGGCCTTTTGCGCCTTGCGGAGTTTCTTGGCCGCGCGGCGCAGGAATCGTGGGTTGTCGATCTTCCGGCCGTCGGAGGTGACCGCGAAGTGGGTGAGCCCCAGGTCGACGCCGACCTCGGCCGCGACCCCGGCGAGCGGTTCCTCGGACGCCTCCACGACGAAACTCGCGAAGTACCGGCCCGCCGCGTCCTTGATCACCGTGACGCTGGACGGCTCCGACGGCAGGGGTCGCGACCAGCGCACCGGCACGTCGCCGATCTTCGGCAGGCGGAGTTTCCCGCCCGCGGTGATGGCGAACCGGGCGTTGCGGGTGAAGCGGATCGCCTGGCGGTTGTCTTTTCGGGACCGGAACCGGGGCGGGCCGATCTTCGGCCCCTGACGCTTACCGGTGATCGAGGCGAAGAAGTTGCGGTAGGCGGTGTTCAGGTCGGCCAGCGCCTGCTGCAGCACCACCGCCGACACCTCGCCCAGCCACGATCGTTGCGGCGCGTGCTTCGCCTCGGTGATGACCCGCTTGGACAGGTCGGCATCGGAGATGTACGGCAGGCCCGCCCGGTGGGCGTCGGTGCGAGCGCGCAGCCCGTCGTTGAACACCACCCGCGCGCACCCGAACGCCCGCGCCAGCGCCTGGCACTGAGCGGCGTCCGGATAGAGCCGGTACCGGTAACGAAGCTGCACGGCACCGATGGTTCCATGACCGAACGCATGTGTGTTCGAGAACTCCGCGACCAGTTGGGGCCCCGGATCGACGTCCGTGATGGGAGGCGGCGGCGTTCGCGTACTGATCAAGATCCTTCAGCCGGGCTCGGCCTCACGTCGCGCCCGCGCCGTGCTCCGGGAGGTGCTCCGGGAGGCCGGTCTGGACGACGAGGCCGTCTCCGACGCGGAGACCATCGTGGCGGAGCTGGCCGCCAACGCGGAGAGACACGCCCGTCCCCCGTACGAGCTGCGCGTTCTCAGCCTGGGCGGCGTCCCCACCTGGTGCGAGGTCGTCGACGGCGACCCCGACCTCCACGAGGTCCGCATCATCCTCGGCCTTCTGGACTCGGTGGAGGAGATCGGCCTGCCTCTGCTCACCGAGAACGGCCGCGGCCTGCTCCTGGCCCACCGGCTCTCCCAGGGGCGGTGCCACGTCCACCCCGCCACGACCCACACCACCGGCACCCCCGGCAAGGCCGTCGTCTTCGCCCTGCCCACCCAACGTTAATCTTGCCTTGCGATCCGTCACATGAGCCTGGGTGAGATCCGGTCGGCGGGCAACCGTACCCAGCGCAAGGTCGAGCTCGGCGTGACGATGGACAACGTGTCGGGTGGCGCCCTCTACGACGAGGTGCGTCTCATCACCGCACGGCTCGGCCCGGTCCTGCCGTCGTCCTGATCCGGGCCGCCCGATGTCAGGCGGGGGCGTAGGTGAGGCAGTCGATGTCCTGCTGCGCGTAGCCGACGACGATGCCGGAGGCCTGGCACTCGTACTGGATGTTGTGCTGGCAGTCGGCCATCTTGCAGGCGCCGACGCGGCCGGTGCGGGCCGGGTCGCCCCCCTTCGAAGGGACCTTGAAGAAGGTCTCGCACTCCGCGTGGCTGCTGTTGCCGACCGTGATGGCGAGGGCGTGGCAGCTGTGCGCGGTGTTGTACGCGCACGCCTCGACCTGGCACTCGTTGACCGCGGGCATCTCCATGGCTGAACTCTCCTTGCTCGGGCCGCTCCCAGGCTCGACGAGCCGTCGCCCAGTGATGTGTCGGCGTCACCCGTGGCGGCACCGGCGTGTCCCCCGGTCAGCGTCCGGGACGTCGGCCCGCCTCGCGCCGCGCCATGTCACGGCTGCCGATGCTCACGGCAGGACATGGCGCGGCCCGTGCCCACTACGGGCACCGGGACTATCCCGTCTCATACCGCGCCCGCGTCGTCTTCACGCTCCCGGCGGCCCCAAGGCTTCTCCAAGAGAGCCGGGGCGTTCGTTTCGCGTGTGACGGGTTTGGAAGGCGGCCGACGGTGCCCGAGGAGTGCCCGCGGTCACCGGCCGAGCAGGTGGGCGTAGCCGGGCTCCAGGCCGGCTCGCGCGGCGATGTCCGCCGTGCGGACCTCGAAGTCCTTCTCGTCGGTCAGTGTCGCGTTGTCCTCCAGGGTGACGCCCTGCGGCGGGTCGTCCCAGCCCACGGGGTCGGCGTCCCAGACGTTGCCTCGGAAGACGACGTTCTCCAGCGGCGGCCATGCCTGCAGGGTGGCGGTGTTGTCGGCGCGCTGGACGGCGTTGTCCTCGACGGTGACCCAGGCGGCGCCGTAGTCGGTGTAGAGCGCGAAGTTGTACGGCGTGAGCGTGTCGCGCACGACGTTGCCGCGGATCACCGCGCCGTTGTCGTGGGAGTCGCCCTGCGGGCCCGACAGGTAGACGCCGCCACCGTCGGCCAGCACCTTCAGCGTGTTGAAGGTAAGGTTTCGCAGGATTCGGGTGCTCCTGCCGACGCCGGCCACGATGCCGCAGTGCGGGACGTCGTTCACCTGGTTGTGCGCGATCGTGGTGTCCTCGCTCGCGGTCACCGCGATGCCGGGCGAGCCGGAGTATTCCAGGCCGATGTCGTGGATCCAGTTGTTCTCGACCGTGGCGCCACGGCTCCCGCTGATCAAGATCCCGCCGCCGCAGACGCCCTCGAACACGTTGCCCCGCACCAGGATGCCGGTGCTGTCGCCGGAGAACCGCAGGGCCGTGGCGCCCAACCTGGTGAAGCGGCAGTCTTCGACCGAGACACTTCCCGCGCCCTCGAACACGACGTTCGCGGGGATCGCCAGCGACTCCCCTGGAACCGTCACCCACGCTCCCTCGCCGAACGACACCTTCTCGATGGGTCCGCCGTCGTAGTAGCCGGTGCCGTGGTAGTGCAGGAACCCCTCGGGGCGGCTCGGCCGCATCCAGGTGGCGTCGGCGAAGGTGATGCCCAGGAAGGCGACGTCACGGGCGCCGGTGACGTTGACCAGTTCCTCCAGCACGGGTGCGACGACCTCCGTCCGCCCGGGATCCTCACCGGGGCGCGGCCGGTAGCGCAGGACGTGACGGCCGGGGCGGGATCTGTCGAGGGCGAAGGTGCCGGGCTCGGTCAGGAAGCCCACGCCGTTCTCCACCCGGGTCGGCAGGCCGGGGCCCTGGGATTCGATGCTCGCCCACGGGACGGCCGAGTTGTAGAGGTCGATCGCCCAGCCGAAGGCGGGCTGGGCCATGGTGATGACGGTCGACTGCTCGTCCCCCTCGACGGCGGCGACGCCGAGGCGGGCCTCGGTCCACGGGTAGACGCCGCGCAGGACGAACTCGACGTCGCCGGGGTTTCCCCAGCCCTGTGGGGCCGTGCTGTCGGTGACGTAACCCGTGTCGGTTCTGGTAGCGTTCCCGGGAATCGTGTCGATCGCGGCCCGTTCGGCCCTGCGCCCGTCGACGTGGAGCTGCCGGGTGTCGAGGTCGCCGACCTCTGCCAGCCACACGCCGTCCCGCTCGTGCCAGCCGGTGATCACCCTGCCCCCGCTGATGACGGCCTCGCCCACGGCCCGGTAGGTCACGCCCGAGTCGGCCTCGGTGAGCCGGAAGGTTTCTGTGAGCCTGTGGGTGCCCGCCAGCAGGTTGACCACCGTGCCGACGCCGGTGCCGCGTGCCAGGTCACGGGCGCGGGTGAGGCTCGCGAGGGGTTGTCTGCCGGTGCCTGGCCAGGTGTCGTCGCCGGATGGGGAGACGTAGAGCTCACTCAAGGAACGCTCCTCGTTTATAATGTAAACAGCGTTATACAGCATAAACAGATATTGGGTCTAAGCGTCAAGCCGGAAGGAGGACGGGTGGCCGTCGAGGAGGGTCCCGACCGGACGGTCGAACTGCTGTGGCGAAAGCCGCATGACGCCGTGCCGAGACAGGGGCTGAGCGTCGACGCGATCGTGCGCGCGGCCGTCGAGATCGCCGATGCCGACGGGATCGAGGCACTGTCGATGCGCCGGGTCGGCGAACGGCTCGGCTTCACCAGCATGTCGCTCTACCGGCACGTGCCGGGGAAGGCGCAGCTCGTCGAGTTGATGTGCGACGCGGTGCTGGCCGACACCACGCCGGATGCCGCGCCGGGCACGGGTGGCGCACCGGGTCAGGCGGCGGGTGACACGGGGAGTACGTCAGGCGAGGCGGGCACGGCGGAAGCGGCGGCGGGCGAGGCGGGCGGGGGCGCCGCGGCGGCGGGAACCTCGGCGAGCACGGCACATGGGTGGCGCGAGGCGCTCGAGGGGTGGGCGCGGCGCGGCTGGGCCCTGCGCCTGCGCCACCCCTGGCTGGCCGGAGCGCGCGGCAGCCGGCACATCCCCGGCCCGAACTCCGTCGCCAACTTCGAGTACGCGCTCAGCACCGTGGCGAAGAGCGGCCTGAAGCCCGCCGAGATGGTCGCCGTGGTGGGCCTCGTCGGCCGGTTCGTGGACAGCGAGGCGGCCAGGGCCGCGGAGATCACCAGGGTCGAGCGGCACACCGGGGTCTCCGAGGAGGAGTGGTGGGGCGCCAGGGAGTCCCTGTACGAGAACCTCCACCGCTATCCCACGCTGACCCACATCTGGGAGGCGGGCGGCTACGACGAGCCGGAGGACTCCTTCGAGTTCGGCCTGCGGCGCGTACTGGACGGCATCGAGGCACTGATTCGCGAGCGTGATGTAAGCCGTGACGAAAGAGCCTTGTGTGTGATGTGCGGAACGAGCATGGACCGGGCCGAGGCGGGCCGCCCGCGCGCCTACTGCTCGCGCGCCTGCCAGCAGCGCGCCTACCGCAGGCGCCACCGCTCCACGCCGCGACCGGGCGACCCGCCGGACCGCACCTGACCCTCTCGAACGGGTCCTCACCGAACGGGTCCCGGCCGGTCACCTCCCAGCCGAGGTCCGGCCGGGTTTCAGCCGAGCTGCTTCCAGCCGGGTTTCGGCCGGGCCTGTTTCGCCGGGCCGCCTCCGGCCGGTCGCATTCCGGCGAAACAGGCCCCGGTCGGCGAACCCGGCCACGACCGTCCTCGCGCTCACCTCGACGCGGGTGCGGCGGCGAACCGGGGAAGCACGTTCTCACCAAACCAGTACGACTCCTCCAAATGGGGGTAGCCGGACAGGACGAACTCCTCGATGCCGAGCGAGGCGTACTCCTCGATCCGCTCGGCGACCTGGGAGTGGCTGCCCACCAGCGCGGTCCCGGCGCCGCCCCTGACGAGACCGACCCCGGCCCAGAGGTTCGGGTGGATCTCCAGGTCGCGGGCGCCGCCACCGGTGAAGCCCTCGTGCAGTTCCAGCATGCGTTTCTGGCCGACCGACTCGCTGCGGCCCAGCAGCTTCCTGGCCGAGACGATGTCGGCCGGGTCGATGGCGGCCAGCAGTCGTTCCGCCTCCGCCCAGGCGTCGCGCTCGGTGTCGCGGGTGATCACGTGCAGCCGGATGCCGAAGCGGAGCTTGCGGCCCTGCTCCTCGGCCAGCCCGCGGATCCACTCGATCTTCCTCGCGACCTGTTCCGGTGGCTCGCCCCAGGTGAGGTAGACGTCCACGTGCCTGGCCGCGACCGGTCCCGCCGCCCGCGAGGAGCCGCCGAAGTAGATCTCCGGGACGGGGGCGGGCGTCTCGGAGACCATCGCGCCCTCGACCCGGTAGTGCGTGCCGTCGAAGTCGTACGGGGTGCCGCTCCACGCTCCGCGCACGATCGAGAGGAACTCGTCGGTGCGCTCGTAGCGTTCGTCCTTGGACAGGTGGTCGCCGAACCTGGCCTGTTCGACGGTCTCCCCGCCGGTCACCACGTTGAGCAGGAGCCTGCCGCGCGAGAGCCGCTGGTAGGTGGCGGCCATCTGCGCGGCCAGCGTCGGGGACATGAAACCCGGCCGGAACGCGACGAGGAACTTCAGCCGTTCGGTCTCTCTGGTCAGCGCGGCGGTGACCAGCCAGGCGTCCTCGCACCAGGTGCCGGTCGGGGTGAGGACCGCCTCGAAGCCGAGTTGCTCGGCGGAGCGGGCGACCTGCGCCAGGTATTCGATGTCCGGCGAGCGGAACGCCGCCGCCTCGGAGCGGCCGTGCCCCCTGGCGAGGCCGTGGCCGCCCCCGGTGAGGACCCGGCTGTCACCGGCGGTGGGCAGGAACCAGTGGAACTTCATCGAGTGCCTCCGGGCCTCGGAAGGGGGGTCACGAGGGGTTCTCCAGGGTGGCGTCGAACCGGGTGTCGACGACGTCGGCGAACGTTATGGACACCGGGATGAGCTTCTCCTCGCTGAAGGCGTCGGCCACGAGCTGCTCGCGTTCGACGACGTCACCGGCGAGCTTGAGGTCCCGGTACGAACTGCGCTTGATCGCCGTGCCGACGATCCCCCGGTCCAGGCCGGTGAGCTCGGAGAAGACCTTGGTCCACCCGATTGTTAATTCGCCATATAGGTGTGACACCGCTGCCCTTAACAATTAACCTACTGAACATATCCATAATAACCGGTCGGACATGCATGGAACAGGGGAGCGAAAAAGCGGTACCCGGCTTTGAATCCAGAAGCCGGGCACCGCTGATTGAGATGATCATGATCAGGGCGGCGACCCCGCCCGCGCCTGGCCGACTCAGCCCGGACCGGCCGCCCGCCACCCCGGCTCACAAGTCAACCGGGCCGTGCCGGCCTCGCGCGGTAGTGCGCCGTCCACCGCCGGACGTCTACGCGGGTTCCCGCACCGAGACGTTCATCGTCGCTGGACAGCGAGAGCATCTGAACCGGTAGTCCGACAGCTGCTCGCCCTGGCCTGGTTTGCCCGTCCACCCCGTGGTGGAGCCGCGTTCTTCCATCCGCTGCCCGCAGTGCAGCAGCGTGAACTCGCACCCGTCGGGCAGGAACAGCGCGGTCGGCGGCAACGCGCTGGCGGTCACGCGGCCTTCCGTTCCCAGCCGCAGTCCAGGCAGCGCAGCGCGCCCGGCCACCAGAAGTGGCCCCAGCTGAGCGCGCACCAGATGATCCGCCACGGCCGGAACGGGATCGGCGCGGAAGGCGCCGCCTCGGCGGTGACCGCCGCCAGGGGCAGCATCGGGATGGGGGCGGTGATCCGCGGGGATGGCACGGTGACGCGCGGGATCACCTCGGTTACGGCATCAGGGCTCGCGGCCCAGGAACTGCTGCTCATGGGCCGAATGTAGCGAGCCACACCGCCGCCGTGCGGGGCTCGGCTCGCGTTCCTCGCCTTGACGGTTTGTGCGATGACCTGATCAAACACCGATCTGCGTGTGATGTCACAAGCTGCACGGTAAAGCGTTTTTTACATTGTAGATTCCTGGATTGTGGGTTCGGCTGGTCAGGTTCGGCGCCGGCGCAGCGGGATCACGTTGTCGAGCCTCGGCTGCGGCGGGGCCGGCGCCGGGGGGCGGCCCAGCGGGTCGGTGGCCAGGCCGGGAATCACCAGCTGGACGGCCGACCTGCGGGGGCGGCACGTCACCTGGTGCGGGACGAACCGCTCCTCCAGCGGGTGCGGCGGGTAGTCGGCGTCGGCAGAGGCGAGCAGCGACCGGCACCACTACAGCCGCACCCCCTGCCGGTAGGCGGCGACGCTACCGCGAACCGGGTCGGATTTCACATCGAGCGGCTGCCGTTCACCGTTCCGCGTCACCGCGAAGAAGATCGGCTTCCCGCACTGTGTGCAGCTGGTCTTCTCCCGGCTGTTCGGTTCCACCGCTCACCCCTCCTGCACGTCGGCGAGCTCATCTTCGGTCACGCCGAGCTGTTCCAGGGTGCGCTCCCAACCGGCCAGGTCCTCCTCGGTCCACGCGGCGTCGGCGGGCCGCGCCTCCGTCGGCCGGCACCGGCACCGGCCGGGGTGTTCGCCGCAGCCTCTGCAGGCTTCGCCGATCTGGACGGCCTGTCCGAGCAGGCGCAGCGCGTGCCGGAACTCCGGGATGTGCTGGTGCGGCTGGAACAGCTCCGGGTCGACAAGGTGGGTGTAGGCGACGATGGCGTCTGGGCCAAAGTGCTGCAGCGCCGCCTGGGCGAGCTCGCCGAGGTGGGTCTTCGCCCAGGGTGGCGCCTCCCGGTAGCGGGGCACCTCCGAGATCAGAGCCCTGCCACGCATGATCTTTCCTGGTTGCGCCGCAGGCGCCTCGCTCGCGCGGCCAGTACGGACCGTAAGCCCGCCTACGGCGGGAACCGGAGTTCTCTCTTCTCTCTCTTCTTCTCTCTCTAAAACCCCTTCTCTTATATGTCCGCAGTTTGCGGACTGGCGGTTCCGCAAACTGCGGAGCGGCGGTTCCGCATTCTGCGGACTGGTACCGACCTGCGGAGACTCGGTGTTTTCGCAGGTCGTGGCCAGTCCGCATTCTGCGGACTGGTCGGCCGCCGCTTCGTCCTCTTCGCCCGCCGTGTCACCTTCTATCCTTTCCGCATTTTGCGGACTGGCTCCTACCTGCGGTTTTTTCTTCTGCGTGGCACGGAGTTGACGATTCTCTTGCTCCAGTTCCAGGACTCTTGCCGCCAACCGGTTCTTATGGCTGTCCTTGAGGAGGTACTGGGACGTTTTCCAGTTGCCGGTGCGCTCGTCACGGGCGCGGATCACTGTCAGATAGCCGCACTCCACGAGGTTCTTGACGCCCCTGTCGAAGGTGTCAGTACTGATCGCCATCGCCGACGCCAGCCGCTCCCGCGTGATCTTCTGCGGGCGCCTCTCCTTACGCCAGCCCAGCGCCCGCACGATGCACACGTACGCGTCACGCCCCTGACGAGTCACCCGCGGATCGTCCAGAACGTGATACATGATCATCGCGAAGTACTCGCGCTCCGGATCCGCATCGACGTCGATCTCTTCGTCGGGCGCCTGAGTCGGCCACTCCTCACTCACCAGTCACCGCCGGAACGCCGCACGACCACCACGCGCCAGCGCACCCCGGGACCCGTACCGTTCCAGGCCCGCACAACCGGCGAGGACACCCCCACACATCCCGAACCCGACTCACCTTTTGTGCGGGTCTGCAACCCCCGATCGCCTGTGAAGCTGGGACCTGTATGGGTACAGTGGTGCTTAGCACCGCGACCTCCTCGACTAGGTCGTTACAGCCCCGGACCGCTGGCAGGCGGACCCCGGGGCTAAACACTTTTATGGGCTCTTGTAGGGCTCTTCGGCACATTCGTACGGAACCGGGGCGCCAGGAAAGCCGTAAGGGAACAGTAACGAGCGTTTGACATGCACCGCCGGAGATCCGCGCCAGACACGGATCTCCGCAGCCCCCGCGCTTTCCGCCAGCGGCCTGGCTCAGCCGTCGCCCACCCCCTGGTCTTCCTCGCGTTGCCGCTTCTGGGCGTCGAGGTCTTCCAGCCAGGCGACGAGGAGCGCGGCTGCTTTCACGATTTCGGCTCGCAGCTCTTCCGGGTTGTCCCGGCGCAGCACTCGGCCGAACACAGCCTGGGCTCGCACCGCCCACGTGAGCCGATCGCGCCGGCCAGCTTCGACTTCCTGACGTGCCGCCTCCTCGGCGACCGGCCCCCACTGGGGGCCGGTGCCGTCGGCGTGGAAGGGGCCGCCGCCTATCTGTGCTTCCCGGGTGCCGCGCTCCACCTCAATCTCCCGCAGCACGTCACGGCGGCGCCGCACCTCGGGCGCGGCCTCCTCGCTGCCGCGCCGCACCACGTCCAGGTCGCAGTGAAGCGTCCGCGCGTACGTGATCAGGTCATTGAGGCTGGGGGTGACGAACCCGCTCGCCCACCGTTGCAGCGACGTTTTCGTCAACGCGTGCGACGACCGGCGCGGAATCTCCGACCGTGGCCAGCCCAGCTCGATCCGGATCGCTTCGAGCAGGACAACCAGCCGGTGCGGCGGCCGCCGTACCCGCTGCGCCGAAGCGCCGCCATCAGCCGAGGCCGGGGGCGGGGCGGTGGGACGGGCCGGCGGTGGTGTCCGCCGGGTGAGCGTCACCGCCCAGCCAACCGCGTCGGCGTAGCCGACGAAATTGGACAGCGACGGCGGATGGCCGACGCTCCACCGGTTCGCCGTGTTGTACGACACGCCGACGGCCCGGGCGAGTCCTCGCCGTGACATGCCGATCTCGGCACGGCGGCCTTCCAGCACCTCCAGCAGCCACGCAACACCTGCTGGTTCAGCGCCAGCTGGCCCGGCTGGGGCTTCGGGGCCGGTGAACCCGACCGTGTAGCCGAGGGCAGCCGTGTAGCCGACGACCTCGCCCAGCGACGGCAAGCGCAATCCCGCCGCCCACCAGCAGACCTCTTCAGGAGCGACGCCGACCGTGTCGGCGACGTCTTCAACGGGAACGCCGAGCTCGACGCGGACCGCGTCAAGCTCGGCGACCAGGCGGTGTACGGTTCTCACCGGGTTAAGCCTGCTACTCCGCGGCGTCACCCGGGCCGGGTTCGGGTGCGGGGCCGAGCGCCAGGACGTCACCCAGCGCACCCGCCCGGTACAGGTCCTCGATGCGCTGCTTGCCGTTGGGGCGGCCGTTCTTCGCCGTGGCGTAGCGGGTGACGAACGCCCCCTTACGCTGGCCCGGGGCGACGATGGCCAGCTTCACCAACTCCCCCGTTTCCGGGTCGGCCTTGCAGCCCTGCTCGTCGATCTCCGACAGCAGGCGCGTCAGGTACGCCTCCCGCACCAGGGTCTTCACATAGGTGGGGTGGGTCATCGCGATGTACGCCACCACATCGGTCAGGGCCAGCGCGCCGGGAGCCGCCTCCTGGTACAGCTCCGTGCTGGCGTGCTTCTCGCAGAACGCCCGCACCGCGTCCATGTCCCAGGTGATGTCCGGCTTGACGTCCTGGATGTGGAGGGTCGCCACGGGCGGGCCGCCGCCGTCGTCAGCCACGTCCAGCGATCTCATGCCGTGCACCAGCTGGGCGGCGGCGAACAGCTTCTCGGCCCGCTCGCGGGTGCGTTTGACTTCCCGGCCCAACGCCTTGTGCACCTGGTCCTGGTAGGCGAACGCGTGCGCCAACTCCAGCGGCCCCTCCCCCCGCTCCTCGGCCTCGGCCAGCAGCTTCCTCGCGGCGGCCGTCTCCTCTTTGAGGATCTCCCCTTCGAGGATGTCGTCGCTGCCGGGCGGGGTGGGGACGCCCGCCATGCCCGCAAGCTGGGCCAGCTCCCGGAAGGACAGGTTGTCGAAGCCGGGCAGCGCGTCGCCGCCAGTGAACACGACAGGCTCGTCACGGCCAGGGATGTCGTGAATGACAGTGGACAGCTCCGGCTCCGGATCAGGCTTGGCCTCGGCCAGGGCCGGGTCGGCGGGGGCGGCGGGGGTGAACTCGCCCTTCTCGAAGTCGTACGTTCCAGGCCCCATGTCCGGCTTCCACACCCGGCTCTTACGGGTGGTCTTCTTGTGGGGGTTGCGGCGGCTCATGCGGCGGACCTTTCCTCGGTCGGGACGGACGTGCGGGCGGTCATGTTGGCGGTCAGCTGCGACTGCATCAGGGCGCGCAGCGCGTCGTTCGGTGCGGGGACGGCGACCACCGGGGCGAGCATGACGACGAGTTCGGCGCCCATCGCGGTGGTCAGGGTGCGGCTGTTGGCCAGCCGCTTGCCGGTGAGGATCTGCAGCACCACGTGCCGCTCGTCGGGGGTGGTGATCCCGCAGTCGGCGAGCATGCGGTGCACCACCAGCAGCGTCTGCTCATCAAGCGGAGCCCCCGGATCCACCACCTCCTCCACCACCTGCTGCTGCTGGGGGGCGGCTGGTGGTGCGGGTGGTGGGGTGGCGGGGATTTCCGGCCGGTCAGCGGACCCCTGGATCACCTGCCCGCCGGGGCCGGGCTGGGCGACCACGCGAACCGGTTCGGTACCGTACTCGTCGCCGCCCTGACCGGACAGCGCCCGCAGGCGGCGGCCGATCAGCTCGGTCAGCGTCTCCTCGGCCCCGTACTCGTTGTCGACCGGCAGGCCGCGGTGAACCGGGTGGGCGGCCTCGGTCAGCAGCTGCTGCAGCCGTTCCCGGTCGACGGTGGCCAGCGCGTCGTCACGGATCGCCTCCGGTAGCCGTTCCTGACCGAGCCTCACCAGCTGGCGGGGCTGGCTGCCCGGCGACACCCGCAACATCTTGAAGATCAGGTCGGCCAGGTTCAGGTCCGGGACGATGCGCGCCTCGTCCGTGCCGTGCGTGATGTTCAGGTGCTTCGACTGCGCACCAATGATCGTCGGTGGGGCGTCGAGGCTCAGGCGGATCCACACGGTCGCCGCGTGCAGCAGGTCCCGGTGGCAGTCGACCTTGTAGCTGGCCATCTTCGGCACCGGGTCGGTGCTCTCCTCGTCGATCCACATTTCCCGGCCGCGTGCGGTGATCACCGTGATGCCGGGGAACGTCGTGAGCAGGTGCAGGAACTGGTTGTGCCGGTCGCGGACGTCGTCCCAGATGTTGTTGGGGATACGCACCTCGGCGTTCGGGTCCCAAGCCAGCAGCCGCTGATGCTTGATCGACCCCTTGGCGCGGGCGTTGCCCCACGACTTGAGCATGTCCCACACGCGGGAGCCGCTGTCGACGCACAACACGACGGGCTTTTCCCCGGCGGCGTGCGCGCGGGCCGCTTCGGCGTGCGCCGCCTCAACCTGCCCGATGATCGACGACCAGGTGCCGTCGTGCTCGATGAGCTCGTAGGTGGGAGTGCCGGTGATGGCGTCGCCGTACTCGTCGCCGCGGCCGTCGCCGAGGTCCAGCAGCAGGCAGCGGCCGACCAGCGGGGAGGTGGTGAGCTGCACGAACATCCACGTTTTGCCGGAGTCCGCGGGCCCTTCGACGAGGATCGTCGGGTAGGGCACCACGCAGGTCGGCGGGCGCGTTTGAAGAACCACGGTGCTGTTTTCCCTTTCCACGGGGGAGCTGTCCGGGAACTTTCCTCGACTGTCCCCTTGCAGCTAAAGGTCAGAGTTCGCCCCAGGCTGGGGCGAACGGTGGTGCTTACTGCCGGTCGGCCTGGTTGATTCTGTCCAGAGCTGACACGTCGATGGGCCGGCCGGTGCGGTGGGCGAACTCCTCCCACGGCGGAACCGTCCAAATCCGCGTCCGGCCGATCTTCACGGCCGGGGCGGGCGGCCCGTTTCTCCGCTGGAACCAGGCGGTCACGGTGTCGGGATCCACCTCGAACATCGCCGCCACTTCCTTCACCCCCACCAACGGCGGGAGTTTCGGCAACGGCGCATCCGGGTCGGTCCAGCGTTGCTTCAACCAGAACGGGGTGCCCGAGACGACGACGTCGGCTTCGCAGAGCTTGTCGTAGTCCTTCCGTCCCCGCCACGAGTGCAGCGTGTTGATGGACACGCCGAGCATCGCGGCCAGGTCGGGCTGCCCCACCAGATCAGGCAGCGTTTCGGGCGTTTCAGTCACTATTTCACCTCCCTCAGAACGCAACTCTTACACTACACCTAGGGGGGAACTCTGTGCAACTTTTCCCCAACAGTGAGGGTAAAGGGAAAGCAATGCGGTACTCTTCAACGGCTGGGCGCTTACGGGCGCAGCTCTCCGACCACGGGGGAGCGAAGAAGGGCCTGCCACCTCGACGGCGGGCCCTTCGCCCATTTCAGGGCGCGTCGGTGAACGACGCCGATTCGGCGTCGCCGGTGCCCGCCGCGGCCAGCGACAGCAGCAGCGACACCAGCGCGCCGCCGCCGAGCAGCAGCACCGTGCGGAGCGTCGACATTCGCACCGCGCCGAGCTGTTCGGCGCCGACCCCGGTGAGCGCGGCGGCCGCGCCTGCGCGCACCGCCCGTTCCACGGCGTCGCGCCACCACACCCGCGACCAGATACCGCCCTTCCCCGGCCGGCGATGCCGGCCTACGTGATCGGCGCCAGCCACGCCGCGTCCCAGTCGTCGCGGCCCACCTTGCCGTCCGTCCGTAGCCCCTTCTCCCGCTGGAACTGGCGGGCGATGTCCCGCGACTGCGGCCCGTAGGCGCCGTCCACGGTGATGCGCCACCCGCGCAGCCGCATCTGCTCCTGCCAGGCGCGGACATCCTCACCGACCGCGGCCGGCGGATACTCCAGGATCCGGCCTGGCCACGGCGGCACCTTCACCCCCGTCGAGGGCTGCGTCGCCTCGCCGGGCCGCGGCCACCCGTCCTGAATCCACTCATACAGCCAGTCGCCGGGGCAGTCGGTGGCCCACCCGTCGCGGTGCCCCAGCACCTCGTACCCGCATGGCCGCTGTTTCTCCGGCAGGCCCCGCAACCACTCGATGGCGTCGACCAGGCCGTGCAGCATGTCGTCTGGCGGAACGACCAGCCCGGAAGAGCCCACCATCGCCATCACCGCGTAATGGCGGGCGTTGAGATCCTTGCCGTTCGCGGCCGGCAGCACCCCGGGGCCGCGCCCCACCAGGACCTGCCGGTGCGGGCAGCACAACCCGGTGTACCCCAGATCCGCCCACAAGTTGCTGTCCATGTGCTGCTTCTGGATGGTCTTCGTCAACGCCAAACACTTGCTGTGATCTTTCACGATGCCCGGGTCAACACGATCCCCCACATAGTGGATCTTCACTCCTTTGGGCCGGGCCTGCAGCAGCGTCTCTCCTTTCGACGAGCGCGCTCCCCACTTGTCGCGACCCACCAGGTGCACCATCAGCGTTTCCCCCTCGCCATTCGGGCGGCGCGCCGCCGCGCCGCCTGCTTCCGCCGGTCCCGGTAGGGCCGCCCCACCTGCGGCGTCTCCCCCCTGCCGGGCTTGCCCGGCAGGACCGCCCCCGCCGGCGTGTGACGCTCACACGGCATGGTGTCCGCCACATACCAGCGGACGATGTAGCCGGAGCCCACTCACCACCCCCGCCACAGCGCGACCGCGGCGACGAGGAACGCGCCGAACGCGATCAGCGTCGGCAGGCTTTTCGGCCACCGGTTCGCCTCCAGGTCGCGGACACGGTTCTGCAGATCCGACACCGTCGTCACCACCCCGTCGACCTTGTGGTCCACGGCGCACACCTTCCCGTCGACCAAATCGACCTTGTGGTCCACGCCGACGACCTGCTTGCCGACCTCCACTACGGCGTTGTAGACGTGCGCGGCCGTGACCACTCCGCTGAACGGATCAGGCAGGTCACTCATCACCACCTCCGCCGCGGTGGCCGGACAGGCGCCGCGCCGTCGCCTCCGGGACACCCAACGCCAGCAGCGCCTCGTAGTCGGCGCGCCGCACCAGGTCGGCGGCCGCCCCCTGTTCCGCCACCCACGCCTTAGCCTGGGCTGCGTGGCCGGCGCGGAGCTTCTCGGCCTGCTCGGCGGAGATCTCCACCGCGTCGGACGGTACGGTGAGCGCCATCGCGTAGGAGCCCTCGACCTCCAGGGAACGCGACAGCAGCGTCCCGTCGGCCCGCCGGAAAAACTTCGTGATCATCACAGTCCTGCCAGGGCTAGCACTCTCATCTGCCATCTGATCTCGCCGTACTGGGCGCCGCCCTGCCCGGACCCCACATCGATCGGGCTGGTGAACGTGTTGCTGCCGCCCGCGGGAATCGTCCCCGACACCAGGGTCTGGTGCAGATCCCAGTGGACGCCGGTCTCCTGCGTGCCGCCCGCCGGCGACGAGTTCTCCAACGCCATCATGCTGTTGCCGTTGATGCGGAACCCGGCCCGCGAGTCCGTGCCCGGCGGCAAGTAGAAGTCCACGTCGACCTGGATCCACTGCACGACGATCGCCGTGTAGCAGTCGGACGGGTTCTGCACCTCGATCTCCGCCTGGGCGACCTCGGTGAACCCGGCAGGGACGGTGACCAGGGCGCCGCCGGACGTGCCGGACGCGGACGCCCGCCCGGCCTTCGCGTACGGCGGCACCCACAGCCCGCAGTTCGGGTCGATCCGCAAAGGGTTACTACTGGTGGGGCACGCGTACGGCCACGCCTGCTCGGCGGGGCCACCACACAAATCCAGTCTCAAACGGCCGTTCGGGTCAACGGTGAATTCGGGGCCGACACATACCTGAGGCATCGGTCACTCCTCCCCTGCGGGGTAGCCGGCCAGGCGGCGGGCGAGGCCTTCGGGGATGCCGGCGGCGCGCAGCGCCTCGTGGTCGCCGCGGATGCGCTCCTCGTCCTGCGCCCGCAGGTCGGCGAGCAGCCGCTCCGTTCCGGCGCGCAGTCCGGCCAGCTCCCGCCGGTACTGCCTGGCGGTGATCTCCACCGCGTCGTCGGGCAGCGACGAGATCCCGGCGGCGGACTCGGCGACCTCCCCCACGCTGCCGGTGCCGGTGCGGAAGTAACGGACGTGCTCCAGTGCGGCACGGTCCCCGCGGAACCCCTCCGGCGGTGTGGTGTCGTCCATCCTGTCTGACCTCCTCAACGTGTCGGCTACAGCGCGATCAGCACGGCGCGGATGAACGACTGGATCCTGTTGTACGTGGCTCCGGCCAACCCGAACCCCAGCCCGATCACCAGGTCGATGTTCTGCGTGGCACCAGGCGGGACGATGGTGTTTCCGACCACTTTCGTCGTCTGCGTGTGCACGTTGCTCACCGTCGCCGACCCCCGGTTCTCGAACCGGTACGTTTCGTCGCCGTACATGAACATGCCGGCGCGGCCTCCGGCGGGAATCACGAAGTCCACGTCGAGCTCGGTCATCGTGATGGCCAGCGCGGGTCGGCACAGGTCGGGGTTGGTGACCGACAACGACCGCGTCTCCACGATGGTGCCGCCGGTCGTGGTCGTCGTCGGCACCGCCAGGTTCGCGTACGTCTGATTCAACGTGGTGGTGAAATACTCCGTTTTGCCGCGTGGCTCTGATCTGAGGGTGCCGCCGCTGTCGCAGTACACGAGGCCCGCCTGCGCGTCGATCGGGCACGGGTAGGGCCACGCGGAGACCTTCGCCGCCAGCGGCGACGCCGCGGTGCCGGCGCCCTGCAAGCCACACGCGCCGACGGTCAGCGACGCCTGCAGTCCGTTCGCGGCGCACGCCAGCAGGTTCCCCGCGGTCGGCGCGATGATCGGCGCCGCCCTCAACGGCTGCGGCGCCGTGCCCAGGCCACTCAAATCGATACACGGGGTGTCCTGGATCGCGACCGTCGTCAACCCGCCGCTACCGCCGCCTCCGGCCGCGTACAGGCCGCCGTCGCCGCCGATGACCATCGCGTTGCCCGCGTCGCCGGAAATCAGCGCGGACACAACGTACGGGTTCGAGGCACTGCCGTTGCCGGTGACTCTCACCCCGCCACCGGCGGAGATCAAACATGAACAGCCGGACGCGCACCCGCACCTGGGAATCGTGACCACCCCGCACCTGTCCGCAGGTAGGCCCGGCCCTCACGCCAGCAGCTCACGGCCAGCGTACCGGGGGCGGTCGCCTCCTTTCCGAAGCGCCGCCACCCGGCAGGCTCCGCCACGGAGGAGAGCTCTGCGCGTTCTTCGCCCGCCCGGGCGAACTTCTACGATCGGCGCATGCGTCTTCCCGCCACCTGCTGGGCCGCCCTGGCGGTGGTCGGCGTGCTCGGCGTCGCCGTGCTCGCCCTGCTCCTGCCGCGACGCCGCAACCCGTCCCGGGCGCGAACACCGGGCCGCCGAAGGACACCGGTCGGCGGCCGTCTCCCGGCGTACGCCCTCCCAGAAGACACGTACCTGATCTCAACGCCTGGCCTGCCGGAAAACACCGAACCTCCACCGGTGCTGTTCCTGCCGTCACCTGCCGCCGCGCAGAACGGCTACTGCTGCCCGGAGGTGTACTTCTGTCCCACGTCAGGCGACGTCGAATGCCCGCGACATGGCGGGTTCGACGTGTGCTGTGCCTGGCCCGGGGCGCACCGGCCAGTCACCGCCCCTTAGAACAGCTCCAGGGCGACCCCCTGCGCGGCTGCGGCGTGACTGCTGCCGCGCTTCAGGCAGCGCCGGCAGTTGACGGGTTCCTGCGACGCGCACAGCCGCCGCGGATCCCACCCGCCGATCGGGGTCTGGCATTCGGGGGCGGGAAGTTCCACGCCGTACCGGTCCCTGCTCGTGCCGGGCCGGTGCACGATGCGGGAATTCTCAAGGCGTAGGCCGTGTGTTTCCACACGTCAACCCTACCAAGATCACAATTTGTGATGACTTGATTACCCGTGTTGAGTGACAACTTTGTCGGTACGGCAGCTCAGCGCCGCCGGGAACAGTTCGTCGACAGTGACCAACCATCGCGTGAGCCGGAAGCGTCCATTGCTTCGCGCACCGGGACCACGCGAGGCATAATCGTGACATAAATGATCGCCCGCCCATATTTGCCAATACTGGCGGGCGGCCGCCTCTTGATCGAATAGCCGAAGTACGCGTCCAAGGGGCAAGGCAGATGGAGTGTCTTTCCCGTTGGAGAGACCCCATGAAAAACCGATACAGAAACTGAAGATGCACATGTAAAAGACACACATGTAGGTGCGGCACATGAAACTGCGACAGGAAAGGGAACAGGATGGCCGATCGTCTGACGGGCATTTCGTTCGCGGTGTAGATAGCGAATGGCTGGCCTCTGGAGCTTGCTCCAGGCGGCTGGCCTTTGGGGAATCCTGCTGCTCGCCCCCGTTCTGGCCGCTGTCTTCTTCGGAGTGCATGCGCTCAACGCGCAGGCGCTTGACAAAGGGGTGGAACGGTTCGAACTCAGGATCCCTATTCTCGGTATCTTCATCCGCTGGAGCAGAAACGCGCAGGTCGACGCTGAGGAGGAACCGCCCACACAGGGCGTAGAGCCCCCCGCGTCCCCGGGAGAAATCCCGCCGCCCGCGGCCCCCCCGAGCAGCTCGGGAGGTGGTCCCGGCACAACGTGAGAGCAGGGCGCGGGCACCTCCTGGCAGAGGCACCCGCGCCCCGCCTGTTTCACCTCCGGACATCACCGACGAAAGCCCGACCGCGGGCAGGGCTGCGCGTTACGGCAGGGCGACGATGGTGACGGTGCCCGTCATGGCGTGCCGGGCGGTCAACCTCCCGGAGCCGTCGACCTCGAGAACGAACGCGTCCGGGGCCACGCCTACGACCACGCTGGTGCGGTGCTCCAGGACGCGTAGCCGGTCGTCCAGGTCGCGCAGGACCTGGGCGGGTGTGCGTGGCCGTGTCTGCACTCTGGCCATGGCGTCTCCTCGTCTATCCGGTGGCGGTCGCCGCGGTGTCGACGCCGAGCGGCGCCAGCGTGATGCCGACCTTCTCGCCATCGGCTTCGGTATAGGTCACGCGGACGCGCAGCAGCCGCAGGTCGGCGGCGATCGTACGGCACGTGGCCGTGGAGGTGACCGGCACGACGACGCCCGGGATCAGGTCCTCGATACCGACCGGCGCTTCTGGCGCCAGCTGCGCGTCGTCGGGGACCTCCACGAAAACGGGGGCGGGTTCACCGGCGCCCACCAGGGCAACCGCTTCGGCTCGGGCGGAGGCGACGTCCTGGATCTCCTCCTCGGAGGCGAGGTACTCCAGTAGCCCGCACGCGCCGATGCCGCCCGACTCGGCCATGACGCCCTTGCCGAGGACCGTCGCGTGAGTGATCGCCGACAGGCCGTCCTCGATCACGTTGAGGGGGCCGGCGAAGTGCCCGTCGGTCAGGCCCGGCAGCCTGCCCAGCGGGCCCTCCCCGGTCAAGATGATGCGCCGGCCCAGCACGGTGAAGTCGACGCCGGTTCTCGCGAGCTCACGCAGGTGGTCCAGGACGTAGCCGGAGTTGGCCGCGTACTTGCGTTCCCCGACGATTCCGGAGGCCGACACCCACAAGTACATCAATACGTTCGGATCGTCGGGGCCGAAGCCGTGTTCGACGAGCAGGCGGGCGATGACGGCAAGGTCGGCCTTCTTGGTGCCGGTGTAGTCAAGCAGGGCGCGGATCTTGCGGCGGAACAGCCACTGGGTGACGTCGCGGGCGCTCAGCACGGTGTCCTCGCCGCGGTGGGTGATGCGCGTGACCGGTCCTTCCCAGACCCGTTGCTGATCCCGGTAGAAGATCAGCGAGTTGCACCAGGTGCGTGTCTTGCCGAGCAGCGCGCAGCACTCCGCCCCCTGGTAGGGGACGGTGACCGACGCGTCGGAGGTGTCGTCGAGGATGCGGGACCAGTCGAGCGCGGACGGTTCGACGGAGCCGTACTCGCGGCCGCCGGTGCGGTCGGCGATCGCGACCGTGTACGTCTCGGGGCATCCGAGCGAACCCACGCCTCACACCTCTCTCACGACGGTGCGCAGCGTGACGGTCGCGTCTGCGGCGATCGTCGTGGAGTCGGCGCTGACGCACACCAGGTAGGGGATGCCGCATTCCAGCGTCGGCCAGCTCAGGGGCCGTCCCTGCGGCCCGGACACGATGTCCTCGGCGGGGGTGTCGGCCCGGCCCGGGCACTGCACGAGCACGGTACGGCGGGTCGAGTCCAAGGTGAGCTTGGCCGCGGCGGGCAGGTAGGAGATGTTGATTTCGCTGCACCAGGCGCAAGGGTCCAGGTCGGCGAAGGCGGCGTCGAACGGGTTGGGGTAGAACCTGATGCGGATGCCGCGCAGGAGGGCGGACCCGGAGTAGATCTCCACCAGCGGCACCAGGTCGGCCCAGATCGGCGCGGCCCCTTGCGGTACCGCGATGCATAGCTGCCGTCTGGTGAACGGCTCGCACAGGCACGGGTTGGCGGGCAGCGGCAGGTCGGGCAGGGTCGGCGGCGGGCAGTTCGGATCCAGCGGGCACGGCTGCGGCTGCTGGGCGGCGCATTCGCCGGCCTCGTCCAGGCATCCGGGGTCGGTTGACCATTGGACGCATTCGTCGTCGGGTGTTTCCGGCGGCCAGACGACGGCTTCGGCCACGGTCACCGCGGGGCGCAGCACGTGCGGGCGTCCGGCCGTGAGCTCGAAGGTGACCTCACGCAGCTCGCCCGGGCAGCAGCCGCAGCCGGTGATGCTGCGTACCTTCCTCACCCGGCTGGTGAGGGCGACGTCGCGCAGCGTCCGGAACACGCCTTGGGCGCACGTCGGCCCCGGGCAGGGGCCGGGGCAGCATTCCCCCGGCGCGAGCGGCTGGGTGGGGCAGCACGCCATGAACTCCAGGTCGTCGCCGCCGCAGGAGGCGGGGCCGCATGCCAGGGCGCCTTGCAGGACGCTGGAGAGCCACCGGTGGCCGTAGTCGACCGCGCAGGAGGTACGGCCGATCAGCACGCCGGTCACGGTGATCGTGCGGGCGCCCAGCCGCTGGCGGCCGATCACCGCGCCGTCGCCGAGCCGGTTGGTCACCGCTCGGGAGACCGGCGCCGACTCTATGTCCTCGATGTCGGTGCACAGGAAGCCCGCGAAGTCCGTTGAGGAGGGTTCCGCCGGGTCGTACCAGGGGGCGTCGTCGGTGGCGGGCAGCGTGTACGGCTCGTCGCCCAGCACGGCGGGCAGGCCCTCGCAGCCGCAGTCGCGGACGCTGGCGTGCTTGGGGGCGAGGCCGGCCTGGCTGTAGGCGTACACCCGGGCGCTGTTGGCCAGCTCGACGCCGGAAAAGCAGAGCCAGTCGGTGGATGCCATGAGGTGTCCCTTCTCCTATCGCAATGCCTCGGCGAGCTGGCGTTCCTGCTCGGCCCAGATGTCGGGGGCGCTGGCCATGACCTGGGTGTAGGTGTTGTTGAACGTCACGTCGCGCACTGAGGAGCCACCCTGCGTGCGGGCCGGGGTCTGCCCGGCAGCGGCGGTGGCGGCGCGGGCGGGCTGGAACGGGGCGGTGCGGGCGGAGGGGACGGGGGCGACCATCTGGCGGGCGGCCCGCTCGATCTGCGGCGCCAGGTCCTGCAGGCCGAGCAGGTAGCCGCGGCCGGTGTCGCGGCCGTCGGCGCGCAGCCGCCTCGACGGGCTTTTGATCTTCAGTTCTTTGCGGATGGTCGTCGACACGCTCTTGGCGATCGCCGTCATCAGCGCGGTGATCTCCTTCTGCTGCGATTTCAGGCCCGCGAGGAAACCCCGGCCGGCGTTGACTCCGGAGTCGAACAGGAAGTCGGCGCTTTCTCGGCCGAGGAATTTGCTGTCGGCGTTGATGCGCCGCTGCAGCTCGTTGATCTCCCGCAGGGTGGTGGTCGACGCGCGGGAGAGGCTCGCGGCGAGCTGCCCGGACTGGTCGGGGCCGCCGGTGACGAGCTGCTCGATCAGCGACTTGTGGGCGCCGCGCCGCTGCAGCCGCGCGATGTCGTCCTGAAACGTGTTGATCGCCTTCAGGCGGGTGCGGAGACCGGCCGCGATGCTCTGGGGGGTGGCCCGCTCCTCGTCGGTGAGGGTCGACAGCGCGGCCGAGGAGCGTGCCCGCTCGGTGACATCAGCCGCGGTCTGGGTTGCCTTCTCCACCGTGGCGGCGAGCCGGTCCCGTTCGGTTGCGAGCTTGCCCAGCGCCGCGTTCAGCGTGGTCAGCCGGGCGACCAGCAGGTTATCGACCCGGGTGTCGGTCTTCTTCAGGGCGGCGCTGATCTGCCGTTGCAGGTCGCGCAGCTGGCGGGAGATCTCCTCGGGGCTGGCGGAGACCAGGTTGCGGACGAAGTCGGCGCCCACCGACCGGTTGATGTCGGCGAGCTTCTCCTTCACCGCCTTGCTGATCTTGCCGAGTTCGGCGTCGATCGCGCGCTGCGAGCGGGCCAGGCCGCGCGCCAGATCGGTGCCGAGCAGCGCCCCCAGGTCGATCACCGGGTTGCGTCCGCGGGCCAGGCCGCCGGTCGCGAACCGGGGCAGGCTGTCGCCGACCTTGCCGCCGGTCGCGAACTTGTTGCTGTTGATCGCCCGCAGCAGGTTCTCGTAGCGTTTGGTCGCCTTGGCGTTGACGACGAACTCGCCGGTCGACAGGCGGGCGATGATCGAGTCGCTGGTGCCGGTGCCCGGGCCGCGGAGCTTGCCTCCGGCGGCGAAGCCCGGCGGGAACACGCGCGGCTTCAGCTCCTCGGCCATGCCGCCCGTCGCCCCCGCCGTGGCGGTGGTCTTGCCGATCCGCAGCGTAACGTCGACGACTTTGCCGCTGCTGTTGCGGATGAACGACTGAACAGCCGCCTGCGCTGGCGCCGTGTTGGCGCGGATGGTGACGTTCTTGGACTTCAAGCCCTGGATGCTATTGGCTAGGTCGTCGACCTTCGGCGCCGCGGCGCTGGAAGAGTTGCCGGCGGTCTGCGCCTGGGTGGCCAGGTTGGCGACGTTCCCCGCCGCCCCCTGGGCCCGCCTGTCCAGCACGCCCGCCTGGCGGGCCGCCTCCGACAGGCCGCCCTTCGCCGCGTCGGCCTTGCCGCCGAGGCCACCGATCGCGTTCCCCGCGGTCTGGGCCGCGGTTCTCGCCCCGGCCAGCGCCCCCGCCAGCTCGTTGACCAGTGCCCGGCTCTCCCGGCTCTTGCCGGCCAGCCCGGTCAAGGTGGGCAGCTGGTTGCGGAACGCCGCACTGGTCTTGTCGACGGACTGGTTCGCGTTGAACTCGGCGTTGGCCTGATCCCGCAACGTGGTGATCAGGTTCTGCAGGGCGGTCCGTCGCGCCTGTGAGGTGGCGTTGCCCTGCGCCAGCACCGTGTTGGCGGCGGCGTAGGCGTCACGAACCCGGGTCGTCGCGGTGTACAGGGCAAGGCTCGGGTTGATGGTCAGATCAAACGCCGCCTGCAACGCTTTGACCCGGTCGGTCAGGTTCAGGGCTTCGTTGGCGGTGTTCGCGAACGCCGTCTGGATTGCGAGCGTCGGGTTCTGTGCCGCCTGCACCGCGGCCTGGTAGGCAGCGAACTTCCCGGCCGCCGCCGCCGTCAAGGTGCCGCTTCGAGTAACGCCTTGAGACAGGTCGACGCCGACCGCGTCCGCCAGAGCGATCGCCTGCCCTGTGGTGATCCCGTACGCGGCAGCGACGGCGCGGGCTCCGGCGTCGATGTTGTTCAGCGCCGCCCGGTTCTGCTCCATCGCCTGCGCGGCCGCGACGTTCACATCCGACAGGCCTCGCTGGGCCAGCGCCGCCTGTGCCAGGGCGACCGTGTTGGTGTTCAGGTCGCGGTTGACCCCCTGCAGTGCCCGGCCGATCGCGGCTTCGGTCGGGGCGAGCTCACCGGCCAGCACCCTGTTCGCGTTCCGGTAGCCGTCGACGTTGTTGCGCACCGCCAGGTTGCTCGCCTGGATCGCGTCGACCAGCTCCTCGCCGCGCGTCTTCGCCGTCGCCAGGGAGATCGCGAAGATGCCGAGCGCGGCGGCGCCGGCGAGGTAGATGTTCGGCCCGGCCGCCGCGGCGGCGGTGAGCACCTTGGAGGCCAGCGAGGCGCCCTTCGTCTCCCGCGAGTACGCCTTGACCTTTCCCACACCGGTGCTGAAGAGGTTGCCCAAGGCAGCGACCGGGCCTCGCAGCGCGACCGTCGTCACCAGCAGCTGCACCAGCTCCGGCGACAGCTCGGAGACGGCGGTCACCAGCTGCAGCGTTCCGGCGACCACACCACCCAGGACAGGGGCGAGCGAGGCAAGGGCCTGCAACAGCGCCGCGGCCGCCGCCCCGCCGTCTTGCACGATGGACACGAGGCCGCTGATCGCGCCGGGCGCTGAGCGCTCCAGGAAGGAGAAGAACTCCTGCGCGCGGTCGGAGTCGAAGCCGTCGCCGAGGGTGGCGACGGCTTCGGCCAGCTCGGTCGCGGTGGTGCGCGCCAGCGGCACCAGCTCGGGCAGCAGCTCGCGCGTCTCGGTCAAGGCGGCGTTGTAGACGCGCAGCGTGTCCGGGGCAAGCGACGCCGACAACGCCTTGTACTCGTCGACCAGGGCGGACGTCGACACGGCGGCGATCTTCTGATCGTCGGTGAGGGACGCCCACTCGTCGGCCATCTCCGTCTGCGCCTTGATGACCTTCGTGATCGTTGGGACTGCGAACAGGCCGAAAGCGCCTGCTCCGGCACCGGCCGCGGCGAACGCGGGCGCCAGCCCGGCGGCGGCGGCGATCACCGAAATGATCGCCTGCCGGGTGAAGGTCAGCCCGCGCACCGCCCGCTGCGACGCCGGCGGCAGCCCGGCCAGGTCCCGCAGCAACCCCTGCAAGCCGCCCCGATTGCGGTCTCTCTCACCGATGGCCGCGAGCGCTTCACGGACTTTCGTCGCGGCCGGCACCAGCCGCCGGTTGATCGTGTCGGCGGCTTCGTCGCTGGACTTCTTCGCCTCCACACCGACCCGCGCCGCAGCTTTCGCCGTCTTGTCGAGCTCGACGGTCGCGGCTTTCGCACCCCGCTGCACCGCCTCAACGGCCGTTTCAGCGGTTCGGGCTGAGCGTTGTGTTTCCGTACCGATCCCCGAGGCGGCTTTCTCCACCCGGGTCAGCTCTTTGGCCGCCACCGCGGCGGCCGCCTTGACCCGCCGCTCCAGCCCTTCGCGCAGTTCCTCCGACAGGCCCTCGAAGTTGAGGACCAGCTCCACCTCGGCGCGCGAGAGCGGCTGACCTGCGGCCATGGGCGGGCACCCCTACCGTACGGCGATGGTGTCCGGCCCTCAGCACAGCGACAGCCCTAGGCTACGGGGACCGGGCTTCGCCCTCCCGCATCGCCTTGCAACCGGTACGCGTTCATGAACGCCCGTCCTTGCTCCTCCGGCGACCAGGCCGCCGCCGCTTGCCGTTTCGACATCCCCGCCGGGGGGCGGGTCAGCTGCATGTCCAGGCGGCGCCGCCCTTGCTCGTCGGCGCCGTCGACCAGCCACCCGTACACGAGGTTGCACATGCGGGCCGGGTTCGGCAGCATCGCCGCCAGCTCCACTCCGCGCAGCGACAGCCGCCCGTCCAACTCCCCCCAGGAGGCGGCCAGCGTCGCGTACAACCGCTGGGCGACCCACCACTTACGGCCGGTCGCCTGCTGCACCAGCCGCTCGGCCACCGCCCGCACCTCCTGCCGGGTCAGCGGATCGTCGTCGTCGTCGAGCCGGTCCGACAGCCGCTCGGCGTCCAGCGGATGCAGCAGCCCGTACAGGACGAACATGTGCCACCGTTCGGCCGGCAGGTACTCCAGCAGCACCTGCCACGCCCCGGACAGCTCGTAGATCTCGGCGTCGAGGACGAACGACGCCGGCGGCCCGAGGACCGCCGGCCGCCACTGCTCCACCAGCTACCCGGCCGGCGTGGACGCCGAGCGGGCGGCGCTTGCCCGCGCCGGGCGCGGCACCGACACCTTCCCGGCGGTTTCCTTCGCCTGCAACTTCCGGATGATCTTCGGGATGAGGTCGAACAGGTCGCTGCGCTCGAAGTCGTCGCTGTCGTCGCGGGCCCGACCCATCAGCCTGCGCAGCGACTCAGGCGTGACGACGGTCTGCAGGAAGTCCCAGCCCTGCCACAACACGTCCGCGCCGGTCGCCCGCCGCGCCGCGGTCTCCTCCAACGCCATCAGCGCGTCCTCCCACTTACGCGGCTTGATCAAGTAGTAGGTCTGTCCGTCGAGTTCGAACCCGACGGTCCGCTCCACCGTCGACTCCGTCGACAGGTGCGGCTTGGGCGGCGTGGTGAACACCAGGTCGGGGTCAACGACGACCCCTTCATCGTTATCGCCGCTCACCTGGGCGTCGTCCTTCACAGCCACTTCGCTCATCGTTCCCCCCGAACGAGTCGATCCCTTGACGCCCCCATCATCGCGCGGACGGTGACCTCCTCGAACGCCGAAGCGTGAGCATGCCGCTACGTGGGCGCCAGGTCTGTCACCGGGTACGGGCACGCCACCGCGAACGCCCTGCGCAGCCACCGGTCGCCTTTCAACCCCTTCACCGAGGCGGCGAACACCGTCACATTGCTGCCTTTCGGCGTGAACACCAGCACCTTCGCCCGCTTCGGCACGATCGGCTTACCGAACGGGCCGTAAACCCCCGTGCCGACGTCGAGCCAGTACGCGTAGTGGGCGTATGACCCGGCTTTCCCCACGACCCGCGTCCCGTACGGCAACACCAGGCTGTAGATCTGCGCACGCGCGAACCCCCGATCGACGCGGATGGTGCGCTTGCCGAGGTTCGCCGTATCCCGCATGATCTTCTCGACGTGCTGGACGACCGGCCCGTCCTTGCCGCGCAGAAACCGCTGTAACGCCACCTGGTTGTTACGCACCCGCACCCGGTACGTCGCCACCACCCACCCCCCTCTCGCTCCTGTGGCGGGTCAGGCTGCCTCGTCGTAGTCGGGCTCGCGGACCTTCACCGTCAGCTCGATGTCCGGCGGCCGATGCAGCGCCTCCAATTCGGCGTCCGGGTCGGCGACCAGCCGGAGGTCTTTCACGGCTTGCGCGCCTTGTCTCGCGCAGCCTCCGTCTCCTCGGCCGCTGGCCCCTGGCCGCCGTCGGATGAGCCGGTCTCCTCCCCCACCAAGGAGGTGTCGGCCAGCAGCGTCAGCTTCCCCGACGCGATCACCTTGCGGATGAACGGCGAGTCCGCGACGTCGTACTCGTGGCCGTCGTGCATGCCCAACACCGGCGCGTTCGCTTTCACGGTCAAGCCCATGACCAGCAGCAAAGCAGAAGGCCGCCCCCGTTTCCACCGGAGGCGGCCTTGAGCGGCCGAACGTGTTGCGCGTTTACGTGGGGTCGGTGTTGTGCCAGGCCAGCAGCCGGGCCACGAGATCGCCCGCGCCGAGCGCGGCCGCCATGTCCGGGGCGTCGACCACGACCACGTCATCACTCAACGCCGCCCACACCTTCGCCGCCGCAGGACCGGGCACGTTTGGACGTAGCACCGCCGCGGGAAAGTACAAGCCGCCCGATCCGACTGCTTGAGCAGCGGACAGTGCCTGGCCCTCAACGGGCGAGTAGGGGCGGCCGTCACGTACCAGCAGCGTCAGCGGACGCACCGGGACGTCTTCGGCCACAGACCCGCTGACCCCCGCTCCCCCGCCGGTGAACGAGCGCGCCGTCTCACCGGGGTAGCCCCATGCCCAGCCCTTCACCAGGTCCTCCTGGTAGGCGCGCACCCACAGGGCGCCGTCGTCGGCGATGACCAGGTCACCTTCCCGCCAGCTCTCCCCCACGTCTCCTCTTCCCGTCATACCAGGCATGCTAGACGCCGCCTCCGACGATCCGGGGTCCGTCGGGGTGCCGGGTGGTGCCGTACCCGTGGCGGGTGCAGCGCGGACAGATCGCCATCCACTCACCGGGCGAGCCTGACACCGGCAACGCGTCAGGGCGACCCTTCACCCGCCGCCACTCGTGCCCGCCGAACGGCCGGCCGCACACCGGGCACGGCTCCCAGAACATTCCGTACCGCGCCGCGACCCGTTCGTGTACGCCCCGCCACGAGTACGGCAGCCATGACGCCCAGTGCCGCCGTTTCCGCGGCACACCCCCTTGCCGGGCGTGGGGCCGTCGCTGGGAGGCGCTGAGCGGGCCTGCGACGTCCCGGACGTAGTCATCCAGGAAGACGGTGAGGACGTCGGCCGCATGGGCGACGTTGACCTCCCCATCCTCTGCCGTGACCTCGACGAACACCAGCTGGTCCTCGGGGTGAACCACCTCGCTGGCCAGCTGCGCGAGGACCTGAACCCGTTCGGCCGCGAGCCGCTTGTGTACCCCCAGCGTGTCCAGGGCGGCAACAGCGGCCAGCCACCCGTCCATGTCAGACGGCAGGTGCGCCCGCACGTCGTAGTCGCCGACCCGTACCGTTGTGATGGTGGTCGTCACCGGCTGTCTCCCCCGGCTGCGACACCTGCGGGCAGGCTGGCGAGCACCGGGTCGGTCAGCTGCGCGTACTCCTCGCGGGTGACACACCGGATGCGCGCCTCATCCCAGGTGGGTGCGTCGACGAGCTCGACGCCCGTGACCCGCCATCCCGGCTGCAGTCGGCCGTGCCGCACGTAGTCGCCGGACCGCAGAACGTTCGGGTCGGACGGGATGGCCCACTCCACACCGGAAAGATCAACGGTGACGGGTGTCGGCTGGTCGAGGACACCCGCCGGGGAGGCTCCTTCAGCGGACGGTCGAAGGTAGCCGGCGCCCATCAGCTGGCCGCCCGACACCCAGGCCAGCTGCAACACGCCGACGGAGGCCGCGTCCGCAGGGTCACCGCGCCGGTCGACCAACGGCACCGGCAGGTTCCGGACGTCGACCGGCAGCTTCTCCGGGTTATAAATGCGCCGTCGGCCGCCGTGCTCGAAGACGGCCAGCACCCCGCACCACGGCACCAGGCCGGCGTTGGCGGCGTCACCCGGGTCGAGCAGGTCGCCGCGGCCCAGGGCGGACACGCAGTCGCCCCAGTTCGCGGCGATCGCGTTGTGGAGTTCCGTCAGGGCGGCTCCGGTGCTGGCGACGGCGGCCGCGATCCGGTTGCCGCCGTAGCGGCCGCCCACGTCGACACCGCACCGTTCCAGAACGTCGGTGAGGTGGCCAAGGTCGAACAGCTGGCGGACGATCAGGAAATGAGCAGCAGCCTGGGCGGCCACACCATCCCCCTCGGACGCGTCCACGACTGTTTCGCTGGGTACATCCACGCTACTACTCCTCCGGAAAGTTAAACATTGAAGTTTCTGGTGGCTGGGTGCCTTCGCCGGTGGCGAGCTGCTCCCGCAGATTGCGCGCCATCTCGTCCAATTCGTCGCCCGTCTGCCCGTCGGGGGCGGCCGCTGCGAGAACCACCGCGGTCACGTTGATGACGAGCAAACTGTTGAGGCTGCTGCGGCTACACGCATCGACCAGCCGCGCCGCCTCCCCTTGAGACAAAACCGCGCTGACATCAGCGAGGTTGCGGGGGCGGTGAGCTTCCAGCTCGTCAGCGGCGGCGGCCAGCAGCGGCGCCACGAACTGGTGCGCCTGCCCGCACACGCTTCCCGACGGCGACGACCAGTGAACGTCGTGCGTGCCGGCCAGCAGCCTCGGATGGTCGGTGCCGCCGCGGAACTCCACGTACTCGCCTTTGTCCATGCCCGCGCACACCGCTTCGTCGCTGTCAGGCTCCGGATACCGGCACATGTACAGCGCCGCCGCAGCAGGCGCCGCCGCCGGTTGAAGCGTCTGGTACAGCAGCACCCCCATGGCGGCGACCAGCACCGCCAGCGTGCCCGCCAACGCGACGGTGACAGCTCGGGACGCCCGCTTGTTCCCGTGTTTGGTGCGGCACCACCGAACGTAGGCCCACACGCCGCACGCGGCGAACACGACGACGAACACACCCACTAGGACGGCGTAGTCGGCTTGGCTCATGGCTACGGACAGCTCCTAACTTGGGGGGAACCCCTGCACCTACAGCCGGTGGCCGGGCGGTGACGGGGCGTACGACCTACCAGGGTGGCGGGCGCGGCCCCACCAAACAGCCGATTCGCCCCACCTGGCCGGGTCGTGTCACGTCAGCCACGGCTCACCGCCGCCAGCACCCACCGCACCGCCGCCGCCTGGCTTTTCAAACGGTCCGTCGTGTCGCGCGGCTGATACCTGTGCCAGGCGGCCGACAGGGGCTGGTAGTTCGCGTGGGCGTACCACCTCGACGCCAACTGCCGGCCACGGGTCCGCGCCTGCCCGATCACCCCCAGCACCTGCGACCAGTCCGAAGGCCGCTCCGCTGATTCGGTCACCACGTAGTAGGCGGGGCCTTCGCCGTTGTTCCAGTAGCGCAGCAGCGGCCCACCCGGGTGCAGCCACACCCCGGCCACCGGCAGCGGAGAACTGCCGTACCCGACCTGGTCAACGGTCATCGTGTGCCACTTCCACCGGTCGCCGGGCCCGCCGGAGGGGGTCGTGGTGGGCTCGTTGTCGAACTCGAACTCGACGACCTTCCCGCACCCGTCCGGCAGCGGGCACACCAGCTGCACCGCGGCCTGCCTCGTCGTACCGTCGGGGCTTTCCTCGCCCTGCTGGCGCACCACCCAACCCCGCGCGCACCCCGGCCGGTGCTCAACCGGCTGCCACGCGAAGTACTCGTAGTGAACGCCCGTGCCGTTCACGCCGTACCGCCCACGGGCTCCTGCCACGCCTCGCAGTACCGTTGCCCATCCTGGCGGGACTTCCTCAGCGGCCGCTGGGCGCGGGCGCCTGCCCGCTGGGGCGGCTCGGCAGGGCTGGGATCAGACATGGTGTGTTCCTCCACAACTCGGCAAGACGGGGCCTGTCAGATGCCGGACGGGTGAGGGGCGAGGTAGGCGGTGATGACCGCCTCCCCCCACGGGGCCTGGCCGGCGCCGACGAGTTGCACCGCCGTCACCCGCCACCCGTTCAGCAGCACCACCTCACGGATGCTGGAGCCGTCGTGGCCGTGCTTGCGGGTGCGGGCGTCGTCGAAGTGGACGGTGACGTGCTGAACGGACGCGATACAGGCGGCGGCGACCCGGCCCGCCGGGGTGGAGGTGTCCACCCGGCCACGAGCCCGTATCCTGCGCTGTTCGTCCACCCACACGTTGTCGACCAGGCCGACGAGTGCGCCGTCCTGGTCGCGCAGCGCGGCGGGCGGCCCCACCGGCTGGTCCTCCCCGGCGCAGATGATGACCAGTCCGCCGCGGTCGGGAACACCGCACCGGGCGATCGTCCCCGCCCACGGCACCGGATCCATGATCAGCGGCTGCAGGTTTGCCTGCAGGGCAGCGCCGATACGCCGCACGTTACGCACCGCCCGGTGCGCGGCCTCCAGTTCTTTCACACCGTCCCGGTGGTCGGTGGGGCTCAAGCCCTCACCGTTGGAGCGCAGCAGCGCGTTGACGCACCGGTCGGCGTCGCCGAGCTTCTCCTCCACCTCGTCCAGGATGGTGAGCAGACCCATGACGGTTTCCCGCTGGTCGGCCAGGCGGCGCCAGTGACGATCATCGTGTTTTTCCTTTCCAGGTCAGGGCTGCGTTGATGGTGTGCTGGGCGTCGGCGAGGGCGGCCCGGTCGGTTTCGTCGGCGCGGCCGGTTTCCTGAATGGTCGAGATGCGGTGCACCGCCTGGTCGAACGCGTCGGAAACCCTGGTGAAGGCCGGCCCTTTGCTTCGGTCCGCGGTGAGGCAGGCGTTCACCGCGGCGATGACATCCGGCTCGGTGAGCAGGTCACGCGCCGCGGTGATGCTGGCCACCCTGGCGTTTCCGGCGTTGGTCTCCTTGATGGCGGCCCGCGCGAGGCGCAGCGCGGGCCGCACTGCCACCCGGGCGTCCCCGCACGCGTCCACAGCTGGGGCGGAGCGGCCAGGCGCGGGCAGGGCGGGATACGTCGCGGTGGCGGGACCCCACCCGCATGAGTAAGCGGCGAAGACGAGCAGGGCGACGGCGACGAACAACACGCCGACCCGGATGGGCTTCACAGAGGATGCCACCTTTCAACGGTGAGACGCCGCCCGGGAAGCTCCCGGACGGCACAAACGAATGATCAAACCTGGGGTGGTGTCAGGGTCGGCCCCGGCAACCTCGCCAAGGTCGGCGGGGCCGCGAATGAGGTCGTGGCCCAGCACGTCGGACAGGTAGCCGTCCACCAGGGCAGCGCCGGTTTTCGCCTGCTCGTACAGGGCGCACCCCCTGTCCTGGCCGACCGCGTCAAACCCTGCGGCCTGCGCCGCTTCCGACAGGGTGCGGTGCACGTCGGTGGTTTCGCGGAAGTCCAGCCACCAGCTGGCGGAGAACTGTCTGCGCGTCCTCGGCGAGTTGCTCGGCGGCGTGCCGTTCGGCGCCGGTGAGCGGTACCAGGCTGTGGGTGCCGCTCACCGGCCACCGTCTGGGGTGAGCGCGGCACGAAGGCGGGCAGCGGCTTGGCGCGACAGCAGCCCGGTCTGGCGCAGCTCCTTGATTTCGCGGTGGGCGGCGACGATCGCCGTTGAACTTCTGTCCGCTTCCCGCACGGTGGCTTCGAGCAGCGCGACGCTTTCCTTCGCGGCCACCCGGTACAGGGCGGCGGCGTGGAGGGTTTGAGCCGGGTCGTGGCCAGCGGTGATCAGCTCAACGAACCGTTCAAGCCGCTGCCATCCGGCTTGAATGTCCTCTACCCGGATATCGGCGGGCTGCGCCTGCCCGGCCTGGGTGGCGAGGAACTCCGCGCCGTTCAACGCCCGCACCGGGTCACGCGGCCGCCCCGTCGACGAAGGAGCAGCGAACAGGAATCCCAGCAGGTCGAAAACGGCTTGCGCCTCTCCTACGGTGAGCGCCATCAGTGGCCACCGTCCCCGCCTGGCCGGGTGTATCGCTGCAGTTCGAACCGCCACGACAAGGCCAGGACGTCCCGCAGCCACGGGTCGGTGCCTCTGAGCAGGATTTGTGCTTCCTCTTCGGCGCGGGCCTGCCGCTGCACCCGAAACGGCGCGTCCTCCCCCAGCTGGTGGCTGGCCCACACGCAGTACAGGGCTCGGGCGACCGGCATCAGCTGCACCAGCACCTTCCGCGGGTCGGCGGCGCCGCCGAACAGCTGCCTGGTGCGGGCCTGCAGCTCCTGGTCCTGGCCGTGTTTGCAGGAACAGCGGCCCTGGTAGCGGGATCCTCCCAGGCGGGCCGCGAGCTCGGCGACGCCAGCTCGGGTCGCCGAGCCGCTGTCGCCGCCTGCGGCGGCGGCGGCTTCGAACGCGGCGACGAGTTCCCGCATCTGTTCAACCGTGAGGTCGCCGGGCGAGGGAATCACCTCGTCGACCATGCCGGTGTCGTAGCAGCGGCCGCAGTCAGGGGCGGTGTCCTGCCCGCCCCTGCTCGGGGCGATGTCATCTCCGGCGTTCCGCGGGGCGGGCAGACCAAAGGGGCCTGGGGCGTCTGGCCCCGGGGGTTCGTTCATCACAACAACGTCCGTTCTGGTGTCGGGTGCCGATCCGCCCGCCCAGCCTTCGGGCGGCTGGGCGGGCGGAAAGAAAACTCAGGGCCGCGTCTACAGGTCGCGCGGGGCCGTCTCCTGGCCGCGCAGCCGGCCGACAGTGGCCAGCCACGCGCGGTGCTCGACAGGATCGCGGCGGCCCAGTCCGCTGGCGGTGCCGAGGGCGACGGCGAGCGTGTTCGCGACCAGGGCGTGGCCGACGCCGAGGAGCGCTTGGATCAGGGCGGCATCGCGTTCCCGGTCGGCTTCGCTGACGGACTTGGAACCACGGTTTCCGGGGTTGCTGCAGCTGGCTGCCAGCAACGTCCGGGAGGTGGTCAGGGAGTCGATGGCGGCCAGCAGGTTGTCCTGGCCGGTGTTCGGGGGGCATTGGTTCTCCTGGCAGACAGGCGGAAGGCGCCCCGCCCTGGGGCGCCTTCCGCGTTTACAGGTCATGGAGATCGAACAGGCCGTCACCTTCGGTTCCGGTGGCGGCGTGGGCGTCGAACAACGGCGGTGGCGGCGTTGGTTTGATGCCGAAGTCCGTCGGCGTGGTGTCGATCCATGCAGGCATGCGAACCTCCGCAGCTCATCCAATGAATGCAATTCATACACTACACATGTGTGGTGACTGCTGCAAGTGTTTCACTACACCCGGCGGGAAGGGCGTTTTTTCGCGGAAGCCTCGGTCACCCGGGATGGGCGCGGCAGGTGGCGCAGCTGCGCCCGCACCTGGGCGCCGCTCCCCGACCCCATCAGCAGGTGCGCGGAAACCTCGGGACGGCAGGTCCGGCAGGGGATGACGAAGTCACGGCCATCGGGCCCCGCCAGGGTGATCCACCCGTACTCACAGCCGACATGCAGGCATTCGCAGGTCGCGAACGGGCAGGGGATCGCCATGTCACCCACACCTCCTAGGAGGGGACAATGATGATTGCCTTCCTTCATGTGGAGGATACGCGTCGTGACCGACAGAAACACCTGCATAAGTGCGATCACACGGTGCGCCCGTCACTCACGGGACACAATCGGCTGCCATGAGCGACGACGTGTTCGACGTGCGGGCACTCCTGCCCGGCCTCGACGAATTCCCCCCGACCCTCTACCTGTCACCCGAAGTCGGCGACCCGGCAGCCGACCTGCTGCCGCTGATGACCCACCTCGGACTGGCACCCCTCACCCTCACCGGCGGCGGCGGCCACACCACCATGAGCCTCTACAAGGCGCAGGGCCGGCAGTGGCAGGTCAGCATCGGCGCCCGCCGCGACGTGGAAGTGCGCTGTCCCGGCCCGGCGGGCGGCGACCTGCCCTTCCTCACCGGGGTCACGATCACCGACCCGGCGCCGTGGTGCGGCGCGGCCCTGGAACAGGGGCGGGCGCTGCTGTTCGTCGGCCCGCCCCTGCCATGGAAGCGCGGACAGGTGAGCATGCCCCAGGTGCTGTCCATGCTCGGCACCCGCGCGGCGTGCGCCGGCATCGTCCCCGTCCGGCCCGCCCACCCCTGCGACCCCTTCCAGAACACGGCCGCCACCCCCTGACGGCGGGCACGAAGAAGGGCTTCCGCCCTCGACAGCGGAAGCCCTTCGTTCACACGCGGCGCCTACCCCCACTGCACCGCCGGAGCCCACCAGGACAGACCCTGAAGCGCACGGTTACCGCAGGTCAGAACACTCATGACTTTTCCCTTCCACGGGGGCTATTGATGCAATTCATACACTACAGGCATGGGGTGTCAGTTGTACATTGTCCCCATATCTCAATTACATAAAGAAGCGCCTGTGAGGCCCGCTTCGGGTAGGAGCGCTCCGCAGCGGCACCGCGTGAAACTACTCCGGGCAGCAGTCGTACGCGGACACCGTGACGGACATCTGACCGCCCACGCAGCCGCCATCGGGGCCGAGGGGCCGCCACGCGCCGACGAGAAGTTTCCGCGCTGAGCGGCGCCCCTCCTCGCTGTCACGGAAACAACAGGTCACAGCGCGGCGCATCGCGGCCGCGTCATCCAGGACGATCTCAGCGTCGCGGGTCAGCCGATCCGCGCTCGGAAACCGCCCCCGGTTGTCGACCTTCGCGGCGCACCGGTAGGCGCCCACCTCCAGCTCGACCGCCCACAGATTCAGCGGGCACCTCTCCACCTGGGCGACCCGCTGCGGCCACGCCGCGGTCGTCGGCCACATCTCCGCCACCCGCACCCACGCCTGCCCGTTACCGTCGCCGCAGTCGCAGCACAAATCCGCAGCGACCTGCGCGCCGGGCAGAATCGAGCACCGGCACGCCGCCCCGCCCGCGCTGGCCGCCAACGCCTCACACAAGCAGCCCAGCAGCTCCTCCGCGAGACCGAACGCCACCTGGTCGACGTTCACGGCCACGACGTCCTCCTCAGCCGGGGCCGGTCCGGCGACAGCACCCGGGACCGTTGCCGCAACCCGTACGGGTTCACCGCGCTGAGCCACAGGTCGACTTCGGGGATGCCGGTCCGGCCGCGGTCCAGGAAATCCATCGGGTCGACGAAACCAACCGTCACCCCCTGCCGGGTGATCGTCGTCACCCGTTCGGGGAGCCGGCAGCAGTCGTCGCCGTTGCACGCGTTCAGCAGCTCACACGCGTACGTCGAGTAGGCGTGCATCGCCGCCTCGTCGAGCGGCAGCCCCCGCATGTACGTCACCAGGAAACCGCCGCCGCCGACCTCGTCGGCCGGGGCGGCCAGGTCCGCGCATTCGGGCCAGCATTCGCCGTCGACGCGCACCAGTTCGCGGTGCAGGTCGATCCGGTACGCCTCCGGCGGCAGCTGCACCCCGTCGACCACCACCCGCACGATCTCCTGCGCCGGGCCTTCCAGATCGACTTTGCACACGTGGCAGCAGGAGCAGGCGCCGGAGCAGACGCGGCAGTTCACCCACCCGGCGCCGGTCAGCATCGGGTAGAACGGCGGCCCGACCCCGACGTCCAACGGCCCGCCACCACCACACGTCTTCCCGCACGGGCGGACCGTCAGCTCGCACACCCCGTACTGGTTGCCGGCCAGCGGCGACAGAATCCTTGCGGCGACCCTCCCCAAGCGGGTCCGCAGCGCCGGGTCGGCGTCCGCCCACCCCGGGCAGCACGACGGGTCCGGGTCAGGGTCCGGCCAGCAGGGCCCATGGTCGGTTACCCCCACAAGCCACCCCTCTCCCCCAGCCACACTGTTACAAAAACGCCCCTTTCAGGGGTGAGGGCTCCGTCTTCGAAGGCCGAGGGCGGAGCCCTGGGGCCGGAACGCCCGGCCGTGCCGCTACGCGGCCAGCGGGACGCACCCGCAGGCAGGCTCGGGCGGCGGCACCGTCGTCAGGTGCAGGTCCATGTGGTCTTTCGACCCGATCGGGGTGAGCAGCGGCCCCGCAACGTTCGCGGCATTGGTCGCGTCGACGTCGTGCGGGCCGACACCCCAGCCGGACCCCTTCTCTGACCGGCCCGACAGGGTGAACGTCGTCTCACCGTTCTGAATCTCAAAATCACCGATGATCATGTCTTTGAGCCACGGGATCAGGAAGTACCCGTACTGCGGCAGGCCCGTCGCGCCGCAGCGCTCACCCGGCACCTCCGACCAGATCTCCAGGCCGACACCACCGGCGCAGAGGATGTCCTCGCCGATACGGTTTCCAACACTGGTGCCCTGCCAATCCAAAACCGTCTCATAACCCGACAACAGGGTGAAAAGGTCTGGGTCCACGCCGCAGAGGTTGATTTCGAAGTTCACCCATTTCAGCTGGGGGCAGTCCTTCGACGCTATGCAGATCTTCCCCGCGGCGTTCTTCACCTCGATCTCATCGCCCTCCGCGATCTCAGGCGAGTACGACGCGGTGATGAGCCCATCCGTAGTAACAACGGAGCAGGGACCCACGACCGGAATACCGCACGCGTCGACCTTGGTCGCACGGACCACCAGCCCGTGAATCGACTTCCAGCATGTCGCCGGCAAAGGACGCACCTCCCATCGGAGTTCGCGCCCGGCCCACGACCAGCGGCAATCTACGAGGTCAGGCTATCCGCTGCGCCGCTCCCCTTTCCGCCTTACCCCGCACGCGGCATGTCTGCCCCGGCCAGGACACGCGCCAGCTGACCATCTGTGAACATCCGTTCAGCATGCCGCCCCCAGATCACCCGCACGCCACGAACAGCACCGTGCCGACCTTCTGCCATGCCCCGTAGGATCGCCGCGCGGCGCTCGGGCACCTGGCCGGGTCGACGGCGGGTGGGGGCTGACCACGTCATGGTGCGCCGGTGCCGGCCGACTACCCCGGGCCGCCCCGCACCCGCACAGGGCCGCCCCCGCTCAACACGCCGGGGGCGGCCCCTCCCCTCCAGGCACCGAGCCGGGCGGCACGCGCGTCTCAGCGACTACGACGTTCCACGTCGTACCCAGACAGACGCTGCGCCGTTGCCTGCGGAATCCCAGCGGCGCGCAACGCCTCGTAGTCCTCCTCGGCCCGCTCAGCTTCGGCCTCCTCCAGGCCAGCGACATGCTCGGCGACCCCGGTCTGCCACCCGGCGTAAGCCTCCTGGAACTCCTCCTCGCTGATTTCCACCGCCCCCTCGGGCAGGCCCCCGGCACCCGACTGTGACTCGTTGATCTCACCGATGCTGCCGCCCTGGCTGCGGAAGTACCGCGTGTGCTCGCCGTTCCGCGTTTCCATGCGTCCCCCTTCTACAGCGCGAACACCATCGCGCGAATGTACGACTGAACCCTGTTGTAGGTGGCCCCACCCAGCCCGAATCCCAACGCGATGTCCAAACTCACGGTGATCGTGGCGCCCGGCGGAATCGTCGTGTTGCCCAGCACTTTGGTGGTCTGAGTGTGGACGTCCGACACGGTCGCGGAACCACGATTTTCGAACCGGTACATTTCATCGCCGTAGACGAAGTGGCCGGCCCTGCCGCCCGGCGGAATAACGAAGTCGACGTCGACTTCGACCGACGTGATAGCGATCGCCGGCCGGCACGGGTCCGGGTTCGTGATGTCCAGCGTCCGGGTGGCCACCACCGTGCCGCCCGTCGTGGTCGTCGCTGGCACGACAGGGTTTGCGGGAAACAGCTCGTTGAGCGTGGTGGTGAAGTACTGGTACTTGGCGCGCGGCTCCGCCCGAAGCTGCCCGGAGCTGTCGCAGTACACGCCGCCCGCGTTGCCGTTGACGTCACACGGGTAGGGCCACGCCTGCACCGCGGCCCCCAGCGGCGTTCCTGCGGACCCGTCACCGGTTAGGCCACACGCTGTTTCCACGGTCGCAGCACCCGGCGGCACGAACAAGCCGCCGTCTGCGGCGACCGCGACCTGGTTACCGGCCTGCGGGGAAATCTCCACCTCGAACTCGCCGGTCGCCGGATCGTACGCCAGCCCATCACCAGCCGACAGGCAGGTCCGTACGTCGCCGCACTCGACGAACAAGCCGTCCGCGCCCGCCTTCAACAGGTTCGCCCCGCCACCCGGAGGCGCCGCATCCAGCACCACCTCCGCAGTCACCGTGTACGGCGCCCCCGCCGACCCATCCCCCGTCAGCCCCAAATCCACCGTGGCACTGTCGGTGACGGCCACCACCGTCCCACCGCCCCCGCCACCTGGCGGCACGAACAAGCCGCCGTCCGCAGCAACCGCGACCTGGTTACCGGCCTGCGGGGAAATCTCCACGCCGATCTGGCCCGTCCCCGGGTCGTAGTTGATGCCGTTCACCCCGGTCAGGCAGGTCCGTACGTCACCGCACTCGACGAACAAGCCGTCCGCGCCCGCCTTCAACAGGTTCGCCCCGCCACCCGGAGGCGCCGCATCCAGCACCACCTCCGCAGTCACCGTGTACGGGTCCGCGGCAGAGCCGTCGCCGGTGAGTCCCAGATCAACGGTGGCACTGTCGGTGACGGCCACCACCGTCCCACCGCCCCCGCCACCCGGCGGCACGAACAAGCCTCCGTCACCGCCGAGGGCCAGCTGGTTACCGGCGTCCGCGGAAATGTCCACCTCGAACTCGCCGGTCGCCGGATCGTACGCCAGCCCATCACCAGCCGACAGACAGGGCCGCACGTCGTCGCAGTCCACGGCTGCCGGGGAGATGAACAGGCCGTCGTCAGTGCCGAAGACGACGGCGTTCCCAGCGTCTCCCGACAACCTGGCCTCGATCACACCGGTCGCCGGGTCGTAGGTCGCGCCCGGCCCGGCCGACAGGCAGGTCCGTACGTCGCCGCACTCGACGAACAGCCCGTCCGGGCCCTCCTGCAACAGGTTCGTGCCGCCGCCCGGAGGCGCCGGGTCCAGCACCACGTCAGCGGTCACCGTGTACGGGTCACCGACGGCGCCGGTCCCGGTGAGACCCAGGTCGACCGTGTCGGTGTCGGTCACCGCGAGCGCCGTACCGCCCGCCCCGCCAGCGGGAACAAACAGGCCGCGGTCGCTGCCGAACTCCACCTGGTTGCCTGGGTCTTCGGACAGGAAGGCGCTGATCTCACCGGTGTCAGGGTCATATTCGATGCCGTCGCCAGCCGACAGGCAGGTTCGGACGGTGTCGCATTCGACGAACAGCCCGTCCGGGCCCTCCTGCAACAGGTTCGTGCCGCCGCCCGGAGGCGCCGGGTCCAGCACCACGTCAGCGGTCACCGTGTACGGGTCACCGACGGCGCCGGTCCCGGTGAGTTCCATGTGAGCTGTGGGCGTGTCCTCAACGACGAGTTCCACATCGCCGCCGCCAGCGGGAACGAACAGGCCGTCATCGGTGCCGATCGTCACCTGATTCCCGGCGTCGGTCGACACCAGCGCGCCGACCACCCCGGTCGCCGGGTCGTAGGTCGCGCCCGGCCCGGCCGACAGGCAGGGCCTCACCTGCTCGCAGGTGACCGCGGCGCCGGTCGTGCTGATCACGTACGGGGCGGTGGTGCCTCCGTCGCCTTCCACGGTGATGTTGTCGCCGGCGACGACGACGCATTCGCACCGTCCGCCGCCACAGCCGCATCTGCTCAAGGGTGCTCCTGTAGGGAGTGCCTGAGCCCGGCCCGCAACCAGCGGCTGTTCCACAGACTACCGTTGGGCCTTCTTCCAGGGCTTGCCTTGCCTGTGCGGCCGGTGAAGGACGGAGGGCAGCCAACAGTCAGGGGCGGAAACATCCGCCGGTTCGTCGAAGGGCTCGGCGTCTAGATCGAATCCGCCTCGACGGCCATGCAGTGCACGGTCACCCCTGAGGCGGGCTGCGGCACCTGAACGACTGAGATGCCGAGGAGAGTCACCGCCGGGGAGCGGCGGACGTTGAACGTCACCGAACTCACTGACAGGGAAGTGATCCGACACTCCGTAAGGTCAGCAACGCCCGTCTGTGTCGCATGAGTGATCACGGGCACGTTGGTGAAGGCCGGATTGAAATTGAAGACCACGTTGCCCGAAGCGTTGGTGATGCCTGTGGCGGCGAATACACGCCGTCTTGCTGGCGTGTATTCGCCGCTGGTGGCCACTGGTTAGACCTCGCGCGTGGAAAGCACGGCGAAGTCGCTGCCGGCTACGCCGGTGAAGATGAACTCGTCCTGCAGGCTCTCGCCGGCCTCGCCTCCGCAGTCCACGCTCCAGGTGGCTGCGGATCCCGCGGGGAACACCACTGCCGCCCCACCACCGATCGACACGGTCGGCGCGCCAGCGAACACCATGAACGTCACCGAGCGGGCGCCCGCCGCGATGGTGACGGCGCCTGCCCCAGCCTGGCGCTGCGCCGTGCTATCGATCTGCGGATTGGCTGCGGGCGACTGCTGGGCGTCGCAGCGGACGACGGTGCCGGTCGGCGTGTAGGCCGTGGTGCCGTCGAGTTCGGTGTCCATGACGACGGTCGCGCCGTCCTCGGTGCTGTACCGGCGCAGAAAGCTACCGACGTCGTCGCAGAAGACCTCGTACTCAAGATCCAGGGCAGCGTGGGAGACGCTGCCACTTGTTCCGGCCATACGAACCTCCAGGCTTAGCAAAATGAACGTTAATTTTGGCTGATGATTCTGCAACCAGACGGAGCGTCAGACCGTTGAACATGGCGAAGGCCGCCGTGGCTGGTCCCCACATGCGGCCTTCTGACCGACGCCCTTGAGCAAGCAAGGAGACGGCTGTGGCCGACACTACGCCACCCCCTGCCCCCACGCCCAAACCACTCCAGCGGCAAGCTTCCTCGATCCGTGCTGAGGCCCGCTTTCGAGAGCGTGTTGCCGAGCTCGGCGGCACTGTCGTCGGACAGTACGTCGACAGCCAGACGCCAGTGGAAGTGACCTGCAAACGAGGACACCGGTGCACTCCTCGCCCCAACACCGTGTTGAGAGGCAGCGGGTTCTGCATCACCTGCGCGGGCAAGGACCCCAGGGTGGCCGAAGCCGCGTTCCGCACCCGCATAGCTGAGTTGGGCGGCACCGTCACCGGCGCCTACGTGAGACTGCGCACCCCCGTGGAAGTCGTCTGCCGGAAGGGGCACACCACGACCGTCCGCCCGGCCGATCTGTCGCAAGGCTCCGGCCTCTGCCGCACCTGCGCGGGCAAGGACCCGAGGGTGGCGGAGGCCGCGTTCCGCGCCCGCGTGGCCGAGTTGGGCGGCACGGTCACCGGCACCTACAAGAACCGGCTCACACCTATCGATGTGGTCTGCAAGATGGGTCATTCGGTACAGGTCTGGCCTTGCAGCGTGCTCAGCGGTCAGGGCATTTGTCGCACCTGCGTCGGCAAGGACCCGAGGGTGGCGGAGGCCGCGTTCCGCGCCCGCATCGCAGAACTGGGGGGCACTGTCGTCGGCCAGTACGTCAACGCCCTGACCCCGGTGGATGTGACCTGCGAGAAGGGACACCGCTGTAAACCTCGACCACACGATGTGGCGACCGGCAACGGCATCTGCTGGGCGTGCAAGGGCCGGAGCTGGGACGCCTTCTACGTGGTCCAGGATGAGGGGCTGGAGGTCGTCAAGTTCGGCATCACCAACGGCGACCCGCGCCCCCGCCTGCGTGAGCACGCCCGGGATGGTCTCGACCAGGTCGTACGCCTCCACGCCGACATGCCGGACGACGCCGCTGTCCTGTTGGAGCGGACGATCCTCGCTGCTCTCCGAGACAGCGGCGAGGAGCCCGTGCGCGGCCGTGAGTACTTCTCCAGCCGCGTCCTGCCTGTGGTCCTCGATCTCGTAGACAACCATCCGGCGCTCCGTCCTCTGTCGTCCGTTTCCCTACTTCCGCCGCGCCGGGAGCAACTGACCCTGTGGTGATCTAGGGGTCCATTGCGTCCGAGGCGCAGCGGGCCTCACTGCTCGTACTCGTCATCGGACGTGGCCGCTGCCATGCTTCCGCTGGTACCGGACATGGGGCGCCTCCTCGGGCGGGGTTCGGTGCAGGGCGTCAGGGGCCCGCCGGTGGGACCGGCGGGCCGGGACCGCTCCGCCTAGTCGCTGATCTTCTTGAAGGCCAGGCGCGAGTTCGCGACCTGGAGGCCGGTGGTGGAGACAGGCGTGCCGCTGGTGTTCTGCCGCATGACCTCCAGGCGGACGGTCGTCGGCACCGTGACCGCCATGAACTTGTGGAAGGTGCAGAGGTCGGCGTCGGACTGGAAGTTCGGCGGGGCGGCGTTCGCGGCCCACTGCTGTGCCGTGTACTGGCTGCCGACCACGGCCGCGCCCGTCTGGACGTTCCACAGACGGCCGGAGATCGAGATGTTGAACTCTCCGCTGGACGGGTTGACCGCGATCACCGTGTGAAGGGTCGCGGACACCTCGTAGACGCCGGCCTCGGGCAGGTCGACGGTCAGCGTGCTGTCGATCCATGCCCCACTCGGCGTGGCCACGAGGTCCACGAACGCCTGAAGCAGCTTCTCGTCGTACGCGGGGGTGAGCCGCGCCCCGACCTGCCACTCCTGTGGGCAGGCCCCGGCGGCCGGGGCGACCACGTCCACGTCCACGGAGCGGCCGGTGCCGAGCGCGCCGCCGGGGGCGATCCCTTCCAGGGCCGTAGAGGGGACGAGGAGGCCGCCAGGCCCCTCTACGAGGGCGTTGCAGGGGTCGGGGTCCACGGTGGCCGCCGCTGCGCCCACCGTGCCGATTCCGGCGTTGGTTCCACTCATGACAGGTACGTCCAGTTCAGGAGGTAGGAGGAGGAGGGGTCGGCCCCGGCGAAGGAAGCCGCGGCGAGGGCGGTGTCCGTGTCCTTGGAGACGGACCAGGTGAGGGTGACGCCGGCCGGGATCGGGACGGCGCTGCCGGCGCTCGTGGTCACGTTGACCGTGCCCGCGAGGACGGCTAGGGAGACGGACTGTAGGTCCGGGAACTCGGCCACCAGGTCCTGCGCCGTCGTGCCGGTGACGGCCCGTACGCCGGTGTCGACCGGGCCGCAGTCGCCACACGAGCCCGCATCCCCGCCGCAGCAGCCGCCCGGCTCCACCGTCATCCCCTGGAAGGACAGCGCGGAGCAGGAGACGCCGCCGCCCTGGTTGAGCACGCTCCAGCCGACCTGTGCGGGCGGGTTGTCCCAGTACATGTAGCCGGTGCCGTCGTTCTCGGAGGGCACGATCCTCGTGTGGGCGGCGTTCCATCCGGCGGTGCCGCCGAGGCGGGTCGGTAGCGGGTAGGTCGTATTGATCGCGACCGGCTCGAAGGTATCGAAGTCGGCCAGGTCGACCCGCAGGTAGCTCATCTCTTGCGCCACGGCGTCCAGGGTCAGCGTGTACGCCGAGGTGTTGGAGAAGACCAGGTTGTTGATGTTGTAGGCGCTGCAGGGCGCACCTGCCGCCCGGGAGACGTGCACGCGGATCGTGCCGATCCGGGCCGGGTCGTTCTCCGGGGACACGGTGTAGATGAAGTCCTGGCGCGGCAGCCCGGCCGGGTCCTCGACGACGCTGACGACCTGCCACGGGACCTCGATCGTGGACGTCAGGCCCTCGCCGCTCTCACACTGGCAGTCCACGACCTGGACCGGCGTGTATGGGGTGGTCCCGTCCAGGCTGGTGTCATGGAAGCTGCTCAGCTCCCCCGCGCAGTCGTAGGCGAGGTGCCGCAGGAACGGCACGGCGCAGCGCCGGCCCTCCGCGTCCGCCTCCACTGTCGGGTCCAGATCGCACAGCCGGACCGTCTGCACCGCGGTGGTCTCGCAGTCCGACGCCTGGCATTGCACCGTCGCCCCGGCCGGGATCGGCTCCCTGGTGTCCGGGTCCACGGTGGTGATGACACCGTTGCAGTCCGCGAGCCTCACCGCGGGCCACGGCACCGTATTGACCGTGACGCCACAGAACCGCTCGTTCAGGGACGGCGGGTCGGCGAACCCGGAGGTGTTGACGGTGAGCCGCACCGGCTCCGAGAAGTCGAGGCGGAACGCGTCACCTCCGCCGAGGTACAGGCCGGTGTTGTTGGCCTGCCAGATGCCGAGGCCGTTACCGGCCGTCGCGGTCAGGGTGACCGTGACGCCGTTGATGACGGCGGTCCCCGTGTAGGCCGCGGCGGACTGGGCCGGGTTGACCGGCAGGGCCGGGGCGAACGCGGTGAAGGGGATCGCGCCGCCGAGGTCGGGGCTGAAGAACAGGGCGACTGAGGCGCTGCCGGTGTCCGACTGGTACACGGCGGCCCACGACGTGACGCGGTCCCCGAACGCGTACGAGGGGGCGCCGGCCGTGCCGAGCCAGCAGCCGGGATAGGCCGGGTCGGTGAGGCTGAACCCGGTGGGAGTGTCCGGCAGGCTGTAGGTGCACTCGGCCAGCACCGTGGTGTCACAGCAGCGGCCCACCGCGCCGGTCACCGCGTACGGGGAGGTCCCGTCCAACTCGGTGTCGATGACGTTGATGACCACGCCGGTGCAGTCCCGGCACACGGTGCGTAGGAAGGAGCGCGTGCCCTCGTCTTCTGCGACGTCACATAGGACGACCTGCTCACAGTTCCGGCAGTCGGCGGTGTCGCTGCTCGCGGGCTGGCACTGGCCGACGTCGCCGGTGACGGTGTACGGCTGCCCGTCCAGCGTAGTGTCCGTCGTGGAGACGACGTCGCCCGTCTCGCAGTCCGTGACCAGGGTCCGCAAGAACTGGGTGCTGCTGGTGGCCTCACAGCCCTCCAGCTCCAGAACCGCGGTGAACTGGTCGGCGGTCCACGACTTCGCGCCGAGGTGGTAGGTCTCCAGCATGAGGGCGATGTAGATGTCGCCCGCGGCGATTTCGGCAGCCGTGACGGGCGCGGAGACGGTGAGCGTCCCCTGCCAGCCGACCGGAGCCCACTCCAGCGCGTTGTGCGTGGCAATGGCCGTCGTGCCCCGGAAGAGCCTCAGCGCGCCATCCCACGCCTGGCCTGTGTCCGGCCCGTTGTTCCTGACGCGCACGGAGATCGTCAGCGTGCCCGAGGCGCCGTCACAACCTGCCATGTCGGCCGTGATCTGCCCGGTGGCGCCCAGGTGCTCCTGCACCGGGCCCGGCCCGGCCGGGTAGATGAACGCGCCGCCCGACCACAACGCTGTGTACGGGCCGGGATGGTTCTGAAACTGCGTCTGCCCGACGTCGGCCACCACCCCGTCCACGATCGTCGTCGGGATATCGGTCGAGGAGGCGGCGGGGACGTCGCAGACGAGGACCGTGCTGGAGTTGCGGCACTCCTCGGCGCTGCTGCTACCGGCGCAGGTGCCGACGTCCCCCACGGGCGTGTACGGGGCACCGTCGAGGTCGTAGTCCGAGTGGCCGACGATCGCGCCGTTCTCGTCCCGGGCGAAGTCCCGCACAAACGGCGTGACCGCGCCGTCCGTGGCGATGTCGCACAGTTGCACCAGGTCGCGCTCGGGCTGCTCGACCCCGGCCGGGCAGACAGTGACAGTGCCGGCCGGGGTGTAGGTGCCACCCGTGACGGCGTCGACCAGGCGGACGGCGGAGATCGCGCCGTCCTCGTCGTAGGTGTACTCGACGAGGACCAGGCCGAGGACGTCGCCGGTCGCCTCGTCCACGTCGCAGAACGTGCCGCTCACGGTGATGGTGCGGGAGTCGCCGCAGGCGACCGTCCCAGCCGGCGGGGAGCCCGCCGACCAGGCGCCGGTGACGAGGTTGATCCACCCTTCGCTGGTCACCACGCCGTCGCAATCCCGCTGCACGGTGACGGCGATCGGCGTCCCGTCGGCCAGGCACAGGCCCACGCTGGCGACCGGCGTGGTCGGCGAGAAGCAGTCCGCCGTCTGCGGGCACGGCCCCAGCGTGCCGGCCGGCGTGTAGGCGGCGCCGGTCGCCGGGTCCACGACCCGCGTGCCGACCCGCTCGCCGGTGTTCGTGTCGTAGACGGCCTCGACCAGCGCCTGCCCAGCAACACTCCCGTCGGACAGCACGTCGCACAGGACGCTGCCCTCGACGTCGAGGCGCGGCGTCGCCGCCGCCCCGGAAACGATGACGGGCCCTTGCCCGCAGCAACCAGCCATTACAGGGTGACTCCTTGCGTCCAGGTAACGGTGACGGTGCCCACGCCCGCGCCCGCCGAGATAGTGAGCGGTCCGGCGAGAAGGACATCCGCGTTACGGCCGACGCTCCACGTGGCCGCCTCGCCCGCGTGCAGGGTGCTCGCCCCGTCAGCGGTGACAACAACGCCGCTGCCGCCGTGAGCGACCGCCGTGACCGACTGCAGGCGCGGCACCACGGAGGCGTCCCACGAGGCGCCAGCGGCGAGCTCCACCCGGCGGGCCTGGACCCCGGTCACGGGAGGAGCACCCTTAACCGGGCACTCGGTGGTCGGCGCGACCGGCGTGTAGGGCGCCGTCAAGTCGTCGGTGTACGTCCCCAGGCTGGAGATGGCGCCAGAGCAGCCGTCAACCTGGAGAAGCTCCACATACGTGACGTCGCCCAGGCCGTCGCCGTCGGTGTCGTCCCAGCGGCACTCCTCCAGCAGATGCTGAGGGCATCCGCCGCAGTCGCCCACCTGGCCGGCCGGGGCGTACGGGGTGACGGCGTCCAGGGCGGTGTCCACGACGGTCGGGGTATCCGCGCCTGGCTCATAGGTGAGCTGCCGTAAGAACGGCGTGGACGAGCCGTCCGAAGCGACGTCGCAGAGTCGGATGACTTCCGTGTCCGGGCCGGGCGCGGCGCCTCCGCCGCCGTCACCTCCGCAGCCGCCTTCTACCCCTTGCAGCGTGTACGGCGTGACGCCGTCCAGGCCGAGATCCTGGGTCGAGGTGAGGCCGCCGTCGCAGTCGAAGGTGAAGCGCCGCAGGAACGGCGTGCGCGTGAGGGTCAGCGCCGCCGTCCGCACCTCCAGCGGCATCAGGAACAGGTCCCGGTCGTTGACCGGGCCGCCGGTCGTCTGGTCGGTGAAACGGATCGTGACCGCGCCCGTGGCGGGGGCGATGAAGGCGAGCGGCGGCAGGTCTTCGGTCAGCACGCCGCCCGGGAACACGTTGGACCCGTTGGAGACGTTCCGGGTCCTCGTGGCGAGCACCGTCGCGCCGTCGAGGACGTCCAGCCGATAGACCGCGTTGTTGCTGGCCGGGTCGGGAGCTCCCGCACCGATCCATGCGGACGCGAAACTGAACTCGTACAGCACGGCCGGAAGCAGCCCGCCCACGGTCAGCTCAGCCACGCCGTTGGCCACCTGGTTGGCCTGGGCAAACCACAGCGTCGTGCCCCCATTGGCGGCCACCACGTTTCCGGTCAGCGTGAAGGCGCTCGCCGGGGTCGGGATCGGGGCCTGCGGGTCGTAGGTCAGGTCACAGAGCTGTACGACCTCGGTATCCCCGCACGGCTCCGGGGACGGGCAGCACTCGCCGCCGCCGGCCGCCGTGCACTGGCCGATGCTGCCGGTCGGCGTGTAGGGGGTGCCGTCCATCGTGGTGTACGTGACCGACTCGACGGTGCCGGACTCGCAGTCGGTGACGACGTTCGCCAGGACCTGGGTGGCGCATCCAGTCTGGTCGTAGGTCGTCTCGGCCGTGAACGCGGAGAGCTGCCACGACGTCTGCCGGGCGGTGACGCCGTCGCAGGAGTCGTAGGTGTCGAAACCCAGCACCGCGGCGATCTGGCCCGCCGCCAGGTCGGCGGCGGGCACGTCCGCCTCGACCGTCAGCGTGCCCGCCCAGCCGACCGGGGCATTGTTCGGCGGCGCGTGATGGGTGACCTGCGTGGTGCCGTTGAACAGCATCAGCCAGCCGGTGGGGCCGCACGCGGCCGTCGGGCCGAGCTGGGCGACGTCCACGGACAGCGTCACGTGCGCGGTGCCGGTGTCACAGTCCGGGCGGGCCGCCTGCACGGTCGCCGCCACGGTCCGCACCACGCCCGCCGGGTGCGGGCCCGGCGCCGGGTCCGGCCCGATGGTGACGCTGCCCCCACCCCACAGGGCCGGCACCCCACCGGGCACCGGGACGGTCGGCGGGCCCCCGACGTACGCGTTCGGGTCGGTGCCGGTGACGGTCGGCGTGGGCGTGCCGCCGGTCGGCAGGTCGCAGACCAGCAGCGTGGAGGTGTTGCGGCACGGTTCGGGCTCGGGCTCCGTGGGCTGGCAGACACCGACCGTCCCTGCCGGGGTGTACGGCGTCACCCCGTCCAGCGCGGTGTCGGCGACCGTGGGCGTGCCGCCGCCGGCCGGGAAGGTGAGGGCGCGAAGGAACGGCGTGCTGGCGCCGTCCGAGGCGGTGTCGCACAGCTGGACGACCTCGGTGTCCGGCTCGACCGGCCCGGCCGTCTCCTCGGGGGCAGGCTGGCAGACGCCCACAAGCCCGGTCGGGGTGTACGGCGTAGAGCCGTCCAGGAGGGTGTCCGTGGTGCTGACGACGTCCCCGGTGCAGTCCCGGCATACCGTGCGCGCGAACTCGGCACCGAGGGAGACGTCGAGGGCGCCGAACACCCAGTGCCCGAACACCCGGCAGGCGACGTTCACGGCCCGGGTGCCCAGATACCGCGCCGAGAAGGAGGTCACCCCGGTCAGGCGGAAACGGGCGCTCGCCGCGCGGGTCGGGGTCGTGACGGTGCAGGCGGTGAGGGAGTTGTCCGCGCGCAGGATGCTGGTGGCCCAGTCGTAGGTGTACCCGGCGGGCAAGCTGACCGGGACCGCCCCGGCCGGCAACTGGACTTGGTTCTCTCCGGCGCCGGTAGCGGGCGACCAGTTCATGATGACGCTGAACTTGACGTTCACGGGCCGATCGAATGTCCACACGGTGGTGGGGACGACCGGGTTGGGGAAGAGCGCCGTGCCCCACCAGGCCGCGCCGTCGCCCTGCCTGGTCGGCGGGAAGGCGTTCGGGGCGGTGACCGCGTAGGTGACCCCGTTCGGAAGCGTCCCCGACGCCGCTGTCCCGGCGATGGTGGCCGGTGGGCTGGCGTCGGTGTCGCACAGGACGACGGTCTCGCAGTCGTGGCACTGGTCGACGCAGCGGCCGACGGCCCCGGTCGGGGTGTACGGGGTGCCGTCGAGGAGGTAGCCCGTGTGGCCGGTGATCTGCCCGTTCTCGTCGCGGGCGTAGTCCCGGAGGAACGCGGTGACGGTGCCGTCGTCGGCGGTGTCGCAGAGCTGCACCAGGTCCCGCTCCGGCTGGGCGACCCCGGCCGGGCAGGTGGTCACCTCGCCCTGCGGGGTGTAGGTCTGGCCGGTGGTGGCGTCCACCAGGCGCACCGCGGCCACCGCGCCGTCCGACCCGTACGTGTACTCCACGAGGACCAGGCCGAGGACGTCCCCAGTGACCGGGTCTACGTCGCAGAACGTGCCGGCGGTGGTGATGCTGCGGGGGTTGCCGCACGCCATCGTCCCGGCCGGCGGGTCCCCTGCGCTGTAGGTGCCGGTGGTGAGGTTGAGCCAGCCGTCCTGGGTGACCGTGCCGTCGCAGTCTCGGGTGACCAGGACTGCAATCGGTGTCCCGTCGGCGAGGCACAGGCCGAGCGTGGCCGCGGGCGTGGTGGGTGCCTCGCAGTCCGAGACGGCCGGGCACAGGCCCACGGTGCCGGTGACCACGTGCGGGGTCTGCCCGTCGAGCGCGACGTCCTCGTACGAGGCGGCGCCATTAAGCCAGGTGTAGCGGCGCAGGAAGGGCCCGTTGTCGTCGCATAGGGGCAGCGCCTCGGAGGCGACGGCACCGTACTCGCACTCGATGGGGGCGATGGGGGTGTACGCCACGGACGGGTCGTCCTGGTAGGTGAGGACGAGGTCGGCGGAGCCGTCGGTGTGGACGCACCACAGCTCGCTGTAGGTGGTGTCGGATTGGCCGTCGCCGTCGGTGTCGTCGCATCGGGTGCGGCATACGGTGTCGAGGCAGTCGCTATCGGAGGCGCAGACGCCGACGGTTCCGGTGACAATGTGCGGGGTCTGGCCGTCGAGTTCGACGTCCTCGTACGAGGCTTGGCCGGTGAGGAAGGTGTAGCGCCGCAGGAACGGCCCGGATGCGTCGCACAGGGTCACCGTCTCGGTCTCGGGGCAGCCGTAGACGCATTCCACCGGCGCGATCGGGGCGTACGGGGTGGACGGATCTGCCTGGTAGGTCAGCACCAGTTCGGCGCTGCCGTCGGCGTGGACGCACCACAGCTCGCTGTAGGTGGTGTCGGATTGGCCGTCGCCGTCGGTGTCGTCGCATCGCTGCACGCAGATCGTTTCGACGCATCCGGCCGAGCACGCGGCGCAGTTCCCCGCCGTGCCGGTCACCGTGTACGGGGTGACCCCGTCCAGGGTGGTGTCCACCGAGCCGGTGACCGTGCCGTCACAGTCCCGGACCAGGTGCCGCAGGAACGTCTGGCAGTCGCCGTCTGGGAGCAGGTCGCACAGCTGGACGGTGGTGACGGTTGCGCACCCGCCGTCGCATGGCCCCGCCTCCGCCGGCGAACCCCCTGGCGTGAAAACGCCCGTTTGGGGGTTGATCCAGCCGGTGGCCTGCGGGTCGGCGGGGGTGGTGCCGCACTCGACGCAGCCCGAGCGGACGACCAGCAGGATGGGTGTCCCGTCGGGCAGGCACAACGCCTGCGTGGCGATCGCCGGGGCACAGCACGACGGTGGCGCGTCAGGGTCGCCGCCCCCGGGCGGGCACGGTTGCGGCTCGACCGGCATGTCATCGCCCCTTCTCGCTCTTGCCGCGGCCTCGCCGCCTGGCTGAAGCCGACACCGAGCCGGCGGGCTGGTCTTCCTGCACGGCCGCAGGCTGAGAGGCAGGCTCGCCGCTGGCCGGCGGTGGCTGCTCCTCCTGCTCGCCGGTGTCCTGGGCGGCAGATGGGGGCGGCACCTGCCCCTGGTCGGCGGATGGGAGCGGCACCTGCCCCTGGTCGGCGGCCCCTCGCGTAGCTCGCGCGTCGGGGGCAGGTGCCACGTACAGCTGGCCATCCAGCCGGGCACCGGCGAGGAGGTGCTCAGGGATGGCTGGGATGAGAGCGTCGGGGACGGCGAACTCGACCGGTGAGGTGGTGCGGACCTTCGGTCGCTGCTGCACCGCCCACGCCGCGAAAGCCTGACGGAGGTCTCGACGGGGCCAGATTCTGATCACGCGGTCTCCCTCAGGGGCAGCACAGGCACAGGTCGACCAGCACGGCTTCGACGGCGCACGTCGTCGAGGGGACGAACGTCCTCTCCGCGAGCACCAGCCGGTCGTTGTTGCGGATGTTCACCGAGGCGGGCGCCTGGCCGGGGATGACGTCAACGGGGCCGCGCCGCACCACCACCGGGCCGGACGCGTACAACCACGCCTGCCCCGCCGGTGCGGGTGTCCCATCCGGGCCGGTGTTGACGGCGTAGCCGGCACCGAGCACCACGCAGTTGCCCAACCAGGTGCGCAGCCGGGAGCCTTGCACCATCAGCTGGTTGAATCGGCCGAGCAGCGCGGCCGCGCCAGCCGGGACGTGGATGACGCCGACGCCGCCGTAGTCGGCGGCCAGCCACCCCTCCAGGATCGCGATGCCCTGCGTGACCGACACGGGTCCGGCCGCCGGGGTGCGGTCCACCGCCTTCGAGGCGAGCACGTCGCGCCAAAACCACTCCTCCAGGGCGCGGCCCTCGCCTTGGGACAGGCCGGCGCGGGCATGCTGTTCCGCCTCCGCGTACGAAAATCCCGGCGCCGAGCACACCGCCCCGGCGTAGATGGTGACCGGGCCGGCGGTTTCACTGTCGGGCCTTTCGAACGTTTTCGGGCCGGGTGCCGGCAGCGGGTTGCCGGCGTCGTCGGTCGGGCACCAGTCGGTCGGGTGCGCCTCCTTGCACGACAGGCTGATCCAGTCGACGCCGAGCAGCTCGTGCGGGTCCTCAACGTCGAGGATGGTCGTGCAGCCGCCGAGCAGGCCGTTCGGCATCGGCGTGCCCGGGATGGCCTGGACACGGCGCCGCATGCCGGGGTGCGGCATGCTCCCACCTCCTCACGAGGGGTTCGTGCGGTGCCCGGGTACGGGGGGAGGGTCCGCCTCGCGCCCGGGACGATCCGGCCGGGGTGAGTCAGGCGATCGGGCAGGCGGCGGTGATCTGCGCGGCGGTGGCGCCGTTCGGGCAGATCGGCATCGTGACCAGCCGCAGGTCCGGCCCACGATTGATCAAAGCGACACATTCCTCACTAAATAGGGCCGTGTAGTCGTTGACCTGGAACTTTGTGCTGTCATGGATGACGCCCAGGCTGATTTCCCCGCCTCGGCCGGCCTGCAGCGACCCGGCCACGTAGATGAGGAACTGCAGCTGGGCGGGCCAGTCGACGGCGGGGGTGGTGCCGCCGATGTCAGTCGGGACCGCCGGGCCGAGGCCTCGCGCCCACTGGATACGCACACCCAGCGTGGCGAACAGGTCGACGAGCTCCTGCACCCGCACTTCGTCCAGGCGGCGGCCGTTCTGCCGTGCCAGGTCGGCCAGCATCAGGCTGCGCGACCACCACGGCAGCGTCACCTCGATGTTGATGCTGTCGCACAGGCTGTGCCGTTCCACCATGTCGGCGGCCTGCAAAGCGATCGCGGCATACACCGCCGACAGGGCGCCGAACGTCGGGGCGATAGCGACCGCGGTGGCCTGCGCCAGGGCCTGCTCGAACAGGTGCTGGCGGATCCGCAGCTCGTGGGCGACCATCACGTTGCGCTGGTACCAGGCGACCAGCTCAGGGAAGTGCCGTTGGGTGAGGATTCCCGACTCCAGGCAGACGCCGATCGCGTCACACCGGACCTCGATCGGATCCGGGCACGGGATCTTGAAGCAGGGTTTCGTCGACCCGGCGATGTCGTCGGCCTCGGTGTGCACGAACGTCATCGACGCCACGTCAAGGCTGGGAATGGGGAAGTACCTCAGCCCGCCGCGCGCCAGCTGGATCTCCGGCAGGTCCCACAGCATCTCCGGGCAGGCGATGCTCGCCAGGTCATACACCGTCTCGCTGGGCGCACACCAGCCGCCCGAGGCGACCAGGTCAGTGCCCGGCAGGCGGGCCTGGTCGGAGGCGAGAAGCACCGCCCGGGTGCCCTCGGTACCCGACGACGAATCGTTGACGATCAGCTCGCGGTTGAACGGCAGCCGGTAGGAAGCGGTCAAACCGACGCCGCCGCCCGCGGTCTTCAACGCGTTGGCGCGGCGGATGATGCCCTCGGTGACGCCGTCCATGTCCAGCGGCTGCCCCGGCTGGTAGCCGGGCACGTCAACGGACGCGGTGATCTCCGGGCCGGGCGGAGGAGGCGGCGGCAGCACCGACGGCATACGGCGCCGCACCCCGGACAGGTCCAGTGCCGGGCGGCGCTGCACCACGGCGGACGACGCGGTCACCGGCTCTTCCACAGCAGCGGCGGGCTCTTCGACCGCGACCGTCTCCCCGCCCTCCGCGGCAGCCTCCACCAGCTCGTCGCCCGGGGTGCCACGCACCTGGGCTGCCAGCTGGTCGATCTCGGCTGCGGCAGCCTCAGCCGCCTCCAGGCGAGACTGCATCTCGCTGCGAATGTTGTTCACCGCACCCGACAGGCGGCGCAACTCGGCCAGGTCGTCAGCTGACACCCGGTCACTCGTGGACAGCGCGTCGAACGCGGCGACAGCACCCGCAAGGAGCTCTGACAGTTCGGCGTCGTCCAGGGCAGTGATGTCGTCGGGCAGCTCGAACCGCTCCACGGTCTCTCCCAAAGATTTCGGAGAGCCCGGCCCACGACCAGCGGCTATTGCCGGTAGCGTACCCGCAACCTGGCCTTTCGGGCGTCTACCCCTTCAGGGGTGGCCGCGTTTCGCCGACCCGCCCGGCACACCCCCGGGGCCGCGGTTATTCCGCCACGTCGTACACCGGGTTCCACCCCGCCTCGGCCAACGCGTACAGCTCGACGTCATCGCAGATGAGGCGCTGAATGTCCCGGCCTACCTGTTCGAAAACGCTTTTCATCGAATCTCCCAGGGCGGGGTGGCGCAGCAGCAACTGCAGGCCGCCCATCACCACGTACGCGTCCCGGCGACTCACCCGAACATCAACGGGCGGAAGACCCGACCAGCGTTCGTAGGCGCTGCGCACCAAAGCCACCCCAGCCGCCTCGCTACCACAAGGACCGTTTTCGTTGTCCGTCACCTCGGTTACGGTACGGCGACCGCCTACCCGCCGGGGTTCACAGCCCGAAATCCGCTGAGCGGAAGCGTGCACCAAGCCCTGGCCGGCCGGTTCGGGCAAAAGCCTTCCGCGCTGGGTACCGTCGCCGTCATGGCTTCTCCTCCCCCTGAGACAGGCCGGCTGACATACACCGACGAGGACGTCATGGCCTGCCTCTGCTGCGGCGAATCTCTTGGCACGCACTTCGACCACGTCTGCGTCGCCGCGAAGAGCGGCATGGTCGACACCCAGGTCGAGGCGATCGGCCCGGCCCGTATCGGGGCGTCCCGTAAACGAGCACAGAACCCGTGCGCTCCATACCATTTCTGACACCCTAGGTGCTACTGCTGTTATATAGGGAGGAAATGTGGCTGAGTTGTCTTCTGCTGACCCCAGGGAGCCAGACACTGCGGACGAGGTACGGCACGCCCTGAGAGCACCGGAACGCGGATGGTCTAGCCCTTCGCTGCTGAACTTCCCGGCGGCCGCCGCAGAACTGCTGGGTTGGCTGGAAGACTCCCGCAACTTCGACCCCAGGTACCATCCGCCAGCGTTGATGTCAGCGATCCGTGACTACGACCGTGCGATGAAGGATGGGCTCGGAGCGAAGGTTCAGGCCGCGCTGCAGAGCGACCTCGCTGTCTTGGAGACGTCGCTCATGCCTCTTCGGAACGATCCCGAAACGGATAGAAAACCCGCCGAGACGGCGTTGAACATCCTTATCAACCATCTCAAGAACCCTGACGTGCTGCAAGCAGCATGGCTCGACCTGTGGTCGAAGTGCGGGAGGGACGATTCCTCTCCCGAAGCGATTGCGATCAGGCGTGATCTCTTCCTGGCGCTCGCGCGCCTCGCTAAACACGATGTCGAACAGTTCATCTCCGACCTGGACGGGCTGCTCGACAACGACGCGTCGGCCGTGCATCGTATCCGCTCCGCTCTCGGCGACACCCCGGCGCCTGACTCCCCCAGTACCAGACCACACCCCTGGGAGTTGGAGAAGTTGTCCGCCACGCAGCGGCGCGACCTAATCGAACGATTCCTTACCTTGCCGCCCAGCGCACGTCAGCACGTGGTCTGGCTGGCGTGCGAGCGGGCAGCCCTCTATCTCCGAACCGCCGACACGATCGGGAACATGGCCTTCTTCGACAGCGAGACCGTTCCCGACGACCCGCAGAAAGCCACCGCCAAGTTCGGTAAGTATGGAGAGCAGTGGACCAGCTTCGACGGCCAGAGCATGGCTAAGATGCCGCACACCAAGGGCGTCGTGCTCATTCGCGTCTCCCTGCCCGCGAACACCTACGTCGACCCTGTCAAAGCGGCCCGCGACCAGGTAGAGGCGCTGGTCACGATCGGGAAGTTCCACGCGAACGTCTACGAGGAGCGCGTCTGGCGTCTCCTGCCCGGCACCAGCCACCTGTCGCCGGCGCAGACCCGTCTGCAGTACATCCCCGTCAGCTGCGACGCCGCTGGCAAACCGTCCGACTATCCCGAGCTGATCAGGGTTTACGCCGAAATGACCACTTGGGCGAAGGCCCATGGCAAGATCCCGATTATCGAACCCAGGCTGGCCGAAGCCGTGGAACTGCTGAGCTGGTGGCGAGATGCTCAAGCCCAGTCGGCTCGCGGCCGGGTGACCGCGAACGTCCAGGTGATCGAGACCGCTGCGTCTCGTGTCGGCACGGCCGCATGGGACGACCATCTCCGCGCGTACATGAAGACGGCATGGCTGGAGTACCAGACCCGGGCACACCTGGCCGGCACGATCTTTGACGCTGTTGGTGGCGATCTCGGGGAACTCCCCATCACAGCGTGGAAGCAGCTTGAAAACATCAAAAACAGGACGGTGGAGTTCACCGAGCTGGGACGCATGGAACTCGTTCCGAACTCGACACGGCAGGCCCTCCATGAGCTCAAAGACCTCTACCCGACGCATCATCAGCTGGGGCGCCGGCTACGAACCTTGGACAAGCGGCTGAGCAACACCGCCGCCTTCAACACGTGGCTGACCCAGCTTGTCGACCAGTGGGACCGTCAACTCGACCGGCTCTTCCGGATCCGTAACGCGGTCACCCACGGCGGCCCTGCAACCGCAGGCGCGGTGGGCAGCATCGCCCTGTTCAGCAGCTATCTCGCCATGTGGGAAGTGGAGATCTTCTTGGAGTCCGCCCTGACCGGCACCGACCTGGTGACCGCCCATAACGACTTCCACACCAAGAACACAACCTTGCTGGACAAGTTGCGTACGGCGGCGCTGCCAGGGGACCACCTGCATATGTGACGGCGGACCGCCGCAGTGTCTCGGCGGCCTACCTTTGGGCCGACTACGGCGCGGGGGCCGGGTTGCCTCCTGCGGCGGACACGACCTGACCACCCGGGTAACGCTGGGCAACCGCGTCCGCAGCCGGCCGGGACGTACTCTCGTAGACGACCCGGCCGGTGGTCTCCTTCACCTGCCACACAGGCCGGTTGGCGGCGCGGGCCGCGCACGGCGTACACGCCATCACGCCGCCTTGATCTCAGCGGCGAGCGCTTGTGCGATCTCCGCGCGGATCGGCGCCAGCCCGGCAGCCAACGCCTCGATTTCAGCGCGGGCCGCTTGCCGACGTTCCATCTCGTCGACCACAGCGACAGCCAACTGCTCGTAATCGACGACCGGAACCGCCGGGACCGCCAGGGCGGGGGCGACGGCCGCGGTCAGCGCCAGGTTCGCCCGGCCGATGACCACGGACGCGGCCAGCCGGGACGGATGCCCGGGGACCGGCACCGACAGGACCGCCCGCAGCGCCCACCGCCCGGACTGCTCCTGCCGCATGTGGTAGCTCGGCTGGCAGGCGGTGAACACCATACGGTCCCAGTCGCTGAGCCAGGGCGCGGCCGCACCGCTGAACCACATGCCGCGCTCGTTCATCCCCACGGTGATCACCCCGGCGACGGTGCGTGAGTCGTCGAACTGGCAGGCGGCGGTCTCGCATTCGGCGCCGTCCCGGTGGTGGCCGACGTTCATCGTGAACGCGCCGACCTTCACCGTTGTCCCGTCGTCCAGGTTCATCCTGGCGCGCAGGAAACCCGTCAGGTCGATGTCACCGAGGCTCTCGATCGTCAACCGGCGGCCGGGGAACCCTTCGTGCGGCACACCGGCCTGCGCCACCCACCCGTAGATCCGGCCGTCGGCGTAGTGGACGCCACCCGAGTCCGGCGGCAGCTCCTTCACCGTCGGCTCGTGGAACCACGCGGCGGGCAGAGCGGGCAGGGCTTGCAGCTCGTGCCACGCGGACGCGGTCAGCGGGTCCATCACCTCGAGTTCGCTGCTGCTGTCGCACTCCTCGCAGTCGCCGGAGGCGGCCAGGCCCGGCGCGGGCGCGCCGACTGGGTCGAGGGTGATGCACGCCTGCGCGAAAGCGGGCATGGCCACCAGGGTGGCGCCGCGTACCCGCGCCTTCGTGATGCGCATGACGAAGTCACCGGCCTGCTCGGAGAACAGCACTTCGCCCGGCTTGTCGTCGCCGTCGCCGGCGGCCGCGGCGATGCCCGCCGCGGTGAGCGCCGCCCGCAACCCGTCGCCGCTCATCGCCCCCTGCTCGCCGGTCGTCCACTCCACCACCTGGGTGGCTCGCACCGACCAGGCGCCGCCCGGCAGCTGCATGACCGACGCCTCCTTCAGGGACGCCAGCAAAACCACCTCGTCCTCAGCTGGGTGCTCTTCGCGGCGGCGCCGGTCGACGAGCTCCATGTCGACGTCGTCCAAGTCGACGGACACCCCCAGCGGCGCCTGCTGCTCCAGCAGGTCGATCGCCGCCTGCCCCGCGCCCCGGTCCGGGTACAGGACGCCGCCTCCGGTGATACGGCCACCTACCCGGTTGATCTGCTGAATCTCCCCGGCGAGGACAGCGCCCTGGTGGCCGCCGCGCATTTCGTCGGCGTACTGCAGCGGCCACGACTCGCCGTCCCAGTACAGGGCGCGCGGCGCGAAAATCCGGCCGTCCCCCGTCTCCTCGTCTTCGAACGCGAGCGCCGTCTCGCCCGGCGTGGACCAGCGGCGGGGCGGCTGCGCGGCAGCGGAAAGGTCCTGGTCAGGCATGGCGTCTCCTTCAGAAGCCGAGAGTGGAATGTCGGTGATGTCGCCGTTGAACACGACGCGCAGCCGATCAAACGTGATCGGCCCGGTCCGGTCGACCAGCCCGGCAAGCTGGGCCAGGTCGTCGCTGTAGGTGAGGGTGACGTGCGCCACCCACGGGGTGTGCTGGGCCGGGAACGCGTACACGTCGCCGACGCAGTACGTCACCGCGTTTTTCACCTGGGCGAGGTGTTCGCCGCCGACGCCGAGCACAAGCGCCGTGTCCGGCTCGGAGCTACCCGGGTTGAACGCGCTGAGCGCGAACCCGTCGCCCTGCACGGGCAGCGGCACACCGTCGACGTCGCGCAGCTCCGCGACACACCCCCGCAGCCGGTCCACGATCTCCTGCCGGGTTTCGGCGTCAACGTCGTCGCCGTCGCCGAGGAACAGCAGCGTCAGGTGCAGGTCGTCGGCGAGTTCGCCGTCGTCGACCAACAGCCGGTCGATGTCGGCTTGCGACGGCACCAACGCCACCATCGCCCCCGTGTACGGGCCGCCCGAAGCGGCACTAATGTCCCTCACAACCCCTCGCTTTTCGAACCCGTTGACGACATCGTTGATTTCCTGGTCTGACAGCCCCTGCCGGCCGGTGTCAGGCGGCGGCTCGGCCGACTCCTCGGAATGGAACGTCATCGCACACCGGCAGTTCACCGTGTTGCCCGGCGAAGCGATCGGGTCGCCGGGGAAGTCGAGGAACTCGCCGCCCACACGAAACACCCCGTCCAACGGCACCACCTGCCCGTCAGCGCGGAAATGCGCGTCGCGGGTGCGCAGGTCCAGCGTCGCCAGCCAGCTTTTGAACAGCGGCCGCGATCCGGACGGCTGGGAGCGGGCGACATGCAACGCCGCCCAGTTCCACGCGGCCAGCGTTTCCGTGCGGGCGATACGGGCGGCGCGGGCCTCCCCCAGCTGGGCTCCGCCTTCCCGGAACGTGGCCTGCAGCCGAGCCCGTAACCCGTCCATGGTGTCGCCGGCGGCGACCCCGTCCGCGAGGGACTGCCGGGCCGCCCGCCACAGGCTGTCGCCGACGTCACGCAGCCGGTTCTCCGCGGCGAGCAGGTAGTCACGGACCACGTCGGGCAACTCCAGCGGCCGGTTCATATACAGGTCGACCAGGTCTGGGATGTCAGCAGGCCGGTCCGGTTCGCCGGCCTTCACCGGCGAAGGATCAGGCGGCGGGGTGCTGGGCTGCTGGTCGGGCACGCCGAGCGCCCGCCGCGCCGCCACCAGGGCGGCGCCGAACACGGTCAGCAACGCCAGCACGATCACGAGGAGCGCCGCAGCCCACAACTCGGAGACGCGGCGCGCGTCAGCGTCATCAACCGGCTCCCCCTGAGCCACCAGATCCCCTACGGCGGTGGATGCTCGCAGGGAGGCCGCGTACTGGGCGGCGACCCGATCCAACGCTGCCCGCACAGCGCGCCCCACCATGGGTTCCAGCCCGGCCAAAGCCCGCGCCACCTGATCACGCTGCCCGGCCCGCGGATCACGCCCGCCCATCACGTCTCCTTGGAGTGCAGCAGCACCAGGCCATACAGCACATCCCGTAGCTCATCGTCGTTCAGGCCGTGCCGGCGCTTCATCTGCTCGACCAGGTCGCGCCCCCTGCGGTCCATGTGGGCGAGCGTCCCCGCCGGGTCGTGCACGGCTGCGGCAGCGGGCAGTGTGTCCGGCATGTTTTCGGTCTCGTCGACCGGCAGCCCCGGCTCCCGCCCGATCGGCTCCTCTCGGGCGTCGCGGGCGGCGCGGGCCTGCTTCTCCTCCAGGGTGGGCGCGTCGTCGTCGTCGAACCCTGTCTCCCGGCGCAGCGCCTGATCAGAGATGACCCCGCGGTCGTGCACCTCCAGCGCGGTCTGCGGCCGGTTCGCGCGGATCCGCAGCAAACTGGTTTCGTACCAGACCAGCGCCTGCTCAGCCTCTGGGTGGTTTTCGTCTTCCAGGGTGGGTCGCAGCCACTGCGTGGTCAGCGCGTCAGCGAGGGTGCCCAGGCGCGGCTCCACCGCCAAAGTGATCGCTTCCTCTTTCAGCTGCCAGCCGGAGTTACCGGTGAAGAACACCGTCCCTTCGTGGCGTGCCAGCCATGTGCCGTTCGGGGTGGTCGGGCACCAGATCGTGCCGGTGTACAGCTCTTCGGTGAAGCTACGGCCGCGTGGCGCGAACGTCGCCCGGTCGGAGCCGATGACCATGTGCTGGGTCTTCTTGCGCGGCCCTGACGCGGACGTTCCCCACCCGTTGTGCTCGGTCCGGTACGACGAGCGTCCAGACAGGATCAGAGCCAGCTCGAAGGCGTCGCACATGCGCGGGTTCTTCTGCCCGAACACTGGCGTCTTGCCCTGCATGTAGTGGCCGTCTGCGCGGATCGCGGTGTCGATGAACAGCTCCAGCTGGGCGGCGGTGAGGGAGCGGACGAAGTCGAGCGTGACGATCCGCTCGGGGGCGTGCTCGACCACCACTTCGGCGGCGGCCGAGTTCAGCCGGAATTCCGTCAGCTGGCCATTCGCCGAGATGGTCATCCGCCAGCGCGGTATGGCGTCGCGGGTCTTGCTGTCGCCGGCGAGGTACTTGCCGGCCATTACCTTGGAGACGCCGAGCCGGCGGCCGATGTCGGCGTTGGTCATCGTCGGGTTTTCGGCCTTCAGCCGCTTGGCTTCGTCGCGGCGGGCGACCGATTCGGGGCTGGCGTAGCGGCCGCCCTTGTCGAGGGTTTCGCTCGACGGGCCGAACAGGGCCGTCAGGGCGCGCATGATGCGGTCGCAGTTGCCGGGGTTGACGTGGTGCGACTGGTAGATGGACACCTTCGGCGTGTTGCGGCCCTGCCGGACACCGGAGGTTCCCTCGGTGAAGTACCAGGCGACCGCTTCCACCAGGGCGTCGCTGTACTTGGGCTCCGTGGGCAGGTCGGCGTTCGGGGCGGCCAGCACCAGGTACTCCTGGCGTTGCGTGTCCGGGCCGTCGTGGTGGGCGGCGTCGGCGAGCTCGCCGCTGGTCGTCCAGGCGCGGGCACGGTTGCGTCCGGTGACGAGCGGCCAGCGGTGCTTGGCCGTCGTGATCGAGGTATGACGCCTGCCCTTGATCTTGATCATGGGTTCGTCGACGACGTCCCAGGTGTTGACGGCGGTGAGGGGCTGCCACTGCGACAGTCCGGTCTCGTGGTTGAGAGTCAGAACCGGTTCGCCGACCGTGAGCTGGTCGTAGGTCTTCCAACCCGACCCCGTCATGATTTCCACATGGCGCACCGTACACCAATGATTTACTTCACCTGTGCCCAACAGGATTTCCGCCGGAGTATCCAAACCTGTGGCGAATCGGCGGATGGTTTCCTCGCGGAGCTTCGCCGCCAGGTCGTCGAAGTCCGACTCAAACGTCACCCGTTCGATCTTGCCGATCGCGTCGGCCGGCACCTCCAGAATGATCGGCACTGCGGCCGCCGCACTCTCGGGATCCTTGTACGCGGTTTCAGCGACCTGCATGAACACGTCGATCAGGTCGTCTTCTTCGCCGTCCAGCACACCCGGTTTGGACGGGAACCGGGTTCCGTGCGGCACCAGCAGCACGCCGCGCCCCGTCAGCCGGGAACGGGCGATCGACGCGACAGCCGCGTTCAGCAGCCGTAGTTCTTCCAGCAGGCCCAGCGACGACCGGATCGGCGAGTCCGCTTCGATATGCCGACGCGGGTGCGGATCCCACACGCGGATCGCGGCCGGCGCCAGCGGGTCAGCGGGTTTAGACGGGTCATGCGGCGGGATCGGAACCGGCTCGCCGTCGATCTCCGCCTCCAGGTCCTGGCCTTTCGATGTCACCTCTAGCACCGACAGGGCCCGCCAGTCCTCGCCTGTGCGCTGCCCGGTACGGGCGTCCTCAGTGGGACGGATAACGATCCACCCTTCGCCGGCGACCACCAGGTGCGGGCCGAACGCGGCGAGCAACTGCGACTGCCCAGCCGGGCCGCCGGCGATGGACGCCACCAGCTCGGATGCCCGGTGGCTGTCAGGTAGCGGCTTGACGGTGCCGTCCTCGTCGCGGACGCCAGCGAACAGGCGGCCCTTGCCCATGGCGTTGCCGATCCACTTCGACGCGAACCGCACCTCCGGGGTGGTGTCGTAGTAACTCCACGCTCGGTGTTGCCACGACTGGTCCGGCTGGGTGATTCGGAACCGGCGGGCGGCCCAACGCTGAGCCGCCGCGACGAGTTCACGCGGTTTCCTCACCTGGAACCACCGGGCTGGCAGCTGGTCACGTCACGGGCCCCCGAAGACGTAGGGTGCCCGGCCCTCAGCTCAGCGGCGCACGGGCCAGCCTAGCGGGCGGCTCTAGCCGATCTGGGAAGGTGATGTGGAGAGCGGTTGCCGAAGTCCCGCGCCGGTCTGGGCTGATTCTGGGACTAGGGTCGGGCACCGCATACAGACCGGGAAGTATCAACGGCCGTTCTTGCGGCCAATCTTGGTCGGTGATCATCGTCCGGTGCTCCCGCAGCGGCGTCGTCGCGCTGGGCCGGGCCACTGGGCGAAGTTAGTGCTTTTACTCGGTTAAGCGGTGAGGTCAAGGAAGTCTCGGACAACTGCCACATGCCGGTGTTTAGCGAGTTTGCCCCTCAAGTCGTCCAGAGTCGCTGTCGATCGGGCCGAGTCAACGCCACCGAGGCAGCGGACAGCATGGTCGGCGACCGCGACCGCTTGGTCCAGGTCGCGCAGTGCCAGGTGAGCATCCGCGGCGCGCGCTAGATATATGGCATGCGTGCGCGGATACTGGTCGTCTCCCGCGTAGTTAGCGTCAATCGCGGCGTCGAATCGGCGGATTGCTTCATGGGGGTCGCCGAGCTGAAGCGCGGACGAGCCAGCGATCATTTCCACCTCGCCCAGGGTTACCCAATACAGGTAGGGCGGATCATCGGCGTGCGGCCCGAAGGCGAGTAGATCACGTGCTTGGTGCAGCGCGCGAGCGCAGGCGCGCCGATCGCCAGCTTTGGAGTAGGAGCGGGCGGCACGGGCGGCGAGCATCGCGCGGAAGCGGGGAGTGGCTTTGTTTTTCGTCTGGACTTGAGCAGCTTCGATGAGGGCAACGGCGTCGTATGGATCTCCAGCGGTGTAATGCTGAATGGCTCGGAAAGACAGCGCGTACGCGCCAACGAGGGCGTCGCCTGCGGTAGCCGAGGCGCGCAGCGCCGCGTCGAAGAACTTCTCCGCTTGGGCGTGGAAGCCGTCGTCGAAGTGGACCCAGGCGCAGCAGCGAGCGGCTTCGGCGGCGGCTGCGTACAGGCGGCGGCTGGTGGGTCCGTCGAAGCGCGCATCCTTGACCAGCCCGACGATGAATGAGAACTCGGCCATCGCGAGGTCGCGGAGGTGGGCACTGCCCAGGGCGTCGTCGAGATGACGGAGGCGATCCAGGCGGACCTCAAGGTGATCCACCATCGGCGCGGATATGCGGCGCCGACCGGTCGAGACCGGGCTGGTTATCGCGGCCATGGCCTCTTGCCAGCCCGCAACGGAGGAGCCGAGAGCAGCCGACGTCATGATCAGAAACTCGCGTCGGTCCACCGCGCCTCCCCGTGCCAGATCAGTCAGCACTCCTACCGTAGCTGCCTGATCCCCATAGCAGGGAGACCCCTGTATCTGGTGGCATGCCGTTGCCAGCCACTCCGGCCACGGCATCGCTTTCACGAGCGCAGCCGGTACCCCATGCAGTTCTGCAATCGCCCGCTGCGCGGAAGCCTGCGGGACCACCGAGCCAGACTCCCAGCGGTAGATCTTCTGTCGCCGGTGCGACAGCCCCCCGAGCCTGAGTGCCTGATGCACCTCATCCAGCTTCTTCGCGTACTCGGCCTGCGACAGACCGAGCTCAGCACGCAAGATCACCAATGGATGATCTTTGAGTGGTTCCGTCATACGGCTGCTCCCCAGGGGTGGGTGTGCTTGCCAGTACTCTCACGATCCCGCACCCGCGCCTTGATCGCCTAGCGCTCGCGGGCGAGAGGCTACAGCGGCTGCGCGAAAAGACTACAGACAACCTCTAGTCAGCCTTGTGACATCAGGTTTTCATAGCCATCAGCACTGGTGAAAGGCATGAGAGCACGCTCTCGATGATGTGCTTCTCAGTCTGGCTTTCCTTAATCGCACGCCCGTGAAGGGGCCTGGTTTCGCATGCACAGACTCGCGCTCCACGGCTTGCCCGGCGCCGGTAAATCCACCTTCGCCCGCCTGCTGACCAAGCAGCTCGACGCGGCCGGGGTGACATCCACGATCGTCAAAGTCGGTGCGCCCCTGTATGAGCTGCAGGCACTCATTCACACGGTCGCCGGACGCCCCCTGCTCTCCCCTGCTGTGCAGGATGGGCTGCTGCTCAACGACCTGGCCGGGCATCTGCGTCGGATCAATCCCACCGCATTGACCGACCTGTTCGCCGCCAAGGTGGCCACCGCTGCTCCCGCCACCGTGATGGTGTGCGACGACATGCGCGCCCCCGACGTCGACGCGCTGGTGGCCCTTGGCTTCCTGCTCATCGAGGTCCACGCCCCCGAAGACACACGTCGAGCGCGCAAACAGGCCCGCGGTGACCTCACCACCGGCGATGAGGAGCATCCGAGTGAAGCACCCATCGGCCGTGTCCCGTACTACCGGGTGGCCAACCATGGTGGTCTGGCGGCGCTCCGCGCTCAAGCGGCCTTTCTGATCGACCAGCTGGCGGTCAAAGCATGATTCTCACCGGTCCGGCAATCACGGCCGAGCAGCAGCGCGGACGGATCGTCATCGACCCGTTCACCCCTGATCTGGTTAATCCCAACAGCGTCAACTACCGGCTCGGTGCGACCTTGCGCCTGCACCGCAGCACGGTTATCGACCCGCTCGGTGATCACCCCACCGAGGAGATCGTCATCCCCAAAGACGGAGTCGTACTCCGGCCGGGTCGCGTCTACCTCGGTACCACGCTGGAGCGGATCGGCAGCGACCACTACGTGCCGTCCCTGATCGGCCGCTCCTCTCTCGGCAGGCTCGGGGTGTTCCTCCAGGTGTCGGCTGACCTGGGAAACCTCGGCGCAATTCACCGGTGGACGTTGGAGCTCGTGGTCGTCCAGCCGATCCGCCTGTACGCGGGGATGGTGGTGGGTCAGGTGTCGTTCTGGGTACCCGACGGAGCTATTCATCCCTACGTGGGGCACTTCGGGGGTTTTTCTACTGCTGTTACTCCGCCGCCACGGCTGCTCACGGCTTCCTGACCCGCCATTTCGACGCCACCGCCAGGAGGCCCCCGATGATCTTGACTGGTTCGGAGATCACTCTCCAGCACGCCGCGGGACGAATCACCATCGACCCGTTCACCGCTGATCAAGTAAATCCCAACAGCTATAACTTCCGGCTCGGCCCGATACTCAAGACCTACACCTCCGAGATCCTGGACGTCGCCCAGCCCAATCCCGTCATCGAGCACACCATCCCCGCCGAGGGGATCGTGCTGGAGCCAGACCGCATCTACCTTGGCCACACCTTGGAGATGATGGGCAGCGACCACTACGTGCCGATCATCCGGGCCCGCTCCAGCATCGCCCGGCTCGGCCTGTTCGTCCACGTGACCGCCGACCTCATCGACCTCGGCTCACACAACCAGTGGACACTGCAGCTGCACGCCGTGCAGCCCGTACGCGTGTACCCGGGCCTGCTCATCGGCCAGGTGACCTTCTGGCGTGTACAGGGCGACATCACCCTGTACACCGGCAAGTACCAGGGTGCGCGCGGACCCCGCGAGTCGGAGATCTACCGCGACTTCCGCCCTCCGGGACACATCGCATGACCCCCTCCCCAGAGAAGGACCCGTCCGCGGGCTGCGGCGATGAGACCAACCGCCGGGTGGTCGCCGCCGCCTACGAGCTGATCTCCTCGCGCTACGTGCTGGCCCGGCACCAGATCGGCGCCGCCATCCTCGACCGAAACGGCGGCCTCCATCTCGGCCTGCACCTGGATGCCATGGTCGGCCGCGCCGCGGTGTGCGCCGAAGCCGTCGCGCTCGGCGTCGCTCGCATGGCCACCACCGCCCCGCTGATCATGGTCGCCGCCGTACGGTACCCCAAACCGCAGGAGGACGAGCCCGCACGGCTGGTGCCACCCTGCGGGCTATGCCGCGAACTCCTGCTGGACCACGCACCCGCCTTGGCCGTCGTCGTCGGCACCCCCCTCGGCCCGCGCACTGTACCGCTGGCCGAGCTGCTGCCCCACAAGTACGTCGGCACCAAATGGGCCACGTCCGGCCCCTGACCCCTGCCGCAACCGAAGGAGAACGCACATGGACTTCCGCACGCCCGCCCTCGACCAGCTCGCCGACACCATCCCCCAGGAGTACTTCGAGCTGAGCGCCGAAGACGCCCGCGACCGCTACTTCGCCGACACGCGCATGCTCGATGGCAAGCAGCTCGCCCACAACCGATTCCGCACCAACCCTCGCACCATGGTCGATCATCTGCTGGAGCAGATGGCGCTGACCGGCACCGAGTCCTGGCTGGACGTGGGCTGCGGCAACGGATTCGTGGCCGAGCAGATCCGCCCCCACCTCTCCGACGGCCGGATCGTCGGCCTCGACATCGCCCCCGGCGTGCTGAGCGCCGCCCGCCAGCGGATGGCCGGTGTCGCCACCCCATGCGAGTGGATCGAGGGCAGCGCCGACGACCTGTCCATGTTCGCCGACAACTCCTTCGACCGCGTCACAGCGATCTACATGATGCACTACGTCTCCGACATCGACGCCTGCCTGAGCGACGTCGTACGGGTGCTGGCCCCAGGCGGACGGTTCATCCTGACCACCGACCGGCCCGACTCCATGGTGGAAATGTTCGACGCCCACTTCACCGCCATGAAGCAGATGAACGCTCCCAAACACCTGTTCAAGGCCACCCCCAAGGCCCGCATCTCGTTGATCAACGGTCATGACCAGCTCGCCGCCCACTTCACGGAGATCGACCTGCGCACATGGCAGGACCAGCTTCGCTTCACCGCCGTCGACCCGTTCCTGGACTTCTACGCCGCACACAACTACTGCTGTGCCGCCTCCCAGCCGGGCGACGAACTCGAAGCGGGCTTCTACACCGAGCTGCGTGAACGCGTCGGCGAGCAGGTACAGACGGTGATCGACCGCGACGGCTACTTCGCGGTCACGAAGTTCACCGGCTCCTTCATCTGCCAGTAACCGCCAGCGAAGCGGCCCGGCGGCGAAGGAGCGGACACCCCCTTCCGGTCCGCCGCCCTCCTCACAAGCCTGCACCCGCCACCTCCGGCACCAACCAGGAAAGGATCTTTCACGATGTTCACCGATCTGGTTGAACTCGACGGAGCACGCATCCTCATCACCGGCGGAGCCGGGCTCATCGGCGCCGCCATCGCCCGGCACCTCAGCGCCGTAGGCGCAAGCGCGACCGCCGTGGACGACCTGTCCGGCTACGACTCGGCCACCTACGCTCTCCTGGGCGCCACCCAGGACACGCCCGGCCTGGTCGTCGGCGACATCAACGACCAGCCGCTCATCGACCGGCTCGTCCGGAGCAGCGACTTCGTCATCCACGCCGCCGCGTTCTCCACCGTGGCCGGATGTCTGCGCAACCCCGACGCTGCCTTTCACGCGAACATCGCCGGAACCCACCGCATCCTGCGCGCTGCCGCCGACGGCAGCGTGCGGCGACTGGTGTTCATCTCCTCCGCCCAGGTGTACGGGCACGGCGTCGCGGGCCTGGACGAGGTGCAGATCTTCACCGAGGACCAGCCCATGAGCCCGCTCAACCCCTACGCCACGGCCAAGCTATGGGGGGAGACACACACCCGGCACCTGCTGGAGGCCGCCGGGGTGGACTACACGATCGTCCGGCCGTTCTCGGTGTACGGCGAGCGGCAGATTCCCAAGCCGGGTGCCTGGTCGTGGGTGGTTGCCCAGTTCTGCATGTACGCCACCCTCGGCCAGCCGCTCCCGCTCAACAACAGCGGCCGCCAGGTCCGCGACTTCGTCCACGTCGACGACGCCGCCCACGCCATCATCCGCGCCTTGATCGCTCCGCAGGCGAGCGGCGCCACGTTCAACATCGGCACCGGCCAGACCACCAGCATCTTGGAGGTCGCCGAACTGGTCCGCTCTCACCTCCCCGCAACCGTGTTCGAGGCAGCGCCCAGGCCCGCCGGCGACCCACTCGGCGGCCGCGCCGATATCACGCGCATGACCAGCGTGCTCGGCTGGCAGCCGAGCACGCCGATCTCCGACGGCGTAGCCCGCTACCTGGCGTGGCTGCAGGCCACCCCGGCAGCCATCCCGTCGTGGCTGCCCGACGAACGCGACCGGGTCACCGCCTGGAACACCAGCCGCTAGCTGGACCCCCCGTCGATCGAGGGTGGCGCGTCAAGGCTGCGACGCGCCGCCTGTCCCTGTCCGTTCCTCGCGCATGTAGGTGGTTCCACAATGAGCAGATCCCTTCGCGCAGCAGTCATCGGCCTGGGCTGGGCCGGCACCGTCCACGCCCGAGCGCTGTCTCAGATGGACGGCGTGGACCTGGTCGCCGTGGCCGACACCGACCCCGATCGGCGCGCCGCCTACCCAGCCCTGCACCAGGCCGTCGATGTCGACGGCCTCCTGGCCCTGGATCTGGACTACTGCGTGGTGGCCACGCCGACAGCCACCCATGATCAGGTCGGGCTCGCCCTGGCCGCCGCCGGAATCAACGCCCTCATCGAAAAGCCCTTGGCTTCTACTCTGGCGGCGTCCAGGCGTTTAGTCGACGCCTTCGACCAGCAACGCCTCGTCGCGGCCGTCAACCACACCGAACGGCGAAACCCCGCCATCGGTGAGCTCGTCGCCCGGCTGCGCTCCGGCGAGTTCGGCCCCATCTACACCGTGGCCACCCGCCGACACAGCCCGTTCCCTGACCGGATTCGCGACGTGGGCGTGGTGAGCGACATCGGCATCCATGACGTCGACCTGGTGGCCTACCTGACCGGCCACCAGATCACGTCGGTCACCGCCCACACCGTCCGCATCTCCGGCCGCTCCCACGAAGACCTGGCCACCGCGACGTGTGTCCTGGACGGCGGGGGGCTGGCCACCATCGAGGTCAGCCGCATCGCGCCGCTCAAGGAACGCCTCGTCACCCTCTACACCGCCTCCGGACGGGTGAGCGTGGACGCGATCACGCGCACCATCACCCACCACACCAACGCCGCCCACCAGGGCATCGGCCAGTCGGAAGGCTTTCCCGGCATGGCCGCCGGGCCGATGATCAGATGCCGTGTCGACGGGGCGGAACCCTTCTACGCCCAAAACGAGGCATTCCGCGACGCGCTCTACGGCCGCTCGCACGACATCGTCACCCTGCACGAAGGAGCCGCAGCGGTCGCCGCGACCGAGGCCATTCTCACTGCCGCGCAGACCGGCAGCAGCACGCCCGTGCCTCGTCTGCAACCGGCAGGCCACGACGTACCAGCCACCGCCCTCGCTCTCATGCCCCAGGAAAGGACCCTGCTGTGAGGCTCACCATCGACACCGCCGTCCAGTTCTTCCCCCGCGGCGGCTCGGCCCAAGTCATCCGTTACCTGGCCGCTGACCTCACCGGCCGAGGCCATACCTGCCGCATCCTGTGCGGCTCCCTCGGCCAGCCCGGCCAGTTCAGCCACGCCGAAACCTTCTACCAGAATCTGCCAGTCACGGCGATGGACTACACGCCGGCCGCCGATGCCTACGCGCGGGGCGGCAGCGCGATGGATGGCCAGGCGGCGCCGTTCCACCCTTCCTTCGAAGACCGTGGCCCGGACGCGCCGGACCGCATGTTCACCGCCGTCACCGCTCCCACGACAGCACACCTGGTCAATGCGTGGGCCCAGCATCTGATCAGCCGTCGTAGCCAACGCCCCGACGTCGTCCACGTCCACCACCTCAGCCACCTGCAGGCCGCAGTCGCCCGCGCCTACCCGGGCATCCCGAGGGTCACCACCTTTCACGGCACCGACCTCAAGCTGCTCGACCAAGCCCAGCAGCACACCAGGTTGGCTGCTCGAACAGGGGTGTCCTTGGAGCAGCTGGCGCGAGCATGCCGCCACCCTGACCCCGGCGCTCGCCATGACGCGCTTGAGCAGCTCCTGCCCCGCGAGCTTGAGGCCGCGTTGCGCGAGCGGGTACACGCCCTCGACTGGCGACACTGGAGCCACGCCGACAGTTGGGTTGCCCTGATGAACGCCTACGCCCGGCAGGCCGGCCGGATCGTCACCGTGTCGACCAGCGACCAGGCCGAGGTCGAGCGGCTGCTCGGCCTCCCCGCCCCCCAGGTAACCGTCATCGGCAACGGGGTGGACACCACCCGGTTCGTACCGCAACACCTCACCGTCGGTCAGAAGCTGGCGCTGCTGCGCCACTGGCTCGTCGATGATCCCCAAGGGTGGGCGCCCGGGCAGATGCCGGGCAGCATCCGCTACACCGACGAGGACCTGGCGGCCATGCTCACCCCCGACGGGCAGCTGCGGCCCATCATCTTGTGGATTGGCCGCTACCAGCAGGTCAAACGCCTCAACGTCCTGCTGGAGGCATTCGCCACCACGATCAAGGAGACCTCGCCCGCGCCGATCCTGCTGCTGTGGGGCGGCTACCCCGGCGAAAACGAGGGCGAGCACCCGTATGAGGCCGCACGCAGGCTGGGCATCGACCGGCACGTCTACCTGATCGGCTGGCGCGGCCACGACGAACTGCCGGCCGGCCTCAACTGCGCCGATCTCATGGCCGCCCCCGCGGTCAACGAAAGCTTCGGCATGGTCTACATCGAAGCCGCCGCGTGCGGCGTGCCACCGATCGCCACCAGCACGGGTGGCCCCGCCACCCTCATCACTGCGCGTGGGCCGCAGGCGGACGGGTGGCTGGTAGCACCCGACGACGTCGCCGACCTGGCCGCCGCCCTGACCTCCGCGCTCGCCGATCCGGCCGAACGCACCCGCCGATCAGCCAACGGCGTCGATCATGTCCGCCGCGATTACGCCTGGCCACGGGTAGCCGACCGATACCAGCAGGTCTATCAGGAGGTAATGCAACAGCAGCCAAAAGCTTGATCGAATGCCCGTGATGGTCTGACATGAACTGCGATAGCCTCGATGACTCATCTACCGCTTCCTTAAAAGCGCCCCTTTTCGGGGACGGCAGGAAGGCGAGGCACCCGCGTGACAGTCAGCCAATCCACTACCCATGATCTCGACATCGGCGACCACGTCGTGATCAAGCGATATCGGTCGTGGGAGCGGCGAGAACCCCACCGCGAATGGGCCGCGCTGACACTGCTTGCCGAGCACGCGCCCGGCCTGGCACCCGCGCCCATCCAGGCCGACCTCGACGCGGCGCCGCCCGTGGTGGTGATGAGCCGCCTGCCCGGCCGAGTGCTGCGTGGCGAACACGCCACGAGCGAGCAGGTCGCCGCGGTGGCCGCCGCCCTCGCCCGGCTGCACCAGGCGATCCCCACGCACGTGATCGAGACCGTCGAGCCCGCCGCGTGGGGACCAGCCGCCGCCGTGACCAAGGTCCGCACCTGGGCCGACAAGCAGCCGAACCTCGGGGAGGATCCCCTGGCGCTGCGGGCCTACCAGGCAGGGACAGCGTGGCTGGCCAGTGCAGCCCCCGACGCGCTCACCACCGACCCGCTGCCCCCGGTACTCGGCCTGTCCGACGGCAACCACGCCAACTACCTGTGGGACGACCATCAGGTGCGGATCATCGACTGGGAAGACTCCGGCCGTAGCGACCGCATGTTTGAACTCGCCGAAGTGGCCGAGCACATCTCCCGCGTCGACGGCACCTTCGACGCAGAGCACCTTCTGGCTAACAGCGACCTGACCCGTCAGGAGACCGCACGGGTGCGGGACTTCCGGCGGCTGCTCGCCCTGGGCTGGTTTCTGATGCTCGGCCCTGATGGGCCCTTCGCATCCCGCAACCCGGAAGGCACGTTGGAACGCCAGGCCGAGCGGGTTTTGCACCTGCTCGGCTGACGCTCCACCTTCTCAACACCAGCTTCAACGACCGCGAGCCCATCGTGGAAACCCCTGCTCATGCGCTGGCCACCTTCCAGGCCAGCGACAATAGGCGCATGCCCACCCCGACCCTGCGCCACGCTGCCCGCGTCGTCACCCTCGATGAGCACGACCGGCTGCTGCTGCGCTATGAGGAAAACGGCGGATTCTGGGCCACCCCCGGTGGCTCCCTGGAACCCGGTGAAGACCATCACAGCGCAGCGCAGCGGGAGCTTCGCGAGGAACTCGGCGTCAACGATGTCACGCTCGGCCCTGAGCTTGCCGTTCGCAGCAAGGACCACCTGGTCGGCGGCCAGCCGGTTCGGCAGGTCGAGAAGTACTACGCCGCCCGCGTCCACGCCGATGACGTCGACCCCGAGCATGCGACCCAGCCTGATGACATCCGCGCCTGGCGCTGGTGGACCCTCACTGAGCTGGCCACCAGCGACCAAACCGTGTACCCGATCGGGCTGGGTGACCTCATCGCTGGATACCTTCGCGACGGCGCCCCGGCCACACCGCTCGAACTCACCGATTGAGCCGGAGCGTCAGCGGCGCCTGGTAGGAGCGGACTTCCTCCACCGTGGCCAGGCCTGCCGCGTGCAGATCAGCCAGCAGGGCACGTTCGGTGGTCGAGACGACGGCGCGAGCCACCAGGGCGTCGTGCCGGGCACCTGCGTCGAGAACTGCCGCGATCAGCGGGCCGACCAGGGCCGCCCGGTCTGCGCCGGGGTGAACGAGCACCTCAGCTAGCAGAGCCTCCGCCGGCTCTCCGGGGTTGGCGTGGATCAGCGGGTACATCAGGGCGGCCGCCTGTAGCTCCCCGTCAGGGCTGGCCACACCGACCAGACCATCGGTGACGAACCGCTCGTCGGTGCTCCACCGCCGGTAGATGCCTGCGGCGACCAAAGGCTCACAGGTGGGGTGGACCGCGTAATACAGGCGGCCCAGCGCGGCGGCATCCTCCGCGCCCAAGACCCGCAGGTCCGGCAGGTCTCCCCCCGGCGCGGGAATGGTCAGGGTATGCAGCAGGGCGGCAGTGGAGTGCAGGCGCCACCCGGCTTTCGTGAAGAACGCGCAGCCGTGCCGTCGGATCGCCGGGATCTCCGCGGTGACCAGGACCGTCTCACGATCAAGCAGGCATGCGTTGACCTGCTCCAGCAGGACGGTGCCCAGCCCTTGCCGTTGCCAGCCCGGGTCGACCACCGGCCCCCACAGGCGACCCGGTACGCCGGGCCCGGCGGGGTAGCACAAGGCTGCTGCCGCGACCAGGTCGCCGCCCGCGGTACGGGTCAGGAACATCAGCGTCGGAGGGGAACCCTCGAAGGTCCGCAGCAGGGACCGCACCAGGGCCGCCGTCATCGGCCGCTGATCCGGCCAGCCGCGCAGCGCAGCATGGCCGAGGTCGGCGAGCTCCGCGTCCAGGAACGTACCGGGCTGGTAGACGGAGATGCTGACCGGCAACGTCACCGGCGCACTGGCGTAGTCAACTGGCGACGCACAGCTGTTCCTCACGAACGTTCCTCCTTGAAAGCGATCAGAGAATCGAAGAAGTTCGGGCGTTCGAGTACCAGCCGTGTCGACAGGCAGCGGGTCCGCAGCAACTCCTGCAGCTCACGAACGGCCTGGGTGTCGGGCAGCGTGCCCTCACGGACGGCCCGGCGCAGCGCGAGCAGCCGGGGAAGCCTCGCCTCGAGTTCGGCCAAGCCGACCGTTTCACGACCGAGCCACTCCGTGAAGCGCTCCTCGGTCATGACCTCCCACACCGCGATGTCCTGCCATGTCCCGTCAGGGCCTGCAGCGGTGACCAGGTGCGGGAGGCGGCACAACCCGAGCCGAGGCAGGGGCGGCCGCAGCGGGCTCGTCACCCACGCGCCGTGCAGACCATGCCGACGTCGTACTTCGTGCAGGTGCTTGGCGAAGGCCAACGCCAGACCGGCCTGGGCCAGGGCGGCGCCGACCGGAGCGACCGCCACGGCGTCAACCCAGGAGCGGCGGGCAACGCCGAGCGCGACACGCACCGCGGCAGCCGGGTCGTGTTCCTCGTACCAAACCCGGCGCCCCGTGGTGCTGCTGGTGACGATTCCCGGGCCGAACAGTTTGGCCGCGTCAGCGGCAGTGAACCACCGCTCTCCCTGCTGGGTAATCAATCGTCGGCCCCTCCCGTCGCGCTTCGCTCTCACACCGTCACGTTCTGGTCTCACTGACGAGTGAAGGGCGCAACGACCTGATCGAACAGGGCTTTCGGTATTGGATGGTTTTGGATCCTCGGGCCACATGGAAAGCGACACGAGGGGATAGAAATGCCGAGACAACGACACCACCCGGTGAAGAACACCGCCCTGCAGGAGGCGATCGCGGCCGCTGGGAAGCCCTACACACACATCGCGAAAACGATCAACGCTGTCGGGGCTGAAACTGGGCAGGGTATGTACTACGACCCGGCCGCTATCGCACACTGGCTGTCGGGGACCATCCCTGCGTCGGCGGCGGTTCCCGTCATCGTCGAGGCGTTCGTCCGGCTGCTCGGCCGTGACCTCGCCGCTCACGACCTGGGGTGGCCACACAACGAAGCGGCACCTGAGAATCCGTGGGAGTGCGATCCCATGACCTGGGTGACCCGCCTGGGGAGGGACGACATGCTCAACCGGCGATCGCTGCTCAGCGCTGGCCTGTACTCGCTTGCCGCGCTGAACCTGCCGCCCGCACTCCTCACCACCGTTGACCGTCCGGGGCAGCCTCGCCAGGCCGGCGACTCCGACGCCGAACGCATCCGCGTGATGAGTAGCCAGTTCTCCGCCGCCGACGACCTGTTCGGCGGCGGCCACGCACGCACCGCCGTCCTCGCCTACCTCGTTCACGAGGTGGGGCCCCTGCTGCAGGGCACCAGCGGGCAGGCCCGGCCCGCGCTGTTCTCAGCCGCCTCCCAGATGACGTATCTGGCGGCGTTCATGGCCTCCGACGCTGGGGACTCTCCCGGGCTGGCGCAGAACTATTACATTCAGGCTGCCCGGCTCGCCCAGGAAGCCGGCGACCCGGTGGCGAAAGCGACCGCTCTGCGGGGCCTCGCGGTCCAAGCCGTCGAGCTCGGCCACCCTGCCCGCGCCGTCGATCTCGCCGAGGCGGCGGCGTCGACCCTACGCGGCGGCCCGCTCCGGGTCCGCGCCTGGATGGCCGGCATGTGCGCCGAAGCACACGCCGCCAACGGCAACCCCAAGGCCGCGCTCATCGCGCTACGCCAAGCCGAAGCAGACGTGGAACGCGCCGATTCCGTGCCCGAGTCGCAGTGGACGGGCGCCTACCGCCGCGCCGCCCTGGAGCACCAGACCGGGATGACGCTCGCCCACCTGGCGGACCTGCCCGCCGCCCAGCGGCACCTCATCGACTCCAACCGTGCCCGCCGCACCGTCGAACGCCGCTCCCGCGCGCTCATCACCTGCCGCCTCGCTGACCTGCAGGTCCGCCGGCGTCACCCCGACGAGGCCGCCGCCACCATCCTGCAGCTCCGGACGGATCTTCCGCTGCTCACCTCGGGGCGCGTCAAAACCGAGCTCGGCCGGTTGCGGGCCTCCTGGGTTCCCGCCCGTTCCAACCCCACCGTCGACGAGGCCGACCGGCTCATCGCCTCCTTGTCCGATCGCTGATCCGAGCGTCAGCCGCTAGCTGCCGCCGACCTGCACGGCCTCCTGCCCGCGAACACCGCCTGGCCGGGCAGGCGCCCCGGCAGGGGGGGAAAACCGTGCGGGGGCGGCGCTGAGCGCGTCTGTGACGCGGCCTCCACGGCCCGCAGGGGACCCAGGTGGGGTTGAGCCGGGGAAGCCGTACGGTTCCGCCGACACGGAAAACCCCACCCCCTCTGTGCCTGCTGGCCGGGGGTGGGGTGGGGGTTTCCGCTGCGCCGCCTGGTCGCGTCACCCGCTGCGGGCCAGCAGGTTGCTGAACTGGGCGTTGACCAGCAGCAGGGCGTCTTTGGTCTCCTCCAGGGAGGAGCTGAGCAGCGTGGAGTGTTCGGCGGTGGCGGCCTGCAAAGCCCGGAACCGCTTGTGCAGGCCGGCGATCGTGGCGTCGGAGTGGCCTTCCCGCTGGGCTGCGGCGATGTCAGCGGCGAGCTTGTTGAGGTCTTCTTTGGCTTTCGCGGTGAACGCCGCGATGACCATCTCTCGCATCTCCTCCTGGTCGGGGAGGGGGACACGCACCAGGTGGCTGCCTCCGCCCATGCGTTCGGCCAGCTCGCGCAGCGCCGCCAGCGTGTCGGCGTGGGTGCGGTGGACGAAGTAGACGCCTCCGGTGGCGCGGACCCGTACCGCCTGCAGCGCTTCCACGTAGGTGCGGATCACGGTGCGCAGCCGGTCACTGGTCAGGTACCTGCACTGGTACCGGAACTCCTCTTCGATCTTGTCGAGGGTTTCGCGGACCTTCGTCTGCTCTTCGGGGGCCAGCGCGGTGATCGCGGCGTGGTCAGGGATGACCTGCAAGGTTCCCTTGCCGGGTTTGCCGGAGTCGAGCGGGTCGCGCCAGAACACGACCTCCGCGAGCCGAGTGTCGTAGGTGAGCCGGGAGCGGCCCTCGTCGCGGACCTCCCGCACCAGGTGTCTCACCAGCCGCAGCCCCTCACGGCTGACGTGGCGGATCATCAAGGTCGCCTCCCGCTCCTTGTCGCCCGGCGCGCGGCGCCGCCGCCCGGCCGGGGCGCCGTCCAGCGAGTAGGTGACGCGGACCCCTGTCTTGCCGGTCACCCGCTCGTAGGCGTCGATCTCGCGGATCTCGCCGGGCACGAACGCCGAGTCCAGGCCCAGCTCCAGGAACCAGCGGTGCATCATGTCGACGGTCACTTTCCCCTCGAAAATCGAGTACAGGACGAGGTGCCCCAGGATCGGCGTCTGCCCGCCCTCCAGGGAGGCGTAGTTGCTGAACGCTGCGAGCGTGTCGAGGGCTCCGCCCTCCTGCGGTGCGGCCTGCTGGGCTGCCTGCGGTACTGCCTGCGGGTCGATGCTCATGATCCAATTCCCTTCTGCTGCTTCAACGGGCGTTTCAGTACCGTGGTGGGGTCAGATGAGGCGGAACAGGTCGGCGGCCGTGTCGAGGTCGGCCAGGTCGGTGACGGTTCGTACGCTGTCGCAGAGCTCTTCCAGGGCCGGGCTGGGGCGGACGGCGACCGCCACCCCGAACACGCGGTGGCCCAGCAGCGCCTTGCGCCGACGCCACTGCGTCATCCACTCGTCGTCGACGCCGCACTCCCCGTCGGTGATCAACACGATGTCGCCGTGCCGGGTTCCGTCGCCGTCGTACTGCCCCTGCAGCACGTCGGCCGCCGCGTCCAACGGCGCCTGGAAGCTGGTGCCGCCGCCGAAGAAACGCTCGGCGAACTCCAGCACCTGCTCCAGGTCGGCGCGGCCCTCCCGGAACGTGAACACCTCCACCTGCTGGGCGTTGGCGAACAAGACGCCGACGAACGTGCGGCGGCTGGCGCGGGCCTGGTCCAGCAGGGCCAGCGCGCACGCCTTCGCCCACGCCTCCCTGGTGACGCCGCTGCCGTCCTTCGACTTCATCGAACCGGAGCAGTCGACGCAGGCGATGATGGCGCCCTCCCCTGCGATGTCCTCACCGCGCGTCTCGTACGTCATCAGCCGCCGCTCGGCCAGACGGCTGACGAAGTCGCCGCGCAGCGGCGGCACCGCCAGCGCGGCCAGCTCCGAGGGGACCAGCCGGCACAGGTCGTCGCCGAGGGTGACGCCGACCAGCTCGCCGGGCGCGCCCCGCACCTTGCTGGCCCGCTCCCCTTTCGCCATGGCGCGGAACCGGCCGATCAGTGATGCGAACTCCGCCAGCCGGTTACCGGCCAGCCGCTGCGCGAGCTGGCTGCGCTCCTCGAAGCTCATCCGCTGCAGCTGCCCGGCTTGTACTCCCCACCCGGCCAGCACGTCGGCTTCGTCGCTGGCCTGCTGCGCGGCTTCGGCGGCGGCGGCGCGGGCGGCGGCGTCGATGCGGGGGCCGGCTTCGGCGAGCGCCGCGTGAGCGTCCACGTCGGCCTGGGCGGCGGCTTGGTCGGCGGTTTCGGCGGCTGCGATCGCTGCCGCCACCTGCTGTTCGGCACCGTCAGGAACACCACCGCCGCTGTCGCCGTCGGCTGCTGCTGCGGCGGCGGCTTGTAGGGCGTCTTGTACGGCGTGTGCCGCCTGCGCGGCGAGCTGGCGGGCGTCTTCGGCGGCTTGGGCGGCCTGCTGCGCCTGCCGGGTCTCCTCCAGCATGGCGCGCAGCGCGGCGCTCTGCGCCAGTACCGCCATCGCCGCGGCGTAGGGGTCGCCGACGGTGTGGGTGCGCAGCTGCGTGAAGTCGGCGCTGCCCAGCAGCGCCGACACCACCCGGTGGTTCAGCAGCCTGGAACGCTCCATCTCGGAGCTGGGCCGCGGCTGGGGCGCCGCCTTGTAGGCGGCGCTCCACACGTCGCGCAGCAGGTCGTCGGTGTGGTCGTGCCGGTCGGCCAGGTCGTAGGCCAGGTCGCGCAGCGCGCCCGCCTGCTCGTAGGTGTCGCGCCACGCCATCTCGTCGAACGGGTCGCTTGCGATGGCGCTGGTGTGCAGGGTGGGCGGGGCGGCCAGGCCGAGCCACCGCCCGGCGCGGGCCGCGAGGTCTTTCAGCGCGGTCAACGGCTTACGTTTGATCATGTCGTGTGCCCCTTCTCAGACGGTGATCATGGAGGCGTCCATGCCGAGCGCCTCGACCATCACGCGGGCGTGCACGGCGCGGCGCTTGGCGTCGATCTCGGCGATCTGGGTGGTGGAGCGGCCCGCTGCCTTCGACTGCTGAAGCAGCTCCTCCAGGCGCTGGCCGGCCTTGCGGAGCTTCCCGTTCGCCTCGTTGATGGCCCAGTCGGCGACTTCCTCCCGCGACTTGCCCGCGAGCGCGTCCAGCTCGACCTCCAGCGCGGTGACACCGTCCAGCAGGGTCAGCGCCTCACGCGCGTGCGGGTTGATGAGCTGCAGCACCTCCCGTTCCACGGCGGGCTGGTCTTCGGGGGCGTCCCACAGCACGTGGGTGAGGATCTGCAAGTCGTTGACCTCGACGCTGGGGCGGCCCTCGAGGAACGCCAGCGCCTGCAGCAGCCGCATCGCCTGCCGCCACCGGCGGTCGGAGGCGATGATCCCGGCGCGGCGCAGCGCGGTACGCAGCGTGCACACGATGTCCACGATGGGGTCGGTGACGGCGACGGCGGGCACGTGGGTTCGGATGGCGGTCTGCAGGTCGGCCAGCGCCACCGTGGTCGGCGCCGCGGCGACGGGGGCGGAGGTGGAGGTGGAGCGCAGCAGCCGCGCGAAGTTGCTGAGGTCGGCCAGGTAGTCGACCCTGATGCGGACGAGCAGCCGGTCGTAGATGGCGGCGCTTTCCTCACCGGACGGCAGCTCGTTGCTGGCCGTGATCGCGGTGAGCAGCGGGCATTCGATCGGGGCGCCCCCGTTCTCCGGGTGGTACAGGCGTTCGTTGAGGAGCCCCAGCAGTTCGTTCAATGCCCCAGGCCCGCATTTAAAGATCTCGTCGATGAACGCGATGTCGGCCTGCGTGGCACGGCCCTCGAACACCTGCGTGTAGGTGCCCTGCATCAGGGCGGCCACGTCGATCGGGCCGAACATGCGCTTGGGGTCGCTGTACTTGCTGAGCAGGATCTCCCACATCCGGGCGCCGGCGATGCGGCCGGTCAGCTCCCGCGCGAGTTCGGATTTGGCCGTTCCGGGCGGGCCGAGCAGCAGGCTGTGCTGGCCGGCCAGCATGGCGGCCACCAGCGTCTGCACCACCCCGGAGCGTTCCATGTAGCGGTCGGAGACCTCGCTGACGATCGCCCGCAGCTGGGCGGCGGTGACGCTGCCGTTCCCGGGGTCGGCCGGGCCGTGCGGGTGTTGTGCTGCTGTGGTGGTCATTGCCCCTCCTGGTCGGTGCCGGGAGCCCTGAACAACTCCCGATATATCTTCATCATATCTAGTTATACTATTGATAGTCGCAGGTTTCGGGGAAAATAACTCTGAATTCCCCGCCGCCGGGAGGGCGCCCCACGAAGGGGCACCCTCCGGCGGCCGGCTACGCGCCGTCCACCACGTCCCGGACGCGAAGCTCCTCCCCCCGCACCTCGACGACCGCGCCGAGCGGCAGCCGCCCGGCCAGGGCGATCAGCGAGTCCGCCTCGACCGCGATCGCCGCCTCCACGCCGGGGACAGGGAAGGCGTACGCGGAGATCAGCGCCTGGACGTAGTCGTCGCGGCTCATGTCGACCTCGCGCACCAGGGCGGTGGTCGTGGCCTTCGCCGAGTCGAACCCGGCGAAGGATCGGGCGCAGCCACACCCTCCGGCGGGGTCGCCGCCGTCGCGCCCGCAGGCGGACGCGAAGCGAACGAGCTCGCCCTCCTTGCAGTAGTGGAAGTCGTCGCCGCGGCGCCCCTGCGTCTGGGTCGTCGCTACCAGCAGATGCATGTAAACCCCTCCTTTTTGTATATCAAAAGCATAGCAAATTATGAACTTGATATACAGCTGGTGGTGTGATGAATTCCGCACCTCACAGGAACATCACGACGCCACAACCGCCGGCCTACGAACAGCCCCAGCCCCGGCACTCACCACGCGGGCGGGCGCTCCTGATAGCCACACGCCCCGCAGTAGTCGTTCGCGGCGTCTTGCGGATGAGCCGATCCGGCGCCGCACGTCGGGCAGTGGAACACGTGCCCGCAGGCGCTGGGGCGACAGCAGGGAGGCGGCCTGCCCAAGCCACCCGGCTGGACAACGGTCGAAGAGTCGGCCACCCCCCGATCATCTCGTAACGGCCGTTGCCGCACAGGCCATACGGCCGACACCGGAACTATTCGTCGCGGTGAGGCACCCGCTCCTCGCCCCGGGTCACGATGACAGCGAGCGTTCTCGGCGGGAAGTGCACCGCATGCTCACCGCTGACCAGCACACCCAGGTTGTAAGGGGCGCAGCTGACGGTCAGCACGGCGACGTCCTTGCCGGCGATGTTGTACGGCTCGGACACCACGGCGAACAGCTGACCCTCACGCCACCATGACGAGCCGTGATCCAGCAGCCCGCCGTAGTCGATGTCGCAAACATCGTCGCGCCGCTCGTGGGCGGCGCGACGCTCGGGGTGGCGCAGCAAACACGGACAGCACCAAGGCTTCACCGTGACCCGCAGGTCCTTCTCCAGCTGGCTGACGCGTTCGGCACGTTCGGCGAGCTGCCGCTTCATTTCGGTGTTGCGCGCGACGCGCTGGGCGCGGATCTCCTGCCGCCAGCCGCACACGATGGGCGCGGCCGCCACGGTGAGGTCGCTGGCGGCGATGCGCCCCTGCTGCACGGAGCGAAGGTCGACTTCGGTCTGCAGCACCAGCTGCCTGACCTGTTCGAACTCCTCCGTCTTGCGGGTGAGCCGACCGAGGTCGAAGACCAGGACACGGTCCGCGCTGCCGTCGCCGACCTGGGCGAACGCGGCGGCACGACCGGACCGATGCGACCCGACGTCGCTGTGCTCGCCGACGACCACCCCTCCCTCGGAGACGACGTGGCCCCGCATCACGGCGAACTGACGTTCCAGCGGTTCATGCGTGTTCTCGGCGGCGAAAGCGTACAGAACCCACCTGACGGGGTCAGAAATCAAAGTCATCCACACAGCGTAAGAATTCAATCACCCGTCGTGGCATGACGTTATGAATTCGCGGCCTCGTCTGCCCAGCGAAGCAAAACGCGAAGGCCCGGCAGCCGCACGGGAGCCGGGCCTCTATTCGTCAGTCGACTAGGTAGTGGGCTTCGATGTAGGCGACGGTGGAGTCATATGGCTCCCCTACCGGCTTCAACATGTATCTGCGAAAGACTGCGGCGGTGGCGCGACGGGCGCCTCGGTTGCGGGCGTCGGCGTTGTCCCATGACCGGGCGAGGGTGCGGGTGACCACTTGGTCGATCTCCTCGGCCAGGTTTCTTTCCGTGATAGTGAGGCCGGGCGGTGCATGGTCGCGGATGATCCGCGTCAGGACACCCACGTGATCGTCGTCCAGCACGACGGCTTCATCAGGGTGCTTCCCCGCGTTCACGATGGCGCGAGCGATCCAGAGTGCCTCGGACAGGAACTCCAGGGCGTCCTGGGAGTTCTGGATGATCCGATCCCGCAGCAGCTTGATCCGCTCTGCGAGGGCGGTGTACTTCGCGGACCCTGGTTCGACACCCTTTTCGAGGGCGGCTTTGATGTGATCCAAGATCTCCGCCGCGGACGGCGGCTTCTTGTCGCCGTCGTCCCTGCCGGGCTTGGGGCGGACAAGGGACAGCAGTTCCTTGAGGATGGCGATGCCCTGCGCGTCCAGGACGAGGGCTTCCTCTCGGGTGGCGACCACGGAGAAGGAGTGGACGTGGGCGTTGATGATCTCCAGGACCATCGGCCCCAGCTCACTCAACCGCTCCTTCCTGTCCTCATCGGAGGACTTCTTGAACAAGGTCGTGTACACGGACCCGAACAGCCCTAAACCGTCGCGGTACTTGGCCACCCGCTTGTCGGTGCTGATGAGCGGGTACAGGCGAGCCAGGAGCCGGTAGTCCTTGGTGAACACTTCGGCGGCGCCGGGGTTGGCGTCCAGGAAGGCGTTGATGGCCCGTACGGACTCGTATCCGTGGACCGTGAGGTCGAGGCCGTCCACGTCTACGAAAAGGTCTTCGATGCGGGCGAAGGTGGTGCGGAACTCGTCGACCAGTTCGGACAGATCGGTGACGAACCCGCCGCCCTTGCCGGCCTCCGACGAGGTGGGGTCGATGACGGCCCGCTGGACTTCTTCGGCCAGCCCGATGTAGTCCACGATCACGCCGGAGGTCTTCACAAATCCGGTCGGGGACACCCAGGTGCGGTTCGGGCGAGTGATCGTCTGGAAGAGGGTGTGGGCCTTCAGCGGCTTGTCCAGGTAGAGGACGCCCTCGTTGGGGGCGTCGAACCCGGTCATCAGCTTCGCGGTCACCACGAGAAAGCACAGCGGGTCGTCGGGGGTGAGGAACCGCCGCTTCTGCTTTTCCTCCTCGGCCTCCGAAAGCTGGAACGGCCGCATGGCGGGGTCTTCGCTCTTGGCATCCGAGACGGAGATGTTCACCTCGGCGGTGATCCGACCATGCTTGCCGACCTCGGCGAGCACCTGTGACGCCTCGAAGCCGGCCAGCAGCTCGTTGATCTTGTCCGTGTATGCCACGGCCAGCTCACGGTTGTAGGCGACGACCTGGGCCTTCAGGCCGTTGCGGTAGGCGCCGGCCAGGTAGTGGTCCACGATGTCCTGGCAGACCGCGTGGATGCGGTCGGGGTTGGCGAACACCGAGGTGAGGCGCCCGAATTTGCGGGACAAGAGCTCACGGTCGGGGTCGTCGAGGTCGAAGTCATCGGCGAACTGGTCGAATTCGGCCTGCAACGCCTGGTCGTCTAAATCGAAGGCGACCGGGTGCGGGTCCAGCAGGACCGGGACGGTGGCCCCGTCCAGTAGAGACCGGGACACCGAATACCGGTGCAGAACCCTGTCCGAGTCGGTCTCTTCGCCGAAGAGGGCGAAGGTGTCGGTGGCGAGGTTCCTGATTGGGGTGCCGGTCATGCCGAAGAACTTCGCGTTCGGCAACGCTGCGCGCATCTGCCCGGCAAGGGACGTCGACTTGGCGGACTGGGTGCGGTGTGCCTCGTCGACCAACACGATGATGTTGTCCCGCATCGACAGGTTCTTGCCGGCGTCGGCGAACTTATGGACGGTCGTGGAGATGACGCCGCGCACGTCGTCGGCCAGCAGGGAACGTAACTCCTGGCCGGTGGTGGGCTGCTGGAAGTAGGCGCTCCCCATGGCGGAGGTGAAAACCCCGGAGGTCTGGCGGACGAGCTGGGTGCGGTCCGACAGCAGGATAATCGTGGGTGACTCGGTGCGGGTGTCGGCCAGCAGCAGTGAGGCGGCGAACACCATCAGCAGCGTCTTCCCGCTGCCCTGGTGGTGCCAGATCAGACCTTTCCGGCCGCCGGCCAGAACTCGCTCGTGGATGAGGTGGGCGGCCTCCATCTGGGGGTAGCGGGGCAGGTACTTCATGTCCACCCCGCCTCCGGAGGTGTCGAACAAGGCGAAGTTCGCCAGCATGTCCAAGACGGTGGCCGGGTTGAGCAGCAGTTCAGCGGAGCGCTGCACGTCGGCCTGCCCGGACAGGTTCTCATCGTCGGCAGTGGACCGGAACGGCTGCCACAGGTTCGTGGGGGCACCGGCGGCACCGAACCGCAGCCTCAGCCCGTCGGAAGCGACGGCAAAGACGTTGGGGGTGAAAAACCACGGGTACTCGGTGGCGTACACGTCGTTGATCTCGCGGACCGCATCCGCCCAACCAGACTTCGCGGTCGGCGACTTCACCTCAACCACCACCAGGGGCAGACCGTTGACCCAGTACACGAGGTCGAACCGGCGGGAGGTCTTGCCGGGGACAGTGATGGTCACCTCGTCCGACACGACCAGCGTGTTGGCGGTCGGATGCTCGAAGTCGATCACCTTCAAGGCATGCCACACGCCGCTGGCATCCCGGAACTCCTTGTGCCCGCGTAGCAGGCGCAGCACCTGCTCGTTGGCCCGCACCAACCCGCCCTCGACGGCGTTGACCGTGGCGACGATCTCCTCGACCACCGCGTCCACGTCGAACCCGCCGATCACTCCAGGGTTGAGCCGGACGACGGCGTCCCGCAGCTCGCTGGCGACGACTGTCTGCGTCGTTTCACGCGGCAACGACCTGCCCGCTGTGAAGGCCCAGCCCATGGGGAGGGACCACTGGATCATCAGGTTCTGGAACTCACGCTCTCGAATGCCCTTCGCCACGACTCAGCCCTCCAACTAAGCGGATTCAATGTCGATGGTGCGGTCCAGTAGCCCTTCCAGCAGCCTCGCCCGAACCTGACGAAGACGGGCCGCCTCAGCACGGATGGCCATGATCCCCCCGACCACGACGTCGCACCGCCGGACGTACTCACCCTGCTCAGGAAGCGGCGGAATGGGCACTCGAATAGCGCCGAAACCGCGCTTATTGATCTTAACCATCGACTTGCTCGTTCCACCCGCCGCAGCAGAGATAAGCGTCCGCAATTCGCGCGATGATAAAGCATGTTCGAGATAGTCCATGGAAACGCGAGACTCGTCTACACGAAGGCGCCAGATCAGATCAGGAATGAATGTCCCCTCAGGTACGTTCTTTGCGACGGCAACGAAGCCGACACGCTCTGGCGTGTTTGCCCGCGTTATGAGTAGGTCCCCGTTCTTCACCACATGACTAGGCGAGAACGCGGCGCCCTCTGTGAGCGTCTTTGCCTCAGAAGGCTTGAACCAACCACGCTGCACCGCGCTGAGCTTCAAGATTCGGTACTCGTCCTCAGCAGAGGCTTCTCCGCCAGCTTGGACGCTCTTGCCGCTGTCGATCCCCAGCAATACGTCACCGATGGGCTGCTGACCCGTCTCTGGCAAGTCCGAGCGCAGGAACTCCAGAATCCCCTCCAGCGCCTCGGATTCGGTATCGAGTGCGGCGATCTGGTCGTCAACTGCGTCGAGTATCTCGACGATCCCCACCTGTACCTCGCGGGGTGGGATCGGGAGTTCGATCTGCAAGAGTTGCTCTGGGGTGAGGCGCTTACGCCGTTGAACTGTCCCGCTCACCCGGTTCTTCATTTCTGCCCACAGTCGTGGTGAGCGGCAGACGTGTCTCATCCAGTCGGGCATCAGTTCTGGACCAAGCGTGAATGTCGGGAACTCGTTGCTGACGACGAATCCGTCGAACTCGGCAGGTACTACGGTGATCGGGCCTTCCCACGCGGTCAGCTTTCGCATCACGACCTGGTCGACGCGCAGCACGTTCATTGCCGCGTACTCTGTGTCTCCGCCGTCGAGTTCGCCTTTAGCGACAAGCCCCTGTCCTGCGTTCAGGACCCCGGCCAGACGGTAGGTGGTTGCAGGCATCATCGGTGTGCGCTGGATGTCGAGGCGCATCACCTCTCCGAGCTGGCGAAGCGGATAATCGTCACTCATCGAAGCCCTCGATCCCTGCGGCGGAGAGGACGGCGAGCATGCGCTGTTCGGTCTTTTGGCGCTCAGCGCGGGCGATGTTGTAGGCATCGATGAGTGTGCCGAGGTCTTCCTGCTCGGCGGCGGCCTGCTTGATGTAACGGCCGATGTTGAGGTTGAACCCGTTCGCCGCGATCTCCGTGGAGGGAACGAATTTCGCCGCGAGTCCGCCTTCTCCGTCGGGGTCCACCGGGTTGCCGTCAGCGTCCATTTTGGAGTGGTAGGCGGTCACAATGTCGGCGATGTCGGCATCAGTGAGGATGTTGCGGTTCTTGGCCTTGGCGAACCGATTGGAGGCGTCGATGAACAGGACGCCGCCCTGCCGCTCCGGGTCCTTCGTGCCGGGTGCGCGGAACACCAGGATCGCCGTGGGGATGGTGGTGTTGTAGAAGAGGTTGGCAGGTAGGCCGATGACTGCTTCGAGCAGGTCATCGTCTAGGACGCGCTGGCGGATGGCTGCCTCTTGACCACCTCGGAAGAGAACACCGTGCGGCAAGACGACGGCGGCGCGCCCCTTCTTCGGGCTCATGCTGGCGATCATGTGCTGGACGAATGCCCAGTCCGCCGTCGACGGTGGGGCGACCCCGCCGAGGATGCGCGGGTCATTGCTCCAGGGCTTCCACTTCAGGCTGTAGGGCGGATTAGCGACGATCACGTCGAACTGCGCGACGGACCCATCGGACTTCTTGAAGCGCGGGTCCTTCAGGGTGTCGCCGACCTCGACCTTGAACTGGGTGAGGTTGTGCATGAAGAGGTTCATGCGGGCCACACCCGCGGTGTCCGGTACGGCCTCCTGCCCGTACAACTTGAGTGTGTAGCCACGTCCGCCGCGGGCCTTCAGGAGGTTAGCGGAGGCGATGAGCATGCCGCCCGACCCGCAGGTCGGGTCGTACACCGACTCGTGGCCCTTGGGATCCAGGACCTCGACGATCAACTCGACGACCTCACGGGAGGTGAAGAACTGGCCGGCTCGGGTGCCAGACCCGTCGGAGAACCGCTTCAGCAAGTACTCGTACGCCCCACCGAGGACGTCGTGGGACATGTTGCCTTCATGCATCTTCGGAGTGCGGTCCATCGTCTGCATAACCGCCGCCAGTACCTCCCTCGACAGCACCTCTTCAGAGGTCCAGGTCATGGACCCGAACAAGCGGGAGAACTTGTCAGGGTTGGCTGTCTCGATGGCCTGCAGAGAGGCGCGGACGCGGTGGCCGAGGCCGGGCTGGGTGATGGTGGCGAGGATGGACGTCCAGGAGGCGCGACGCTGCTGGACAGTGTTGGGGTGGATAAACGGGATTTCGAACGACTGGTAGTCGCGGTACTCGATCTCGTGGGCTTCCTCGGGGGACAGGTCGTCCAAGCCCGCATTGTCGGACAGGAACAGCTCGTGCTGGTGCTCCCAGGTATCCGACAGGTACTTCCAGAACATCAGCGGGAAGATGACGGAAGAGTACTGCGCCTCGGGCATCGCCACGCGCAGCTCGTCGGCGGCATCCCACAACCGGTTCTCAATCTCCTGCTGGGTCACTTTCATCAGTCGGGGGTCCTCGCTCGTCAAGGTGGCGACCCGAAGGCCGTGGGATTTCTGCTGGTCACCCAATCGCGGGCGTAACCGGCATGTGTGCGCCGGACGCGGCCTCAGGAAGAACACACAAGGTGTCGTACTCCTGTGTGAGCGACCCACCAACGATATCCCTCGCCAGGATCACGGACTTCGACAACAGGTGATCCTTCTTCCGCGCTCAAACAGGCTGCCCTCCTGCTATAGGTCGGCATCTCCGTCCCAATCTCCCAAGAGCGGCATCATGACAGACCCCACCGACAGAACGAGCTCACAGCCACGGAGCCTCGAGAGCAGCAGTGTCCTGCACCGAACCCGCTAGAGGACACGAGGTTTCCCCTTTTAGGAGAGGAACGACCCACGTCACAAGGTTGAGCTGCCGACATGGGTCTCAGACACCAGATGGCGGGGCTGTTTTCACAGTCCGACACCGCGCATGGCGTTGTCACGCCAGCGGTCGACGGCGCGGATGTAGCGCAGCAGCACGGGCGAGGTCGGAGACCAGCGGCCGTGCTTGGCGATGACGGAGATGGGGCGGCCAGCGGCGTAGGCGACGGTGGCGCCGCCGGCGCGGAGGCTGTGCGCGGTGTACTCCGCGGCGCGCGGGACGCCGGCCCGGATGGCGCAGGAGCGGACGATCTCGTTGATGGCGTCGCCGCCGAGGGACCGGCCGATGGTGTCGTGCACGTAGAGGCGGCGCAGCAGGCGGCCGTCGTGGTGGCCGGCCTCGTCGAGGAGGCGGGTCCAGGTCAGCCAGGCGTCGACCGGGTCGGTGAGCGGGTGGTCTCCCCGCGGGACGGCGATGATCTCGCCGACGCTGTTCTTGTCGGTCTTGCTGGTGCGGATGGCCACGTCCAGGCCGTGCTCGGTCTGGGTGACGTCGGCGCGGTTGAGGGCGACCAGTTCGGAGCGGCGGCCCATGAGGGCCAGGCCGAGGACCAGGAGGAGCCGGTCGCGGATGCCGACCACGGTGTTCTCGGGGCAGGCGTCGACCATGGCGCGCAGGACGGGGATGGTGACGGGGGGTGCTTCCTTCTGGTGGCGTTGCCCGTTCTCGGCGAGGTGGCGGCGGTGCTGGCGCAGGACTTGCAGGGCGGCGCGGCCGTGGGGCTGGCCTTCGTGTCCGGCGGTGGTGTGGCAGCTGCGGATCGCGCCCATCGCCTGTTCGATGCTGGCCGGGGCGTAGCCGGTGTCGGCGAGGTGTGTCACGTAGTCGGTGAAGGTCTGTGCGGTCGCCGGCAGCGGCACGCGGCTGCCGTTGGCGGCGCACCAGGTGGTGAAGGCGTTCCATTGGCGGGTGTAGGCGCGGCGGGTGTTGGCGGGGACGCTGTCGGCGAGCCGCACACGCGTGCTGTCCGAGATGGTGAAGTCCGCAGCCGTGTAGGCGGGTTCCGCTGGTATGGGCGCGGTGCCTGCCTGGTCGGGTATGGCGAGTTCCACCCCGATCTCTCCCCTGCTTGTCGAGTACCCGCGATAAGCCACCTTATCGCGGGTATAAAGGCAGGGTCAGAACAACGCGCAAGATTCAACCTCAAGGTCAAGGGAACGCCACGACCGCATCTTCCCGTGCTGCAGCCACCAGCCCTCCAGCCAATAACCTGGGCTGCAGCCCTTAAGCCACGCACAGCCGACACATCACAGTCCGGCTACTTCGATCGTCGCCCTCCTCTCCCCAAGGGACGATCATGGGGTGGAAAGCTGGGCAAAGTTAATCGAAGCTATCGCAGGGCTGATAGGAGCCCTGGCATGGCCGATAGCCATCGTCATAGCCGTTTGGCTGATCATGCGGCGACATCAAGAGGCATTCGGACGACTCATCGACCGGGTGAAGATGGTCAGCTACCCGGGTGGGCAGATCGACCTGGATGCCCTCGAGGCCGCCCAGCGCGCCCAAGTGGATGAGCTGGCCGAGCAGGCTGCGGAGCCACAAGCAGACGATGATCAGCGGCGAGCTGCTGTTGATGTCCTGCGCCTGGAGGCAGAGCGACTGGGCCAGCTGCAGGCCGCCAGACACCTCACCTTGGTGAGGTGTCCCAACCCGACCTGTGGCACCGAGTTCCATGGCCGCCCCCGAGGTGGTGTCTTCAGGTGTCCACAATGTTGGGCGGTCATCTCTTTCAAGAGCGTCATGGAAGCTCAGCGAGAGCACCGAGAGCCAGAGACGGGCGAGTGACTGAAGACTCCTCCCGGAGGAAGGCTTAGAACCGTTTCCATCCCCGCCCCTTACGGAGGGGTCGAAGCAGCGAAGGAGCCCCCGCCAATGGGGGCTCCTTCGCGTTGCGCTGGCCCTCGATTCCTACCGTCGGAGCCGAGACCAGCGCAGGAGGCAGAAAACCCCAGGCCGGGAAGCGGGACTCCTCGGCCCGTTAACCGTGATCCACGGGAGACACGAGGTGCTCCGGGTCCCACCAGATCGGATAGAACACCCGCGGGGACTCGTTCGACAGCACGCCCCACAGGCGGCCCTTTTGCATGATCCGGAAGCGGAACAGCTCATCCCAGTCGTCCAGGCCGAGATCGCCGAGCCGTTTCTGTGCCTCGGCGCACAGGCTGCCCACCGGCTGGGCGTGATGCTTGGCCAGGGAGCGGCTCTTGCTGTGCGCCTGCTGGACGCGGATCTCTCTCCAGGTCAGCCGCTCCATCGCGGTCAACGCTTCGATGATCGTCATCAGGGTGGCGCCGTCGATCTTCCATGACCAGCTCCCATCATGCTCGCGATCGAGCAGCGACAGGCGCCACACGGGGTGGCGCAGGTCATCGTCATCGCTGTTGGTATGGACCCCGAGCAGCTTCTTCGGTGCGATCGGTTTGCCTGCCCCAGGTGCAAGAGAGCCCGGCACGACGGGCTTGCTCTTGCCTTTTGGGACTGCTGGGACAGGCTGCCGCTTATCCCTCTTCGCCATGCGAGACGGCCGTCACCATGGTGTCGAAGAACTCGAACATGTCCTCGTCGGTGAGGGGTTCGGCGCTGCGTTCCATGGGGGACGCGCCTGCGCGCTCGCGGGCGAACATCCACGGCTTCTCGGCGTGGGTCATCTGGGACAGCTGGTTGGCGGTGAAGTCGCTGTAGGAGGCCAAGACGAGGTCGATGGACTCGCGCTCGCCTTCGTCCAGGACGTTGATGTCGCCGTTGATGTCGCCGGCCTGGAGTTGGAATCGGCCGCGGTGCTTGGCGTACAGGGCGGGGGAAACGGGGCCGTTGGCCCAGGCTTCGAAGCGCTCGGGAAACAGCTGTCGTTCTTCCCAGGCGAGGTGGTAGCCGTAGGAGTAGTAGCAGAGCTTCTGCAGCTTCATGGCCGTCGTGGGGCCGAGCTTGTCGAGGATGTAGGCGGCTACGTCTTGAATGTGTGCCATGGTGCCACCTCCTCCTGCTTCGTTAGCTCTTACGGTATCTGGCCCTGGTTTCCGTCTCTTGATCGGCATGTGGTTCCCGGTTCAGTCTCGCTGTTCCACGGTTTCACGGAGGAAGGGAATCGGCAATACTTTCGAATACTTTTGCCGTGCTTGATCCCTGTGTTGCGAACGTGCAACTCTGCCACCTCCTGGTGATCGTCCGCAGGCAGACGTGGCGATGCCCCGCCACGTGGGGCAGGGGCGTCTACGGTTCTACTCCTGCCGGCCCTCGGGCGGGCAGCCCGCGACGGGTCGACATGCCTGCGCCGTCGAGCCGGCGGCAGGGCGCCGGCGCCCCCGGAAGGGCTCGCGCACTCATGGGCGGCGGCGGGCCTCTCCGAGCGGCAGGCCACCATTTACTCTTCCACCGTCACCGAGGCGCGCGCGCTGAATCCGTCCGGGCGGCGTTCCGCGGCCGTTTCGTTCCGGCCTCATCCGCACCCGTTCTCATCCGGACCCGTTGGGCTCCACCTGGCCGGCGGGTCCGCCGAGGAACGTCAGCACGCGGACGCTCCCGCGCTCCGCAGAGCGGCGGGAGCGTCCGGGCCCACCGCCTACATGCGGCTTCGGGCCTCCTCGACCTCGCCGGCGGCCTTGGCCTTCTGGAGCAGGGAGAGGAGCAGTTCGCCCTCGCCGCGGCTGCTCGCCATGGTCTCCTCCACGAACTCCCACTCCTGCGGGGTGAGCGTGGCCTCCTTCAGGAGCTCCTCCGCGGTGGCCAGCATGGTGGTCGTCTCGTTGCCCATTTTCGTCTCCTTGTAGATCGCCACCGTTTTTCTTATATCAATATCATAAGAATCTATATGTCAGATAGCAATCGGGAGGCGAGGGAAGTTCCGGCCCCTGAACGGCTCCCCCGCAGGCCACACACCATCCAGAAGGAGGCCGCGACCCCAGAGACCTCCGCCTCCTTGAGCAAAACGGCGACAGCACAGCCAGGTACCGGACCCCCGAGCAGGAGCGGCGTCGCCCCAGCGTGGCCGCGTGGCATGTCGCCGCGGTTCTCGGTGAGGCGCAGAGGGCTGGGCCTGGCCTGCGCGAACCGGCCCGCACCCCCGGCTGATCCGCGACGCGCTCCGCCCTAACGTCCGGTGCTGCCGAAACTACGCTGGTATCCGGCCGCCGCCCCCGACCCGCCGGGGCCGGGCCGCTGCGGCAGCGGCGCGTGGATCGCCGTCCCGCTGTTCGGGATCGGCAAAAGCCCGTACACCAGGTATACCGACGCGTCGATCCGGCCCGGCGAGTCCGGGTCGGTCGGCATCCACGTCGCCCACTCCCGTTCGAGGTCGGTGTGAACCCCACGCAACCGCACCTTGTCCAGGATCATCTGCTGCGCGATCGGCTCAGCCCGCAAGACCTTGCCCTGCTTGGCGCGAACCGACTTCACCAGCGGCGGCAGCTTCCGCTCCGGAATCTCCCCGCTGCGCTGCAGCGCCTCCCACGAGGTGCGTATCGCCAGCTCGCACATGTCGCCGCCGTAGTTGCTCTCCACGAACACCACACCCGCGTTCGTCTCGTGCGCCAGCCTGCACGCCGCGGTGGACCACTCCGTCGACGACATGACCCCCGACCAGTCGTGGGTGATCCACACCCGGTTGTCGTCACCGAGGAACCCTCCGACGACGCCCGCGGTGTCGCGGCCGCCGCCGGACGGGTCAACCGCGACGGCGATCTTCTGCGGTTCAACGCCTTCCCCCCGGTCGCGGGGGGGGGGGGCGGGCCCCCCCCCCCCCCCCCCGCCCCCCCCCCCCCGCCGGGGGCCACCCCCCCACCCCCCCGCCGCCGCCCGGGGGGCCGGGCCCCCCGCCGGGGGGGACACCCGCGCGGGCGATCTTGGGCGGTACACCGCCCCCCCCCGGGGCGCGGAGCGGCCGCCGCCGCCCCCCCGACACCAGGGCGCCCTCCGACGGCTGCGGGTCACCTTGGCCGAGCGCGTGCCAGTCCCGCACGATCGACGTGCGTTTCATATCGTGCCACCAGGCCAGCAGCGCCGCCCGATCCCGGGTGCGGATCTTCGGGTGCGGCAGCGGATCTCCGGGCTGCCTGCCGAGCGGGTCAACACCGAACTTCGGGTCGGCGATCGCCGGCAGGTGCACAACCTTCCACCGGCCGCCTTCCTCCAGGCGGCCCTCCTCGGCGAGGCGCCGGCCAGCCAGGTCGTCCGGATGCCACCTCGTCAGGATGATCACCACGGCGTTACGATCGGGCTGCAGCCGCTTCAGCGCAGTGCTGGAGTACCAGTCGTGGACGGCCTGCCGCATGCGGGAGGACTCGGCGTCGGCGCGGTCCTTGTGCGGGTCGTCGACCACCAGCAGGTTCACGCTGAACCCGGTGAGGCCAGCGCCCACACCGACGGAGCGCACCCCTCCCCCGGTGGCCAGATCCCAGTCCTTGGCCGCCCCCGACCCGTCCTTGACGTGCAGGCCGTACTCGTGACCATGCTCGTCGACCAGGTCGCGAATCACCTTGCCGCGGCGCAACGCCAGGTCATCGGAGTACGACGCGACAGCGATCTTGTCCTGAGGGTGCTTGGCCAGCCACCAGAACGGGCCCCACTCCGCAACCGACGTGCTGTTGTGCACCACCAAGTCGTCGGAGGTGAACGTGTGGTCGTCCTCGACAGTCAAGCACAGGCACTCCTGTTCTCCGTGCGGCTCAACCGACACGATCGCATCGGCCGCGAGCTGCACGTCGAAGTCAGTCCGCGGGAGCAGGTGCCCGGCCAGAGCTGCGGCCCGCTTGTCATTGGTTAGGCGGATCCATTTCTGGAACTTGGCGACGTCGTCTCGGGCGATCACCATCAGCCGGAAGGAGATGTGCTCAGCGTCGTTGTAGCTGCCCTTCTTCGTGCGGATCATGGACCGGATGCCGAGCCGCAGCAGCAGATGCTGGACGTCCTTCACAAGGTCAAGGCTGACCGAGTACAGCTCAACCGCAACGTCCTTCCTCATCTCGCCATCGCGTCCCTTGCCTCGCGAGCTTACGACGCCGTCGCAGTCCCAGTAGCCCGCGATGAACTCGGCGATCACCTCGGGCGGGCTGGTGAACACGGCCGGGGGGACCCGCTTCGTCCAGGACGTCTTGTGGGCGAGGCCGTGCTTGACGAGCCAGGGGCGGGCGCCGCCGGAGATGTTGACGCGGCCTCGGGCGGTTCGGGCGGTCGAGTTGTTGGCGACGAAGCCGAGCACCTCGCAGCACCGGTCGATGCTCTCGCGCACCCCAGGGCTGAACGTGGTGATATTGCAGTTGAACTGTCCGACGCCGCTGAGGGAGCTGACAGCGCCGTCGCCGACGAACAGGCCGAGCAGTCGGGCCTCTTCGGGGAGCAGTTCTCCGGCTGGCCTGGTGGCTGGGCGTGGCACGGTCGCGAGAGCCTGCCCCGGCACCAGGTCTCCGGCATTGACCCAGCCCTCAGGCGTGAGGAACGGATGGTCCAGGGCGGCGACGGTTATGCGACCGCCGTGCGTAGTGATCCGGACGGTCGGCAGCTTGCCCTGCTGGTGTACGGCCGACACGCGACGCGGGCGTCCCGTGTGAGTGATGACTTCCTCTCCGACTTCGATCTCGTCGATGCGTTTCCGCGAGCCGTCTCCCATGAGGATCATCGACCCAACGTAGACGGGCTTTCCCACCTGCGGAGGAGTAACGACCAATAAGCGGTCGTATTCACCGCGTTCGAGCGTGGCGAACGCCTCGCCGATCACCCGCAGGTGCGGCCGCATCCGAAAGTTCGCGTCCAGGCCGCGGGCCAAGGAGATCGGCGTACGGAGCAGGTCACCTCTGGTGGCGTGCGACGCGGCGGCGAGCCGCCGGTAAAGGTCGACGTCGTCCAGGTGGCCCAGCTGGTCGGTGAGGTCCTGGCCGCTCAACCGCGGACGCTGCCCTCGGGTACTTCAGGCCATGCGGACCGGTCGTGGCCGCTACCAGGGATCGGCCCGCGTTCGATCAGATGCGGCGGCCGCCGGCACAGCACTGCGGCCACCTCGTCGACAAGGCCAGCACCAACCGTGGACACAAGGAGCCCCTCCGTGGAAGGCCCGGCCCACGACCAGCGGCATGCGGCACATGGTACTGGCCGCCGCTCACCTCCGGGACGTGCGTCCGCGCCGCAGTACCCCGGCTGGTCACTCGTCGTCGAGGTCGCCGACCGCCGCGATGCGTCGCGCCACCTGCTCGGACAGGGCGGCGAGTTCCTGGCGGCGCTGCTCGGGTGTCAGCTCAGCGAAGCGGGCGACGAGCGCCGCCAGCGGGTCGGCGCCACCAGGCCCGGTGATCGCGATCGTGTCGGTCGGGTCGCCGAACAGCTGACGGCGTAGCCGCATCGTTGTCTCGGCCAGGCGGGTGAACTCGGTCCACGTCATCGTGTCGGGCCGCATGTTCGGCAGCGCCTGACCGACGAGGCCCGTCATGGCGCGCAGGATCGTGGCGTCGGCTTCGGCGGCCCGGCGCCGCTCCTGTTCGAGCATCGCCTGGTACTGCCGGGTGTTGTGCGCGTCCCATGCGGCGGCTCGCTGCTGCCACAGGTAGTCGGCGGCGAGGTTGCGGGTGTGGCCGTAGGACAGTGTCAGCTTCTCGGCGACCTTTGTCAGCGTGCGAACGAGTCCGAGGTCACGGTAGGTGATGAACTGTCCGTGTTTTTTCGCGGTTTCTCCGGGCTGCCGTTCCCAGGGTTCGATGCTGGGGTCGAGCTGGAACGTGGTCATGTGCCTTCTCCGGAGGTGCGGGCCCTGTGCGGGGGGTTCCGGCGGGGTGTTCCGGGGGGCGGTGGGGTGGTGCTGGGCGGGCCTGGTGGTGGCCTGGGCGTGGCAGGGGTGCCGGGGTTGGGGGTGGGGGTTCAGCCGGCGGGGACGGGTTCGCTGGTGCTGTCGGTGTCGGTGTCGGCTGCGGCGCTTTCGGCGCGGGCTTGTTCGACTTCGCGGCGGGCGAGGTCAGTGAGCAGGGCGACCATCGTGGTGAAGTTGCGGATGTCGCGGCAGCGGCCGAACTCGTAGACGGCGGCTGAGAACTCGTCGAACTGTTCGGTGTTGGCGACGCCGAGGAGGTCGGTGGCGTTGTCGAGGATCTTGATGGCGTCTTTGAAGTCGGTCATCTGGTGGGGCAGGAACATCAGGGTGGCCACGCGCCAGTCGAACTCCCCGTGGGGGATGGACAGTTTCGTGTCGTCGGGGGCGACGGTGGGCAGGGCGTCTTCGGGCAGGCCGGTGGCGAGGAGGTCGTCGACGTTGTCGATGAGCGCGACGAGGTGGGCGAGGATGTCTCGGTCGGGATCGCCGTGGAGTTCGTTGTGCGCGATCTGCTTGGCGATGATCTCGGAGCGGCGCATGCGGCGCGTGTCGACCAGGGCCCAGACGTGGGAGTGGCCGGCGGCGCGGGCGGCTCGGCACCGGTGGTGGCCGCTGATGATCTCGATGGGGCCTTCGCCGCCGGGCTGGTGGCAGTAGGGGAGGCTTTCCAGGGCTCCGCGGTTGCGGATGTTCTCTGTGAGCCGTTCGAAGTGTCTCGGCTGCATGACCTGCGCGTTGATGTCTTGTTCGCGGAGGGAGGCGATCTCGACCTGCATGACCCACAGGTCGTCGCCGATTTTCAGGCTGTCGCCCGCTGGCGTGCCTTTTGCCACTTCTTCTCCTTGGTCAGGAAGCTGGTGAGGACGTCGTCGATGCTGGTTTCGGTCCAGTCGGCGCGGTAGGACAGCTTGTGCCCGTCGGGGTGCTTGTCGCGCTTCTCCAGGGTCATGAGGCCGCGGAGCCCCTTGACTTCGGGGTGGCGGGTCATTTCGACGGTGACGAGGCCGTGGGAGGCGGCGAGCAGGATGCTGGACTGGCCGACGAACACCAGCTTGGCGGTGTCGCGGCGGAGGGCGAGCATCGTGACCAGGCGGGTGAGGCGTTGGGTGAGGGTGGGGGCGCCGAACGCGAAGCGCAGCAGCAGGTGGGACTGCCAGCGGCTTTTGCCGTGCGGGAAGGGCCGGGTCATGGTTTCGGCGCCGTAGCCGATGACGCCGGCGGCGTAGCCGTCGATGGCGACGAGCACGTTGTAGGAGCCGGTGCTGGAGGAGATGCGGTGCATCCACAGGTTGCGGTAGTAGTCGCACTCGCTGCCCTTGACGGGGATCAGCTGGATCGTCGAGGTGGCGGTGACCTCGTGGTCTGGGGGGATGATCGGGAGCGGGGCGGGGTGGTAGGAGCGGGGTGCGCCGAGTGCCACCTTGGGGCCGCCGGTGTAGGTGAAGATCTCGTCGGGGCGGTTGGAGATGACATAGGCGCAGGAGCCGGGGCCGAGCGGGTGAGCGAACACCGGGCGCGGGTGCGCGGCCTGGCCGGTGCGGTCTTCCTGCAGGAACATGAGCAGCGCGGCTTTGCCTTCCATGTCGTCGGCCAGGCGCTGCATGTCGGTGTCGGGGTCGAACACGCTGTAGGTGGGTTCGGCCCATTCGATGCGGCCGCCGGTGTCGAAAAACTTTTCGAAGCCGCTTTTGTATGTCGGGGGTGCTGCCACGATGATCGTTCCTGGGTCGTCGGCGACCTGGGCGATGTGGTCCCACATGCATTGCGGGCGGAATCTGACGCCGGGTAGGCGGTCGGCGAGGCCTTTCAGGGAGTCGCGCAGGTGGGCGCGGTGCTCGTCGGCGCGGTCGACGATGTCGATGACGAGGCTCTGCCAGTAGTCGACTTCGGGTTTGGCCTGCATGCGGGTCAGCCAGTGGACGTACAGCAGGTGGGCGGCCTGGTCGACGGGGTCGGCGTCGGGGATGGGGACGAGTTCGCCGTCCAGGGTGATCTGGAGTGCGGCCAGGTCGCCGCCTGACACGAGGGTGCCGACGATGGCGGTGTAGAGGGTGACGTCGGATGTCTCCATGCAGGTGGTCGGGATGCTGGCGTTGGCGGCGACCAGGGTGGCGGCGAACGAGCCGACGCCGACTTCGACGTACCGGGTGTACGTGGCGGTGGGCAGGGCGTTGAACACCTGCCGGTAGAACGCCCGGTCGGGGGCGGCGGAATTACCCGCGAACAGCACTCCGGGGGCGGCGAATCCTGGCATAAGACTTATCCCCCTATTGTGCGCAGACCGCAGAGGAGGACTCGAACCTCCGGCCTCCGCCTTCGAAAGGCGGTGCTCTATCCACTGAGCTACCTGCGGGGCAGTTGCAGCGGTCAGAATGCTAGCAGCTGCAGATCACCCGTTCCAATTTCCGGGATGTTCCATCCGTACCGTTGTTTGAACCATTCAGCGGCCCATCGGCGGTGGCAGGCTTCGCCGGCGTTGACGTTTTCGTAGCAGAGGAGGACGCCGCCCCTGCCGGGGTGCTTGCGGGCGACGGAGCGGAGTTCTTCCAGGATGGCGGCTTCGTGTTCGGCGAGGCGCTTGTTGTACACCCATCGTTCGGTGGGGATGTCGTCGATGTCCTTGTAGGGGGGTTTGAACAGTTCGTGTGGGGCGAGCGACAGCGCCTCCTCATAGGGGTACCGGACGAATCGCGGGCGGCCTACGGTGATGCGGATCGCGACTCCGTATTTCGGGTCGAAATCCTTGTACCGCCCTGTTGTCAATAGCAGAGGCTGACCGTTTACGAGTTCCATAAACTACGTCCTAATTTACGTTCAAATCGGCGGCTGTGTGCGCTGCGTGAATGGTTACGGCGTTCATTATGGCCAGTTTCTCCTTTCGTTTGGTCGTCGGTTCGGAGGCGCCCCCGCGGTTAGGCGGGGGCGCCTCTGCTGGGCTGTCACGCCGCGACGGTGGAGGCGTCGTCGGAGGCGGCCTCGGGGGCGGCGTCGGGGGCGATGTCGGGGGAGATCCGCAGTGAGCCGGCGCGGACGGCCGCCACCGCGCTGGCCTGGCGCAGCGCCGTGGTGGCCTTGCCGGTCATCTCCTTGAGGTAGTCGACGCGCAGGCGCTGGGCGGGCAGGCCGCCGGGGGCGCCGGCGAGCAGCATCGCCAGCTCGGCGGGGTCCATGGTGGCGATCTCGGCGAGGATGGCGCCGGCGGCGCTGAGCCGCTCGATCTTCCCGAGGAGCAGGCGGCGGTCGGCGGCGAGCTGCTCGCGCTTGTCGTCGGGCAGGTTGAGGCCGCCGAGCAGGTCGGCCTGCTGGCCGCCGCCGCTGGTGCGCATCGTTTCGACGGCGTCTTCGGACAGGACGAAGAAGCTACCCTGGCTGGCCTGCTCCTCTTCGGCCTTCCGGCACGCCTGGGCGAACGCTTCGGCGTCGCGGACGGTGGGGAACTCTCCGCGGGTGAAGCGGGCCAGGAACCGGTTCTGGTTGTCGGCTGCCAGGCAGGCGACGTACCAGGCGAGTCCCACCGGGACGTGCCCCTTGATCAGCGCCTCCTGCATGGAGGGGGACAGCTTGAGCAGGTCCACGCGCAGCTCGACGAAGTTGAGGGACTTGCCGCAGACGGTGGCGACTTTCTCCATCGTGTATCCGAGGTCGATCAGCTTCTGGAACGCCTTGCCTTCCTCCAGCGGGGTCATGTCGACTCTGCCGACGTTCTCGGCGACCGCCTTGGCGAACGTCTCCGGGTCGCCCTCCTCGACGCCGTGCAGCACCAGGCATTGCATCTCGGGGAGGCCGGCCTGCTGGGCGGCCCTCCAGCGGCGCTCCCCCATCACGATGGTGTACCGCCGGGTCGTGGGGATGTAGCGGACGCTGATCGGCTGCAGTTGTCCGATCGCCTTCATGGAGGCGGCCAGCTCGTCGAGCTTCTCCTGGTCGAACACTTCGCGAGGCTGGTTCGGGTCGCGGTCGATCCGGTCGGTCGGAACCGTCTTCTGGCTGATCTTCGCGGGGGTGGTCGGCTTCGCGGCCTCCGGGGCCGTCTTGCTGGTGGTGGTCTTGATGGCCATCTGGCTCTCCTTCATGGTGGTGGAGGCAACCGCCCTTGTTATATCTAAATCATATGATGCTATGTTTTTGATATCAATCGAGTTGGGGGTTTGAGCGGAGAAAAATTCCCTCCCCCGGCGCAGCGAAGCCGGCCCCCAGGTCTGCCTCACGCAACGAGTTGCAGCTACCTCGGACCCAGCAGCCCTTTCTCCCACGCCTCGCCGAAGCCAGGGCCGATCTTGTCGGGGACCAAGACGGGCGCGACCGTCAGCAGCTCCTCCACGCACGGAAAGTACATGTTCTTGCGGTGCGGCCAGACGCGGCGATGCGCGCCGTCGCGTCCGACCGGCTTACCCAGGGTTTAGTGGTGAGGTTGTCGCCCTTGCTCCACCCATAGGTGATCTTCGACAGCTCGGCGCCGGAGCTGTTCTTCGCCGCCTGGGAGGTGAGCCCGGCGTCGCAGTCGTAGGTCTGGGTGCCCACACCGGGCTCGCGGAAGTCTTGGGCTTGAGCCGGTTGGCGTTGTCGTAACCGTAGGTCTAGGTGCGCCCGGTCACCGGGTCGCTCGCGACTTCGAGCCGGCCGACGGCATCCCAGGTGTAGTTCGCCGTCCCCGCCGGGTCGACGCGCTGGGAGAGGCTGCCTGCAGCGTCGTAGCTGTAGGCGGCGATCTGGTTGGCGGCCTTGGAGACCTCGGTCAGCAGGCCGTGGCCGTTGTATTCCCATCACTCTTCAGTATCGCCACGACCATCTGCTTTCACCCAGGGTAACAAATATCTCACACCAAGGAGATCACACTTTGCGACCCCTCCCTTCCTCTCCGCTATTACGGACTGCACCTTTTGAGTCGCAATGCGATAATAAAAATGCTTATTGACCTATACCGATATCGATGATCTAATCACTTGGCCAACCCATTTTCGAAAGGCGGAAAATGAAGTCTCCTTCAACGGAACGTTGGGTGCTCGCATTCGATGCATCGTGCGGACAGTGTCATAAAATCTCAAGGGCGATAGCACGAGAGAGCGGCGATAAAGTCGAAATCCTGGGACTAAGGGATCCAGACGTTCGGCAGTGGCGTAAACTCAGCCTGGGCGAAGAGGCGCCATGGGCGCCAACACTGATTAGGATTAGAGATTCAGCCGTACACGCCTGGACCGGACCAGCCATGGGGCTTAGGCTCGCCTATATATTAGGTCCAGGAAAAACAATAATCCTACTACGCACCATCGGAGAGCTTCGTAACCTGGCGAAGGGCCAAGTTCCCGAAGCGGGTGGTTATTCGATGGGTCGAGCTCAGTTCCTTCGCCTCTCCGCTGGCCTGGGAGTCGCTGCGGCATTCCTCATCACAGGAAATATTCCGGCCTTTGCAGATTCCGAGCCTGAAGTGGCCAGAACCTGGGTGGAGGCCAATAAGGATAGACTCCCAAAGAGTTATGCTGAGTTCGCTGCCTACTCTATGGCCTATCGGAAAGCTATCTATGCCGAGCTGTCATCGGAGACGAGAAGCCGGTTCTGGGTCGAGCATGTCGAAAGCTACCGAGCCGCGCACTCAGGACTCTCGCCCGAGCAGCATGAAGTCATCAACAAAGCCGTCGAACTGTTCTCAGACGAATCTAAGTTCCTGCCGGGCGGCGCAGATTCATCTCGCGAGTCGATTGCTACGCTTGAGAAAGCTGCTAAGGATGCGTTTGGGTTCGGCGAGGCTCGTGCTCTTATCGCGACGCTAGGGCCCCCGGAAGAGGCTTCTCGAACAGCTGTCGAAGACTGCGACTGCAACGTCGCGGACGAGTGGTGTTGGTTCGGTGAATGCTATGCCCGACCTTGCGGTTGGTGGTATTCCGGATGCGGCACCGGCTACTTTAAACCCTGTGACGGGTTATGTTAGCTTTTCACTACCATTCCTTCGAGGGTCGATGCGATAGTCGACCTGGTTAACATCCGGTCATATCGTCGGCCGCACGTCACCGCTCCGGAACACCCAATCAACCTAGGGATACGTCGCCGATTCTGCTGGGGCTGGCAGTGATGTGCTGGAGGGTGCGCCAGCGTTGGGTGAGCAGAGCGAAGCCGCGTTCGCCCAGGCAACGCAGGGCGCGCAGGAGGACGTTGCGGGTGCGGGTGTCGATGTCGAGAGGCCGGCGTCGGCGGGTTGTTTGACCGGGGTGAGAATGCCGATGTCGGCGCCGTCGTAGCCCGAATCGGCCAGGGTGGGCAGCCCGCTGGCGGCGGCTTTGTACAGCGCACCCAGGACGTGTTCGCGGGCCGCGGTCAGGTCGTGGATTGATCCGGGCTCGACACCCGACACCATAGCGGCAGGGCGCGAACAGCGCCTGAGTGTTGCCGCCGTGGTGGCGGGTCTTTTCGGAGTGTCACAGGTCGATGGGTTCGCCTTTGATACTGGTGATCTTCTCGGCGCAGCGGTCGGTAGCGATGACGGTGCCGTCCAAGATGAGATAGGTGAGGCCGATGTCGATGGCCTGGTGCCTGCTCGCCCAGGACGTTGATGACCTCGTCGATGTAGCGGCGGTGGCGCGGGAGATGCAGTAGTCGCGGCCGAGGGCGGTTCGGTCGGTTGGCGAGGCTGGCACCATTACGCCACCCTGCTCACCTTCCGACGCCTGGACCCAAAAGTCTCAGCGCTGGCCCCTGACCTTCTACCGGTTCCTGGCCATACTCCAAAACCTTATCCGCGCATAGACCAACGCGTGCCCCACTTGCCACTGCGGCATACCTGCCACCGTACGGCAAGAACATCACCCACCCGGACCAACCTAATGAAGTATTACTAACACCCTTACCAGTTGTTCAACATGAAGTGATAAAGCTATTAGCAATTTATATGAGCATCCGTTACTCAGTTCGGAGCTCCTCCGGCCGAAGTGCGCTGCGCAGTATCGGCCAACTCGCTTGCGCTACCAACATTGAAGCCAGAACTCCGATCCCTGCCGTGACTACTGCTCGCATGATTGGGAAGGCAATTGATCCGGACTGGTTGTAACCTTCAAACATTATCAAGAAGGCTAACCCCGCCCCGGTCGCGGCAGCCACGGCACATACCGGCAGCGTCGCTATGAGCGCCTGCCGGGTGAGGGCCTGCCTCAGCGCGCGCATTGGCGCACCCGCTGCAGCCAGAGCAGCAAGCGAGCGCCGATGGTCCAGCAACTCCTCCGCCTGACGGACCACAAGAGCAGCGGTAGACGTACACATGGCAATCAACAGGACGGAGTCCACAAGGAGATAAGTGGCAAGGGGAAAGGTCCCCACACTGGACCGGAAGAGAATGATTCCCTGCTGCACCCCAACAGCCGAACCAAAGAAGACTGTCAGCCCTACCACCGACAGTGCGCGGGCCCACCCCCGAGGATCGGCCTCGATCATCCGGGCCGCCAGTAGCGTCTCTGGAGCCGTCGCTCTATGGGCGACGTGCCGAGCGACCGCCCTGATCAGCCACGTAGCGGCCAACACCAAGCCGAGGAGCAGAATCACTGCACCAATTATGATGGACAGAGTCGCACCGTACGGTCCTCCAATTGGAAATCTGCCTTTCAGAATCAGTCCGACGGCAGCCATTCCCATACCCAGGACGACGAACATGAAGTCCATTATCCGTGGTTGCCGTAACCGGACTCGGCGGACTGCACCTAAAGGCGAAGTTACCACATGTCGCCCCGCTAGGAGCCCTGACAATACTCCGTTAAGAACTACTACAGCTATCACGACCACTACCCACCCCAGCGGCAATAACGGAACGTCACCATTCAGCGACCACCAGAGTGTAAGATTGAAGATCAGGTAGAACACACCGCCGAATAGGCCACCCCGAACCGCCTGCCAGCCGCTTTCGTAAGCTCCCATCAGTCGCACCTCGTGCGGTGTGGCTCCGGCGAGACGTAACGCAGACAGCCGCCTTTCTCTAGTCGCCGTCGCTAGTCGGCTGACCTGGTAGATAAAAGCTCCGATAGGAATGGTCAGTAGAGCCAAGGTTAGTGCGCCGAGGAGTTGCGGCTCTCGCCTTGAGAAAATACCGAGATAAGTGTTTGGCGGGCTTATACGAAAAACTAGGAGGTTCACCGCTGCGCAGAGAATAAATGTTGCAAACGCTGCCCCCCCAACCATCAGGCGACCTCGGACTCGCTCCCGAGCGGACTGACCTTTGCCAAGCATTCGTATCACGGCGATCATCCGCTGGTCCTGTCTGTCGTCGCTTCGTGATGCGTTGCCGCGAATGCCCCGCCCATAATCACGCCATCACGCATTACTATCTCTCTATCTGCGTAAGCGGCCACTCGATTGTCATGGGTGACAATCACCAGCGTGGTGCGACTCGCACGGGCCGTGCTGATGAGCTCATCCATCACTTGCTCCCCGGCCAATGAGTCAAGTGCACCAGTGGGCTCATCAGCGAAGATCACACGTGGCCCAGTGGCCAGTGCACGAGCCACCGCGATCCGCTGTAGTTGACCACCGGAAAGTTCTCCCGGCCACTGGTCTGCGCAGTCGGCTACGCCCAGCCGCTCTAGCCAGGAGCGTGCAGTCCTTAGCGACTCCTGTCGCCCATGACGATTGAATAGCAGGGGAAGCGCCACGTTCTCCGCAGCGCTTAGCTCCGGTACCAGCTCGCCAAACTGGAAGATAATTCCAAAGTTCTCCCGTCGTAATCTCGTGCGATCGGCCTCATCAAGAGCGTCGACACGGCGACCAGCGAACACGACCTCCCCTGATTCTGGGCGAATAATTCCTGCCAGACAGTGCAGCAGGGTGGATTTACCTGAACCGCTCGGGCCGACGACTGCGACGATCTCCCCTTCTTCGACCTCCATGGACACTCCATTCAACGCCGTCGTCCGACCGAAGGCCTTACGTAGCGCACGGGCTTCAAGCACCGTTCTCCTCCTCTAGATCCGCTAGCCGCGCTATTGCCATCTCGATCCATCGCAGGTCGGCATCTAAATGCTGAATCGCATAATCGGCGGCCAGCACCCGCGCAGGCGACTCTGTCCCCTTCTCCACAGTTAATTCCCGCATGCGGGCGAGATGAGCCGAGCGTTGCCTGAGCAGGTAGGTATCAGCCCTCCCGCTGGTCATGGTCGCCACCACTAACCGCGCGAACAACGGGCTGGCCACGTATGGCGTGGGCTCCTCTACTTGCTCCAGCCACCGAATCAGCTCAGCCTGCCCCGCCTCAGTGATGGTGTAAACCGTGCGTTCTGGGCCTCCTTCTCGCACGGTCTCGACCACCTCGACGAACCCGTCTCGCTCCAGTCGCTGAAGCGTTGCATAAACCTGCCCGTAGGCGAGTGGTCTCGCGCCTGGTAGCCGACGATCATGATCATGTTTGAGCTCATACCCATGCTTAACTCTCTCCGCGAGCAAGCCGAGCATGATGTGTCCGACTGACATGATCATCACTATACACTCAGTACATGCACAGAGAGAATAGTTCAACTAGACTCATGAAGCAGCACGCGTCGCGTGTTGGCGGGTGCGGTGAGGGCGATCTCGGTGTTATCGGTGGCGGCCACACCTCCTCCACAAGAGACCCACAAGGACGCTTGTATCTAAATCGAATAATCATATCAAATCGATAGCATGATAGTCGGGCGGGATGATTACCAGAAAGGACTCCCCGCTTGGCGGGGCAGGTCAGCGGCGGCTACGCGAACGGGCGCGGGTGCCGCGCGGTCGGCGCGGGTGCCGGAGCCGCCGGGCGCGGCAGGCCCGCCGCGGTCATCCGCCGAGGCAGGGCCGACAGATGCAGGTGGGGGCCGAGGCATCGGCGGCGGGCTGGGACTCGACGTGTGCGGCTAGGGCTCCGCAGTGGCGGCAGATGTACAGCGTGTTTGACCGAACTCGCCAGCGGCGCAGCCGTGGCATAACAGCAGCCCATCCCAGGGTGCGGATCCAGTGGGTCATCGCGGCTTCGGCGTCTCCTCGGCGAGGGTCCCTGCGTCCTGGATGGCCTGGGTTGCGAACCGGCGTTGCACGTCGGGGGCTACGTAGCCGCTAACGTACTCGTCGTAGTCCCCCGGCTTCCCCGTCGTCCGGCGCACCGGGTCCGCCGAGGTCGGTCACCCGATACCAGGTCTGGCGGATCTTCTCCGCGAGGTAGGCCAGCCCGTCCTGTTCGGTGGCGTGCGGCGTGACCTCGGCGTCGTAGCGCGCGTCGACGCTATGGTGCAGCAGCCACACGGTGCCCGACGGCGCGGCGGCTGCCGCCGAGATCACGTCGCCGCCCGGCAGCTGGACGTCACGCAGATTCGGGTCGTCGTGCGCGGCCTGCTTCCAGCGCAGCTCGTCCATCAGCTCGTAGCTGAGCCCGAAACCGCACGCCTGGGTGAGGATGCTCTCCAGGTGTATGAGCACCGTGTGCGGCACATCGACGTGCCGGACGCCGTCGACGTGCCAGACGGTGCAGTCGGCGTCGTGGATCGCGACGAGGGCGACGGTGGCCCCATCGGCTGCGGACGGCACGTGGAGGCGCAGCAGGTGGGTGGCGCGTGCGACTACCCGGTGCAGGTGGTCGGCGCGGGCGCCGGCTGCAGCTTGCCATGCCGCTTCGACCCGGTCGGCGAGGCCTCGATCCAGGTCTTGGGCTACGTCGTCGCGGACACTGTCGGCCGCCTGGGTGTCATGCTCGCGCAGGCCCGGAACCTCGTCGCCGGGGACCGGCTCCGCTCTGGCGCAGAAGTAGATCGCCGTCTCCAGGACCTGCCGCTGTTCGGCGCCGGTCAGGTCGGCGAACGCGGCGGCGGTCAGCGGGCAGGTGAACGTCTCGGCGAGGCGCTCCACCCACCCCGTCTCTTCCAAAGCGGTTTCGTACACCTCCTCGCGCAGCGGCTGATAGTCGTCCGCAGTGTGTGCAGCCGCCACGCGGGCCAGGGTGTCCAGCGCCTGCCCCAGGGTGCCGCCCATCTCAAGGCAGTCGCGGGCGGTCTGGGCGGGGCTGTCGCCGCACGGCGGCGGGCGGTCAGGGGCGGGGGTGGTGTTCACGAAGCAACGTCCTTCCGGTAGGGGCGGCGGATGCCGCCGCACCAATGTGCCGATCAGTTCGCCACCGGTGCGCCAGCGCTCTCCTCCCCCTCGTCTTCGTTGTCGTTGTCGAGGAGTCCGGCGTTCTGCGCGGCTTCGGCGGCGAACTCGTTTTGAACGTTGGGGAACTCGTTATCGCAGACGTGTTCGTCGTAGCCGTCCAGGTGGGAGGCGAGTTTGGCCCACCCGGCGTCGGTGAGCTTCACATCGTGGAACTCCTGCAGGTAGCTGGTGAACCACTCCCGGTCCAGGTAGTTGACAGCGATCTGGCCGACGTCGGCCAGATCGAGCAGCGCCTTGGTGGCATCGCCGCCGTACTGTTCGGCGATCAGCTGCCGCAGCAGGCCGCGCGGGCTGGGCGGCGCCATCTGGTGGCCGCGTCCTGCTTCGCTGTCGTCGAACACCGTGCCAGCGCCCACGTCGACATGCAGCGCCACGGTGGAGTCGGGTCGCAGAAGGTGCGCTGCGGGGCTGTCCAGGTCGACGGAGACATGTACGGCTCCAGCCCTGGGGGCGAGGTAGGCGTACACCTGAACACCTTCGATGAGCAGGGAGGGCAGGGTGTCGTCGGTTTGGGGCAGGAAGCCTGCTGCCCGGTTAGCGGCGTCGCACGCGGCGGCGTCGGGGAACACGTACGGCCGGTCGGCAAGGGGCGTGGCGTCGCTCATCAAGGCTGCTGCTCTCCTTGCAAGGTTGGGATCTGCGGGTGAGTCCGGGGCGGCTGCCTCGGTTGCTGGTGCTGGCTGTTGTTCCTGGCAGGTGGTCATAGGAGGCCGCCGTGGGCGGCGTACCAGCGGCCGAGGACCTCGCCGTACTCGTCGTGCTGGCCGTCATCCACCACGATCACGTCGCGGCTGAAACCGCCGTCGGTGCGGACCGCGATGGCGCTCAGGCAGGTGACGTTTCCGCCGGCGAGCTCGGCCTTGGCGTACGCCTCGACGTAGCCGACGTAGTAGCCCTTGGCGGCGTCGGTGGCTCGGGCCTTGCGAGGGTCCTTGGCCTTGGAGGGGCCGAACCAGCCGCAGCGGCGGCCGTTGGGGTCGTCGGTGGCGAGCAGCACCCAGTAGTAGCCCCACTCGCCTTGCACCTGCTTGGCCGCCACCAGGTTGCCGGCCAGGTCGAACAGGGCGGGGAAGGTGGCGCGGCCGCCGGCCTCTTCGAGGTCGGCCTGCAGCCGCTTCTGGGCGGCCATCAGGCCGGATGCCCACTGGGATACGAAGCCGTCGGTGTCGCAGCGCTCGCGGGAGTTGTAGGCGTCGCGGTCGTGCTGGGCGGCCTGCTCGCGGAGGTCGGTGGCGGCGGTCATGGCGGACGCTCCTGCCTGTAGGGGGAGAAGAAGTTATGCAATTCATACACTACAGATATGCGGCAACGGATGCAATTGTTGCCCTACAGGATGGCGGCAGGTTTTAGCCCCTGAGCAGGGGTTTCACCTGCCGCCTTCGCGGATCGGCTACTCGTTGGCGGCGTCGCCGCGCGCCTCACGCACCTTCCGGGCGATCAACTTTTGCACCTGCCCCGGGTCGAGCCCTTCCAGCTCGGCGCGGGTCACCTTCCCCCGCACCTCGTCGTACGGAACCGTGTCGGTGTGCAGGCGGCCACCGTCCCGCTTCGCCTGCTCGCAGTCGGCGACCGACCACGCGCCCGGGCCGCCCGTGATCCAGTAGTGCGACCACGGGATCGTCACGCTCTTGGGGTTGGCCCGCATCACCTCGACCGCCGTCCCCCACCGGGTGATCACGAAGACGTCCTTCTCCTTGAAGTCGTCGCGTGACCACAGCTTCACCCCGCGTTCGGCGGCCTTCGCCAGGATCTCCCGCCAGTAGCCGAGCTCGTCGTCGAGCGCGGCGATGTCGGCCTCGTAACGGGCCTTCGTCTTCGCGGAGATCGGCATCTGGCACCAGCGGGAGCCGTCGTCGTAGGTCTGCAGCACCACCGCGCCGTCCGGCGGCTCCTGCCCCTCCCCCACCAGCTTGGTCGGCTTCTCCTGCGACTGGCGGACGAGGCGCCGACGGTCGGCCTCCAGCTTGTCGATGCGGCGCCGGGTCCTGCCCGGGTCCTCCCGGTGCTGCTGGTAGTGCTCGGCCGCGATGGCGCGGCCCGCCCAGTACTTGCCCGTGTTCACCTCCTCGATCGCCTTGCCTTCCTGGCGGTGCGCCCAGTCGAGCAGGTTCCGGTCGGCGCGCTCGCTGTGGTGGCCGACGAGGGTCGGCTGGCCGGGGGGCCGGTGGCGCATCCGCTCCCGGGTTCTCTCCCACCGTGCGTTTCCGGACGCCGTGTTGCGGTCGGCACGCTCGCCGTAGCGGTCGGCCCGATCCTCCGACCAGGCGTTGCGGTCGGCTTCGGCTTCGGCGAACGACCGGCCTGGCGTCTCGTCGTCGATCGACACCTCGACGGTGAAATCGGCCGCGCGCAGAGCGCCGGCGGCGTCGTTGATGATCCAGGTCTTGGCGGCCTTGTCCCGGGAGTGCGGGACGTACAGGCCGACGGTGCGAGAGGAGCGGAACCCGCGGGTGCGGACGATCTCCCACACGCCGTCGCCTTTCCGGCTGCCCTCGATCAGGGTGCCTTCGGCCCGGCTGTGAACGATACGGATCGTTGTCATCGCTGGTACTCCTTACGGGGTGCGGGGATCATGAAGCGGAGGATGCGGTTGACCAGGGGGCGTAGCAGGGCGGCGGAGGGTGGCGGCGCGGGCAGGCTGGAGTCGGACAGGTCGTAGTAGCCGCGGGATGGCCCGAGGTTCAGCAGCCTTTTCAGGTGGAGCGCCGCCGTGTAGCGGGGCTGGCACAGCAGTGCGATGTGCAGCGCGCGCCGGGCGGTGTCGTCGTCGCCGGCGAGCGCGGAGGCGCACCCGGACAGGAACATGGCGGGCGCGCCGAACACCGGGGGGACGGCCATGGCGACGTCGACCCACAGGACGGCTCGGGAGGCGGCGTTGCCGGGGGTGAGGTCGCACCAGGCGCGGTCACGCAGCCAGATGACGTGCAGCGCGACACCCAGTTTGGTCTTGTCGAAGTCGGGCAGCGCGGGAGCCGCGTCCTCCCCCGCGTACAGGCCGTCCAGGAGTCGGCGGCCGTCGACGATGAACTGCCGCGGGTAGTCAGGGCGGGTGCCGTTGGCGGTGAACCGGTGCAGAACGTCGCGGCAGTGGGCGTTCAAGGCGGACAGGTCGGTGCGCATGACGGATGCTCCTGTTCTTCGGGAGGCGGCGCGCCTCCCAGGGGGTTAGAGGTGCAGAACGTCGGTCACGGTGGAGTTGCGGTCGCATGGCCCGCACCAGCGGCCCATGCCGGGCACCCAGCCCAGGTCCCGTCGCGGGTCGACGCCCTCCCACACGCTGTGGTCGGCGCGGTGGCCGCAGTCGAGCACGAGGGTGAAGGCGAAGGTGGCGAGGGCGGTCATCGCGGCTCCTTGTCGAGGACGTCGGGGTGGATCTTCACAGCGAGGCCTCTCTCTGAGGGGCGGCGGGGGTTTCGGGTCAGTTCGCCTGCGTGCGCGCCTGCCGGTCGAGCTGGCAGAACAGCTGCAGGCGTGCGGCGAGCGGCTGCAGCCAATCGGCTGTGGGCTGCTTCGCGTGCAGCTGTTCGGCGAAGTCGTCCATGCGTGGTGCGGGCGCGTCGCGGTCAGCGAACTGCTGGAGCAGTTGCGCGGCCTGGTAGTCCGGCTGGAAGGTCAGCGCGACCTCCAGGGCGGCGAGGGTCGCGCCTCGCTGTCCGGCGAGACTGGCGGCGTGCGCGGCCACCGTCGCGGCGGGTGCGACGAACACCGGGTGGACGTGCAAGGCGATGTTGGTCCACCGGGTCATGCGGTCCACGGCGTTGCCGGGGGTGATGTCGGCGATCGCGCAGTCGCGCAGTTCCAGGACGTGCAGGGCGATACCGAGCTTCATCGCTTCGGCGCCGGGCAGGGGTTCGCCGCTGTCGCTGCCGGCGTAGGCGGTGTGGAGCCGCTGCTTGGTCTCAGCGGCGAGAAGGGCCGGGTAGTTGCGCCGGTTGCCGTTGGCGTGGATGCGGGTGAGGAGTTCGCGGCAGTGGTCGCGGGTGGCGTGCAGGTCCATGGTGTTGGTTTCCTTTCGGGGTCAGCCGAACAGGCTGGTCTGGACGGTGGCCGGGGTGTTGTGCGGCCGATGCGGCTGCCGGAGCATGACGGCCATGCAGTAGCCGCCGCCGGGCGCGTAACCGGGCACGTGGCGGGTGAGGCCGGCGGGCCGGTACTCGCGGACAGGCCCCATGCGGTCGAACCATCCGGGCGGGTAGACGGCGCGGGCCTCCTCCTCCCAGCGGGCCAGCGGCTTGCCCTCGTAGGGGCGCTTGCCCATGACGGGCAGGTCGCGCCAGCCGGGGTAGGCGTGGTCGCAGCCGTCCTCGGCGGCGCGGTTCTCACGGGAGCGGGCGGGCCCGGTATGGCCACAGTCGCCGCAGTAGGAGCGGTAGCGCAGGTGGAACGGCTCCTCCTCGGTGGGCTCCATCGGCACGTCGTCGGGCCGGTACTGCCAGGTGACGGTGACCCGGCAGTGGCCGGACAGGCGCTCGCCCGGGTCGGGGTGGGTGATCGCGGTCGTCGGCTGGGTCGTGGTGGGCACGGCCTGCCCTCCCTTTTCGTGAGATGCGGGCGCGGCAGGCGCCGCGCGGCGGGCGATGGGTTAGGTGAGCTGGGCGGTGAGGACGGCTCGCGCCCTGTCGTAGGCGGAGGTCTTGCGCTGCTCCTGCTCGCAGTCGTCGCACAGGTCGAACCAGTTGGGGCAGTGGCTGTTGATGCCGCGGCCGACGGCTTCGGCGGCCTCGTCGACGGAGGCGGCGAGGAGCTGCGCCTGCTCGGCGGGCAGCCGTAGAGCTGGGCGGGAACCGTCCGCGTCGCACAGCAGGCGGTCGACCCTGTCGCGGAGGCTCTGGTAGGCGCGGCGGCGCACCTCCTGGGCGCAGCCGGTGCACGAGTCGTTGCCGTGGGTCTTCGGGTCGTGCCGTTTCCAGGCGGGGGTGCGCAGCTGTCGTTCCGCGACGTCCATCGCGTCGAGCAGCACGTTCCACGTGCCGGCGGGGGCGGCCACGACGATCTCGGCGGGGGCGGGCGTGGTTCCTCCGGGACGGTCACACACAACGAACCTCCTTATCTGAATCGCATTTCTCTATGATTCGGATAGCGGTCTTGGGCGGGCGGGGGCTCGCGGGAAGGAGCGTTCCGCCCGGCCGGGCGGGTCAGCGGCGGGAGCGGCTGCGGGAGCGGGTGCCGCGCGGCTTGCGTGGCTTGCGGAGCCGCAGGGCGAGGCGGGCCTGCAGGGCGCGGTAGGCGCGGGCCATGCAGCGCTGCTCGGCGCAGTCGTCGCACGGGTCGTTGTGGCGGCAGTTGAGGCAGGAGCAGTCGGCCGCCTGGTCGGCGCCGGCCCCCACCCCGCCGATGATCTCCTGCCAGGAGCGGGCGTCGAAGGCGAGTGCGACCGGGCGGGGGTCGGTGTCGAGCAGTTCGGTGATCTCGTCGCGGTAGTCGCGGTAGCGGTAGGCGCGGTCGAACTGCTCGGCGCAGCCGGCGCAGATGCCGCACTCGCCGGTGTCGGGGCACCAGCACCAGCCGGCGTTGTCGAGGCGGTCGGAGGCGTCGTCCAGGGCGTCGACCAGGAGGTTCGTCAGGTGGTGCGGCAAAACGATGGTGACCTTCGGGGCGGGGGTGCGGACTGCGATCACGCCTACTCCTCTTGTGGGGTAAAACCAAATTTCTATATCAAAATCATATGATGCTATCTTTATGATAGTCCAGCGTTTTTGCGGATGGGTCGCCGGAAAGTCACCGCCTGCTGCGGGGCCGTCAGCGGCGGCCGCGAGAGCGGGCGCGGGTGCCGCGCCGTCCGCGTGGTCGCCGGCCGAGCTGCGCGGCGATCGCCGCACGGTCGCCGCGCAGCTCCTCCCACGCGTTCCACTCCTCCTCAGGGGCGGCAACGGTGCGGGTCATGTCGAACAGGTCATGCCCCCAGTCGTTGATCTGCTCGTCCAGCTCGGTGAGCTCGTCGCGCAGGAGCACGCGCTCGTGCGCGCCTGGTGTGCGGGCGCCCGCCCCGTGGGCCCGGCGGACGCGCCGGCCGACCCGGGTGGCCAGGGCACGCAGACGGCGGGCCTTCCAGGGGTTGGCGGCGCGGTACTCGCGCAAGGCGTCGGCGGCCACCTCCCAGGCGGCAGCCGAGAACATCAGACTGAAACGGCCGTTTCTGCCGTCGAGGGTGGCGCGGATCGCCTGCTCCATCTGCCGGTAGTCGCAGGAGCGGGCCGGGCCGACGCAGGTGGCGCAGCGGTCTTGGTGTTCGGCTTCGCAGTTCCAGGCATGGTCGTAGAGCCGGTCGGCCGCGTCGGTGAGGCCGAGCAGCAGCAGTTCCCACTGTGGGCGGGGCAGGGTGACGGCGACCTTGACGGTGCGCGGTGTGAGCATGATGACGTCCCTCCAAAAAGCGATGAGGCTGACTGCCTGCGGCTTCCCGGGGGGGCGCCCCTCCGGGGGGCGGGTTTACGAACATGCTTCGCGCAGCTCGTGGTAGTCGGACCAGATGGCGAGGAGTTCGCCCTGGACGAGGGCTGCGGCCTTCGGGTCGGCCTGCTCGGCCGCCTCGCGGGTCCGCTTCTCGGCCTGGCCGGCGACGGTCAGCGCGTTCCGGTCTGCGTCGTACAGCTTCTCCGCCCGCTGCCGGCGCTCGGCCGCGCCGTAGAACCCCCTGCGCTTCTCGTCGTTTTCCACGGCGCGGAGCCAGCTGGCGCGGCTGGACTCCTCGACGCACTGGGCGGGCAGCACGTTACGCCCCGCCCGCAGGTAGGCGTCGGCCTCCGCGTTGCCGGTGCTGACGAGACGGTCACGGATCATCATGGGAACCTCCAGGCGGGAGAAGGGGAGCGGACAGTTCAGAGCGGGCGGGGGGTGCCGTCGCCGCCGCGCTTGACGCGCACCAGCGCCTCCAGGTGGTAGGTGGCGGTGAAGCCTTCGGGTCCGAGCCAGGTGACGATGACGCAGGGGGCGCCCTCGTTCGCGGTGTGGTCGTGGCCGACGACCTTGCCGACCGCGGTCCGGGCGTGCGGGGTCCCCTCCATGGCCGTGCGCATGGCGACCTCGCAGTCGACGGGCAGCGGGTGCGCCGGCGCCTTCCGGGAGAGGGGAAAAAGTCGAAATTTCATATCTTTATCATATCAATCTATGCTTTTGATAGTGCAGGGTTGGCGGGGATGAATCGCAGGAAAAAACCAGCTCCGCCACGGCGGCCGGCTTCTTCACCCCCGCCAAGGCGCCTACTCGTCGTCGCCGTCGGGCGGGACCGGCGCCCGCACCAGGAGGCCGCCACAGCAGTCGCAGCGCAGGTCCTCGTCGTCGAAGCACAGGTCGACCGTCCACGGCTGCACATCACCGACGTGCAGCCCGGCGTCGGCCCGCTCCTGCGCCTGGCCGTGCGGCAGGCACCGGGTCGCGCACACCACCCGCCCGTCGCCGAGCTGGTAGGCGAGCGGCTCCAGGCCGCAGGGCCATGCCGCGTCCTGGCTGGGCGGCGGGACCGCGCCGCGCAGTGCGGCGACCAGCCGCACCCGCCCGCCGGGCAGCCCCCCGGCTCCTGGCGTGCCGAGCCGCCGTCGGACGGTTTCGCAGTACGCCACGAGCGCCGGCCGATCCCTCAGGTCGCGCGGCCGGCGCATCCCCAGGTCGACGCCGAGGTGCGCGGCGAGGATCTCCGCTGCGGACAGGGCGACACCGGCCTGGGCGGCCTCCTCGCCGGTGAGCTCCGGCGGGAACGGCGACGCCCACAGGCGGGCGCGCACACCGGCGGCGTGGGCGAGGGCCGCCAGCAGGAAGCCGCCGTCGCCGGGCAGGGCGGTGCGGGCCGGTTCACCGGCCAGGAGGCGGGCCGCTTCGAGCAGCACCGCGTACGGGCAAACAGGGAACGAACTGATCACGTCTGTGACCTCCTGGGAAGCGGGGCCGGGTGGGAAGGAGAGGGCTGCGGTGCGAACGGGTCTGAGAAGCGCTGTGAGCGGCTGGTCCGGCAGGTGGCCGGGGCGGCGTCGCGAAGCCGGTCGAGGCGGGCGATGACGTGGGCCGGCGGGTCGAGTTCGTGTTCGTGGACGGCGCGGCGGCCGGCGACGCACTGTGCGGCGTCGCAGGTGTTCAGCTCATACCGGCGGGGTCCGGCCCAGGCCAGGGCGCGGGCGCGGGCGCGGCACCAGGTGCAGGCGCGCACCGTTTCCGTGCGGGCCACCGGGCTGATCGTGATGGGCAGGCCCCATCCGCGGGCGGCGCGCAGCAAACTGGCCAGCCTGCTGTTGCCCAGCACGTCGACGGGCAAAGTCCATTCCTCGCCGAGGTAGCGCACCCGGTGAAAGCGGCGGGTCTGCTGGATGGTGGCTGCCATGTCGCCTTCCTCCACACCCTCCGCGGTCATATCCCAACCGCAGGAGCATGTGGGTTTGATAGCAGTTTGGGGGTTCGGGCGCCGGGGGCGGCCGGCCGTCTTCGGTGTGGCCGGCGAGGAGGGCGGGGCTGGCCTCGCCGGTCACCTTGGGCCTGATTACGGGCGGCCCGGCCCCGCCCGGCAGGAAGCCGCGGTTGAACGCGCTCGTCCTGGCGGGCGGGCCGGGGCGGGTTAGCTGGCGGCCAGGCCGAAGAAAAACCAGCCGGTGCGGGTGCCGGCCTCGTCGCGGATGGCCCAGGCGGCGCAGTCGCCGCGGCGCTCGATGCGCGGGTCGTCGAGCCGGTCGAGGAAGGTCTCGGATGCCTCGGTGAGGGTGGCCGGGGGGGCGTCGAGGACGAAGTAGCCGTCGGTGGTGGAGATGGTGCCGTTGTAAGGGTCGCGGCCGTACTCGCTGATGGCCATGTCGACGGCCTTCCAGTAGGCGGCCTCCACGTCGAGCGTTGCGATGTAGTCGGTGAAGGGGTGGGCGCCCATGATGACCTCCTGGTGAAAAAGCCCGATTTCTTATATCAAAATCATAGCAAACATCGATCTTGATAGTCTAATTTTGTTGTGTTTGAGCTGGGAGAACGCGCTCCGGCACGCCGGCCGCCCGCCCGGCGTCGTCTGCCAGGCGGGCGACGCAGGTCAGCTCGCCAGACGGATCGGCATGACCAGGTGCTCGTAGCCGGGGGCCTGCTGGCCGTCCTCGGTGACGCCGACGAGGACGGCGGGGCTGACCTCGTCGTTCATCTTGAGCCTGACCGTGGCCGCCCCGGACGCCCCGACCCCGTCCAGCAGGAAGCCGCGGTTGAACGCGATCGTCATCGGCTCGCCGCTCCACTTCACCGCCAGCGACTCCACCCCTTGCGCTTCGTCACCGGTGCCAGCCTCGATGGTGACCTGGTCGCCGTCGAAGCGGAGCCGAACCGGGGTGCCGCGTTCGGCAACCAGTCCGATCCGCTTGACCGCTTCGACGAACGGGCCGGCCGGCAGGTCGGCGTGCGCGGTGAAGCTGTCGGGCAGCAGCGACCGGTACTTGGGGAACTCCGGGCCCAGGAGGCGGATCGTGGTGCGGCGGCCGCCGCCGGACAGGCCCACCAGTCCTCCGCCGTGCGTCGCGTCGACCGACAGCGAGATCTCCACCTCGTCGACGGCGGCGAACGCCTTGGCGGCGGCGGCCAGCGTCTTCGCCGGGACCACCACCGTGGCGGCGCAGTCCGGGGCCTGCGGCCGCCAGGCGAGTTCGTCGACCGCCAGCCGGTACCGGTCGGTGGCGGCCATCGTGATCGTCTCGCCGGTGAAGTGCAGGTGGGCGCCGGCCAGCATCGGCAGCGCGTCGTCGCAGCCCGCCGCGATGACCGTGCGGGCCGCTTCGGCGGCGAACACGGCCCCGCTGACGCGCCCCACCGTGGGCGGCATCTCCGGCAGCGTCGGATAGTCCTCGACCGGCATGGTCAGCAGGGTGAACCGGGCCGCCCCGCACACCATCACCAGCTTGGTGCCGTTCACGGTGACGTCGATCGGCTCGGCGGGCAGGGCGCGGACGATCTCGGCGAGGACTTGGCCGGGCAGCAGCAGCTGCGCGGCGCCGTCGAAGGCGGCGTCGATGGTGACCTCGGACGACACCTCGTAGTCGAACGCGGACAGGCGCAGCCGGCCGTCGGCCAGGGCGAGGCGGATGCCCGCCAGTACGGGAACGGAGGGGCGAGAGGGCAGGGACCGCGCGGTCCAGGCGACGGCGTGGGCGAACTCGTCGCGGTCGACGCGGAAGCCGGTGAACACTGCGGGCGCGGCCTGCTTCTGCGCGGCGGGCTGCGCCTTGGCCTTCTTTCCGGCTGCGGCCTTGGGGGCGGCCGCGCGCTTGGCGCGGGCCTTGCTCTGAGGCTTGTTCTCGGTCGTGGCGGACATGCGAACTCCTTCGGTGAGGAAGCGATCGGAGCGGGCGGAAGGGGTGGCCGCCGGGGGGCGGCCACCGCTGGTTACGGGAGGACCTTCCAGGTACCGGCGGGCAGCTTGGCGGCCTGCTCGGAGTACCGGCCGACCAGGTTGATCACGGTGCCGCCGGCGCCCTCGAAGAACCAGTTGCCCTCGCCGCGAGGCTTGGCGCCGTGGCTGAACTCGAAGGGCTCGGTGTTGATCTGGGCGCACATGGCGACTCCTTGGAAGTGGCGGTGACTACCGTGCTTATGTCGAAATCATATCAATTTATGCTTTTGATAGTACAGTGGTTGGGGGTCTGACCAGCAGAAATGTCCGCTGGATATCTGGCGTCCTTCCCCACCCGTCAGGGGTGGCGTTCACCGGCTCACCGTCGGGGCGGCCCGGCCTCCTTCGCGATGCGCACGTACCCGTACTCGACCTGCCTGCCCGGAACCGTCTTGCTCGCCGCGGTGATGGTGACCAGCTCGACGCGGCCCTCGGCGACCAGCTCGTGCAGTGACGGCGCGTCCCGCACCGGAAGCCAGCCGACCGGCAGCCCAGGCCACCCGGCCCGGACGACCGCGCCGCGCTCACGGTGGATCGCGGCCACAATCGCCGCCTTGCTCTCCTCGTTCGCCGGGTTGAACGCGAAGCCCGTCGCGCCGCCCAGGGTGGGCGCCGGCTCGGCACGCTCGCAGCGCTCGGCCTGGCGGACCTTATCGATCAGCGAGATCAGCTCCTGCGACTTGCCCTTCCAGGCGAGGTCGCAGACGAGCTGGTGCTCGTCCGGGGAGAGCTCGATGCCGCCGAGTGCTTGGCGCACCTTTTCGCGGCGGGCCTGGGCGATGCGGGCGGCGGCCTCTTCGAAGTCAATCGGATTCATGTTGGCCTCTCTGTGCGGGAGCCGGTCAGGCGGCGATGTGGGCGAGGCGGGAGCCGAGCTCCTCGCGCAGGGGCATCGTGTCGGGGTCGGCCTCCTCTTCGAGGTCGGCGAGCATTTCCTCGAGTGCTTCCTGCTCGCTGACGGCGCCGAGCGGGTCGCCCGTCTCGGGACCGCACAGGTGCAGGTCCGACAGCCGCGACAGGCGGTCGGTGCCGGTGTCAGACCGGATGTAGCCGAAGTCGCTCGCGACGCAAGCATCCTCCAGGATGAACCGCTCGCCGGGGCGGCCGACCCAGTGGACGTGGTCGAGGCCGGGGGCGCTGCAGATGACCGTCATGGGATACGACTCCTTCGTGCTCGCTTGAGATAAGGGCGGATGGTCTTCGGGGCGAAGGCGGGAGGCCGCACGGCCTCCCGCCTTCGCCGGCTAGACGAGCTGCTCCAGCTCGTCCGGGTCGGCGGTCAGGAGGCGGTTGGCCTCGCGCGCGCTGGCCACCTTCCACTCCAGGAGGCGGGGGTTGTCGCCCGCGGCGGCCAGGCCCTGCTCGATGAAGGTGACGACCACCGCGTGGGGAACGCGCTCGTGGAGGCGCTCGGCCTGAGCGCGAAGCTCGGCGACGTCGGGGGCGAGGAGCTGGGTGCACAGGTCGGCGGAGAGGGTGGCGATGAGGTCCACGAGGGTTCCCCTTTCGGAGGTGGTGAAGTAGTGAATTTGTATATCTAAATCATACCTTTCTATGTATTTGATACTCTCTGTTTTGGCGGGGAAAACGGAAAAAATACGGGGAATTATGCGGCCCGAAGGTGCAGGGATCGGCCGGCCCGGCGGCGAGGAACCCCCAGCCCCGGGGGCTGTACGCGCAGGCGGCGTCCGGTTGTTCGCTGCCCGGCCCGGCGGCGACGGTCTCCCAGACTCACCCCCGGCCGCGGCGGCCACCGCCGCGGGCTCGGCGCGCTCGGGTCGGCCCGGGCGAACCCGGCGACCTCTGCCGCCGGGCCACGATCGTGGCGAGTATCAGGCGTTCACTTCCAGCGGGGACTCCTCAAGCCAGGCGCGGACGGTGACCCGGGCGCCCAGGTGCCAGCCGGCCGCACGGTACTCGCCACCGTGGCCGGCCAGTTTCTCCCATGACGGGGTGACGCCCAGGCGGCGCGCCCACTCGTCGACCGCGTCGACCCGGCTGGCCGGGTCTCCGTCGTCGCGGACGCCGAGCAGGAAGCCCGCCGCGTGCTCCGCGGCCTGCACCTGCCACAGCAGGACGGGGAGTTCCTCGGTGAGCAGGTCGGCCAGGGCGAGCGCGGCGCGCCCTTGACGGCGGTGGGCACGCGCCTGCAGGCACGTCATGCTGATGATCATCGCTTTTCTCCTTCGGTGACGGTGCGGAAGGTGAGGCGGCGCGGCAGCCGGAGCCACTGCGCCCGGGACACGCAGGAGACGGCCTCTCCGGGGCGCACGTGCAGGATTCCAGTGCTCGGCTCGCCGGGGGCGACCGCCACGGCGGCCTCCCAGCGGATTCGCCAGGAGCCACCGCCGAAGTGCTTCGTGGCGCGCACGAAGCCGTACACGTCGTTGGCGGCGAGGATCTCTGAGGCGGTGACGCGGATGATGTGGTGGCGGGTCAGCGCCTCGGGCGCGACGGGGTGCAGGTCGGGCAGGACGACGCTCACACGGCCCTCCCCTGGGTCACGGCGAACAGGTCGAGCTGGGCGGCGCCGGAGGGTGACGCCAGGTGCGCGCCCTCGGACGTGAAGCGCGTCGTTGGGACATGTGGCTGGATGAAGACGGCCGCGCCAACAACCGGCCCCTCAACCCCTACGCCACCGCCCTCGCTCACCAGCACGGCGTCCGCCTGCGCCTGCTCGGACTCGTCGTCATCACCGGACCGGCCTCGCCGACAGGCCGCGCCACCGGACTCACCCCGGAGAACATCACTGCGATCCGGCAGCAGGTCGCGAGTCTCGTCAGCTCGGCATCGTGATCGGCCGCACTCGGCCTTTCACCCTGCCGATAATGAGACCAGCACGACAGCCCTCAATGACAAGCGACCAACTCGCCACGAATTCGCGTGAATTACTGCCAGATCGCCTGGCAAAGGTGAAGATATCGGCGTGAACAGACGCCAGATCGGCTGGAGAGTCCTCTTCGCCGCGCTAGTGGTCCTGGCGGCAGGCACGATGGTAGCTGTGGTCTGGCGGGTCTTGGATCCAGAAGACAAAGTCAACCGGGCCGATCTTGCCGCCGTGATGCTAGCGGCCGCCACGCTGGCGGGCACGGTGGTGGTCTGGGCCCGCCGCTCCGCAACCACCCGCGCCGATGCCAGCACCGACGCGCGCAGCGCCGTGGACCCCGCCGCACACGTGCTGGCCGGTCTGGTGGAGCATCAGTGGCGCACCGAAGCCCGCCACCGGCTGCTGGACGACCCTGAACCGATTCCGGTGCGCTGGCAGCTCATCGCCGACGAGACGGTGATGAGCCAGCCCCGCCTGATCACCGCCGAGGCGCAGCTGACCCTGACCGGCCGCAGCGACGACATCGCCGCCTTGGCCGACGCCTTCCGCAGCCTGGCGCGGCGGCGGCTGGTCATCACCGGCGGCGCGGGCATGGGCAAGACCACCTTGGCAATCCAGCTGCTGCTGCAGTTGCTGGCCACCCGCGAAGCCGACCAGATCGCAGCGGCTGAGGGGGAGATCGTGCCGGTGCCGGTGCTGCTGCCGGTCTCCGGCTGGGACACGAACGCCCATCCCCGGCTGCAGGACTGGCTCGCCGTCCGCCTGGCCCAGGACTACCCGGCCCTGAAAGCCTCTCAGCTCGGCCCAGGTGCCGCCGCTGCGCTGGCCGACGGCGGTCACATCCTGCCCGTTCTGGACGGCTTGGACGAAATCCCCGCACCTGCCCGCGCCCAGGTGGTCGCCGCGCTCAACGCCTCGATGACCGCCCGCGACCAGCTCATCCTCACCAGCCGCCGCGCCGAGTTCACCACCGCCATTCGCGAAGTCGGCCGGCCATTGACCGCCGCTGCGGTCATCGTCCCCAAGCCCATCACCCCGCAGGCCGCCGCCGACTATCTGACCGCCTGCCTCCCCGCATCCCCATCCGACGTCTGGAGGCAGACCCTGACCGCTCTGCGCTCCGACACCGTCCCCGGCCTGACCCGGCTCGCCGCCACCCCGCTGGGCCTGTGGCTGATCCGCACCGTCTACGTCACCCCCGGCACCGAACCCACCCCCCTGACCGGCCCGCTCGGCGCCGACGCCGACGCGCTACGCACCCACCTGCTCGACCACGTCATCCCCGCCGTCATCGCGGCCCGACCGCCCAGCACCGACCCCGCCGACCACTTCCGGCCCCGCCACCAGCTCGACCCCGACACCACCCGCCGCCACCTCACCTACCTGGCCCGCACCTTCCCCCCCGCCACCACCCGCGACATCACCTGGTGGCACATCGCCCGCACCACACCCCACATCCGGTCAACCATCGGGCTCACGACCGGGCTCGCGCTCGGGATCGTGCTCGGGCCCGTCGGGCTCGTGCTCGGGCCCTGGCTTGGGATCGGGGTGTTCGGGACCGTGCCCGATCCCGAGCTCATGCTCAGGCTCGGGTTCGCGCTTGGGTTCGCGATCGGGTTCGCGATCGGGTTCGCGATCGGGCTCGCGATCGGGCTCGTGCGCGCTAGGTCCTGGGTTAACGAACAACCTGGCTACGCAGACCTGCGCCTGCACGGACGAACATCCTTTCTCATCCGCTCTATAAAAGGCACCCTCAAGTTCGGGCTCACGAAGGGGCTCGGGATCTGGTTCGTGTCCGGGCTCGCGGTCGGATGCGTGCCGATGTTCAGGGTCGGCGATGGGATCTCTTTCTATCCCGAGTTCGATTTATTAGTCGCCGGGTTCGTATTCGGGCTCTTTGTCTGGCTCGGGAGCACACTGGCATACGGGCTGATCACCTGGGCGGAACAACCCACGCTCACATCGACCAGCACACCCCGCTCCAGTTGGCGAGCCGACAGAGCGCTTACCCTTCTGCGATTGGTCGCATCCGGGCTCCTTGTCTGGCTCGTGGTCTGGCTCGCGGTCGGGCTCGTGTTCGGGCTCGTGTCAGGGCTTATGGTCGGGCTCGGGGCTGGACTCGGGGCCGGGCTCGGGGCCGGGTTCGTGATGGGCAAGCATCATGCGTGGCCGGTCTGCACCATCGCGGTGACCCGGCTAGCCCTCCAGCGCCGGCTTCCCTGGCGATTCACGAACTTCCTCGACGACGCCCACCGCCTGGGGCTGCTGCGTGCCGTCGGCCCGATTTATCAGTTCCGCCACGCGGCCCTGCATGACCACCTCGCCGCCGCGGACATGTCCCATGGGGCTTCTCAACGGATCGGACACAACTTGTGAGCTGACGTCGCAGACATGCTCGCGACGTGAAACCCCAGGTCGGGACGATTCTTACACCGCGGTCGTTCGGCAAACTGGACGACAGGAAGATGTGCGCGGTCATCGCCGGGCCTCCGTGGCGGCGAGGCCGGCCACCCATTGCGCGCCGGCCCTCACGACGAACACGGCGATCGCGGTGGCGCTGTATTCGGGCCAGCCCTCGGAAAGCGCTTCGGCCTTAACGTCCGTTGCGGCTTTCACGGTGGCGTCTTTGACGTCCATGCCGACCAGGACGTGCCGGCCGATCTGGGCGAGGGTACGGCACGTGAGGCCGAGGGGCCGGGTCTTCGTCTGGGTGCGCTTTGGAGTCTGGTTCACGACCTGTCCTCTTTCTCGGAGCGGGAGGGGGCTGGCGGCCCCCTCCCGGACGATCAGGTGAGGCGGGCGAGCCGCTCGGCGAGGCCGGCCTGGGCGGCGAGCTGGTGGGGGCTGAGCGACTTTCGGGCCTGCAGCTGGGCGGCCAGGGCTCGCATGGTGGTGGCGTCCTCGCCCTCGATCTCGTTGGCGAGGTCGAGCATGTAGTGGCCAACCCTGGTGATCGCGATGGTTCGCGCCTCGTCAAGCTCTCCCCGGTTACTCTGGCCTCTGGCGTACAGCCTCCACATCAGGTCGAAGTGGCAGAGCGCGGTGCGCACGTCCTCGCACTTGATGGTGCGCTGGTTGCTGGTCATGGCTGCGACGGTCACGGCGTCCTCCAGGAGTGGCTACGAAGCGCTTTCTTATATCTAAATCATAGCAATTTACTACTTTGATAGTACAAAGGTTGTGGTGGTTTACCTGCGGAAATACGCTCACGCACGGGGTGCCATCAGATGAGGCAGACGGCCAGCACGTAGTAGCTGACAGGCTCCAGGAACGTCCCGGCGGGGGCGGTGACCCGGTCGCCGGCGCGGTAGGCCCACTCCCCGGGGCCTTCCTCCCAGACGATGGTCTACTGGCGGTCGTCGAACCCCTCTTCCATCAGGTGGGGCCCGTAGCCGGGGTGGGCCTTGAACTCGGTGGCGATGTCGGCGACGAGCCACTCGACCTCTTCGCGGGCGCACACGTAGGTTCCGGTGGCGAAGTCCATGATGTTCCTTCCGATCGCTTGAGGTGGGAGGGAGGCGAGGGCGGGCCACAGCCCGCCATAGTGGCCGTCAGGCGGCCCGGACCTTCACGGCGAGGTCGAGGAAGGCTCCGGCGTCCCGTCGGCGCCCATGCGGGCGACGAAGGCGCTCTCGTCATCGGCGAACTCCACACCCCGCAGCGCCTCCGGGAGGCCGTTGACGACCCGCCCTTCGAAGATCAGCTTGTGGGCCAGGTTGAGGAAGGTGGTGGGCGCGTTGAGGCGGACGAGGTAGTCGATGAAGGCCCGGTTCTCGCGGGTCAGAGGGTGGGCGCCAAGAGCGGCATAGAGGGCGTGAATGCTCTCGACCAGGGTGGGGGCGGTGGTCTTGACGCTCATGCTTCTCTCCGTGAATAGCGAGCTTTTGTTATATCAATCACATACTCGACTATGGTTTTGATACTCACTGGGGCTGCGAGGAATTTCGGGAAAATCGCAGGCCGACACCCCACAAGGAAGATCACTTACAGTGGGTGCCCCCGGCTCGCCGAGGGCACCGCGCGGGGTGACGGCTACGCCGGCCCGGCATCTTCTCGCACCGTGAAGATGCGCTTCTCCTCCAGCATCGGCTTGTACTTGACGACCGCGTTCGGCTCTTTCATGCCGACCGCCTCAGCGATCGCTCCCCACGTGACGCCCGCGCTGCGGGCGCCGGCCACCTCCCGCACCTCGGCACGTTCGGCGTCGACGAGCGCCCTGTGGGCGCGCCGCACGGCGAGCAGCGCCGGCGTCACCGGATCCGCCTCGTTCTCCCACCGCTGCTTCGGCTCCCGCTCGTCAAGGGATGGCTTGAACTTGCGGATCGCGTTGGGCTGTGCGATCTCCAGTTCGTCGGCGATTCTCTGCCACGGCGCTTTGACGTGCCGCGCGTCCACCACGGACTGCACCACGCCGTCCCTGGCCTCGCCCAGGTGTTTGTGCGCTGCACGGAGCGCGGCCACCGCTGTCGCCTTCTTCTCTTCCACATGCTTCTTCTCATCCACGCTCATAGCAAAAGAGTCACATGCTATGCAGTTGATAGCAACCTGCGTGGTGGTTTCGCGCTGGGACACAGCGACGCCCGGCGCGGCGGAGACACCTCACGGCGTCACCAAGAACGTGGTACTCCGAATCGGGGATGCCCCTCACGGAGGATGGCCGCCAGCCAGCGATCTGCACTTCCCGCAGCGACTCCGCGGCACTCCGCCCGCGTTCGATCTTCATGGGGGCCGCGTCCATGATCCCCGAGGAATCCACCACTTTCGATCAGTTCCAAGCGGTCGCCGACCTCGAGAGCCGGAGATCAACCATGTCGTGGGGGGGGGGGGCCCCCCCGGGGGGGGGGGGGGGGGTAATTAGGGTCAGCCGGCGGGTGGAGTGAGGGGCCGCGGCCAACCCCCGGGGGAAGCGGGGCCGCGGC
>NZ_JBITIZ010000004.1:186077-528401 GCF_044459525.1 Streptosporangium sp. NPDC050284
CGGCGCGGGCCGGCGTGGGGGGGGGGGGGGGGGGGGCGGCCCCCCCCCCCCCCCCCCCCCCCCCCCCGGCCGCGCCCCCCCCCCCCCCCCCCCCCCCCACGACAGGTCTTTCTCTCGCAACCGCAGCTGGTTACGAACCGGGAAGGCGCAAAGCCCGGGTTCAGCCGGTTACCGAACGGGTGAGGAGCGCGGCGTCGGATGTACCAGGGGGTGGCATAGTTCGCCATCACCCTCCCCCGCTGATCGTTAAGGGCTGCTCTCGGACTTTCTGCTGCCGGCCGGTGAACGTCCGGCGCCCCCGCGGCCTCACGTCGCGAGGGCGCCGCCCCGTGAGCGTTTAGAGCACGTCCACGAAGACCAGCACGTTGTTCAGCACATCGTTCAGCACGTTGATCATGTCTTTTTCCTGTTCTTCGTCAGCACTTTCAGCCTGGCCTGCTGCGTCGGCCGTGATCCGGCCGCCGGGCGGGGCGGACCGCGTGCCCGGCCGCGTCTGCTCACAGCTGCCCGTGCTTCAGGCAGTGGGCCGCACGCACCACGCCGTTCACGGGATGCCAGAGGCAGCCGCACCGCAGCGTGTTGCCCGGCACGAGGTACAACGCGACGTACAGGCGCGTTTTCGCCCACCAGGCCGCCCAGGGCCGCACGCGCGGTCGCGCCGGGCCTGCGGGGTGCCGACGCCGGGGCCTTCCGGGGGCGGAGGCGGTCATGGGGCGGCGCCCGGCCCGCCGCACCGGCCCGGGCAGCCGGGGTCGGCGAGCAGGTTCCCGCCCGGCAGGGCGGCGGGCACGCCGGGCTGCACGGCTGCGGGTGGGGTGGCCATCATCGCCGTGGGCTGTCCGTAGCCGTCTGGCCTGTTCTCGCGGGGCGCGTTCGGGTCGGGGCCGAGCGCCAGGCCCGCGTTCGCCCACATCGCGACCTGCCGCAGATACCACAGGGCGGTGTCGAGCTCGTTGCTGGGCGGCACCGTGTCCGCCAGCGTGTGGGCCAGGTGCCGGCAGTGGCCGCGCACCGCGACGTGCGCGTCCCGGCGTTCCGGCGACGCCGGAGGGTGGAACGTGAACCAGTCGTCGATCTGGTCGTGGATGTCGTGCATTTCATTACCCCTGCGTCGTCGGCGGAGGCGTGGCGGCCGCGGTGACGGTCTTCACGGGGGCGGTGGCGCCGACCCGGCGTTTCTCCGCGTCGGCTTCTCGCGCCGTGGCGTACGGGGCGCTTTCGGTGCCGTTGTCGTACACGACGACGTATCTGCTGACCTGCTGGTTCTTTTTGTTGCAGCCGCATCCCATGACGGTTCCTCCTATCGGGTGGCGGCGGCCGGGCAGCCGCCGCTGAGCGGGTTCGAGGCTCGTCATCCGCTGCTGCACACGCCTTCGCTGATCGTGTGCAGCAGCGTGGCCGCCCAGCCTCGCCACGCGGTGGCCTCCTGTGCCGCGGTGCGGCCCTCGCAGTGCGCGCACCAGCCGAGCAGCTGGTGAGCGGTTTCGCTGTGCCCCCGCAGCGGCGGCTTCGCCGGGCCGAGCAAGCCGCCGCTCATACGTCGAGGTCTTTCAAGGCGGCGCGGGCGTCGTCGACGGTGTCGAACCGGCCGGGCAGCGTCCCGGTGCGGTTAGCGATCCGGTAGAAGATCTGCCCGTTGCTGCGGTGGAAGTAGATGCGCCGGTCCCGGTACTCCTCCACGAGGCCCTCGGGGTAGCCCAGGGCCAGGCGGCCGCCCAACGTCACGAAGTCGTGGGCGTGTTGCAGCAGCCCGTCAGAGACGGGCACGTTCACGCCGAGCCGTTCGTGGAGTTGCTGGTACAGGCCCGTCAGCAGCAGCGTGAACTCGATGTCGCCGGGCGGTGTCGGCCCGGTCTCCCGGGTGAGCGCTTCGATCCGGCGGGTCAGCCTGCGGCATTCCTCGGACTGCTCCGGCGGGTCGACGCGGCTGCGCCGGTGGGCGGCGGCCAGGTCATGCCACAGTTCGGCCAGCTCTTCACGCATGACCAGGTGCAGGCGGCGCTGAGTGTTCACTGTGGCTTCTCCGTCCAGGGGTGCGCCGTCGCCGCGGCGACGGCGGCGTTGGCGGCGGCCAGCGCGCTCGGGTACGGGGTGAGCGCCCGGACGAGCACCGGGGCGAGGGACCGCCACAGGCGCGGCTGGTCAGCGGGAACCATCACCCAGCCGGGGTGGCCGCAGCCGCGGGCGCAGAACGCGGCCCGTGGCTGCCGGGAAGCACCGGACATGACATGTTCCAGGTCGTGTCCGTACAGCGCGCATTCCAGCTGGTCTGCTTCGGTGTGCGCGCCACCCGGCGTGAACAACGGGCGGCCAGGCCGCCCGCTACCGGTGTTCACGCTTGTCTCCTATCGACATCAGGGCCCGCATCAGCCACCGCGTTTCGTGTGGCAGACCGGACCGCAGCAGATCACGCACGTACTCGTCGACGACGCCGATCAGGTCGCCGCGGTGCGGCAGAACCTGCTGCAGGCATGTCCACGCGTCGGCGAGGAGCCGGTCCAAATCGTCTTCCCGGGCCGGGATTTCGGTGTGTAACTTCCAGGCGGGCAGGTGCTGGTACTGCGACCTGCGGTCGCGGGTCAGCAGCCGTTTCCCGGCGACTTCAAGAGCTCGCATCACGGCGACGTTCGCGGCCAGGGCGACGCATTCGGCGTCGTCGGAGTGAACGGGCTGTGAGGTCACCGTGCAGGCCCTCAGTCGTCCAGCTGGGTGGCGGCGACGCCGTACAGCCAAGACGCGCCCAAACCGGTGGCCAGCAGCCGGAACCAGGGCCGGTCGCCGTAGCGGTAGGCGACCGGCACCGCGAGGGCAGCCACCCAGATGGACGCGCACCAGCCGCAGCCCACCAGGTAGGCGGGGCGCGAGTCGGGGCCGAAACGGCGGTCGACGTATTCGCGGATCGGCCGGGCCAGTTCGTCGGAGGTGACGAAGCGGGTGACGCGGAACACGATCGCGAGAACGGCGAGAATCAGCGGTACGGGCACAGTTTCCGACTGTAGCCACATGGCTTCCAAGAGCAGGTCAGGGCCGCTTTGCCGTGTCCTGGGGCGGGGCGGAGGCGGGCCTGGCCCAGGAAGCGACGACGCTCTCCCAGCGAGGCGCGCAGCCCGAGCAGTACCAGCCGTTGAGGAACCGGCGGGTCGGGACGACGCCGCACCGGCGGTGGGCGCCGTCAATCTCGCGGACGTAGGTGCACGGCGCCCGGTACAGCGGGTGTAGGTCGTTCACCTGCCAGTCAGGCTGGCGTCGCCGACGGCGGCCAGCGTGATGAGCGTCATCAGGCCGACGTATCCGGCGGCCAGTTTGGACAGGGCCAGCCACGCCGAGCAGGCGAGGACGGCAACGGACACGAGCACTGCGGCGGCGAGCGCCAGCAGTCGGGCACGGACAGCGCGCGACGGTCGGGCAGGCGTGGTGTGAGGCATGCAGGACTCCCCCGAGTTCCCTGGTGGCGGTAATTTCAAACCCTACCGAGGTGTGGGGGCACAGTCAGGAATGTTCCTCGCGTGGCTGCGAGACTTCACCCCTGGGCTGATGTCGTGCGGTGGGGTGGCAGCAGTCGACGACGAACCGGATCGCCTCTTCGGTGCCTTGAACGTAGACGGCGATCACTCCGGGTGGGGCGCCGACCTGCCAGGCCGGGCGCGGCCTGCATTCCTGGCCGCCGAGACGTTCGAAGGTGGCGGCCCACTGCTGGCTGGTCTGGCCCGGCAGGCACACGCCGCGCTGCAACCACTCCTGCCGGGAGTAGATCACGGTCGCTTCGGTCACGCTGCCGGTGTCCTTTCTCAGCTGAGCGGGCGTTTGGTCCAGAGCCCCGGGGGCGGGCCGGGGCGCCAGGCACACCGTCAGCGCGGCCCGCAGCAGGGCAGGAAACTCACCCGGCGGGCGTCGCCGCCGGCCACGACGTCCTGGGACAGCTCGGCGGCGACCTGTTGCGGGGTGGTAGCGGCCACGTCGAACGGTGCGGCCTGCTGCGCGGAGCCGGTCAGGCCGCAGCAGCCTGCCCGGTGGACGAGGAAGCCGTCGTGCGGCGACAGCACAGCTTGGAAGGAAACATCGTCGGCGGCGGTGTCGGCCGGGCCGGAGGGGACGGGCGCCCACTGCCGGGCGACGAGTTCGGCGTCGACGGGCAACCCGGCGTCGGCCTGGTGTTTGCGGTAGGCGGCGACTTCCGTTTCGGCCCACTGCCGGTCGAACGGGTTGCTGGCGCTGGTTTCGATCCGCGAGGCGGGATCCTGCGCCCACCGGCCGGTCCACCAGGTGCGGCGCACCCCGTACTCGGTGGCGGGTTCGGTCGGATGGTTACGGATGCGCTCACACAGCTCGGCGTGGGCTTGCAGGTCAGCGTTGCTGAGGCGGGGGTGAGCGTTGAGGGCGGCCAGGAGGTCGGCGACGGGCGTGGCGTCGAAGTTCACGAGAGTCATCGCATGCTCGCTTTCGTTGACGTTCACGAGTGCTAGGCCGGCGCCCACGCTGGGTGCCGGCCAGGGGGCGGCTACCGCAGGGAGAAGACCGGGCAGAGGGTGGGGGCGATGCGGGCGGCGGCCCAGTCGGCGCCCGGGGTGCTGCGGCGGATGACGAGTTCCGCGTCGGGCTGGTTACCTTGGTGCTGCTGCCAGGTACGCATGACGGAGACCGCGCCGATGCCGTAGGCGAGACTGGGGGCGTCGATGACGACCGGGACGCCGTCGGCGTCGCTGCAGCGCATCCCGTAGTCGACGGGTTCTTCCTTCGCCGTGAGGATGGCGGCTTCGGCGGCGGGCTTGGGTATGTCGACGGTGGCGTCGAGGTCTGAGCGGGTGGCGGTGGCCAGCCCGATGCTGGTCGGGCAGCTTGCCAGGATGCGGCAGGCGGCAACCACCGGCGCCTGCTCGCCGTCGTCGTAGTAGACGTGGTGGTGGCGCACCTCGGGCAGGAGTTCTTCGATGACGTGGGGGACGGGCCGCCAGCCGGGGGCGGGCTGCCAGCCGTCCGGGGTGCGTTCGACGGGGACCGCGTCGGGGGTGAGGCCCACGTCGCATTGCAGGCGCTGCGCGTGTTCGATGACGAGCCGGTCGGAGCTGTGCGCGCGGGAGCGGCGCGGCACGATCACGATGGTGCCGCGGCCGAGGGTCAGCCGGTAGGCGATGTCGGCGGGGGCGCCGTCGTCGCACTGCGCGGCGACGTGGGTGCCGGTGAGGAGAGTCGCCTGGCTGGCACGGTGGTCGGAGGCGAGGGTCGATGGCCCGGCCCCGTCGAAGATCAGGTGGACGCCGATCCATCCGCTGTGGCGCGGGTTACGGGCGGTTTTCTGAGCTGCGGTTTCAACAACGACCCAGATGCCGGGGAGGCCGTCGAGGCAGACGGCGTCCCCGATGTTCAAGGCGGGGCGTTTGGTGGTCATGCGGAGCCTTTCAGGGGTTAGGCGGCGCGGCGGACGGTACGGGTAGCGGTGAGGATGGCAACGGCGGCGCGGTGGTAGCAGCGGCGCTGCTTGATACCGGCCTGGCAGGTACAGCCCTGGAGGGCGACCAGGTAGACCGTGGTGCCGTCGGAACTAACGGCCCTCCACAGGTGGGGGCGGCTGGTGGGAACGACGCCGCCTTGCTCGATGGCTTCGACGGCCCGATCGATCTGGGCGGGCGTGTAACTGGCGAGGTCGGCGTGGTAGGCGGCGGCCCGGATGAGAGACAAGCAGCGGCGGCCGTACCCGGCGGCGATCGATGTGGCCGAGCGAAGTACTCGCCCGCATCGTAGGCAGTGGGCCTGGTTCACACGCCTCTCCCTTCAACACCCTCCAGTATGCAATTCTTACACTACAGATATGGGGGGACGGATGCAAGTGTTACCGTACAGGAGATTTCGGGGGGCTGAAGGGTTCGCAGGTCGCAGCGGCAAGGCCAGGGGGGGAATGTTCGGGTCGCGAGCCTGGAGGTTCGGGGCGGATCCGCCTGGCCGCGGAGGTGGGGGCGTTTCATCGGCGGGGCGGTGAACCTCGCCGCATAGGCCCTCCCCCCTTTGGGAGCCCATGCGGCGAGGTCGCCTATGAGGCGTCCGCCCGCTGGCGGCGGGCGGGCGCACGTGTGCGTGCGCCGCCGCCCGCACCGGGTGAATCCTGGGAGATCCACGGCGGCGCACTGGGCGGCAGTATTTCATCTACCACCATAGAACGCTATACCTCAGCATAGAAATATAGTGATGGCTTGCGGGAAGCTGGCCTTTTGTCCCCTAAATGCAATAGGACGATCTATTCATGTGGCTAGCTACGGTCTGTCATGCTGGGCGAGTGGACCCTGACGCGTTCCTCGACTACGACCGGCTCGCCGAGATGGTCAAGAGCCGACGCCTGTCCCTGCACCTGTCGATCAACGGCGCCGCACGGCAGGGCGCCATGAGCCCGATCACCTGGACTCGCGTGGAGAGGGGCTTCAAGGTTCGGGAACTCACCTACGCCGGCGTCGACCGCGCTCTCGGCTGGGAGCAGGGAAGCGCCGCACGCGTCCTCGAAGGCGGCGATCCACCCCCGGGCCCGGCGGACGAGGCGGCAGATGAAACGCTCGAACCGGAGGCGCCGGTGCGCTACCCGGACGATCCGATCCTGCAGCATCTGTGGGACCTTCCGGACCCCGACCTGTCCGACGACCAGCGCGAAACGCTCGTTCAGCTATACCTCGCGCTGCGCCGCAACACCCACCGGCGCCAGGTTGACGTAGCCGGTCAGGGGCAGCCGAAATCGCTACCTAACGCATTGTAACCATTTGATTACGGATGATTGCGGGGTGTTGCCTCACCCTGGTCTCCGCGATGAGGTGGGCGAACCTCCGAAATCCTGCGTGTTTCATCAGGCGGTATGACCTTGACAGAAAGTGATGACAATTCAGCAATCCGGGACATTGTGTCGGTGGTGATGCAGCGCCTCCGCGCAATCAACGGTGTCGCTCCTCCCTCTCAGATCAGCAAGCGAATCGAACTCCAGCACCAGATCAACATTCTGAAACGCGCCCTCGACGCGGCCGTCAGCCTTCACGAGGTGCCGATCGAGTTATGCCACACACTGCGCACCCCGCCAGGCACACCCCACATCGTCGAGCTGGCCGTCGACGGCCAGCGCGTGCGCGTAGTCGTCAGCCCGCTCGGCTGCGTTGACCCTGAACGTGAACTGGCGATCTGGCGGGAACTGCTCGACGCCTCCGCCTTGTGCGTCCACCCCGGCGAACAGCTACGCCGGATGGATCCGGCGCTCCTCGCCATCCGCCTGAACACGGCAACCTTGGTGATCAACACCGGGCATCCGCGGGCCGTGATACGCGTCGCGATGAAGCTTCTCCACCCGGGTGCGCTGGTCCCTTTCCCCGTGGCCTGGCTGTTAGACCAGGCTCGCACCCGGCCCGGCCGCGCGGCCGCCGCGGCCGCCGCAGTCGTCGTCGGCGCCGCCACCGCACTCACCATGACGTTCGTCAGCTTCACCGCGGCCCCCCACCCCTCCAGCGACGTTCCCGTTGTTGCCGCCGCCCCGACCGGCGACCGGCCGCTCACGAACAACACCCCCACCCCCACCGATCTGGCATCCACTCCCCCGCCCGACACGTTCGAACCGGCCCCACCCGCCACAGATGGCCCCGCACCCGACCAGGACAGCCCCGACCCGCTCGATTCGGCGCCGCCCACCAGGGAGCAGGAACGCAGCGAAGACAACGACGACGACGCCCCTGGCAGCCCGGAGCCCACAGCGCGGCCGGCCGAGCCGTCCCCGCCTCCTCCCGGCCCCACACCCCGCACGCCACGTTCTTCGTCCCCTGCGGACCAGCCGACCTCTGCCGCCCTCCCTCCCGCCCAGCCATCAGCCCCTGCACCGCCGACACCGGCACCGGCACCGGCACCGGCGCCGGCGCCGGACCGGACCTGCCACGTGCTGGACATCGAGCTGGGCCTTCCCAACCTCGACGTCGGCGTCTGCGTCTAACGCCGCCGCAGGCCGGCGAGGCCTCCGGACACGGCAAGGCCCTCACCGTGACGGTGAGGGCCTGGACTTCGTCGCCGCGTCTGCCGCCGGGCAGAAGTACGCGGCAAGGAGATTCCTTGTTTCGTTGAAAAACAGCGGCGGATGTGTCACGAATACGCAGAGGGGGGCGGCGCTCTGTCGCACGCCACGTGTGGGTCTGGGAGATCCCAGAGCGTCGCCCCCTCCTCGTCGCGCAGCGAACCCGCGACGTCCTCAACCGGTGAGCGAGTCCACACGCAGGACGTTCGCGACCCGGTCAGCCGCTGCCTCGATGTCGTCGCCGTTGGCCAGGCGCTCCATCTCGTCGGTGACGCCATCGGCGACGCGGTCACCCCGCCACCACCAGTACCAGGCCAAAGGGGGCGGCGCGCCCTCCGGCGTCGGCGTCTCCCTGTCGGGCCGCAGGACGACCAGCTGTGACAGGCCGTTGAACATCTTCTCGGCCACCGCCCGATCCTGAGGGGTGAGGTCGCTGTAGTCGGGTCGCTGGCAGAAAAGCAGGATCGCGGGAGCCACCGGTTTGACCGTCAGGCCACGCTTTTCGGCGGCCATCGTGAGCTGTTCGATCAATTCCGCAGGCTTAGGGGGTGTCTGCGGAATTGACCCGCAATGTGCAGGTGTAGGTTGCATTGCAGTCGCTTCCGTGCGTGATGGGTCAGAGCATGCATTTAGTGAATGCCCAATCACCGAAAGCGAAGGGGAGAATTTCTACCCCCTAACGGAGGGGCAGGATACCTCTCCAGCGAAGGGGTAGGAATTCTCCCTCTTGACGTTAGGCGGTCGGCACGAGCCGGATCTTGTGTGCGAGGGCGCGGGCCTCGTCACGAACAGTTGATCCCCCGGTGACCATCAATTCGGAGATCACCCCGCGGGTGAATTGGTTGTAGGCGATCGTGTCGGGGCTGACGGTGTATGCCCGGTTCAGGAGATGCACCATGGCGACCGGTTCTCGCCGCAAATGAAAACCTCTGGCGACCTCCGCGAGGTGGAATGCCGTGCGCGTCTTGGACGGGACGGCATGAAGGTCGATCCGGTCGCCCTGCCTGGTCGCTTCGTGGCCGAGCGTGAGATCGGCGGCTATGGTCACCGCGTAGGCGTCGACCATGGCCGTCCCGAACATCAGCCACGGGTGGTGGCCCGTCAGTGACTGCGCCGCGCCGCGCGCTTCGTCCCAATGGTGTTCGGCGTCGCCGCGCCTGCCCGTTTTGGCGTGGGACAGGCTGATGGCGAGCTGCAACAGCCCCCACAGGCTCCGATCCTCTTCCTCCTCGTCGGGCCGCAACAAGCTGCTGGCCTCCCGCGCCAGTTCGATACGGCCTTCGGCTGCCTCGTTGGCGTCCCTCCACACGTGGTTGAGGTACCACGACGCTGCCGCGATGGCCTGCGGGCTGTCCGCGTCCTGGGCGGCCTGCATCGCCCTGTCCCCGCACAGCAGCACCAGTTCCGGGTAGGGCTGGAAGCTCAGGTACAGCTGGAACAGGTGATAGATCTGCGCGAGCGACACCAGAGCTCGGCGGCGCTCGCCGCCCTCAAGGAGCTGCACGGCCGTGCGGGCGTCCTCCAGCAGGCGCGGCAGGATCGGGACGAGCGCGGTTCGCTGGGTAGCTGAGCCGTGCCACACCAGCCATGCCTGCGAGACGTTGGCCGCCAGGGCGTCGGCGCTCACCGGTTCACGGCCGGACGTCACCAGCGGGTAGGTGGACAGGGTGCGGGCGATGACCGGCGCCTGTTCGTGGCTGTGCCTGCTGTAGGTGGCGGTGGTAAGCCGCCGCTCACCGGTGAACTCGGCGAGATCCTCCACCCTCAGGATTTCGGCCAGCCGGATGAGCATACTCAAACCTGGCATACCGATGTTGCCGTTTTCTATTGCTTTGACCCATTCTGCGCTGCGCCCGCATAGTTCGCCCAGCACCGCGCGAGACAGGCCGGCCCGATTGCGGAAGAATCTGACCCGGTCCTTGAAACTGGTCTTCGTGTTATCGTCGGGCATAGCCCCGCCCTTTCCTGAGACGTAGACACTCCCAGGCTAAGCGTGCGGGGCACATTTGTCGGCGGAGACGGGCAGGTGTTTACTCCTGCCTCGTCGCTCGACGAGCCGCGAGGCGGCACCAGCCGCCTAGCCGTGTTCGAAATCGTTCGAGGCCGTCGCGGGATCGAGGCTCCGCCTCTTGCCGGCCACCGATGCCAGCTACTGAGCCGATCATAAGTTTTGGGACTGTCGGTGTTATGTGCCGATGTATGCCAGGTGAGGGTCGGTGAAGAAGGCCCGGACGATGTCGGGGCGTTTCTGTAGCCGGTGCCTGCCGCTGTGCATGGCCGCAGCCAACTCGTGTTCATCGGCGACCGCCTCATGAGCCACCCGCGCCTTGAGGTTCTGGTTGACCCACTCATCGGGGTTGAGATCGGGGGCGTAACCGAGCAGGAAGAACAACCGCAACCGGCCACCGGTACGCGCGACGAAATCACGCACCGCGGCGGCGGTATGGACCGAGGAGCCGTCGACGATCAAGAAGATCGTCCCGGTGACCGTGCGCAGCAGCTGCACGCAAAACCCGATGAACGCCCACCGGTCCATCGAGCCGCACCACAACCGGTAGCGCAGCATGCCGCCCATCCCGACCACCGAGAACATCTTCACCGACAAGCGCTGGGCTCCGGCGCACACCAGCGGGGTCTGTCCGATCGTCCCCCAGGTGGTGCTGTAGCGGTGATCGACGCGCATGTTCACCTCGCGAACAACACCACCGCTCCTCGTGCCCGGGCCAGGATGCGATCACCATCGCCACCAGCGCCCGCGTCCACAACGCCGCCGCCACCCCCAGCACCTGACGGGGGGTGACATCACCACCACCGCCTTGACGCTCTGCTCCTGCCCAGACGTCAGCCGCCGCGGCCGGCCCGGCGCCCTCTTGATCCGCAGCGCCTCCTCCCCGCCCGCCCGCGCCTGGCGCTTCCAGCGGAACACCGACTCGCGGCCCACTCCCAGCGTCTCGGCCACCCGATCCGGTGACATGCCCTGCTCCATCAACCGGAGAGCGAAGACCTTCTCCTCGAACGTCGCTCTGCGACCTTTTCTCGCCATACCCCAGCATGCGCCCGCCCGAACCTGATCTCCCACCGCCACCCGACACGTACCAAAACTTACGATCGGCTCAGTACCCTGAAGACACTTGCCCGCCTCGCGGGAAAGCCGGGTGGCCCATTGGAACGCCGTGCGCGGCCCGGAACCCACCAGACCATTAGGGGGCTGGTGGGTGCCAGACTGTTCCCCTGCCCGCCCGCTGATCACCTATCCGGGGTCTTGGGTGGCGACGGCCCGGGATCCTGGGCCGAGACGGGGCGGGGTATGAAACCGTCACCGTCTGCGGGCGATGCCCAGGTCCGGGCCGTCGCTCGGGGCGCCTTGGAGGCGCAGCCGACTTTACGCAGGAGGGCCGAGCCTCCTGGTCACGGCTCGCCGTCGCGGGCGGCGAGTTCTTCCCTGCGGCGCTCTTCGAGGTCGCGACGCATCTGCCTGGTGTCGGAACGTTCGATATAGCGCGACAGGCTGCTACCCACTCCCAGTCTGCGTTCGACCTGACCGCGCGAGCCGGGACGGAGCCGACCATCTGGCGTCCGCAGCAGTTTCTGCGCCAGCTCGTAGAACTCGATCTGGTCCAGGTCCGCCTGGTACCGACTGTCCTGCTTACGACGCAGCACAGCGAGGGCTTCCTCCCATTCCGTTTCGGAAGGCTCAGGCAGCGTCGTCATGATCGGATTGTAGTTGCCGGGTCGCATGATGACCACGCGCTGTCACCGCCCCCGCACGGCGCCGGCGACGCCTTCCGCGCGGCGGGCCAGCGTGTCGTTCCCGCCGGCCCGGGCGGCTACCGGCCGGACCTGCCCGGCGAAGAAGCGCATCACCCCGCACCTTCCACCTGGTTGTCGTCGTCGGCTTCGACCTTGCCGTGCAGCATGGCGCCCTTCACTTCTCGGATACGGGACCGCGCCCATGACTCCGACATCCTGTAGGCCGAGGCGATCGCCGGGCCGGTGAGCTCGACACCGTCGAGACGAGCTGTGCGGTAGGCGTCGCACGCCGATTCTCGTTTCTCGTCAGCTGACATCGCGGTGACCTCGTCCGGGGTCGGCAGGTACCGGCCGTGCCCGCCGGAGGGAAGCTCACCTTGCTGTTTGGCGGCGAGCTCTGCGGCACGCTTGGCGTCCCGTGCGGCGCGCTTGCTGGTGAGGTGTTCGACGGCCAGGTCGACGGCCACGTCAGGGTCGCTGATGCGTAGCCTGACCGCTTGCCGCTTGGCCGCGAACGTCTCGGGAAACCACATGAGCCACCGCAACACGTCGAATGAGGCGATCTCCGTGTCGCTCTGTGCTGGGGCCGTGCTGGTGCTTGCCGCACGCGTGCTGCTGCTTGCCGCACGCCTGTCACGGGCCAGCGCGGCCGCCCGGTCGGCGTGGCGGGCGTTCGCGTACCACGCCCACAAGACCGGCGACATGAGCGACATGAGCGCGAACCCGGCGGCCAGGGTTTGCTGCCCGGGTGCTGCTGACCAGTGCGAGTAGTTCATGGAGGCGACAAGCCCCGCGAGCAGGGCCGCCAGGACGAACGCCAGGAGGAAGGGCCGCTTTTCACGGCGGGCATCCAGGCCGTAGTCGAGCACCGTCACGGCCATCAGTTCCAGTCCTGCGGCGAGGATGACGGCCCACAGCACGTCGAGGCCGGCCTGCTCGGTGAGGAACTTGAACTGGCCGAACCCTGCCGCCGTGTTGACGCCGAGGTTCACCAGGAGGCGCCGGATCCGGGAGGAGTGCTCGGCGAGCAGCAGGCGAACGTGGTCGCCGCGGTCGCGCCGCTTGCTGCGTCCTGCCGCAACCTTCGTCACGCGTGCCGCTTCGGCGTCACGGCTCTGTTTCGCTGCGGCATGGCGGGCGCGCTCTTCGGCTTGTAGTTGCGCCCGGTGCTTGATCGCTTCGATTTTGGCCGCTGCTTCGGCTTCGCGTACGGCGGCTTCGGCGAGGGTGGCTCGCCGGTCGGCGTCGGCTCGTGCTGCTAGTGCGGCAGCTTCAGCACGTTCGGCGTCGGCGAGCGGGTCGGCGGGCGCGGGGGGCGGCTGCTGGCGCAGCCCAGCCAATAGGTGGATCACGGTGAATCCTCGGGGGTCGGTTCAGAGGGTGAGGTAAGCGGCGGAAGCGGCGGCCGCGCAGACGTATCGGAACAGCCGAAGCGCTACCGGGTGGGTCGAGTGGGTCCAGGCGTACAGGGCGGAGACGGCGGCGCACACCAGGCCGATCACCATCAGCAACGCCAGGGCGGCGAGCTGCACCAGGTGCCGGGCTTGGGGGAACAGCGTGGCTGCGACGAACGCGGCGGCCAGAACCAGCAGCGTCTCCAGCCAGGCGATGGCCAGACGTCTTCCGCCGATCTCGGCGGCCTCCTGAGTTCTATGCATGATCGCCTTTCCTGTGGTGGCGGGCGGTGACATTCAATGGGCCTGGCTCTTGCCAGCTGGGGCCGGTCGGCACCGCCGCTGAAAGAGCCTCACCCGACTTGCCGTCATGAGAACTTTTGAGCATTGTCCCCGTATAGCTGTAGCGCGCAGCTTACTACACACCGTGGTTGTATTTTCACGATCGGCCACCACGGGTTTCTCGCAAAGAAAACCCCGCCGCTGCGGCGCGGCAGCGACGGGGTTTTCGGGAATCGAGGCCGGGCTAACTGGCCACTACGAGCCTTCCTTCCAGGCGGTTGCCCGCAGGGCCGGCCGCGCCAGGGGCGGCGCCACCCGCAGCAGCGGCTGCGGCGGCCTGGGCCTCGATCGACTGACGGCTTTCGCCGACCGGATACCCCGGAACGGACGGCACCGTTCCCACAGGTCCGCGCCGGTCAGCGAAAGCGGGAACATGCGGAGCCCAGTGGGCCGCGCTGACGAGCGGACAGGCGAACACCTCGCCGCCCCGGTCGTCGAAGAACGACAGGATTTCCCTCTCATGCGTCAGGTTGTAGCTGGCTGCGGTGATCTCAGCGTCTTTGACGCCTGGATCACGGAACCTGACGGTCCATAGCACCATGAGCATTTCTCCTCGACTTCCCCTGTCCATGTCATGTCCTGTCCGCGTGGCCACGTTCCGTGGGGATCGGAACACGCGCGGCACGAAGGTACCGGGAGACAGTTGACAAACGTCTCCCTATCGCTGTAGCTGGCTACACGGTACAGATGCGGCGACGCTTCGCGGCGTACTTCGCGAAAGAGGAAACGCCGCCCTGGGCCACCTCGAGTGCGCGACGGCTACGACGCGGCAGCGACCGGCATGAACACGGTCGAAGCGTCAGCAGCGGCAGGCGCTACCCCAGCAGAGGAGACCTGCGAGACCGGCGGGGCGACGATCGCGTCCCACAGTGCGACGGTCAGCGCCAGCCGCCCGGCCGCGGAGACGACGTCGGCGTAGGCAGCGGGCGCCAAACTCATCTCCCGGGCAAGTTCGACCGCACACCAGGGCAGGCCGTACTCGCTGGTGTCGATGGCACTGTTCAGCATGTTCGGCCTGGAGAGGTTCTCCTCGCCGAGCAGACCAGGTTGAAGACCGACGTGCCGATTCCACCCGGCGGCGTAGCCGTAGGCGGCGCCGGCAGCGAACGCGGTGAGCGGCACCGCGCTCTTCCACCCAGCCGGCTGGCCGTTACGGCGCAGCAACGCCCCGAGAAACGGCTGGTCATACTCGGGGTGCAGCATCACAGGGTGGGCGTCGACGAGGAACGCGGCCAGGTTGCGGGTCAGGTCGGCCACCGCGACAGGCCGGTAGCTGTTGAGCTGCGGGTCCAAGGCGGCGGGCTCACCGAACTCGCGGTACCGGCTGTAGAAACCGCTGCTGCGCAGGCGGGCGCCTTCGCCGCGGTGCAACTCCTGCACCGGCAGCTGCCAGTGGTGGACGGCATCGCGGGCGCCTGGGGAGGCGCGGCGTAGCCGTACCGACAGTTCCCAAATCTCGTGGGAATCGGCGGACGGGCCGGTCGTGGTCATCGCAATGAACGCGAGGTGTCGCATGGTGGCGTCCTTGTCGTCGGGATCGTCAGGGTCGGCCAGCCGGGTGACGTCCAGCACCCGGCCCAGCGGGTGAGTGACCCGTACCGGCACGCGGGAGCGGGTGACACCGCACAGTTGCAGGCCGCACCAGCCGAGGACCCGCATCGGCGCCGCAGTGTCGTGGATGACGTCACCCTCGCGGACCGTCCAGGCGGGCCGGGGCCTGCGATCGGCTCGGCTGCTCATCGGCGGGCGCCGCCCGGCGGGCACGAAGTACAGCGGTCCACCATGTCGGTCTCCTGGAGCTGGCGGCAGAAAGCACTGACGAGAGCGGGGCGGCCACTCGAAGCCCACTTCAGCGCATCGCGCCGCGAACCGTCCCGCGTTCCCACTCACATCGTCGCAACTTTTACCTCACACCTAGATGTCGATCGATACTGATTACCGCCGTACGGGAGAGTCGGCCGGGCGGGCGCACGAAAAAGGCCGCGGAACCCTTTCCGGGTTCCGCGGCCTTCCGCGTGTCGCACCTCTCCAAAGGGTGGACCGAGCACTGCGGTCTCCTTGCTGGCTCAGGCCACAGCGGAGAAGATTCGCGCAGGGGCGGCATCGGCTCCGATGATCAGAGCCGCGGCCTCCACCTGTTCGTCGCTCATCTCCACGTCCGGCTCACAGACCAGATGCTCTGCGATTCGGGCGGCGAGGCGGTCGACGTCATCCACAGGACCCTCCGTTGGGCGTTACGGTGAGGGCAACCCTACGGGCGATCTCCCAGGATCAACGTCACCCACCGTAAGCAGGTCAGCACAAGCCGCGCAGCCGAAACGGCGGATTCGCGGTAGCCAGTCGAGTTCATCCCGACTTCGTTTAGTCGCGCCACACCCAGTTCAGCCGCGCCACGTCCAGCCCGGTGAACCCCACCCGAGTCGTCGGCCCGACCGAGATGTGATCCAGCACAGCGGAGACCAGGTCGCGACGCCGCTCCAGTGAGGCATCGACCCACCATTCGGCGAGCTCGCGCGGGCCAAGCCCCTCAGGTAGCGACGCCAGCCGGGTCGACTGGGCGACCTGCCCACGCAGCCTGGCGATCTCCATCTGGGTGCGGCGGTCAGCGGCCTGGAAAGCCTCCTTGGAGATTCTTTTCGCCACCCAGTCGTTGGCGAGTTCGGCGATGCTCTCCTCGTGCGCCTTGATCTGGTCGAGGAGCTGGTGTTCGGTCTGCGAGGCCATGGCTCCGCTCAGACGGCGGGCGATGGCCGGCGACGCGAACCGCGCCAGGACCCGTGAGGCGACTTCCTGTTCCAGCGCGTCGGCGGCTACCCGGATACGGCCGCACCCGCCGACAGGCGGGCTTTTACGGCACACGTAGCCGCGGGAGCCGGCGTTGCTCGGCTGGGACTGCAAGGGTTTACCGCAGCCGGGGATGCCGCAGACCAGCAGGCCGCCCGACAGCAGATACTTGCGGGCCGAGCCGCCGCCGCCCTTGTTACGGGCGGGGTCAGCGAGGATCGCCACGAGTTTCGCCTGCGTCTCATCGTCGATGATCTGTTCCCAGGCGCCTCGGGCGACCTTCTCACCGTTGAGGGTGCGCCAGCCCGCGATCCGCGGGTTCTGCAACGCTCTGCGCAACGTCACAGCCTGCCAGGGCTTCCCGGTCGACGTGCGGATCTCCCTCCGGTCGAGGTCAGCGACAATCGAGCGCAGCGACTGGCGTTCCAGTACTCGTTTCGCGACCTCACGCAACACCTCGGCTTCCGCCTCGATAAGCGTCGTGCCGTCTTTCTCATATCCGTAGGCGCGCATACCGCCGGACCAACTCTCACCTTGTAGTGCTCTTTGCCTGTTGGCGGATCTCTGCCGTTCGGCTTTGTGCTCGACCTCTCCGCGCGCCGCCGCCGCTGCCATTCGGGCTGCCATCCTGCCCGTTGAGGTTCGCAGGTCGATATATCCGTGAACCGCAGCAAACAACGTTCCGCAGCTTTCGGCGTAGCCGCACAGATATTCCAGTTCTAAATTGCGGCGTGTTACCCGGTCCAGATGCCAGCAGCCGACCGCGGTGATCACTCCTGATTCGATATCAGCAGCCATCCGGTCGTAACCCTTACGGCGTTTCCTCACATTGCTGGCGCTCATGTCGTTGTCGTTGTAAACCTCGACGATCACAGCCTCCGGGTCGAGGCGCGCGATCATCTCGCGGACCTCCGACTCCTGACGTTGCACGCCGAGGCCTGCGCCGATCCGGTCCCGGGAGATCCGTACGTAGATTCCCCACCGGTGGCCGGTGTGGCTCAGCGTCGTCGACGCGTACGGCAGGCTCACGTGTTCCCGCCACGGTGGCGTGACCAGCGCGTTCGCGCCGCGAAGGAGGAAACGCTGTCGGCGCCGGCGTCGAGGGCTTCGCCGGTTCTGGCGAGCGTGACACCACCCCGCAGGCCGCGAAGGGCCTCCAGGGTCCGCGCCTGGGTGCCGGCCGGGTACCGGCCGCGCTTGGCGAGGTTCCACACCATGACCCGGTCGGCCTGGCCGTGCTGTGTGGCCTTCAGCAGGCTGGTCATCCCGTTGCCAACCCCACCTAAGTCACAGAAACGGGCGTTGATGGTGCCGCCGGTTCTCGTGACGGTGTCTTCCAGGAGCGCGAGCTTCCCGTCGACCTGATCCACGTTGCCACCCTCAGAACGCGCGCACAGCGCCCAGCGCACCCCTGTGTGGGATCTGAGGTCCGAGGGGTGGACTTCGGCGCTCTCCGTCGCCCTCAGGGCCACAGAGGGGGTGCGGGGAGGGTCGGTCATCTGTCCCCCTGGAGGTCGCTATAGCCGAGAGAGGCGCGGGCCGCGCTGGACACGCCGTGGCGGCACCCATGCGTCTGTCCCCTCTCGCAGGTGACGCGACGCTCCCGAACCATGGCCGGAATCGTCCACTCACCCTGTCGGCTATATGGCTTCACGACAATCGCGGCGGCGACTATCAGCAGACCATACAACGCCGATATTCCCAGCCGGACGGCGACAAGAGTACGACGGCGACCAACCCCCGGCCAGTCGTTGACTGTCCCCCGGCAGCCCTCTTATCAACTACCCCAGCCGACGGGACTGCACTTTACCAGGTCAGGGCTATATGGCTAAACGATAGTCGTGCACTCGTCCTGGTGCTCGTTGGCCCACTGGTGTGCCTTGCGGATTCGTGCCACCCAGTCTCCCAGCGCCGCCGTGCGGGCCGGGTCGGCGAGGACGTCCTTGCCCGTGATCTGGAACTCGAAGCCGTTGGCGTAGCCCTCGCCGTCGACCAGGATGCGCGCCTTGGTCTGCGCCTCGGCCTGGGCGGTGTAGGGATCCCAGATGGCCCATGCGTCGATCTTGCCGGAGGAGAGCGCGGCCAGGGCGTCCGGTGGCTGGAGATACTGGGGCTGGATGTCGCCGAAGCTCAGGCCCTCCTTCTTCAGCACGGCGAGCAGGTGGAAGTTCGCGGAGCTGCCCTTGGCCACGGCGACGCGCTTACCGCGCAGGTCGGCCGGGGTCTTGATGGGCGAGTCCGCGGGGACGACGACGGCCTGGCCGCCGAGCCCCTTCTCGGCGACCGCGACGACGGAGATCTTCGCCCCGGCGGCGGCGGCGAAGACCGGCGGGGCGTTGCCCACCGCGCCGAAGTCCAGGGAACCGGCGTTGATGGCCTCCAGGATCGGCGGCCCCGAGGTGAACTGGGACCAGGTCACCTTGTACTTGACGTCGTCGAGCTGGCCGGCCGCGGTCAACAGCGCCTGCAGACCCGTGCCCTTCTGGTCGCCGACGCGCAGCGTCACCTGGGACAGGTCGATCGAGCCGTCGGCCCGGACGCTCTGTTCCTCCCCCGCCCCGCAGGCCGCGGTGACGGTGAGGAGCAGTGCCGCGGCGATCAGGGCGGTGACACGACGTTTCATGCGGTTCCTTCCGGGGTGACGCCCAGCCGGTCGAGCAGGGTGGAGCGCAGTGCGATGAGGTCGGGGTGGTCGCGGTGGCGGGGCCGGGGCAGTTCGATCCGGGACTCGTGGGCGATGGCGCCCCCGTCGAGTACCAGGACGCGGTCGGCCAGCAGCATGGCCTCGTCCACGTCGTGGGTGACGAGCAGGATGCCGGGGCGATGCCTCTCCCACAGGTCGAGTACGAGGCGGTGGATGGTGATACGGGTCAGCGCGTCCAGGGCGCTGAACGGCTCGTCGAGCAGGAGCAGGCCGGGCTCGCGGACCAGTGCCCTGGCCAGGGAGGCCCGCTGGGCTTCCCCGCCCGACAGGGTGAGCGGCCAGGCGTCGCTCAGCCGGCCGAGACCGACCTCCTCCAGCGCGGCCCCCGCGGCGGCGTCCGGGTCGGGGGCGCGAAGACCGAGGGCGACGTTGGCCAGGACCCGCTTCCACGGCACGAGCCGGGGTTCCTGGAAGGCCACGGCGACGGTGCCGCCGACCTCGACCTCGCCCTCGGCGCCGGGGTCGAGTCCCGCGAGCACCCGCAGGAGGGTGGACTTGCCGGAACCGCTGCGGCCGAGCAGCGCGACGAACTCGCCCCGGCCTATCTCCAGGTCGACCCCGTCGAGGACCCTTCGCCGCCCGAAGTCCCTGGTGAGGCTCCTCACGGCCGCCACCGAAGCCGCCGTGGAGGGCCGACTCTCCGTGCGGGACGACGCTTTCACGGTGGGCCGGAGCGCCGTCCGCGAAGGCGTCTTCGTCGGCGGCCGAGGATCGGTGCGCGAAGGCGTCTCGGTACGGGACGAGGTCAGCGTGACAGGAAATTCTGCCGCCATGACAGGGCCCTCCTCTCCAGCAGGCGCACCAGCGCGTCCGTCAGCAGGCCGAGGATCGCGTAGACGATCAGACCGACGACGACCACGTCGGTGCGCAGGAACTCCCTGGCGTTGTTGATCATGTATCCCAGTCCGGCGTCCGCGTTGATCTGCTCGGCCACGATCAGCGCCAGCCAGGCCACGCCCAGGCTCTGCCGCAGACCGACGAGCGTCTGGCCGAGCGCGCCCGGCAGGACGATGTGGGTGATCGTCTCGGTACGGCTCAGCCGCAGCACCCGGGCCACCTCGGCGAGCTTGCCGTCGACGCCGCGGATCCCGGAGAAGGTGTTGAGGTAGAGCGGGAAGACCACACCGAGGGCGACCAGGGCCACCTTGGGGGTCTCCCCGATGCCGAACCAGAGGATGAACAGCGGGATCAGGCCGAACAGCGGAAGCGCTCGCAGCATCTGCAGCGGCGGGTCGACGGCGTTCTCACCCACCCGGCTGAGCCCGGCGACCAGGGCGAGGCCGACTCCGGCGACCGCGCCGAGGGTGAAGCCGATCGCGGCCCGCTGGAGCGAGACGGCGATCGCCTCGGGCAGGACTCCTTCCTGGACGAGCCCGGCGGCGGTGGTGAGGATCTTGAAGGGCGAGGCGAGGAGCCGTTCCTGGAGGAGTCCCGCGGTGCTGGCGACCTGCCAGGCGACGACGATGACCAGAGGGCTGGCGAGACGCTGCCAGGCGGTGGATGAAAGAAGGGGGACGCGTGACCGTGTTCGCACGGTCTGTTGTCGTATCCCCGCGCCGACGGCGGAAGCGGACACGGAAGACCTCACTCACGGCTGGGGGCTGGGTTCCCGCCCATCGTCCGGCAAATAACCCACAAAGTCAATCGGTAATACAGGTTATTGCCGCCGGTATGTCGAGGGCCCCCGAATTGGTAGGTTTTCCGTAAAGGAAGAACGCATGCGCACGCGGAGGAGCTGGCACGGTGGAGGTCGAGCAGACGGCACTGCCTGGGATAGGACTGCGACACGAGTTCACCACGCGCTCAGGCAGGCGCATCGGGATCGTCACTCACCGCACCGGCCGCCGTGACCTGGTGATATACGACCCCGACGATCCTGATCGCGCGTGCGAGACCATCAAGCTGAACGACGAGGAGGCCGACGCGCTCGCCGAGTTGCTCGGCGCCCCGCGCATCGTGCAGCGCCTCAACGACCTGCACCGCGAGGTCGAGGGTCTGGTCAGCATGCAGCTGCCGATCCCGGCCGCCTCTCCGTACGCGGGCCGGCCGATGGGTGACGCGCGCGTGCGCACCCGCACCGGCGCCTCCATCGTGGCCGTGGTGCGCGAGGGCCAGGTCTTCGCCAGCCCCGCTCCCGACTTCACGCTGTCCCGGGGCGACGTGGTGGTCGTGGTGGGCAGCCCGGAGAGCACCTCCGCCGTCTCCGATATCCTTTCCGGCGGGTAGGACGCCGGGTGCACACCGCGATTCTTTTTCTTGAGCTCGGTGCTGTCCTTCTCGGGCTCGGCATACTCGGAGCACTCGCCCTAAAAGGGGGCATATCCCCCATCCCTCTCTACCTCATCGCGGGCCTCGCCTTCGGCACCGGCGGCATCCTGCCCCTCGCCACCAGCGAGGAGTTCATCGCGGTCGGCGCCGAGCTCGGTGTGATCCTGCTGTTGCTCACCCTCGGCCTGGAGTACAACGCCGACGAGCTCGTGACGAGCCTGAAGGGCAACGCGCGAGCGGGCGTCGTCGACCTGGTGCTCAACGCGGCACCGGGCGCGATCGCCGCGCTGCTGCTCGGCTGGGGTCCGGTGGCCGCCATCGCCATGGCCGGCGTCACGTACGCGACCTCCTCGGGCATCACCGCGAAGGTCCTGTCCGACCTGGGGTGGATCGGTAACCGCGAGACACCGGTGGTGCTGTCGCTGCTGGTCTTCGAGGACCTGACGATGTCCATCTACCTGCCGATCCTCACCGCGGTGCTGGCCGGGGTGAGCTTCGCCGGTGGCGCGATCACCGTGGCGATCGCGCTCGCCGCGGTGAGCGTCGTGCTGCTGGTCGCGCTCCGCTACGGCAGGTTCATCGAGGCCTTCGTCTCCAGCCCCAACTCCGAGGTGCTGCTGCTGAAGGTCGTCGGCCTCGCGCTGCTGGTCGCCGGAGTGGCGCAGCAGCTGCAGGTCTCGGCCGCGGTCGGCGCCTTCCTCGTCGGGATCGCGCTCTCGGGTGAGCTGGCCGAGGACGCGCAGGCGCTGCTCACCCCGCTCCGCGACCTGTTCGCCGCGGTGTTCTTCGTCTTCTTCGGCCTGCAGACCGACCCGACCAAGATCCTGCCGGTCGCCGGGCTCGCCGCGCTGCTCGCCCTGATCAGCATGATCACGAAACTGCTCACCGGCGCCTACGCCGCCCGCCGGGCGGGCATCGCCAATGCCGGACAGGCACGGGCCGGTATCGCGCTCATCCCCCGGGGCGAGTTCAACATCGTGGTCGCCGGACTCGCGGTGGCCGCCGGGGTCCATCCCGACCTGGGACCGCTCGCCGCCACGTACGTTCTCATCCTCGCCGCGTTCGGCCCGCTCGCCGCGCGGCTCGTCCAGCCCTTCATCACCGCCATCGCCAAGCGCGCCTGAGATCCCGCCCGGCCCGCCGTCCCGGCGGGCCGGGCGGGCCGGGCTGGATTCCCGGGACCGCTCAACCGGTCGCTTTCCTGGATCACGGACCGGAAAAACTCCGGCACCCGGCGGTGACCGCCGGGTGCCGAAGAAGGTGTGGAGAATGCGGGCTCAGCCTGTGACGACGCCTCCCTCCCATTCCGCGGCGAGCAACTCGTAGGAGCGGACCCGGTCGGCGTGGTCGTGGGTCATGGTGGTGATGAGCAACTCGTCGGCGCCGGTGACGTCGCGCAGCACGCGCAGCTTCTCCACGACGGTTCTCGGGGAGCCGACGAACTGGGTGGCGAGCCGGTCGGCGACCAGCGCGAGGTCCTCCTGCGTCCACTCGTGGGCGGCGGCCTCGGCCGGAGTCGGGAACGGGATCGCACCGGCGCCGGTGCGGATGCTGCGGACCCAGAGCCCGTACGGGGAGGCGAGGTCCCTCGCCCTCTCGTCGTCCTCCGCCACGACGACGTCGGCCGAGACGATCAGGTAGGGCTCGCTGAGGACCTCCGAGGGCTTGAACGCCTCCCGATACGCCTGCGCGGCGTCCAGCACCCCGGATGGGCTGACGTGGTAGTTCGCCGCGAACGGCAGTCCCCGCTCCCCCGCCACCTGCGCGCTCTGCCCGCCGCTGCTGCCCAGGATCCACAGCCGCAGGTCCGCGCCCTCGCCCGGCACGGCGTGCGCGACCACCCCCTCGGGGGAACGATAGGTCCCGGCCAGCAGAGCCGCGATCTCGTCGACCTGGTCGGCGAAGTCGGGGCTCTGCGCACCCGGCTGCTGAAGCAACGCGCCGTACAACGAGAACAGCGGCGACTTCACGAGCGCCGCGAAGGAGAAGGGCTCTGGAATGAGCAGCCCGTCCACGATCCTGGCGGGCGTCGGCGAGGTCGAGATCCTCTCCTCCGACTCCGAGAGCTCGACGGTCGCGCGAAGTTCGGCCCCGCGCCGGCCCGACCGGCCCAGGCCGAGGTCGACGCGGCCCGGGTAGAGCGCGTCGACGAGACCGAACTGCTCGACCACCGACAGCGCGGTCTGGTGACCGACCTGGACGGCTCCTGAGCCGACCCTGATCGTGCTGGTCGCGGCGGCCACCAGGCCGATGAGCACGGCGGGGGCGGCACTGGCGACACCGGGCGCGAGGTGGTGCTCGGCCACCCAGTAGCGGAGGTAGCCGAACTCCTCAGCCCGCCGGGCCAGGTCCAGGGTGTTGCGCAGCGCCTCGCCGGCGGTGCCACCGGAGGGGATGGGTGCCAGGTCGAGGATCGACAGGGAGGTCATGACCGCACCTCCTCGCGCTGTGAACTCCCGGAGCGGGGAGCCTCGGGGGCCGGGCTCTCGTGCCGTGGGCTTTCCGTGCCTGAACTCCCGGAACTCGAACCTGCGGGCCCCGGGCCTCCCGGCTCGGAGCCCACCTGGCGGGGGAACGGCCTGCTGGGGATCTCCGCGCGCAGCACGGGAGCGATGTCGCTCTGGAAGAGTTCCAGGGCCGTCCGGTGCTGCTTGTCGGTGAGGCCGTCCGCGTCGGCGTGCAGGTGCATGACCTCGTGCCCGAGCCGCTCGTGGTAGCGGTGGACCTTGTCGATGATCTGCTGCGGGCTGCCGACCAGGATCGAGCTGCGCTCGATCGCGTCCTCCAGGGTGTGAAAGACCGGGTCCACCCCGACCTTCCTGAACAGTTCCAGCCTCGCGTTGAAGATCGGCCGGTAGGTCTCGATCGCGTCCTGGGACCTCCTGGTCGCGTAGTAGCCCGCCGTACCCGCGCCCACCAGGGCGTCGGCGGGGTCGTGACCGTGGAACTCCCAGCGTTCCCGGTAGTGGCGGACCAGCTCGGCGTACGGCTCGACCGGGTTGCTGACGTTGGCGGAGAAGAGCGGGTCGCCGTACAGGGCGGCGAGCTCCACCGACTCCTTGCTGGTGGCGCTGCCGTGCCAGACGCGAATGGGGCGCTGTAGCGGGCGCGGCCAGGTTTCCGCGTCGGTCAGGGACGGCCGGAACCTCCCCGACCAGGTGACCTTGTCCTCCCGCCACAGGCGGCGGAACAGCTCGTAGCCCTCCCGGTTGCGCTCCCACTGGTCCTCGCCGGTCACATGGAACAGCTGGGCCTGCGCGGCGCCGTTGCCCTTGCCGATGATGAGTTCCAGGCGGCCGTCGGAGAGGTGGTCGAGGGTGGCGTAGTCCTCGTAGGCCCGTACGGGGTCCAGCAGGCTCAGTGTGGTGACCGCGGTGAACAGCCTGATCGTCGACGTCCTGGCCGCGATGTGGCTGAGCACGACCGGCGGGGACGAGGAGATGAACGGGCGCTCGTGCCGCTCCCCGACACCGAAACCGTCGAACCCGAGTTCCTCGGCCAGCACGGCGTTCTCGACGACCTCGCGCAGGCGCGCGTTGGTCGACTTGAGCTCGCCGGTGATGGGGTCGGGGCCGTGAACAATCAGGGTGATCGCCAGAAATCTCATCGTTCGTTCTCCAGGCCCAGGTGACCGCGCAGCGTGGTGGTCTCGTACTCGGCGCGGAAGACCCCGCGTTCCTGCAGCAGCGGTACGACCGTGTCGACGAAGGCGTCCAGGCCGCCGGGGGTGAGGTGCGGCACCAGGATGAACCCGTCGGAGGCGTCGTTCTGCACGAACTCGTTGATCTCCTCGGCGACGCGTGAGGGCGAGCCGATGAAGGACTGCCTGCCGGTCACCTCGATGATCAGGTCGCGGATGCCGAGCTTCTTGGACTCGGCCAGGGCCCGCCACTCCGCCGCCGTCTTGAGCGGGTCGCGGGACAACCGGGTCCGGCCCTTGATGATCGAGTCCTCGGAGACGTCGGGGTCGATCTCGGGCAGCGGTCCCTCGGGGTCGTAGGCCGACAGGTCACGGTTCCACAGTTGCTCCAGCAGCAGGATCGCGGTCTGCGGGCTGACCTGCTGGCGGCGGATGTGGTCGGCGTTCTCCTGTGCCTCGGCGTCGGTGTCGCCGAGCGCGAACGTGGCACCGGGGAGGATCTTCAGGGAGTCGGGCGACCGGCCGTGCGCGGCCAGCCTCGACTTGATGTCCCGGTAGAAGGCCTGCCCCTCCTGGAGGAGGCTGTGCCGGGAGAAGACGGCGTCGGCGGTGGCCGCCGCGAAGGCCCTGCCCCCCTCGGAGTCCCCCGCCTGGATGGTCAGCGGACGGCCCTGCGGGCTGCGCGGCACGGTGAAGTGGCCGCCGATGTCGAAGTGGGTGCCCCGGTGGGCGAACTCCCCCGCGTCCGGCCTGGCGAACGTGCCGGCCGCCGGGTCCGCGACGAGGTCGTCGGCCGCCCACGAGTCCCAGAGCTCGTTGACGGTCCGCACGAACTCCTCGGCTCGCTCGTAGCGCCGCGCGTACTCCAGGAAACCGCCCCGGCGGAAGTTCTCCCCGGTGAAGGCGTCGGAGGAGGTGACGACGTTCCACCCGGCCCGGCCTGCGGACAGGTGGTCGAGGGTGGCGAGCTTGCGGGCGAGCTCGTACGGCTCGTTGAAGGTGGCGTTGATCGTCCCGGCCAGGCCGAGGTGGTCGGTGACCGCGGCGAGACCGGAGAGCACGGTGAGCGAGTCGGGGCGGCCGACCACGTCGAGGTCATGGATCTTCCCGCGCTGTTCGCGCAGCCGCTGCCCGTCCGCGAGGAAGAAGAAGTCGAACTTCCCGCGCTCGGCGGTCCGCGCCAGGTGGGTGAACGAGGCGAAGTCGATCTGGTTGCCCGAGGCGGGATCACTCCAGACCGTGTGGTTGTTCACGCCCGGGAAGTGGGCGGCGAGGATGACCTGCTTCATCGTCGGCTCCCTGCGTAGCGGCCGGCGGGTCGGGGCAGGTGGAGATGGCCGCGGAGGGTGTCGGCCTCGTAGGCTCGGCGGAAGGCGCCGCGTCCCTGGAGTTCGGGCACCAGGCCGCGCGTGATCGCGTTCAGGTCGGTCGGCAGCACGGCGGGCCGTAGCCTGAAGCCCTCCAGGCCGGCCGCGCGCCATTCCAGGAGCAGGTCGGCGAGTTCGCCGGGCGTGCCCGTGAAGATCGCGGCGTCGGAGGTGTGGGCGGCGCCGTCGAGCTCGTCGAGCCGGGCCCCGCGCTCGCGGGCGTCGTTCCCGTCCTCTCCCAGGAGCACGACGAGGTCCGCGAAGATCTTCAGTTTCTCGGCGTCCGGGTCGCGCACCTCTTCGGCGATCTCGCGCACCTCCGCCACGACGGCCCGCGCCTGCTCGGTGTCGTGCGGCGTGACGTGGACGACGTCGGCGCCGCGCGCGGCGAACTCGTACGGCAGCCGGGAGTGTGCCAGCGCGGTGACGAGCGGCTGCCCCTGGGGCGGTCGCGGCACGATGGAGGGCCCCTTCACGGTGAAGTGCTCGCCCTCGAAGTCGACGTAGTGGAGTTTGTCGCGGTCGACGAACCGGCCGGTGGCCACGTCGCGGATGACCGCGTCGTCCTCCCAGCTGTCCCACAGGCGCCGCACCGCCTCCACGGCGTCGGCGGCGTCACCGAACAGTTCCCGCACCAGGGGTGCCCTGCCGAGGTCGCCGAGGCTCTCCGGTGTCAGGACGGGAACCTCCCGGCGGCCGAAGTGGGCGGCCTCGGTGTGGCGCCCGGAGATCTGTGCGCGCCATCCGGCCCGGCCGGAGCTGACGTGGTCGAGGGTGGCGATGGAGCTCGCGACGTGGAAAGGCTCGGTGTGCGTGGTGGTGACCGTGGGCACCAGCCCGATCCTGCTCGTCAGCGGGGCGATCCTGGAGGCGACGAGGGCGGCGTCGAGACGCCCGCGCACCTGGTCGGTACGGCCGTCGTGACCGTCCAGGCGCGTGGTCTGCAGGGCGAGGGAGTCCTCGATGGTGACGAAGTCGAGGAGGCCGCGCTCGGCCTCGGCCACCAGAGCGGCCCAGTAGGCGGCGGTGAACAGGACTTTCGGGGAGGCGGCGGGGTCACGCCAGGCTGCGGGGTGCCATCCGGCGCCGTCGAATGCGACGGCGAGATGCAGGGGAACTGCCGACATGCGGTGACGATAACACAAAAACCCTTAATCTCTACATGTTTAGTTGGTTATATCGCGGAAGTTGGCCCGTCACGGACGTCTTCCTGACGTCGGCATCGGGATCTGGTAGGCATTTGTCCCGTGACGCGCTTTCTAGCAGCTCTCGCGATGACTCTCCCGCTCATCGCCGCCGCGACTCCGGCTTCGGCCGCCGCCCCCGGCAAGCCGAACATCCCACCGGGAGTGACGGCCGGTTACGTGGTCTTCGACCGGCAGACGGCGAAGGTGACCGAGTACCGCAACGCGCACCGGAGATTCCGATCGGCGTCGGTGGTGAAGATCCTCATCGCGATCGACTACCTGGAGTCGCGCAAGAGCGTTCCCGAGCGGGACCTCGCGCTGCTGAAGGTCATGCTGCGGGTGAGCGACGACGGCGCCGCGACGTCCTTCTGGACCCGGGGCGGTCAGGGAAAGATCATCCAGCGGATGGCGCGCAAGCTGCGGCTCACCGACACCGCTCCCCCACCGGCCGACAAGCCGGGCTTCTGGGGTTACACCTCACTCAGCGCGATGGACGTCGCCACGACCTACCGCTACCTGCTCGACCGGGCCGACCCCAAGGTCGGCGGCCTGATCCTGGGCCACCTGCGCAGGTCGGGACAGTGCGGCTCCGACGGTTTCGACCAGTACTTCGGCATCCCCCGCGCGGTGCGCGGGCCGTGGGCGGTCAAGCAGGGCTGGTCGGGGTACGGCTCCACGCCCCCGGTCCGCTGCCGCCCGGCGAAAGCCCCCGCGTCCACCCCCCGGCCTTCGAGCTCGGCCGCCCCCGCGTCCGTCGCCCACCCCTCGACCTTCACCGCGGCCACACCCGACGTCCCGCTCGCCGCGCACCCCGCCACCTCCACCGACTCCACGGTCACCGCGCGGACCGTACCCGCCGCACAGGTCATCCCCGCCCGCTCAGGGCCGGTCCCCGATCTGGGACGCCCGGTCCTGCACACCACGGGGCTCGTCGGCCCCAAGGAGCGCTGGATCGTGGTCCTGCTGACCGCCCACCCTGCGGGAAGCACCTGGCAGCGCTCCACCGCCCAGACGACGAAGCTGGCCCGGGAGGTCCACCTCAGCGGGACCTCCTGATCAGACGCGGCGTACGTCGCCGGCCGCGGTCATTGCGCCGACTCGTCGAGGGAGGCGACGAGACGGCGCAGGGTCTGCTGCAGGTCCAGGACCTCGACGGGGGCGAGACCGGCGGCCTCGAAGATCCGGGCGGGGACGTCGCACGCCCGCTCCCCCAGCCGGCCACCCTCATCGGTGAGCCGCACCAGCACGGATCGCTCGTCCTCCGTGCTGCGCTCGCGACGCACCAGGCCCGCCGCCTCCAGCCTCTTCAGCAGCGGGGACAGGGTGCCCGAGTCGAGCCGCAACCTCACGCCGAGCTCCTTGACCGTCACCGGCTCGCGCTCCCAGAGCACCATCATGACCAGGTACTGCGGGTAGGTCAGGCCGAGCTCGCCCAGCACCCTGCGGTAGACGGCGTCCAGGGCGCGAGAGGCGGCGTGCACGTCGAAGCACACCAGATTCTCGACGGTGATCTTCACGTCTCGATTATACCGACCTTGACTGCTATCAACTTAATTGTGCACAATTAAGTTGTCCAAAACCGAGAAGGGATCACGATGAGTACGATCTACACGGCCATCGCCACCGCCAACGGCAGGGAAGGACGGGCGGTCTCGTCCGACAAGCGCCTCGACGTGACCCTCGCACCACCGAAGGAGCTGGGCGGATCCGGCGAGGGCACCAATCCCGAGCAGTTGTTCGCGGCCGGATACGCCGCCTGCTTCGCCAGCGCGCTCCAGTTGATCGGCAGGAGGCAGAAGGCCGACGTGTCCGAGGCCTCGGTGACCGCCGAGGTGGGCCTCGTCCCCGAGGGTGAGGGCTTCGCGCTCGCCGTGACGCTGCGCGTCGAGCTGCCCGACGAGTTGCACGGGGAGGCCGGCACCGCCCTCGTGGAGGCCGCCCACCAGGTTTGCCCCTACTCCAACGCCACCCGGGGCAACATCCCGGTCAACCTGGTGATCGAGTAGTCAGACCCCCGAACCCTCCGGGGAGCGTGGTCAGGGAAGGGGTCTGCGACCGGCGAAGCCGAGTTCGTCTCGGTGGTACCACGCCAGCTCGCGGTCCCCTTCCAGCCAGCACAGCCGCACCCGCACCCCGTCGAGCACCGAGGGGAAGTCGACCAGCAGAGGCGCGACGCCCTTGACCTCGATGCCTCGCTCCTCGAACCAGCCGAGGATCTCCTCCAGCCTGGCCTCGAAGGCCTTCGCCTCCGCCAGACCACCGGCCTTTGACGTCCCGGTGCTGCGGAGCTCGTGCGCGAGCTCGGCCAGCTCCCCCCGCATCGCCACGAACGCGGCGGCCCGCTCCAGCAGCACGGGCATGAGCGCCCGCGCCTCCTCAACGGTGAAGATCTTGTCCACCCTCGCACGCTAGCGCGTCCCCTGCCGGAACGCGGCGAGGCCCCGGAATGTTGTCAGCAAATGCTGACAACAACGAACCTGTCAGCTTATGCTGACAGCATGGGATCGTTGAACGAGTTCGCCGAGGCCGTCGACGGCAAGGATCCGGTGGTGGCGCTGGCGGCCGTGGCGGCACTACGCAGGCTTCTGGAGGAACTTGAGGCCGCGCACGTCATCGAGGCCAGGAACCAGGGTTCCTCCTGGGAGGTCATCGCCGCCGCGCTCGGCGTCAGGCGGCAGACGGCACACCGCAAGCACGCACACCGAACCACCGACGGCGGGAGCTGACGATGTTCGCGAGATTCACCCCCGAGGCCCGGCGAACCACGGTCCGCGCCGGACTGCTGGCGCTCGACCACGGCCACACCACGCTCGACGAGGACATGTTCCTGCTCGCCCTGGCCGAGTCCTGGCCGGTGACCGGTCTCGGGGTCACCCCCGAGGCAGTCGGCGCGGAGATCCGGAACCGTGAGGCCGCGAAGGGCCGGGCGGGCGACCGCGCGCTGCTCGCCGCCATCGGCGTCGACCTGGACGAGGTCAGGCGGCACCTCCCGCCCCGGCGGGAGGATCCCCTGGCGTGGCGACTGACGCGCTCCAGGCTCCGCCCGCTGAACGTGACGCTCAGCGGCCCGGCCGGTGACCTGCTCCTCACGGCCAGGGCGCGGAAGGCCGTCGAGGTCGCCCTGCACACCCGCGGCACCGATTCCCAGGTGGGCGGCGAGGAGTTGCTGAAGGGCCTGCTGGCCGACGGCTCGAACGCCTCCGTCTCCATCCTGCGCGGCCTCGGCGTCGACGTTCGCGGCCTCGCGGCGAGCATCGGCTTCCTGCGCGAGTCGGCCTGAGCCTTCCTGCGCGTGTCGGCCCGAGCCTGAGAGCGCGCATCGACCCGCACTCTCGGCCCCGCCAAGGATCTCCCTTCCGAAAGGGGCCGGGAGGGGGGCGAAGCGGGCACCGCCCGGCCGTCCCTGCGGAAGGAGGTCAGGAAGGAGCGAGCGAGGGCCGGATCAGGTCTCGATGCCGTAGAAGCGCGCTGCGGTACCGCCGAGGATCGCCTCCCTGGCGGCCTCGTCGAGACCCGACAGCAGCACGCCGGTCTCCCTCCAGACCTTGGCGTAGTCGCCCGCGAGGACGGCCACCGGCCAGTCGCTGCCGAACATCAGCCGCTCGGGGCCGAACGCCTCAAGCGCGTGGTCGACGTAGGGGCGGAGGTCCTCGGCGGTCCAGGTCTCGGGATCGGCGGCGGTGTTGAGGCCGGACACCTTCCCGTACACGTTGGGGTGCTCGGCGGCGCGGGCGATCAGCGACGCCCACGGCTCCCACCCCTTCTCCCTGATCGGCGGCTTGGACAGGTGGTCGATGACCAGCCGCAGCCCGGGGACGCGCTCGGCGAGGAACGGCACGTGCTCCAGGTGCCTGGGCAGCACGGCGACCACGTCGAACGGCAGCCCCGCCGCGGCGAGCAGGCCCAGGCTCTCGATCACCGTGTCCTGGACCACCCAGTCGGGATCGGGATCGTCGTGGATGAGGTGCCTCACCCCGGCGAACCTCGGATGCCTGCCGTAGCGCTCCAGCGCCCCGGCCGCCTCGTCGGGCCGGTTCAGCGGCACCCACCCCACCACGGCGGCGATGAAGTCGTGGGCGTCCGCCTGCGCCAGCATCGCGTCGGTGTCGGCGTAGGTGTCGGCGGCCTGGACCAGCACGGTCCGCTCCACACCGGCGGCGGCGAGCTGCGGGACGAGCTCCTCGGGAGCGAAGGTGCGGTAGAGCGGCCCCGCCTCCGGCGTCAGCCAGGGGTAGGAGCCCGTCTCCAGATTCCAGAAGTGCTGGTGGGCATCGATGACGGCCATCCACCGCTCCCCTTCGATTCCGTGATCAGTCGTCTGAGCCTGCTCAAACTAGGGCGACGTGACAAGGGTGTCAACGCCGTCGGGCCCGCGGGAACCGGCCGGTGGCGATCACTTTGGCGGGCGCGTCCTCACACGTACGGACCGGTGGCGGTCGCTCCCCCGAGCAGAGCGTCCACCACCGGCCCGTGCGCCCTTCGGAGGGTCGCCCGTCGTTACGCCGGCTACGCCGGGGTCAGGGCCTGGTCGTCCGGCCGCGCGGAAACCGGCCGCGCGCTCGCGGGCGAGGATGAGCCGGGCGCCGGAAGCACGATGGAGAGCGGGACGGGCGCGGTGTTCACCGTGCGGCTGCCGCTGCGAGGGAAGGGCGTAGAAGCTCGTCCGCTACGCGGAGTTCCGGTCGTCGGTGGAGGGCGTGGGAGAGGCGAACGGTCAGGACGAGGTGGACCGCGCGCCGGCGGCGCTACGGGGTCCGACGCAGAGCCTGTTGCCCAAGGAGATGACGCAGGCCACGCTCGACGCCGTGCTGGCGGAGCTGCGCAAGGCCCCCGGCGGCCTGTCGGCCCAGACCGCCGGGGCGGCGATCGGCGTCTCCCGGGTGACCGCCCGCCGCTACCTGGAGCATCTGACGGAGAACGGGATCACACACCGGGTCCCCCAGTACGGCGGACTCGGACGACCCGAGCTGCTCTACCGGATCACTTGAGATCCCGCCGGGCGAGGAGGCGCTGCAGGAGGCCTGATCAGCCGTTGCTCTGGTCCATCGGCACGCGGGGCGCGTCGATGATGACGTCGGAGAAGATGTCGACCATCAGGGCGATCACGCCGCCCACCGCGACGATCCCGGCCCCCACCCAGAAGAACGTCCAGTTGGGACCGAGGCACAGGGCGACACCCCCCACGGTGAACCCCAGCAGGATGACGATCACCGCGAACCACGACTTGGGGCTTCCCCCGTGACTTCCGGCCATGAGCCTTTCCTCTCCCTGTCCTGTGACTCTTCGCGAGTCGGTGATGCCGCGCCGTCCGCCGCGGCGATCAGCCGCGTCAGCGACCGGTGGAGCTCCTGGAGCTCCTCCATGGTCATCCCCAGACGCTTGACGATCGTCGGCGGAACCTTCTCCGCCTCGCCCCGTAGCCCGCTGCCCTCCGGTGTGAGCGAGACGGCCAGGACACGCTGGTCCTGGCTGTCACGCCGCCTCCGGATGTAACCGACGGACTCGAGACGCTTCAGCAGCGGGGACAGCGTACCGGGGTCGAGTCTCAGTAGCTCGCTCAGCTCCTTGACCGAGAGCGGTGCCCGCTCCCAGAGGGCGAGCATGACCAGATACTGGGGGTGGGTGAGCCCCATCGGCTCCAGCAGGGGCCGGTAGAGGCCGATGACGTTGCGCGAGGCGATCGCCAGGGCGAAGCACACCTGACGGTCCAGGCTCAGGGGGTCGGCCATGTCACTCACGTGCGCCTCCAAGCGACATAGTACAATAATTGGTACACAAACGATTATCGCCCCAACCATCGGTGAGCAAAGGACCCCCATGTTTCACAGCAGGCCGATCGAGGAGCGGATCGCCGAGCGCCAGGCCAAGCGTCCCACCCTCAAGGAGGGCCGGCATTTCGAGCACGGCCCGGCCAAGTTCGTCTTCATCTTCGTGATCGTCTTCGTGGTCGTCGGCCACCTCGCCGGCCTGCTGCTGATGATGGCTTTGGGAATGCACTGACCCGTGCGCCGGCGGAGCTCGCGGCACGTGCCCTTCCTCTCAGAGCCGAAGCCAGGGGCCTGCACGCCGAAGGGGTCCGGATGAGAGGATGATGATCCTGTTGGTCGGGGTTGGACCGCCCGATAGATCAGGAGGTCTGTAATGTCTGACGTCACGCCGGAACCCGAAGGTTCCGAGAGTTCCGACGACGAGCTGAAGCGCAAGTTCCGCGAGGCACTGGAGCGCAAGAAGCTCGCCCAGGCGGACGCGGGTTCCGGGGGCAAGGGGAAGAACTCCTCGAAGATCCACGGTGCTCACGGCCCGGCTGCGGCCAAGCGCTCCTTCCGGCGCAAGAGCGGCGGCTGAGCCGTCTTCGCACCAGGTCCAGGATGAGGGCACCCGCCCACCCGGACCTCGGCCGCCCCGCTGGCATCCGGCCAGCGGGCGGCGCGCTCCCCGCCACCGGCTCCGGCCGCTCCCTTGGAAGCGGCCGGGGTCTGCCGTTAAGCTGTGCGCGTGCGTGATCTTGGCGAGGACCCCCGACCGGCTCGAGGCGCGGTCAGCGAGGTCCACCGTGTCGACCGAACCGCGACCCTGCACTACTCCCCCGACCTCGACGGGCTCGCCGACCCCGGTGAGATCGTCTGGGCGTGGGTCCCCTACGAGGAGGATCCGAACCGGGGCAAGGACCGGCCTCTGCTGGTCGTCGGCCGCCACGGGCGCAAGCTGCTCGCGCTGATGCTGACCAGCCGGGCCGGCGGCGACCCCGATGACTACCTGGAGCTCGGCCCCGGCCAGTGGGACCGGGAGAACCGGGTCTCCTACCTGCGCCTGGATCGGGTCTTCAGTCTCGCCGAGGGCGACATCCGGCGCGAGGGCTCCATCCTCGACGGCGCGCGCTTCGCCCGCGTGGCCGCCGTCCTCAAGCGCACCCACGGCTGGGCCGCCGACGGCTGAGCCCGCCCCACCCGGAGACCCGTATCCCATGGATGACAAGCGGCTCGTTCGAGTCTCCAAATATCTCTCCCAGCACCTCAGGCACCAGCCCGAGCGCATCGGGCTCGTCCTGGGCCCGCAGGGCTGGGTGGACGTCGACGCCCTGCTGGCCGCCGCCGCGCGGCACGGTTTCGCGATCACCCGTGAGGAGCTCGCGCGGGTGGTCGCGGGCAACGACAAGCGGCGCTTCAGCATCGAGGGCGACCGGATCCGCGCCAACCAGGGCCACACGGTCGACGTCGATCTGGGCCTTCCCGCGGTCGAACCGCCCGAGATCCTCTTTCACGGCACGGTGGGCGCGCACGTGGGCGCCATCCGGGAGGAGGGCCTGCGGCCGATGAGCCGGCACGCCGTACACCTTTCCCCCGACCGGGAGACCGCGACCAGGGTGGGCGCGCGCCGGGGCAGGCCGGTCGTGCTGGTCGTCCGCGCGGGAGAGATGCACCGGGCGGGTCACGAGTTCCGGGTCAGCGCCAACGGCGTCTGGCTGGCCGCCCACGTGCCGCCCGCCCACATCTCGTTTCCCGGCTGAGGGACTTCCCGCGACAGAACCCCCGTGACGGGGCCCCGGACTCCCATCCGCCGGGGAGCCCGCGGCGTTCTCGGCCCTTCCCGAAGATCCCCGGAGCTCCTCGAAACTCCCCGGATCCCTCCTGAGACGCGTCTTTCGCACTGGAAGAGCCAGTGGCGCCCCTCACTTCGCCGCCGGAGGAGCCCGGATCGGCCTCACTTCACACCAAGAGCCACAGTGATTCCAACGTGTTCCCAAATCTGGGCCAAACCGTGACCCCACTTCCGCCCGACCCCCGGGTTTACCGGTAAATACCTGGGTCTTTTTATGGTCATGCTGTGTTAGCCGGGAGGCAACCCATTGACGTTCCAACACATTCGGGTGTAAATAAAGCTGAAACAACACGGAAACGGTGGTGAATCAACAGCATGTACGCCGAGGAGCGGCAACAGGAGATTCTGCGCCGGGCGCGGGCCGTCGGACGGGTGGACGTGGTGACGCTGGCGGAGGAGTTCGCCGTCACCACGGAGACCATCCGGCGCGACCTGACCGCGCTGGAGCGCTCCGGGATGCTGCGACGCGTGCACGGCGGAGCGATCCTGGTCGAGCGGCTGGGGTTCGAGCCCGAGCTGGCCGCCCGCGACGAGGTGATGATCGCGGAGAAGGAACGCATCGCGAAGGCGGCGCTCGCCGAGCTCCCCGACGACGGCGCGATCATCATCGACGCCGGTTCGACCACCGGCAGGCTGGTGCAGGCACTTCCGGTCGATCGGGAGCTGACCGTGATCGTGAACTCACCGCCACTGGCGACGGCGATGGCCACCCGACCCAACCTGACGGTGATCATGCTGGGCGGCCGGGTCCGCGGACGGACCCTGGCCACCGTCGACGACTGGGCGCTGCGCCCTCTCGCCGACCTGCACGTGGACGTGGCGTTCATGGCCGCCAACGGGTGCTCGGTGGCCAAGGGGCTGACGACACCCGACCCGGGCGAGGCCGCCATCAAGCGGGCGATGATCGACGCGGCTCAGCGGTGCGTGTTGCTCGCCGACCACACCAAGTTCCCCAACACCTACCTGGCGCGTTTCGCCTCGATCCAGGAGATCGACGTGGTGATCAGTGACACCGGGCTCGATTCCGGGGTCGCGGCCGAGATGGCCGCAGCGGGCCCGGAGGTGATCCGGGCGTGATCCTCCCCTCCCCCCCGGTCACCGCCAGGATCTCGAAGGTGATCGTCCCCGCCCCCCTCGGCCTCCGCCGGAACCGTACGACCAAGGTGGTCCCGGCATGATCGTCACCTTGACCCTCAACCCCAGCCTGGACCGTACGATCGAGGTCGGGTCGATGACCCGCGGGGCCGTCATCCGCGCCGCCGCCACCCACCTCGACCCCGGCGGCAAGGGCGTCAACGTCTCCCGGGCGCTGCTGGCCAACCAGGTCCGCTCGTGCGCGGTCGTCCCCTTCGGCGGCGACGAGGGCCGCCGACTGGTGAGCCTGCTCTCGACCGAGGGCATCGAGATGATCACCGTCCCCGTCGGCGGGGCCACCCGGTCCAATGTCGCGCTGGCCGAGCCCGACGGCACGGTCACCAAGATCAACGAACCGGGAACGGCCCTGTCGTCGACCGAACTCGACACCATCGCCGAGGCGGTGCTCGGCGCGGCCAGCTCCGCGGACTGGGTGGTCGCCTCGGGCAGCCTCCCGCCCGAGGTGCCCGCCGACGTCTACGCCCGCCTGTGCGAGCGGTTCAGCGGCGCGGGCATCAACGTCGCGGTCGACACCAGCGGACCCGCGTTCATCTCGGCGCTCGCCGAGGCTCCCGCCCTGGTCAAACCCAACCGGGAGGAGCTGGCCGAGGCCACGGGGATCGTCATCTCGTCCCTGGGCGACGCCATCAAGGCCGCGGAGAACCTGCGGGCGCGAGGCGCGGGCACCGTCCTGGCCAGTCTGGGCGCCGACGGCGCGATCCTGCTGCAGGACGACCAGATCTGGCACGGCCAGTGCCCGGTGGCCGAACCACGCAGCACCGTCGGCGCCGGCGACGCCATGCTCGCGGGCTTCCTCGCGGGCGGGGCACGAGGCGAGCGCGCGCTGGTGGAGGCGCTGGCCTGGGCGACCGCCGCAGTCGGGCTGCCGGGAAGCCGGATGCCATCCCCACACCACATCCATCGTGACGACGTGCGCGTCACCGGAGCCGATCCCACCCTGTCGCTGCGGCCCGAGGGCTGACAGCGGTATAGATCCACCCCCCAGGTCGGCCCAACCGCCGACCGCCCCGGAAGGAGCAGAACCACATGAGTGAATACACCCCAACTGTCACAGGAACCGGGGCGAGAGCGACTATTCAGCGTTTCGGCGGATACCTCGCCGGGATGATCATGCCGAACATCGGCGCGTTCATCGCCTGGGGCCTGATCACCGCTCTGTTCATCCCCACCGGCTGGCTGCCCAATGAGGACTTCGCCACCCTGGTCGGGCCGATCGTCACGACGCTGCTGCCGGTCCTGATCGGCTACACCGGCGGGCGGATGGTCCACGGCCAGCGCGGTGCCGTGGTCGGCGCCGTCGCCACCATGGGCATCGTCGCCGGCGCGGAAAGCCCGATGTTCCTCGGCGCGATGATCATCGGTCCGCTCACCGCGTACCTCCTGAAGCTGTTCGACGGACTCATCGCCGACCGCGTCAAGGCCGGCTTCGAGATGCTGGTGGACAACTTCAGCGCCGGCATCATCGGCGGCGCCATGGCCCTGGTCGGACTCAAGGCCATCGGCCCCGTCGTCGCCTCGATCACCGCGGTCGCGAGCGACGCGGTCGCCTGGCTGATCAACAACAACCTGCTGCCGATCGCCTCGATCGTCATCGAGCCCGCCAAGGTGCTCTTCCTCAACAACGCCATCAACCACGGTGTGATGGGCCCGCTGGGCATCGCCCAGGCGGCCGAGGACGGCAAGTCGATCCTGTTCATGCTGGAGTCGAACCCCGGCCCCGGCCTCGGCCTGCTGCTCGCCTTCATGTTCTTCGGCCCCCGCGCGCTGCGTCCCAGCACCCCCGCCGCGATCATCATCCACTTCTTCGGCGGCATCCACGAGATCTACTTCCCGTACGTGCTCATGAAGCCCCGGCTGATCCTCGCGGTCATCGCCGGTGGCGCCACGGGCGTCCTGGTCTTCCTCATGACCGGGGCCGGGCTGGTGGCCACGCCGTCGCCCGGCAGCATCTTCGCCTTCCTCGCGGTGACCCCCAGGGGCGGACTGTTCGGCACCATCGCCGGCGTCGCCGCCGCAACGCTCGTCTCCTTCGCCGTCGCGGCGGCGCTCCTCGGCTTCGGGCGCGGCAAGGACGACAGTGAGGAGAGTGGGGAGAGCGTCGAAGAGCCGCAAACCGCACCCACCGTCAAGGAGGCCTAATCGATGGCCAGCATCGAGAGCAAGGACATCCACAAGATCGTCGTCGCCTGCGACGCGGGAATGGGCAGCAGCGTCATGCTCGCCAGCCAGCTCCGTAAGCAGCTGAAGCCGCAGAACATCGCGGTGGAGCACACCCCGGTGAACACGATCCCCGCCGACGCCGACGTGGTGCTCTGCCACGCCGGACTGGCGAGCCGGGCCAGGGCCGGTGCCCCGGACAAGGTGCTCATCCCGTTCCAGGTCTTCATCGGAGACCCCGCGGTGACCAAGCTGGTCAGCACGATCAAGAGCGGCGGCACCGTCAATGCCTGAGACGGCACCGTTGCCGCTGGACCCACGCGCCATCCGGCTGGCGGCCTCGGCCGCCGGCCGTGACGACGCGATCCTGCAGTGCGGAGAGGCCCTGCTCGCCGTCGGCGCGGTGGAGAGCGAGTACATCGACACCATGCTCGAACGGGAGCGGTCGATCTCCACCTACGTCGGCGAGGGGGTCGCCATCCCGCACGGCACCCTGGCCGGCAAGGACGCGGTCCTGTACGACGCCATCAGCTTCGTGCGCTTTCCCGAGGGCGTCGACTGGGACGGCGAGCAGGTGACAGTGTGCATCGGCATCGCCGCCAAGGGCGACGGCCACGTGCGACTGCTCGCCGAACTCGCGCAGATCCTGATGGATCCCGACCAGGCCCGGGCCCTTCGCGAGGCGACGGAAGTCGCCGAGGTGGTCCGGCTGCTGCAACCGAACGAAGAGGACGAAGCACAGTGAAGGTCGCCCGTTTCTACGCCCCCGGCGACATCCGCGTCGAGGAGGCGCCGGAACCCGTCACCGGACCAGGCGAGATCAAGATACGCGTGCGCAACTGCTCGACCTGCGGTACCGACGCGAAGATCCTCAAGCACGGCCACCACCACATCCATCCGCCCAGGGTGATGGGGCACGAGATCGCCGGCGAGGTGGTCGAGGCCGTCGACGCCGGCGAGTGGGCCCCGGGTGACCGGGTGCAGGTGATCGCCGCGATTCCCTGCGGGACGTGCCCGGAGTGCCGCCGGGGCCGGATGACCGTCTGCCCGAACCAGGAGTCGATGGGCTACCACTACGACGGTGGTTTCGCCGAGTACATGATCATCCCGGCTAAGGTCCTCGCGGTCAACGGCGTCAACCGCATTCCCGACGAGATCGGTTTCGCCGAGGCGTCGGTGGCCGAGCCGCTGGCCTGCGTGCTCAACGGCCAGGAGCTGGCCCGCGTGGGCGAGGGCGACGACGTGGTGATCATGGGCTCCGGCCCGATCGGCTGTCTGCACGTGCGGCTGGCTCGGGCGCGGGGCGCGGCACGCGTCTTCCTCGTCGACATCAACGCCGGGCGGCTGGAGATGGCCGCCCGGCTGGTCCACCCCGACGCGGTCGTCCACGGTGAGGACGTCGTCGAGCAGGTGCTCAAACTGACCGAGGGCAGGGGGGCCGACGTCGTCATCACCGCCGCCGCCGCCGGCGCGGCCCAGGAGCAGGCGCTGCAGATGGTCGCCCGCCAGGGGCGGATCAGCTTCTTCGGCGGCCTGCCCAAGGACAACCCGATCATCCAGTGCGACTCCAACCTGGTCCACTACCGGGAGCTGACCATCGTCGGCGCCAACGGGTCGAGCCCGGCGCACAACGCCCAGGCTCTGCGGCTGATCGCCGACGGCTCGGTGCCGGTCGCCGACCTGATCACGCATCGGCTGCCGCTCACGGAGGTCCTTGAGGGCATCGACATCGTCAGCAGGGGCGAGGCCATCAAGGTGACCATCGAACCCTGACCGGTGCCGGCCCGCCGGACCCCTCCCGTCTGGTCAGACGGGAGGGGCCCGGCGCGGAACCGGCACAGGCCCGCCAAGCTCGCACCACTCGCAGAACGCGCACAAAGCGCAGAAGGAGGACCGGAGATGCCGGAGAGGACAGTGGTCGTCGCCTCAAGCACGGGCCTTCACGCCCGGCCCGCGAAGATCTTCGTGCAGGCCGCGGGCAAGCAGGGGGTGCCCGTCCGCATCCGCGTCGGAGAGGGCAAACCCGTACCGGCCAACAGCATGCTCGCCGTACTGGCACTGGGCGCCACGCACGGCACGGAGGTCACGCTCGAGGCAGAGGGACCGGGAGCCGACGAGGCGCTCGACTCCCTCGCCGAACTGCTCGCCCGTGACCTCGACGCCGAAGAGAACTCCCGTGGCTGAGACGCTCAGTGGCCTGGGCGTGAGCCCGGGCCGGGCCGCCGGACGGGTCTGCCGGATGGCGGGCCCGCCGGAGTTGCCCGCCCCCTCCCCCGTGACCGACGCCGACGCCGAGCTCGGCCTGGCGCTGGACGCGCTGCGGGCCACGGCCGCAGAGCTGGCGGCGCGTGCGGAGAAGGCGCCCGACGCCGACGCGAAGGCGATCCTGGAGGCGCAGTCCTTCATCGCCGACGACCCCGGCCTGCACGAGTCCGTGGAGACGAGCGTCAGGTCGGGCAGGAACGCCGCGCACGCCGTCGACGAGGCCTGCGCCCATCACCGGCGCGCGCTGCTGGAGGCGGGCGGCTACTTCGCCGAACGCGCCGCGGACCTCGACGACATCCGCAACCGGGCCGTGGCGGCGGTGCTGGGCCTGCCCGTCCCCGGGGTGCCCGACCCCGGTCATCCGTTCGTCCTGGTCGCTGGGGATCTCTCCCCCGCCGACACGGTGAACCTGGACCCCGGGTCCGTTCTCGCCCTCGTCACCGAGAAGGGCGGCCCGACGAGCCACACCGCCATCCTCGCCCGCGCCCGCGGCCTGCCCGCCGTGGTCGCCTGCCGGGGAGCCGACGACATCGGCGAGGGGACGTGGATCTCGGTCGACGGCCAGCTGGGCGAGGTGGAGGTCGGCATCGGCGAGGAGGCCGCCACCGCGGTCCAGCGCCGGGCCGAGGACGACCGCCGCAGGAAGGCCACCAGCCGTGGTCCCGGGCGCACCTCCGACGGCCACCCCGTCAAGCTGCTGCTCAACGTCGGCTCGGCGGCCGACCTCACCCCCTCGGGCCACGCTCCTTCCACGGAGGGGGCCGGGGGATTCGACGCCGAGGGGGTGGGGCTGTTCCGCACGGAGTTCCTCTTCCTGGACCGGCGCGAGGAGCCGACCTACGAGGAGCAGGTGGCCGCCTATGCCGCGGTCTTCCGTGCCGCACCCGGCGGCGGGCACGTCGTGGTCCGCACCCTCGACGCGGGCACGGACAAGCCGCTGCCGTTCCTCGGACTGGCCGAGGAGACCAACCCCGCGCTGGGCATCCGGGGACTTCGGGTCTCCCGGGTCAGGCCGGAGGTGCTCGACACCCAGCTCGACGCCATCGCCGAGGCCGCCCGCACGACCGGGGCCGAGGCGTGGGTGATGGCTCCGATGGTGACGACGGTGGCCGAGGCCGCCGACTTCGCCGCGCGGGCACGCGCCCGGGGCATCGCGCGTGTCGGGGCGATGATCGAGGTTCCCGCCGCCGCGCTGCGCGCCGGACGCCTGCTGGAGGAGCTCGACTTCCTGAGCATCGGCACCAACGACCTGAGCCAGTACACCTTCGCCTCCGACCGCCAGCACGGGGAACTCGCCGACCTGCTCGACCCCTGGCAGGCCGCGCTGCTCCAGCTGATCGCCGACTGCGCGGCGGCCGGGCAGGCGGCGGGCAAGCCGGTCGGCGTGTGCGGCGAGGCGGCGGCCGACCCGCTCCTGGCGACGGTCCTGGTCGGGCTGGGGGTCACCAGCCTGTCGATGTCCGCGCCCGGCGTCCCCGCGGTACGGGAGAGTCTCGCCGCCCACTCCCTGGAGCGGTGCCGCGAGAACGCCCGGATCGCCCTGGCCACCGACGATCCGGCGGAGGCCAGGAAGACGATCGCCTCGGGCCGGTGAGATCCCGTCCCGCTCAGGGCCGGGCCACGGCACCGGCAGCGATCCATCTGTTGAGTCCACGCGGATCCCGCTAAGTCCGCGACCCTCTGATCCAACGGCGACCGCATACGTGCGGTCGCCGTTGGCATGCCCCGAAATGCCCATGGGCTGGCTGCATATGATGGATTTGCTCCTGATTTGATGAGTTACCTCCAGGGGGCAATAGGGTTTACGGTCTATGTCCAGGAACGAAAAGAAACGTGACCCTAAGACCGTTCTGTTGCTTCTCGCGCTGAGCATCGTGGTCACGTTCACAGCCGGTGGGGCCACGGTGCTGAGCGGTCGCCTCGACCCTGTTCCCGACAGGCCCGCACCTCTCCCCGACGCCGCCCCGCCCGGCATACCGGTGGTTCCCCAGACGCCGACCCCGCCGCCTCAGCCGCAAGACACGGCCGCGCCCCTGTCACCCGCCAAGGAGCCGCTCCTGCTCGCCAACGGCCGCCAGCAGCCGCTGAGGATGAAGGTGCCCCGGTCGGCCAAAGGCCGCTACGCCGTCGCCCCCGGCGAGGCCGCCCCTCCCAAGGGGAGGAAGGGCAAGGTGGTCCGGTACATCGTGGAGGTCGAGCGCGGCCTGCCGTTCGAGGCGGAGGAGTTCGCCGCCGAGGTGCACCGGATCCTCAACGACCGGCGCGGCTGGGGATACCGGTTCAAGCGGGTGACCCGCGGCCCGGCGAGCATCAGGGTCTCCCTGAGCAGCCCGCGGACGACCGACAGGCGATGCCTGCCGATGCGGACCAACGGCGCGCTCTCCTGCTGGAACGGCGAGCGCGCGGTCATCAACGCGGTCCGCTGGAACAGCGGGGCGCGCGGCTACGGCCGCGACGTGGCCTCCTACCGCGAGTACGTGATCAGCCACGAGGTCGGCCACGGTCTCGGCCACGGCCACGTGTCCTGCCCGGGGCGCGGCCGGCGGGCACCGGTGATGCTCCAGCAGACCAAGTCCCTGCACGGCTGCCGTCCCAACCCCTGGCCGTCCCCCCGACGCTGACCCCCGGCCTCGCCCGCGTAGGGCGAGCACGGCGGGCATCTCGGGCACGGCGATGGGCACCGTAGCGGCGCGGTGTCGTGCCCGTCGCGTCCGGCATCGCGCGGACGACGGATCCCCCACCGGTCCGGCGCGGCGGTCACCCAGCGCCGGATCGGCTCCCCGTACGGCAAAGCGGTCACCGGGAGGGGATTCACCGCCCCCTCCCGGGGCGCCCGGTAGGCATGCGATTGACGCGCTCCCCTGCCTGAAGGCCGGGGATTCAGCCCGCACCGCGCGTTCACGCGGCACCTCTGAGGCTTCCTGCTTCGTCGACCTGAGCCACCGCGAGCGGTGGTCTTACCGGGCCTCCACAGTCGTTTAGCGTCTCCGCCCGTCCGGCGGCGACTCGAACACATTACCGCATCGCCCCTGATCTGACGGCGAAACCGCTCAGGTCAGGGCACGCTCGCACCCTAGCGGGCACTCCCGCGCGGGCCTTCGCCTCCGGCCTGAAGGCCGGAGCACTGGCCCGCATTCCGGATAGCATTGGTGGGCGGGACGTTCGTGCCGCAGCAGCTGGTACGGCCGGGCCTGATCCCGTTCGTGCCCGACACCTTGCCGCTGTCGCCGCGCACCGGAGGTCCCGCACGCCTGGGCGAACTCGCCGGCGGCGTCGGCGGGAAGCCGTAGGAACCCGGCGCCGCGACGGCCCCGCACCCCCGGCCGGGGCCGTCACCTGGCGGAGGAACGCCGGGAGTGGGAGATGCGCCGGGCCTGTCAGGGAGGACGGGGAACATGGGCAGGATCTGCGTGGGCACGGCCTCGTGGACCCACCGCTCACTGCTGGAGTCCGGCTGGTATCCCGAGGACGCCTCCACCCCGGCGAAACGCCTCGCCTACTACGCGACGCGGTTCCCGGTCGTCGAGGTGGACGCCACCTACTACCATCCGCCGTCGCGAAGCACCGTGGAGGCCTGGCGCGACCGCACCCCCGCGGACTTCACCTTCGACGTCAAGGCGTTCTCCATGCTGACCGGGCACCCCACCCGGCCCGCCTCCCTCTACAAGGACCTGCGGGAGAGCCTCGGCGCGCCGCAGGGGCGCAACCTCTACCCGAAAGACGTGCCACCGGAGATCCTGGACGAGGTCTGGCGGCGGTTCCTCGACGCGCTGGGACCGCTGCACGAGGCCGGCAAGCTGGGGGCGGTGCTCTTCCAGTTCCCGCCGTGGTTCCCGATCGGAGAGAGCAACAGGCGCCACATCCTGGAATGCGCCCGGCGCTGCGCACCGATGCGCGTCAGTGTCGAGTTCCGCGACCGCACCTGGATGAGCGAGGAGAACCGCGAGGACACCCTCGCCTTTCTCGCCGGGCACGACCTCGCGTACGTGGGGGTCGACATGCCCCAGGGGTACGCCTCGTCGGTCCCGCCGGTCCTCGCCGCGACCTCCGACCTCGCCGTGGTACGAATGCACGGGCATTCCGACAGGTGGACCAGCAAGAACGTCGACGAGCGCTTCGCGTACCTGTACTCGGAGGAGGAGCTCGCCCGCTGGGCGGCGAGGGTCGAGAAGCTCGCGGAGGGCGCCGAGGTCACCCATGTGCTCTTCAACAACTGCTGCGCGGACAACTCCCAGCGCAACGCCACCCGTTTCCGCGCCCTCGTCGGCGATTCCGGGGACCGTGGGGAGGCCGAAGAGCCGGAGAGCACCGTGAGCCCGGGGACCCCGCGGTGAACCGGGCGGCTCCGGGCGGACCGGACCGTGCGCCGGGCAGGCGGGGCGCAGGCGGTGCCGACGGGCCGGCTGACGAGGAAGACCGCTACCTGACCTGCTGCCTCGCCCTGGCCATGGTGGCCCTGCGCTCCTCCGGGGTGGTGCCTCCCCACACGCCGTACATCTGCTGGGTGTTCAACGCGTACTCCAGGCAACGCCCGCGCACCGGGCACAGGCGGCACACCGCCCTGGCGCGCTCATACTGCTCACGGCCCGGCCCCTCGTAGGACACGGGAAAGAACAGCTCGGGATCCTCGCTGAGGCAGGACGAACGGCGAGACCAGTGGATGATCGGAATGACGTTGCTCTTAACAGGCATGGCGATCCAATTGGGAGTGGGAACGGCTCAGATGTCGGTGTCTCGGATTGAGGATCGCGTGCCCGCTGTAATGGCATTCATACCTTTTAAGCGGAAAAATCGGACCTTCTTGACCGAGGATCTCTCCCTGGCTGAAGGTCCTGGTCGGAGGGCTCCCAGGGCGGATGGATCATCTCCCCGCGCCCGCGGGACAGCGTCCCCGAGCACCGGCTCACCGCCTTTCGCCCCACCGGGCCGGAGTACGGTTCGCTCCGGCCCGGCGGCGGTTCGCTAACGCTCCGCCCGCGCCCGCTCGTTGGGCACGCAGTGGGTCATCTTCATACCCTCCACCTCGCGGGGTCCGTTCTTGCCCAGTCTGGACATCCGCTCACGGTCCTCGTCGCTCAGGTCCTGGCTCGCCAGCGGCTCCAGATGGGAGACGTCGTCGGGGCTGATCCCGAGCCCTTCCCCGACCTTGAGGCCGAGATCGTCCTCGACCATCAGGAAATGCCAGACCATGCGCTCCTGAACCGGGCGCGAGGCCTGGGAGAGCAGGTCGACGAAGTTCCGCACGAGGTCGTCGCGCTCCCACTCCTCCATCAGCAGGTAGCGCTGGCCCGCCTGCGTGTAGTCGTTGGTACGCGGGATGCGCTTGCGGGTCACCCTGCCCGAGATAACCGGGCCCTGCTCGTCGTGGGTGGGGCTCTGCCCCTCCCTGAGCCCCCCGGTGATCGACGGCTCATAGTTGACGTGCGGGTTCTCGCCCTGCCCGTCGACGTGGTAGGTCATCAGGCCGTCGCGCTGATTGGTGCGCACCTCGGCGTTCTTGGCCTGGTTGACCGGCAGCTGCAGGTAGTTGGGACCCACGCGGTAGCGCTGGGTGTCGCTGTAGGAGAACGTACGGCCCACCAGCATCTTGTCGTCGGAGAAGTCGAGCCCGTCGACCAGGACCCCGGTGCCGAAGGAGATCTGCTCGTTCTCGGCGAAATTGTTGGCCACGTTGCGGTTCAGGACCATCCTGCCGACCGGCATGGGCGGGAACTCGTTCTCGGGCCACACCTTGGTGTCGTCCAGCGGGTCGAAGTCCAGCTCGGGGTGGTCGTCGTCGCTCATGATCTGCACCAGCAGCTCCCACTCGGGGAAGTCACCGCGGTTGATCGCCTCGTGCAGGTCCTTGGTGGCGTGCCCGAGCTCCTGCCCCTGGACGACGGCGGCGTCCTCCTCGGTCATGCTGCGCACGCCCTGCTTGGGCATCCAGTGGTACTTGACCAGGTGGGTCTCGCCCTGGGCGTTCACCCACTTGTAGGTGTTAACCCCGAATCCCTGCATATGCCGGTAGTCGGCGGGGATGCCGCGCGGGCTGAACAGGTTGACGATCATGTGCATGCTCTCCGGCGTCTGCGACATGAAGTCGAAGATCCGTCCGGGCTCCTGCCTGAACGTCACCGGGTCCGGCTTGAGCGCGTGGATCACGTCGGGGAACTTGATGGCGTCCCTGATGAAGAAGACCCCCAGGTTGTTGCCGACGAGGTCCCAGTTGCCGTCCTCGGTGTAGAACTTCACCGCGAACCCGCGTGGGTCGCGGGCGGCCTCCGAGGAGTCCCTGCCGCCGATCACCGTGGAGAAGCGCACGGCCACGTCGGTCCGCTTCCCCGCCTCCTGGAAGAGCCTGGCCCTGGTGTAGCGGCTGATCGGCTCGTCGCCGAGCTTGCCGTAGGCCTCGAAGTAGCCGTAGGTGGTCACCCCCCGGGCGTGGACCACCCGCTCGGGGATGCGCTCGCGGTCGAAGTGGCTGATCTTCTCCAGGAACTGGTAGTTCTCCAGCGTGGCCGGGCCCCTCGCGCCGACCGTGCGCTGGTTCTGGTTGTCGTAGACCTGGTGCCCCTGACGGTTGGTCAGGACCGGGCGGTCATCACCCGGCTGGGGGCCCATGCTCGACACATCCGTCATGACAACGTTTCCTTTCCCTGCCGTGGTCGCTTCGGCGTGCCAAGTACATATCGACACATGGGCTCCTTATCCGACATAAGGCGCTTTATAGCGACAAAGGAAAAAATCTTCACGAAAAAGAGCAACGGTTTACGGGGGGCGCGCCCCTGAGCGTCCCCCGGCCGCGCCTACCCTTCCCCGGTCGCGCCGTCGGTCCACAGGTGCCCGAAGCTCATCCGCTTGACCGGCGGCAGGGCGTCGCACAGGCGGAACCAGGCCTTCGCGCCGTGCCGGACGAGAGGACTACCGGAGATCATGAAATTCGCGAACCTCGCGGAGGTACGGACGGCTCCGAAGCCGTACTCACGCATCCGGGCCTCGTAGCCGCCGACGGCCTCCGCGAGGGTGCCCCGGCCCCGCCGGAACGCCACCAGCCTGCTCGACAGCAGTGCGGCGTCACGAAGCGCCGCGTTGGCGCCGAAGCCCATCGCGGGAGTCATGTTGTGGATGGCGTCCCCGAGCAGTGTCACCGCCGTCGTGGGCCACCGGCCGACGGGGACGGAGGTCTTGAACGGCATCAACTGGACGCTGGCCGGGTCGGCCTCGGCGACCAGGCGGCGCAGGGCGGGATGCCAGCCGGAGGTCATCGTCCCGGCCAGGTCCCTGAGCCCGCCGCCGTCGAGGTCCGCGGTCCCGGCCGGGTAGATCCCGCGAGGGGCGACGAAGGCCCACAGCACGTAGTCCTGGAGATCGTCGGCCAGAGCCCTCAGATCGAGCCCGAACCCGGCGAGATCGGTCTCCAGGCCGGCGCCATCCCCTTCCCCGGCGGCCGGTCCGGCTCCGCGGATGGAACCGAGGCCGCTCCCCTGGGCGAGAAGGCTCTCCGCCCTGCGCCTGCCGTTGAAGGCCGCGGTGAACATCGCGCTCCCGCTCGGCGGCAGGATGAGATTGAGCCCCTCGGCGAGGTTCCGTGGCAGCCACTCGCGAACCCGGTCGTCCAGCGGCAGCCTGGCGCCGATCGCGAGCGCGCCGGTGTCGACGCGACGGGCCCCCGGCAGATACTGCCCGCGTACGCGCGAGTTGGCGCCGTCCGCGCCGACCAGCACATCACCGGTGGCCGAGGTGCCGTCGGCGAAGAAGGCGGTGACCCTGCCGTCCGGTCTCGTCTCATAGCGCTGGAACGTCTTACCGTGCTGGACGACGCCCTCCAGACCGGCGAGCAGGAGCCTGCGCAGGGTGGTGCGGCTGACCGCGTACTGGCCGCCGGAGGGGTCGGTGACCCCGCCGGTCATCACGCCCTCCTCCACGAACACGAGCTCGCGCAGCCGGTGGGTGTGGAAGCCGAAGCCGGGGCCGGGGTGACCCGAGGTGGCGAGGAACGCCTCCCACAGCGGGCGTGGCAGGCAGCGGTGCAGCGCCCGGCTGCCGATCTGGTTCATGTGGATGCGGTAGCCCTGCACCCAGTCGGCGGCCTCGCCCGCACGCTCGTAGACCTGGACGTTCACGCCGGAGGGCAGCAGCGCCTGAGCCAGTGCCAGCCCTCCTATGCCGCCTCCGATGACGAGAACGTCGAGTGGTTCGGCGGGCATGTCAGGCTCCTCCTTCGTCTTCGTCGGGGGTGGCGCCGGAGGGCGTCTCCGGGGATCCGCCGGTGGCGCCGAGAAGCCGGGGTAGTTCCTCGAGCAGCGTCTCGTGCCACGCGATCTCCGCCCGCAGGCGGATGAGGGTGTGGTCGAAACCGAGCGGTTCGAGGCCTCGGAGGTGAGGGGTGGCCGCCTCTCTCAGCCGCTGCCAGCTCTGGAGCTCGGCGATGAGCCTGCGATGACGGTCCTCGATGACGGCCCTCAGCTCCCGCTCGCCCATGTCGGCACTGAGCTGAAGAGCGAGGTCCACGGGATCGGGCCGCAGCCGGGTGTCGCGCAGGGCCGCCTCACGCAGCGACTCCAGCTCCAGCACACCGTCCTCGGTGATCGCGTAGACGGTCCGCGCCGGAAGATTGCCCTGCTGCTCGGTGCGCACCGTCTCGATCACGCCCTCGGCCTCCATGCGATGCAGCGCCCCGTACAGGGAGCCGACCTTGATGTCGGTCCACAACTCGGTCCGGTCCGTCTGCGCGCTCTGCCGGATCTGATGACCGTGCATCGGTCCCCGGCGAGCCAGCGCCCCCAGGATGAACAGTCGCGTACTACTCATGCGACTACTCAAACACGAGTAGAGGGCATAGTCAAACATGAGTACTCGTAAATGAGTAGCAGGACGGGAGGGATCCCACACGAGGACGTCCACCGGCTCGCTTCGAACTCGACGTCCCGCCTCACCGGAATACGCCGTCGACATCCGCAACGAACGTGCCCAGACGGTCACTCACCAGGAGAAAGACCCATGCGATCTCTCCATCCGGATACCCACCCGGCTCGCTTCGAACTCGACGGGCGCGTCCGGCCGGAGTCCGCCGGACATCCCCGGGTGGGCCTCCCTAGATCGGCTCGCCCTCGTTCTCGTCGCCCCGATCCGGGCCCGGCGTGCCGGTCCCGCTCTGGCTCGGCGACGGTGACGGCGTGGGCTCGCCGGGCTCGGGTGTCGCCGGGACCGGCGGCGGGGTCGGGACGAACACCGTGGGCGGCAGCGGCCTCGGCAACGGCTCGAAATCGCCTTCCCTGCGCAGCAGAAGCCAGACCATCACGGCCAGCAGCACGAGCAGCACGGTCAGCACGACCCCCGCGATGATCACGGACCGGCGGGTCTCGGTCGGCGGCGGCGCACCCTTGGGCGGCGGGGGCAACGCCGGGGAGCGGTCGCCCACCCAGTGCGGCGCGAAGTCAGGGCCGTGCTGCTCACCGATCAGCGTGCCGCTGACCAGCACCGCTTCGAGGAACCGCTCCGCCCCCGCCCTGTCCGGCTCGTACGGCGTGGCCACCCACGGGGCGCTCCCACCGTCCATCGCCAGCACCTGCGGAACCGCATCGGCCACGGCGGTACGCGTGCGCGTCGCCCAGGCCATCCAGCTCCGTACGCCGGAACGGCTCGCCGTCGCTTCGCGGACCCCTGTGACGAAACGGTCACGGGCCGCCGGGTCGAGCGCCGCCCCCTTGGTCAACACCGCGACCGAGACGGCCCGGCCGTCGGGCGCCAACCCGAGGTAGACCAGACCTGCGGGTCCCACGCGCAGACGGGCCTGCACGACGTAGGGCCCCAACTGGGGCGGGTCACCGTACTGGAGTGGAGTGGCCACGTCTGACATGAAAGCACACCCCGCCGATCACACCACGCCCCACGGGGACCGGGATCGGCTACCGGGCGGGACTCCGAACGGGAACCCGCCGGACCTGCGGTTGGACCCGGTACACGAACCCGCCGGGTCCCGCTGCGGGCTCCCTGCGGGCCCCCTACGAGCACTGTCAGGAAATACGGAGCGAGCCCGTCGTGCGAGCCGCCATTTCATTTGATGGAATACCGACATGACCGTCGCCGAAGAACTGCCGCGCGAGACCGACACCGGATTGCTGCGCGACGCCCTGGCCGAGGTCCGGCGGGTCATCGTCGGGCAGGAACACATGGTGGAGCGGCTGCTCGTGGCACTCCTCGCCCGGGGTCACTGCCTGCTGGAGGGCGTGCCGGGAGTGGCCAAGACCCTGGCGGCCTCGACCCTGGCCACGGTGGTCGGCGGGGAGTTCGCCCGCATCCAGTTCACTCCCGACCTGGTCCCCAGCGACATCGTCGGAACCCGGGTGTACCACCCCTCCCGCGAGGCCTTCGATGTCGAGCTCGGCCCGGTGTTCGTCAACTTCCTGCTCGCCGACGAGATCAACCGGGCCCCGGCGAAGGTGCAGTCGGCGCTGCTGGAGGTCATGGCCGAGCGGCAGGTGACCCTGGCCGGGGAGACCCACCCCCTGCCGAAGCCGTTCATCGTGCTGGCCACCCAGAACCCGATCGAGTCCGAGGGTGTCTATCCCCTCCCCGAGGTCCAGCGCGACCGGTTCCTGTTCAAGGTCCGCGTCAGCCACCCCAGCGCCCACGAGGAGCTGGAGATCCTGCACCGGATGAGCGTGACACCGCCGACCCCCAGAGCGGTGCTCGACCCCGCACGGCTGGCCGCGCTGCAGTCCATGGCCGACCAGGTGTCGGTCCACCAGCTCGTCGCCGACTACGTGGTCCGGCTCGTGATGGCCACCCGCTCCCCCGCCGACTACGGCCTGGCCGAGCTGCAGGAGAACATCGAGATCGGCGTCAGCCCTCGGGCCACCCTCGGCCTGGTCGCCGCTGGGCGCGGCCTGGCACTGCTGCGCGGCCGTGATTACCTGCTCCCCGACGACGTGCGCGATGTGGCGGTGGACGTGATGTCCCACCGGCTGATGCTCACCTTCGACGCCCTGGCCGACGGGATCGACCCCGAGGAGGTGGTCCGCCAGATCCTCGCCGCGGTACCGCCCCCGCTGGTCGTCTGGAACCAGGGCCCCCGATGACCCCCCGGAAAAAGGCCGTAAGGCCACTGGGCCGAGGAAGGCCGTAAGGCCGCCGAGGACTGGACCGAAGAGAGCCGTGAGGCCGCGCCGGGGACTGGACTGAGGAGAGGAAGGTCGTGAGGAACGAGCGACCTTCCTCGACGAGGGAAGGAGCCGGACAAGAGCGGCCGAACCGCGACGCGAAGCGTCGCAAAACAACACGTGAGGCCGCGCCGGGGACTGGACTGAGGAGCGAAGGAGCGAAGCGGATGAGCGACGAGGGAAGGAGCCGGATAGGAGCGGCCGAACCGCGACGCGAAGCGTCGCAAAACAACACAGCGTCGCAAACCAACACAGCCGAGCAGGCGTTGCGGCGGCTGGAGCTCACCATCGTCCGGCGCCTGGACGGGCTGCTGCAGGGGGCACACCAGGGGCTCTTGCCCGGTCCGGGCAGCGAGTTCGGCGACAGCCGGGTCTATGTGCCCGGCGAGGACGACATCCGGCGGATGGACTGGGCGGTGACCGCGCGCACGACCGTCCCGCACGTGCGCGACCTGATCGCCGACCGGGAGCTGGAGACCTGGGCCCTGGCGGACCTGTCGCCCAGCATGGACTTCGGCACCGCCGACATGGAGAAGCGGGATCTGGTCGTGGCCGCCGTCGGGGCGATCGGCTTCCTGTCCGGCCGGATCGGAAACCGCTTCGGCACCTACGTCCTGCACGACGAGTACGTCCACCGGATGCCCGCCAGGAGCGGCCGCCCTGCCCTGTACGGCCTGCTGCACTCGCTGATGGACGCTCCCAGGGGCCGTGCCGTCGCCGACGCCCCGGACCTGGCCGAGGCGATCGACATCCTCGCCTCGGCGCGGCGGCGGCGCGGTCTTCGAGTGATCGTCTCCGACTTCCTCGACCCCGAGCCCACCCTCGATCCCGGCCTGGAGCTGCCCTGGGAACGGCCGATCCGCCGGTTGGCCGCCCACCACCAGGTGCTGGCCGTCGAAGTGATCGACCCTCGCGAGCTGGAGCTGCCACCGGTGGGGCTGGTCAACATGACCGACCCCGAGACGGGCAGGAACCGCCAGATCCAGCTCACCCCCAAGGTCCGGCAGGCGTACGCGGAGGCCGCCGCCGCGCAGCGGATGACCAACCAGATGGCGCTGCGCCGCTGCGGGGTGGCCCACCTGGTGCTGCGCACCGACCGCGACTGGGTGTTCGACATCGCCCAGTTCGTGCTGCGGCAGCGTCGCATGGCACACCTGACCCATCGGCCCCCAAGATCGGGAGCGACACGGTGACCTTCCTCTCTCCGGTCTGGCTGTGGCTGTTCGCCGCGCTGGCGCTGCTCGTGGCCGGCTACGTGGCCGCCCAGTTCGCCCGGCGCCGCTACGCGCTGCGGTTCACCAACCTGCCCCTGCTGGCGCTGGTGTCCCCCGCGGGGCCCGGCTGGCGGCGGCACGTGGCCCCCGCGCTGTTCCTCGTCATGATGAGCCTCCTGATCGTGGGGGCGGCCCGCCCCGCCGACTCGGTGCGCATCCCCCGCGACCGCGCGACGATCATCATCGCGCTGGACGTCTCGCTGTCGATGGAGGCCGGCGACGTCCAGCCGAACCGGATCACCGCGGCCAAGGAGGCCGCCCAGAAGTTCGTCGCCGACCTGCCGGAGCGGTTCAACGTCGGGCTGGTCGCCTTCGCCCGCTCCGCCTCGGTCGTGATCTCACCTACCACCGACCACCAGGCGGTCAGCACCTCCCTCGGCAATCTCAGCACCCGGGCGGGCACCGCGATCGGCGAGGCGGTCTTCAGCTCCCTGGAGTCGCTGCGCTCCTTCGACCAGCAGGCGGTGACCGACCCGCCTCCGGCCGCGATCGTGCTGTTGTCCGACGGCGACAACACCTCGGGCCGCTCGGTGGCGGAGGCGATCGAGACGGCGATGAACTCACGGGTGCCGGTCTCCACGATCGCCTACGGCACCCAGGACGGCACGGTCTCGATCGACGGCCGCGACGTGAACGTGCCGGTGAACAAGGCCACCCTGCAGACCCTGTCGGACGGCACCGGCGGCCGGGCCTACGAGGCGGAGTCGGGCAGCCAGTTGCGGCAGGTGTACGAGCAGATCGGCACCTCGCTGGGCTACCGGACGGTCAACCAGGAGGTCACCCAGTGGTTCGTGGTGGCGGCGATCCTGGCCGGGCTGGTGACCGCCGGGGCGGCCCTGCTGCTGGGGTCGCGGATCCCCTGAGCTCACACGTCGGGGCGGACGTACGGCTGGGGCGGCGTGTGAGGGCGGGCGCTCCCGCCTCCACCGACCGGCTGGGAGCGAAGCGGGTGTACGGGGTGGTCCCGCCGCCTTCGGCGTCGTGGCCGCCCTGAGCCGGTCCCCGCCGTTGGTAACGTTCTACGACGTGGCACATTACTTCGAGGAGCGTCCGGAGACCGCGGGCCGTCCCGGCTCGGTCACGCTCGTGCTCCCCGACCTTCATCTGAAGCTGGAGACCGACAGCGGGGTGTTCTCCGCCGAGCGTGTCGACCAGGGCACCCGGATCCTGCTGGAGAGCGTCCCCCCTCCCCCACCGAGCGGTGACCTGCTCGACCTGGGCTGCGGCTACGGGCCGATCGCGCTGACGATGGCCTCGCGTGCCCCGGAGGCGACGGTCTGGGCGGTGGACGTCAACCGCAGGTCGGTCGAGTTGTGCGCGAGAAACGCCAGGGCCGCCTCCCTTGACAAAGTAAGGTCGATGCATGTCGACGAGGTCCCCCCACAGGTGCGGTTCTCCGCCATCTGGTCCAACCCCGCGATCCGCATCGGCAAGACCGCGATGCACGAGATGCTGACCCGCTGGCTGTCGCGTCTCACCCCCGACGGCGTCGCCCACCTGGTCGTCCAGAAACACCTGGGCTCCGACTCCCTGCAGCGCTGGCTGAACGAGCAGGGCTGGCCCACCGAGCGTGTGGCCTCCCGCTCCTCGTACCGGATCCTCCGGGTGGAGGCGCGCCCGGAGGCGGACCCCGCGCCGTGAGCGGCCGTTCTCCGGCGGGTACCAGGGGCGCTGGGGGTTCCGGCACCGGATGGCACCAGGTGGCGGCTGCGCGGCGTTGAGCGGCGTCGAGGTGGCGAGACGCGACGAGACACGGTCACCGCGGACGGAACGCGGAACGAACCCTGAACGAACCCTGAACGAACGAGGAACGACGAGAAACGGTGAACATCCGATGACGGCGAACCCGCGCAGGCAACTGCGCCCGACCGATGTCAAACGCCTCAACCGCACCTGGCGGAGGAACACCGAGGGGCGACTGGCTCTGATCCTGGAGTCGGTGACCGGCCCGTTCAACATCGGCTCCATCTTCCGCACGGCCGCCGCCTTCGGCGTGGAGCGGATCTGGCTGGCGGGCAACGCCACCCCGCCGACCAACCCCAAGGCGCAGAAGACCGCGTTGGGCACCGACAGGCTGGTGGCCTGGGAGGAGCCGGTCGCTGTCCTGGAGGCCGTACGGGCGGCGAAGGAGGACGGATTCACGGTGGTGGCGGTGGAACTCACCGGCGACGCGGTGCCCCTGTCCGAGGCCAGGCTGGACGGCGACGTGTGCCTGGTGGTGGGCAGCGAGGACCACGGCTGCTCCCCCGCGCTGCTGGAGGCCGCCGACGGCGTCTGCTACATCCCTCAGGTCGGCCGGGTCGGGTCGTTCAACGTCGCGGTGGCGGCGGCGATCGCGATCGCGGAGGCCCGCCGCCAGGAGTGGTCGGGCAAGGTGCCCGCCGAGGAGTAACGGCCCTCGACGGGTGAGGTGCCGCCCGAGGAGCAACCGCCTCGGCCGGTCACGGCGACCTCTTCTCCTCCGTTCCCCGGCCGACGGCCGTGCGCCCGGTGCGGTCGCGCCCGTCGTGCCCGCCACGCCCGTCGTGGCCGTCGTGGCCGTCGTGGCCGTCGTGATCCCCGTCGCCGAGCGGGACCTTCTCGCCGCCGTACACCCTGCTCATCCTGACGCGGAGTTCGCGCAGCGGGTGGTGCTTCCCTCCGCGCGGCGGGGCGCCGTGCCCGTCGCCCTCCTCGGCCGCCCCTTCGAGGATCGGGACCGGCTCCTTGCCTCGGACCTGGGCCTCGATGGATTCGAGGGAGGGGACGTGGACCTCGAAGTACTCACCCGTGGGCCGGCGCTTGATCACACCGGTCTCCACGCCGTGACCGAGGGCGTCGGCGTCGCGACGCTGCAGCCCCAGGCAGATCCGGTAGGTGATGAAGTACGCCAGGGCCGGGCCGAGGAAGACCAGGACCCGGCCAATGTAGATCATCTTGTTCAGCGAGAGGTGGAAGACCGAGGCGATCACGTCGTTGGAGGCCATCAGCCACAGGACGCCGTAGAACGTGACCGCCGACACGCCGATCGAGGTGCGGTGCGGATTGTTGCGTGGACGGTCCACGATGTGGTGCTCGCGGCGGTCTCCGGTGACCCACTGCTCGACGAACGGATAGAGCGCCAGGCCGGTCAGGATGATCCCCAGAGGGAGCAGCGCCGGGATCAGCACGCTCATCGGCAGCGTGAAGCCCAGGAAGTTGATCTCCCAGGAGGGCATCAGGCGCAGCGAGCCGTCCAGGAGCGCCAGGTAGAAGTCGGGCTGGGTACCCGCCGAGATGTCGGACGGCGTGTAGGGGCCGTACAGCCAGACGGGGTTGATCTGGGCGAAGGTGCCCAGCAGCGCGACGACGCCGAAGGTGAACATGAAGTAGGCGCCTGATTTGATCATGAAGGAGGGGTAGGTCGGCGCGCCCACCACGTTGTCGTTGGTGCGGCCCTTGCCCGGCATCTGCGTGTGCTTCAACACCCACGTCAGGATCAGGTGGGCGGTGATGAGTGCCAGCAGTACGGCCGGGATGAGCAGGATGTGGATCGAGTAGAAGCGCGCGATGACGTCCTGGCCGGGATACTCGCCGCCGATGAGGAAGAAGCTGAGCCAGGTGCCCACCACCGGCATCGACTGCGCCACACCGGCGGTGATCCGCAGACCGGCACCGGAGAGCAGGTCGTCGAGCAGGGAGTAGCCGGTCAGGCCCTCGAACAGCGCGAGAGCCAGCAGGGCGACGCCGATCAGCCAGTTCAGCTCGCGCGGCTTGCGGTAGGCGCCGTTGAAGAACACCCGCAGCATGTGGATCATCATGCCGCCGATGAACAGCAGGGCCGCCCAGTGGTGCATCTGCCGCATCAGCAGGCCGCCGCGCACGTCGAAGCTGAGGTCCAGCGAGGAGGCGTACGCCTCGGACATCGTGACGCCTTTGAGCGGCGAGTAGGAGCCGCTGTAGACGACCTCGTTCATGCCGGGCTTGAAGAAGAACGTCAGGAACGTGCCGGTCAGCAGCAGGATGACGAACGAGTAGAGAGCGATCTCGCCCAGCAGGAACGTCCAGTGGTCGGGAAAGATCTTCCGCATGTTCCGCTTGAGGAATGCCGCCGCGCCGAGGCGATCGTCGAGGAACACGCCCACGCGCGCCGGCCGTCCGAGAGTGCTTCCCGTGCTCATGCGCGGCCTCCGTTCTCACAACCGGGGCCTCGACGCCACCTGCCCCCGAAGAATGAAAAACTGGGCGTAACGGCGAGACACACCGTGGGCAACCAGGTGTTTTTCCATCATCCACGGCGATGGGCAGGTCAAGGCAAAGCCCCGCCCCGGGTCAGGTCGGCGCCGCTCGGCCGCTATCACGCCCTCCGTCCCACTCCGCCCATCCCCTCCCGTTCAGGGCCTTGTGATCCAAACGTTCACCTGCCCGCGATGACGTGCCCGGCCCGCAGGGGGCATACTCCTGCACGTGCAACGCCGTTACGCCTTCCTCGACCATCCCGGCCCCCTGCCCTTCGCGCACAGGGGTGGTGCCGCCGAGGGCAGGGAGAACACCTTCCCCGCCTTCGAACGGGCCGTCGAACTCGGTTACACGTATCTGGAGACCGACGCGCACGCCACCTCCGACGGCGTGCTGCTCGCCTTCCACGACCACACCCTGGACCGGGTGACCGACCGCAGGGGCAGGATCGCCGAACTGCCGTACCGGCTGGTGCGCGAGGCGCGGATCGGCGGCGTGGACGAGATCCCGCTGATGGAGGACCTGCTGGGCTCGTGGCCCGAGGCGCGCTTCAACATCGACGTCAAGGAGTCGGCGGCCATCGGGCCGCTCGCCGCCGCGGTCAGGCGGACCGCCTCCCACGACCGGATCTGCCTCACCTCCTTCTCGGAGGAGCGGCTCGCCAGGGCCCGTGCCGCGATCGGCCTTGACGTGTGCTCATCGCTCGGCCCACGCGGCGTGGCGACCCTGCGCGCCGCCGCCTCCACCTCCGGCTACGGCCGCCTGCTCGCCCGCCTGGCCCGCGCCGGGGTGCCGTGCGCGCAGGTGCCGGTCGGCTTCCGCGGCCTGCGGATCACCACGCCCGCCCTGATCCGCACGGTGCACGCGCTCGGCATGCAGATCCACGTGTGGACCGTCAACGACACCGGGGTGATGGAACGCCTGCTCGACCTCGGCGTGGACGGGCTGATGACCGACAACATCTCGGGGCTGCGCGGCGTGCTGGAGTCTCGCGGCCAGTGGTATCCGGGCCGTCTCGCCGCGTAACCCTTATCCCCGCCATCCCCGCCATCCCCTCCATCCCCTCTATCCCCTCTCCTCTCCCCGCCTCCCCCGCCCCCGAAAGACCGAGGACCGCCCATGACCTCAGAACAGGTCGTCGAGGACTCCCCCCAGTCCCGCCGCCGCGAGCAGCGCGGCTGGTACTTCTACGACTGGGCGAACTCCGCCTTCCCGACCACCATCCTGACGGTCTTCCTCGGCCCGTACCTGACGACGATCGCGGAGACCGCCGCCCAGGGACGCCCGTACGTGGACGTGATCGGGTTCGACGTGCGGCCCAGCGCCTACTACTCCTTCGTGGTGGGCTTCGCGGCCATCCTGCAGATCATCCTGATGCCCGTCGTGGGCGCACTGGCCGATCACACCGGCAGGAAGAAGGAGCTCCTCGGTCTCTTCGCCTACCTCGGCGCCGGCGCGACCGTCTGCTTCTGGTTCGTCGCCGACGGACGCTACCTGCTGGGCGGCGCGCTGTTCCTGGTGTCCAGCGTCGCCTTCGCCGCCGCGTTCGTGATCTACAACTCGTTCCTGCCTGAGATCGCCACGGCGGACGAGCGCGACAAGGTCTCCGCCAGGGGATGGGGTTTCGGCTATCTCGGCGGTGGCCTGCTGCTCGCCGTCCACCTGGCCCTGTTCCTCTATCACAAGTCCTTCGGCATCACCGAGGGCGAGGCGGTGCGCATCGCCCTGTCGTCCGCGGGCCTGTGGTGGGGCGGGTTCACGATCATCCCGCTGCTGCGGCTACGCAACCGGCGGGCGCTCCCCTCGGGCGCGGAGAACGTGGGCCAGGTCATGACCGGCAGCTTCCGACAGCTGGGCCGCACGATCAGGGAGCTACGGCGCTACCCGCTCACCCTGGGTTTCCTCGTCGCCTATCTGATCTACAACGACGGCGTGCAGACCGTCATCTCCTTCTCGGCCACCTACGCCGACAAGGAGCTCGGGCTGGACCAGACCGTACGGATCGCGGCGATCCTGATGGTGCAGTTCGTCGCCTTCTTCGGCGCCCTGCTGCTCGGCAGGCTCGCCGCCTCCTACGGGGCCAAGCGGGTCGTGATGGCCGCGCTGATCGCCTGGATCGCCGTGGTGGCCGTGGCCTACTTCCTGCCCAAGGGCGCGGCCCTGCCCTTCTTCGCGCTGGGGTTCGCCATCGCGATCGTGATGGGCGGGACGCAGGCCCTGTCGCGATCGCTGTTCTCCCACGTGATCCCGAAGGGCAAGGAGGCGGAGTACTACAGCCTGTACGAGATCAGCGACAAGGGCTCGACGTTCCTCGGCTCGTTCACCCTCGGCCTGGCGCTCCAGCTGACCGACAGCTATCGCCTGGGAATCATCTCTTTGGTGATCTTCTTCGTGCTCGGCTTCGTGCTGCTCGCCCTCATCAACCTGCCCAAGGCCATCAGAGCGGCCGGAAACCAGGTGCCGGAACGCATCTGAGAACCCCAGAAAAAAGGGTCCTTCGCAGACCGGGTCAAGAACGTGCGATTGGATCACCCTGTCTGTGGGAATCCACACACGGTACCAAGCGTTGTACGCCGTGGGAGACGAACCCCTCACGACGGGGCCCTCAGGAGGCATTCAGACATGGGCGAGCGTGCGCTACGCGGCACCAGACTCGGGGCGACCAGCTACGAGAACGACCGCAACACCGATCTGGCCCCGCGCCAAGAGGTGTCCTACACCTGCCCGAAGGGCCATCGATTCGACGTTCCGCTTGCCGCTGAAGCAGAGATCCCGGCGACCTGGGAGTGCCGCATGTGCGGCGCGACCGCCCTCCGGGTGGACGGCGAGCAGCCCGAGGCCAAGAAGGCCAAGCCCCCGCGAACGCACTGGGACATGCTGCTGGAACGCCGCACGATCGAGGACCTGGAGGAGGTGCTCAACGAGCGCCTGGCGATTCTACGCGCCCAGCGCCGCAAGAGCGCCTGACCGAATTCGGAGAGTCGGCGACCCCCGGCCCCGCGAGGGCCGGGGGTCCGTTCTTTCCCATCCCTGGGTTCTCCCTCTGACCGTCGCTTCCCCTCACTCGCCCCCGAGGCTCCCAAGAGCCTCGCCCTCCCGCTCGGAAAGAGCGTCCCTGCCTCGAGGGTCGTCCGGCTCTTCCTGGCGGTGAGCGAGGTGAAGTGGCCTAACCGATTGGCTGGGAATTGGTCCTTAAGGTTGATCCACTTCCCGGCTAGGGTCGCTTCCATGACCATTTCGACCAGTGAGGACACCGGCGGTTCCGCGCCGACGACGGCCCATGAGAAAGCCACGGCGCTACGGGCGCTGCACGTACCTGGCCGTCCGCTGGTGGTGCCCAACGTCTGGGACGCCGCGTCGGCCCGTGCGGTCGAGGCGGCGGGCTTCCCGGTGGTCGCCACCGGCAGCGCCGCGATCGCCCCGGTGCTCGGCTACGACGACGGCGAGGAGACCCCGGTCGAGGAGATGCTGGCCGCGATCGCCAGGATCAGCCGTTCGGTCGGCCTGCCCGTCACCGCCGACATGGAGCGCGGCTACCGGCTTGAGCCCGCCGAGCTGGTCGAGCGGCTCGTCGCCGCGGGGGCCTCAGGCTGCAACCTGGAGGACTCCGACCCCCGTACGGGCGCGATGATCGACATCGACGAGCAGATCGCCTTCCTCTCCGCCGTCAGGAGTGCCGCGACCGGCGCGGGCGTGGACCTGGTGATCAACGCCCGAGTCGACGCCTACATGCAGGGGACGGGAAGCCCCGAGGAGCGGCTGACCGAATCCGTGCGGCGGGGGCGCGGCTACCTGGAGGCGGGCGCCGACTGCGTCTATCCGATCTTGGTGGCCGAGGCGGGGGCCATTCGCGCGCTGGTCGAGGGTGTCGACGGGCCGATCAACATCCTGTTCCGTCCCGGCACACCGTCCATCGGCGAGCTCGCGGCCCTCGGGGTGGCCCGCGTGAGTTTCGGCCACGGCCTGCACGAGGCCGTGCGGGCGTACGCGGCGCGGATGCTCGCGGCGATCCGGGACGGCGAGAGCCCTTATCCCCCCGAGCTTCCCACCCCCTGACTCCGACGAGCCGGGCCCTGTAACCGTCTGATCTCGACGGCCCTGGGCCCCGTGACCCGTCCGTCCCCACGGGGCCCGATGCCCTCCGACCTTGGCACCCGGGCCCCCTCACGCCTCCGCCCGAAGGGGTTGGCGATCACCAATCGTCGGCGGGCAGGTCGACGCCGTTGACGCGGTCGTAGATCACCACCCCGTCGGACAGCCTGACCACGCGCACCCTCCTGGCGAGCCCGGCCGTCTCCAGGCTGTGCGCCGAGTTCACCGCGTACTTCGGGAAGTGATAGCGGTCGCGGGTGCCGCCGTGCGGCTCGTCACGCTCGCAGACCACCTCGTAGCGGTCCTCCGGCCATACCGGAGGCGGTGGCGTCTTCTGTCCTCGACCGGCGAGCCTGCTCATCGGCCCGTCTCCTCTCCTGGAATGTTCACGTCAAGTGAGCGAGACAGTCACCACGTGCTTGGTTTAGACATTCGTAATCACCCCATTATGGCCATGCGCAACCGAAGAACTGTAAGGTGAGCTCCCCTCGTAGTGATTGGCTGATCAGCCAGTCGCGACCCGAACCACCTCACGGCCATCCCACGGCCATCCCACGACCACTCCCGCATGCCAGCCCGGCCTGACCCCGTCCTGGCACGTTCCATTACTCTCCCGCATGCCAGGAGTTCGTCATGTCCCCCATCGACCATTTCGCCTACGGGCTCGTCACGCCGGTCGCCTCGTACATCATGTCGAGCACCGGATCCCTGCTGGGACTGCTGTTCGCCGCGCGGGCCCGAGGGGCGGAGGGCCGCTCACGCGCGCTCTGGCTCGGCGGCGCGGCCCTGTCCATCGGCGGGACCGGCATCTGGGTGATGCACTTCATCGCGATGATGGGCTTCGACGTCATGGGCACGTCGATCCGCTACGACGTCCCGCTCACCGTCGCGTCCGCGCTGCTCGCGATCGTCGTCGTCGGCGCCGGTCTGTTCCTGGTCTCGCACAGGGAGAACAGCACCGGCGCGCTCCTCGGCGGCGGGCTGCTGACCGGCCTGGGCGTGGCCGGAATGCACTATCTGGGCATGGCGGCCATGAACATGTCCGCACACGTGAGCTACGACCCTCTCCTGGTCGGACTGTCACTGATCATCGCGGTGGTCGCGGCGACGGTGGCACTCTGGTTCAGCGTGCGCGTGCGCGGGGCACTCGCCACCACCGGCGCCGCCCTGCTGATGGGCTTCGCGGTGAATGGGATGCACTACACCGGCATGTTCGCCATCGGGGTCGAGCTCCACGACACCTCCGCGCCGACGAGCGGGGCGCAGGGCATGGATTTCATGCTGCCTCTGCTCGTCGGGATCAGCATGCTCAGCCTCGGCCTGCTCCTGGCGATCTTCCTGTCCCCCTCTGAAGAAGAGATGCGCGAGGACGCGAGACTCCTGTCCCAACTGCGGCGCGATCGCCCGAGCGAGAACCCTCAGCCCGCAGGATCGATGGAGCCCCACGCGCGGCCGGCCCGGCGGCACGAGCCCTCCCTCTTCGACGACCACAGCTCCGGGCACTGACCGAGGACCGGGCACCCGGACCCGGCAGTGCCGCCCCTCGTCCTCCTCTGCCTCGGCTCCGGAGAAACCCGTGGCACCGACCGCCTCCCCGCGGGCACACTGCCCCCGTGAGCGAAACGTCGGGCCGCACGGTGAGCGCCCTCGTGACGTCGGGCACCGAATGGCTGGGAACCATCGGCCCGTTCCCCGTGGCCGAACCCTGGTGGGCCGAGGTCGGTTCGATCGTGACCCATCTGGAGGGCGTGCTGGGCGCACCCGTGGTGGTACTGCGCCTGGTCGACGTCGAGAACGGCGGCCACGGCCCTCGCGACGGCCACACGACCTATCACGTCGAGGCCCTGAACCGTCCCGCGGCCGGTCTGGCCCGCCTCCGGCCCGGCGCCCCGGACACGATCGGCAGGCCGGTCCCGGGAGACCTGGCGGGCCCCGTGGCGCACCGGGCGGAGTGGGCGAAGGCGTCGGGAGTGCGCGAGGCACTGGCCTGGGCCCAGGCCGCGCTGCGTGAGGCGGGCAGGCCCGCCGAGGGGCCTGCCCGGCAGGTGAAGACCTGGAACCTGGCGGGGCTGTTCCGCATCCCCACGCGCCCGGGACCGGTCTGGCTGAAGATCACTCCTGGGTTCGCCGCCGACGAGGCCCGCGCGATCGGGATGCTCGCGGCGAAGGATCCCGGTCTGGTGCCCGCGATCGTGGCGGCCGACGTCCCGAACCGGCGGGTGCTCCTGGAGCACGTGCCCGGCGGCGACTGTCACGGGGCGTCGCGGGAGATCGTCGCCGAGGCGGTGAGCCGCCTGGCGAGGGCACAGGCGGCTCTCGCCGAACACGGGTGCGGGCCACCCGATGGACTTCCCGACCGCACCCCCTCGGCTCTGGCCGCGCTGGTGGGCGAGCTGCTCACCGGTGAGGCGGCCGACGACCTGAAAGCCGGGGAGTTGCGCCTCGCCCACCGGCTCGCCGATCGTCTGCCGTCGCTCGCCGCCTCGCTGGAGTCATGCGGCCTGCCGTGCACGCTGGTGCACGGCGACTTCCATCCGGGCAACTGGATGGCGGGACCGCGCGGCACCGTCGTGCTGGACCTCGCCGACAGCCACTACGGCCATCCCGTCCTCGACGGCCTGCGCCCCCGTGACTTCCTGCCCGCCGACCTCTGGGAAGCGGCCGCGGAAGCCTGGTGCGAGACGTGGGCGGCGGCCGTCCCCGGCTGCCACCCGGCCCGCGCACTGATCCTGGCGGAACCTCTGCAGCACCTCGCGTACGCCGTCCGCTATCAGGAGTTTCTCAACAACATCGAGCCCAGCGAGCGGCGGTACCACGAGGGCGACCCGGCGCAGGCCGTCCGCGCGGCCGTGGCCGCCGCCGAGGCGATCGGCGTTCTCTGAAGGACGCCTGTTCTTCAGAGAGGCCTCCCGCCGGAAGGTCATCGGGGACGGCGCGGCGCCGCCGGACCTCTCCGCGCCCGCGGGCCGTTTCCCCGCCGGCCGTTCGATCGCCTGTCACTCACCCGCGCACAGGACGGGAGCCTTCTGGTGCGGGTAGACGTGGTCCAGATCGTGGCCGGGAGGCAGGACGCAACGGCGCTCGCCGCCCTCGGTGTGCGGGCACCGCAGCGCGTCGCTGCGGCGCGGCAACGTCGCCGTCTCCTCGCTCCCGGCGTCGGTGACGACGGCTTCGTCAGTCATGATGCGTGTCCTTCTGTGACGTCCGGGCGGTGACGGCCGGATGGTGGGCGGCCTGGACGACGGCCCGCGCGGGAGAGGAGGGGAACGGGCGTCGTGAGGACTCCTGTCCACCGATCGGCCGCACGTGCGGCGCGGCGATGCGTCCTCGCGAGTTCCGGATGCACAGAACAAGTCATTGACGCTGCTCTGTTTGGTCACTGTTGGTCACTGTTGGTCACTGTTGGTCACTGTTGGTCACTGTCGAGAATCGGCACCTGCGCGCCGAAGGCGCGGCGACCAGTCTTTCAGAGTCCCGCCCGACCGCGCGAGTAGGGGGGAGCACCCGATCGTCACTCACTCCCTCGCCGTTTCGGCCACATTCCTCGGCTGTTTCGGTCGCATCATCTCTCCGGGAGGAAGGTGTTCGCGAGCGCCGTGCCCTCCAGCTCACCCCAGGCCCTAAGGTGATCAAGCCCCCATAACATCGCGATAGGGATTTTTTGGGAGATCCCTCCGCATGCTTCTCACTAATACCTTGACATCACCCCTCACAAGGAGTGTGCATGTTACGTCGAGGTACCCTTCTGGCTGGAGCCGCCACCGTGGCTCTGTACCTGGTCGCCACCGTGTCGCCCGCCGTCGCGACGACCGCCCCCCCTGCCCCTGCCCCCCAGCCTCCGGCCGCGATGCTTGAGGCTCTCCAGCGCGACCTCGGCCTCACCGCCGAGCAGGCCGTCCAGCGCCTGGCCAACGAGCACCGCGCGGCCGCCTCGGAGTCCGCCCTGACCCGGGAACTGGGCGCCAAGTACGGCGGCGCCTGGCTCAACGGCGACGCCTCCCAGCTCTCCGTGGCCACCACCGACGCCTCCGCCGCGGCTGCCATCAAGGCCAAGGGCGCGCAGCCCGTGGTCGTCAGCCGCTCCCTCGCCGACCTCGAGGCCGTCAAGGCCAAGCTCGACGGCGCGTCGGCGGAGGCGAAGGCCGGCGCCTCCCTCTGGTACGTCGACGTCACGACCAACAGCGTCGTGATCCTCACCGGCGACCAGGCCGCGGGCGAGGCCCTCGCCGCGGCCGCGGGCGCGGACAAGGGCGTCGTGAAGGTGACGCTCTCCACCGAGAAGCCCGAGCCCTTCATCGACATCATCGGCGGCAACGCCTACTACATCGGCGGCAGCCGCTGCAGCATCGGCTTCTCCGTGTGGCGGGGCAGCACCCCCGGCTTCGTGACCGCCGGTCACTGCGGCAGGGCGGGCAACACCACCACCAGCCCGTCCGGCACCTTCCAGGGCTCGTCGTTCCCCGGTAACGACTACGCCTGGGTCGCCACCCCCGGTCACACTCCGCGGCCCTGGGTCCGCGGCTCCGGCGGCGCCAACGTGGTCGTCCGCGGCTCCACCCAGGCCTCGGTCGGCTCCTCGATCTGCCGCTCCGGCTCCACCACGGGCTGGCGCTGCGGCACCATCCAGCAGCACAACGCGAGCGTCACCTACGCACAGGGCACGGTGAGCGGCCTGACCCGCACCAGCGCGTGCGCCCAGCCAGGCGACTCCGGCGGCTCCTTCATCTCCGGCAACCAGGCACAGGGCGTCACCTCCGGTGGTTCGGGCAACTGCTCCATCGGCGGCACCACCTACCACCAGCCGGTCAACGAGATCCTCTCTGCGTACGGGCTGACACTCGTCACCGGCTGATCTCGCCTCCTCACCAGCCTGCTCCCCGTGAGCAACCCCCCGATGGCCGAGGAGGCCCGCCAGAAATGTCAAGGATCATTCGCTCCTGCGTCGCCCTCATCCTGGGGCTGGCCTTCCTGGTGACGGTCACCCCCGCCCAGGCCGCGCCCGCCCACGCGGCGGACGCCCGCACGGCAGCGGTTCGCGTGCTCAGGTATGACGCGAGCAGGGCCGCGGAGTTCCGATCCGCCGTCGACCAGGCGGCCCAGATCTGGAACTCCAGCGTCTCGAACGTACGACTGGTGGCCGGCAGCCCCGCGGACTTCGTGGTGCTCGCCGACAACGGCTGGCCCCGTGCGCAGCCCACCAGCCTCGGCCGCGGAACCGTGTGGATGGGCCGTCAGGCGACCGCGGAGGGTCACAACCCACTGCGGATCGCCGCCCACGAGATCGGCCACATCCTGGGCCTGCCCGACCGGCGTACCGGCCGGTGCACGGACCTGATGTCCGGTGCGAGCGCGGGTACGAGTTGTACCAACGCGAACCCGAACGCGGCGGAGAAAGCCGAGGTCCAGCGCAACTTCGCCGGATTCGCCCCGGCGGTCGACTTCGGTCGGATCTACGTCGACAGTCCCGAGCACGCGGCGTCCTAGACTCCCGCGAGCACCTCGCCGGTCCGGCCGTCCCCTCGGCCGGGCCGGCGAACCCGTGTCCGGGCACCGGCCCGGCCCCGGCGCCCCGGAGAGCCGCCCTTCGCCGCGAGCGAAAGGGCGGATCAAAGAGGCTTCTCGAAGCAGAGGGAGCCCGGGAGACGGTCGTAGGGCGGGAAGACCGGGACGGGCGTGTAGCCCTCCCTCTCGTACATCCTCACCGCGTCCGGCTGGCGGGGACCGGTCTGCAGGACGACCCGGGGCGCGCCCAGCGCGCGGGCGGCGTCCTCGGCGGCGGCCAGCAGGGCCCGCGCCACGCGGGTGCCCCGATGGGACGGGGTCACGAACATCCGCTTGAGCTCCAGGTCGCCACCGAGCCTGCGCAACGCCACGTGCCCGACCGCGACGCCCTCCGCCACATAGGCGACCCCGGTGTAGGCGACGGTCTCCGGCTCGACGTTCATGCCATCGGGCACGAGGCCGATGACGGCGAGCAGGTCGGCGTAGCGGGCGTCCATCTCCTCCGTCATCGCTCCGCGGAGCGCCACGGCCGCCGCGTCGTCCCAGCCGACCGGCCTGACCTCGACCAGGCCGGCTCCCTGTGCGAACGCGGTCATCGCGAACCCGTCCCTCTCCACACTCTCCCGGTGTCGTTCTTCCCGCCGCGAACCGTCCCGGGCGCGCCGTGCGTCACGTCTTCACACCCTCACGGTCCACAATCACACTAAATCCCGACCTAAAAAGAAGAAAAACGGGATTCTCCATCACCTTCGTCGGCGCCCGTCATCGTCCACGGCAGGATCTCACGGGCACAGGAGCACGGCGAGGTGTCCGGAGGGTCGGCCGGCGGAGACGGGGAAGGAACCGGGGATGACCCGTTCCCACATCAGCGTCTCCGTGGACGCGCACGCCCGGCCCGAGCAGGTGTTCTCGGTCCTGACCGACTGGCCGAGGCACCACGAGTGGATGGTCCTGACCCGGGCGCGCGTCACCGCCGGGGACGGTCGCGGCACCGGGAGCCGGCTGGAGGCCTTCACCGGGGTGGGACCGGCCGGGTTCCTCGACACCATGGAGATCACCGAGTGGGATCCGCCGAGGAGCGTGGGAGTCCGCCACACCGGACGACTGGTGCGCGGCACCGGGGTTTTCCGCGTGCTGCCCCGCGAGGGCGGCGGCAGCACGATCCTCTGGAAGGAGGACCTCGACGTGCCGTTCGGCGCGGCCGGGCGGCTCGGCTGGCGGGTGATCAAACCGCTGAACGCGGCCCTGTTCCGGCTCTCGCTGCGCCGCCTGGCCGCGCTCAGCGACCGATGATCCCCCGGTCGGAGTCCTTGGTCCCGCCTGGACCTCCCGCGTCACCCGGCTCGTCGCGGATGACCTCGCCGTGGACGACCGGCCCGGAACCCGGGGGCCTCCCGCCGTCGCGTAACACGTCGAAGGGCGAGCCCGCGCCGAACGGCGAGCCGAGCCCGGCAGCACCCGCGTTCCTGGCGACGAGAGTGCGGATCCGGCGGGCGAGAAGCCAGGATCCGAGCCCGCGGACCATCGGCCGGGTGAACGGCAGCAGGCACAGGAGACCGAGGACGTCCGAGAGGAATCCCGGAGCGATCAGCAGCATGCCGCCCACGAGGGTCAGCCCGCCACCGGCGAGCTCGCGCTCGGGTGCCCGGCCGCTCTGCAGCGCCTCCTGGAGGCTGCGCCAGGCCCGGCGGCCCTCGCGGCGCACGACCCAGGCGCCGAGCAGGCTGCCGGCGAGCAGGAGGGCCACCGTGGGCCACCCGCCGATGAGCTGACCGACCTGGATGAGCACCCATATCTCGAGGAACGGCACCACGAGAAAGGTCAGGAACAGCAGAATGCGCATTTTTCGCCTCAACTCGTGCGACAGCCGTACGACATGAACAACGTCCCGGAGCGGCGGCGCGTTCCGCGTTCGCTCAGCGTGGACGGTTTCCTCACCGTCCTCACCGTCCTCAGCCGACTCTCAGGGCGGTGCTCCCCTCCGAGCCGGGGGCGGCCTCACGGAAGCGGCGCGGGCGGCCAGGATCGGCCGGTCGCGCGACCGCGGGGCCAGGGGTCAGCGACCTCGGCGGCGGCGCAGGCGGGCGGGCAGGCCGGTGACACCCCAGACGGTGACCCGCCACAGCGCCTCGACCACGATGCCGCGGCTCATCTTGCTCGCCCCGACGGTGCGCTCCACGAATGTGATGGGCACCTCGGTGACGCGCATCCCACCGCGAGCCGTACGCAGGGTCAGGTCCACCTGGAAGCAGTAGCCCCGCGACTCGACGTCGTGCAGGCTGATCTCCTCCAGGGCCGAGGCACGGTAGGCGCGGAAGCCCGCCGTGGCGTCCCGGACCGGGAGGCCCAGCATCAGCCGGGTGTAGACGTTCGCACCGCGTGACAGGAACTCCCGCGAGACCGGCCAGTTGACGACCTTGCCACCGGGCACCCACCGGGAGCCGATCGCCAGATCGGCCCCCTCGGCCAGCGCGTCCAGCAGCTTGGGCAGCTCTTCCGGCTGGTGGGATCCGTCGGCGTCTATCTCCACGAGGACGCCGAACCCCTCCCCAAGACCCCAGTGGAAACCCGCGATGTAGGCGGCGCCCAACCCCTGCTTGCCACCCGGCCGGTGCAGCACGTGGACGTGGTCGTCGTCGGCCGCCAGCTTGTCGGCGATCGCCCCCGTGCCGTCGGGGCTGTCGTCGTCCGCGATCAGGAGGTGGGCGTCGGGGACGGCCTCGCGCAGCCGCCGGGTGATCAGCGGCAGGTTCTCCCGCTCGTTGTACGTCGGGACGATGACGAGCACCCGACCAAGCATCCGCTCCATCACGCGTCTCCCACCTGCTGATCGTCCTCCCGGTTCGCGAGGTGCCCCGCACCGGGCGTCCGGCGCCGCCAGGCGGTGGCCACCGCACCCGCACCCACAAGTATCAAGGCCCACTCGGGCAGCGCACCCACGCGTGTGGCGATGGTTTGCGCGGTCCTGACCGGAACGGTCAGGACGTTCATGGCGGGAACCAGCTCGCCGGTACGCCAGGCGATCGAACCATTCGGGGTCACATATGCCGATATACCAGTAATTGCGGAAGTGATCACAGCCCGATTGTGCTCCACGGCCCGCAACTGGGACATGGCGAGTTGCTGCGACGGCAGGTTGGTCAGGGCGTAGGTGGCGTTGTTGGTCTGCACCACCAACGGTGTGGCACCCGTCCTGGCGGTGTCGCCCACGATGCCGTCGAAGGCCACCTCGTAGCAGTTGATCGCGCCGACGGTCACCGGACCCAACCTGAGGTCGCCGTCGCGGGTGCCCGCCACCGACTGCTTGCCGACCAGGGAGGCCCGCTCGAACAGGGCGAGCACGAGACCCTGGAGCGGGGTGAACTCCCCGAAGGGGACCAGCTGCTGCTTGTCGTAGTGGGCGCCAGGGCCGGTGACCGGGTCCCAGACGATGCTGCGGGTCGCCCGGTTGTTCTCCCCGATCCCGACCACGGCGCCGACCAGGACGGGCACCCCGATGTCCTTGACCGCCGCGTCGATCTCGCTCCGGGCGAACTCGTTGCGCAGCGGGTCGATGTCGGTGGAGTTCTCCGGCAGCACGACCAGGTCGGGACGGGGTGTCCTGCCCTCTCGCACATCCCGTGCCATCTGGTGGAGCATCCGGGTGTGGTTGCCGAGGACCACGGCGGGCTCGTCGCCCAGCGGGTGCATACCCCGGCCGGGAACGTTGCCCTGGATGACGCCGACGGTCACGCTCCTGCCCTCGTCGCCGTACCGGGGAACGGCGAGGGCCGCGACCGGCACGGCCAGCGCCCCGGCGAGCGGCAGGGCCAGTGCCCGCCCCCAGCGCGAGTCCCGGGCACGACGGGAGCCGGGAACCACGGGAGAGCCGGAGGATTCGGGCGGAACCTCGGCCGAGGCCGGGAGCCGATCCTTGCGCGAGAGCGAACCTTGGGACTCGGCCGGGGTCGGAACCTGAGCCGAGGCCGTGCTTGGGGCCGGGGCCGGGGCTGTGGTCGGAGCCGGGGCCGGGAAAAAGCGCAGCGCCGCCAGGGCGAGCAGGCCACCGCACAAAGCCACCGCGAAGCTCACCAGCGGCGCCCCGCCGAGCGCGGCGTACGGGGTGAAGATCGACTCTCCCTGGCTGAAGGCCACTCGCGCCCAGGGAAATCCACCGAAGGGGAACTGCCCCCGCGCCCACTCGGCCGCCACCCAGAGCGCGGCGCCCCACAGCGGCCACAGACGCAACCGGGTCACCACGGCGACGCCCGTCCCCCATGCGGCGTAGAAGGCGCTCTCCATGGCGACCAGACCCAGCCAGGCGTCGGTGCCGATCGGGCTCACCCAGTGCAGAGCGGGCAGCAGCAGGGCGAGCCCGGTGAGGAGGCCGAGCCACGTACCCCGGCGCGGGCGAGTGCCACGTACCGCCAGGATCGCCGAGGCCATGCCGAGCGGCGCGAGGAACCAGAGCCCGAGCGGCGGGAAGGCGAGGAACATCAGCAGACCGCCGACCACCGCGCCCGCGGCCCGGGCGAGCGGCACCAGGCGCGACCCGGGGGACGAAACCTCCGCGCCGGGCGGGACGTCCGCGACACCGTCTACCGAAGCGGCCGCAGGCACGGCCGCGGCATCCTCCACCGAGCCGTCCACCGAACCGGTGGTCGCCCTCCTCGCGGGGCCGGTCGCCAAGCCGGCCACGGAACCGGCCGCCGCACCTCCCGCGGGAACGCCCCGCGCGGGCCGCTCCGGTACCGGAGCGGCCGTCTTGTCCTGCACCACGGGCGAGGCTCCTTGCGATGTCGTGCGGCGGTTGACGTCTGGCCTTCCTGACCGGTCTTGCTAGCCGGAACGCTACCGTCCAGCAGGCACGCCCCCAAAAGTTCTCCGCCACATTAATCAGAAACAACACCAAAGCACTTCAAACCCAGCAAAACCACGATAAGCAGACTCCAGACGCGGCAACGGGGCGACCCGGGATGTCGATGGACACCCCGGGCCGCCCCGACGCTTGCGGCGCTCGCACGGGAGCGGGAAGAGGGCCCGGACGACCCTTCGGACCGGTTCCGTCCCGTCGGCGGCGAGCGCGGATTGCCGTTGTCTACTGGGTGCCCGGACCCCTCCTGGGTCCAACCCCCCGCCCGGAAGGAGTGCCCCGCCTCGACGGACTGCAGGCCCTGCGCCTGGCTGTACGGACGGGGGAAACCCCCGTCACGGGCGCAGGAGACTGCTATGTCGAAAAGCGGCCGACCGGCCAGTCCCGTGCTGGACTGGGCAGCAAACTACCGAGCCCAGCGCAGATGTCAACCGTGTCACTAACAGCGGAAACATCAAGTTTTCGCAGCTGGGACATGATCGACGAGAGCCGTCAATGCTCTCATGTGATCCGATGTCGCTCAAGTCGAACGAGGGCACCGGGAAGCGGGCCGTCGTGCACGACGCCAAGCCGCTGGGTGGCGCGGGTCAAGGCCACATAAAGATCGCTCGCCCCGCGCGGGGACTCGCCCAGGATCAGCTCCGGTTCGACCACGACGACCGCGTCGAACTCCAGCCCCTTGGCCTCGGCGACGGTCAGCACCGCCACCTGCGCGTCCAGGGCCGCGGCTCCCGGTCCGGCCACCGCGCCGTCGACGGAGCGGACCACGATCGTCCCGAACTCCTCGGCGCGCGACTCGGGGACGATCACGACAAGCCGCCCGCCCTCGACGACCTCGGCCTTGACGACCTCGGTGAGGGAGGCCGTCGGGGAGGCCGCCCACGGCCGCGCCCCCGTCTCCCTCACCGAGGCCGGGGCGCTCAGCGCCGGATCCACCAGGGTGAGCACGTCGGCGGCCACGGCCATCAGCTCGGCCGGGGTGCGGTAGTTGACGCTGAGGGTCTCCTCACGCCAGCGTCCCGCCACGTACGGATCCAGAACCCGCCCCCAGGAGCGCGCCCCGGCCGACGAACCGGTCTGGGCCAGGTCGCCGACGATCGTCATCGACCGCGTCGGGCAGCGGCGCATCAGCATGCGCCAGTCCATCGGCGACAGCTCCTGCGCCTCGTCGACGATGACGTGCCCGAAGGCCCAGGTGCGGTCGGCCGCCGCGCGCTCGGCGGTGGTCAGGAAGACGTCGTCACCGAGGTGACGGGCGGCGAACCTCTCCGCGTCCATGATGTCGGACAGGCCGGTCAGCTCCAGGACCTCCTTGGCGTAGGCGAGCTGGTGCTGTCGTTCGTCGAGCGCGGCGGCACGCTGCGCGGCCTGTTCCTCCTCGGCCATCCACGCTCCGGCCCGCAGCACGGCGGGGTCGATGTCACCGAGCAACTCGGCGGCCTCGTCCAGGAGCGGTACGTCGGACTCCGACCACCAGTCCTCCCCCTTGCGGGGCGGCTCGCGCAGCATCAGCTCCCGCTCGGCCTCGCCGAACTCGGACGCGGCGTGGTCGAGGCGCTCGCGGGAGGTGAACAGCCCGATCAGGAGCTGCTGCGGGGTGACGTAGGGCCACAGCCGGTTCAGTGCCGCCTTGACGGGCCGCTCGGTGCGAAGGTCCTCACGGATGTCGGCCAGCTCGTCGTCGTCGATCATCCCCTTGCCGAGCTGCCTGGCGGCCTGCCGGGCGAGCGCGTTGAGCAGGTGGCGGACGAAGACCGCGCGGGCCTCGTTGTGCGCCCTCTTGGAGCGGGCCGCCCGGCTGCGGGCGGCCTCCAGGACGTTTCCCTCCAGCTTGAGGGTGTAGCGGTCGAGCTTGATCTCGATCGGCTTGCGCGGCACCCGCTGCCGCTCGCGCACGGCCCGCGCGACGACCTGGGCCATCCGGGCGTCCCCCTTGACCGCGGCCACCTCCGCACGTTCCCTGCGGCGGGGGACGACCCCCGGGTACAGCTCGGAGACGGTCGACAGCAGCACGTCGGTCTCGCCCAGGGAGGGCAGCACCTGCTCGATATAGCGCAGGAAGGTCAGGTTCGGACCGAGGATGAGCACGCCCCTGCGGGCCAGTTTCTCCCGGTGGGTGTAGAGGAGGTAGGCGGCGCGGTGCAGCGCGACCACGGTCTTACCGGTGCCGGGACCGCCCTGCACGACCAGCACCCCGTTGAGGTCGGAGCGGATGATGCGGTCCTGTTCCGACTGGATGGTGGCCACGATGTCACGCATCCGGCCGGTGCGCTTGGCCCCGAGGGAGGCCAGCAGCGCGGCCTCCCCGTTGAGGGTGGCCACGTCCTCCTCGGTGAGGCTGTCGAGGTCGAGGAGGTCGTCGTCGATCCCGATCACCGTACGACCCTTGGTCTGCAGGTGCCTGCGCCGGGTGACGCCCATCGAGGCCGCGGGGGTGGCGCCGTAGAAGGGCTGCGCCACCGGCGCCCGCCAGTCGATCAGCATCCGGCGCTGGTCGTCGTCGGCCATGCCGATGCGGCCTATGTAGAGTGAGGTGTCGTCGGCGTTGTCGAGCCGGCCGAAGCACAGGCCGTTCTCGACCGCCCACAGACGGCCCAGGCGTTCGGCGTACATCCCCGCGAAGCTGTCGCGCTCGGAGCGGTTCTGGTGCGTGCCGCCACTTCCGCCCTGCGCGAGAACACTGTCCAGCTGTCGCTGGGTGCGCTCGCGCAGCAGATCAAGCCGGGCATAAAGGCGGGAAACATACTCCTGCTCCCTGGCCAGCTCGATTTGACGGGTTGCCGTCGCTCCATTATCGTTACTAGTAATGGGATACTCCGGGCCATTGCACTGGTTGTTATGACAAACCATCACCCTAGCAGGTCCGTCGAGAAGTTTACCCACCCCGCCGTCATCACAGCTTGATTGCGGCCTCCCCTGCCCGCTTGACGAGAATCCGTTGGGTTCCTTAACTTCACTCGAAGTTAGGAAACTTTCCTAACTTCGCCTCACAGGTGGACGCGAGGACGTACGCGGAGGACCAGTGACCCAGCCGACGCCCGGCACCCCCAGCCTGCTGCGCGCGATCAACGACCGGGCCGCCCTGCAAGCGCTGCTGGAGCGCGGCCCGCTGACCCGCCCGGAGATCGGCGCCCTCACCGGCCTGTCCAAGCCCACCGCCTCGCAGCTCCTCATCCGCCTCCAGGAGGCGGGCCTGGTCATGCTCGACGGCATCCGCGAGGGGCTGCCCGGCCGCACCGCCGAGGTCTACCGGCTCAACCCCGCCGCCGCGCACGTCGCCGCGCTGGACGTCACACGCGCGGGCATCGACGTCAGGGTCGCCGACATCACCGGCACCGTGACCGGCGAGCACCACCTGCCCAGCTCCGGCCGCTCCGGCGGCGACGCGCTGGAGCGGGTCCGTGCCGCGCTGCAGGGCGCGAAAGCCCCCGCGGCACTGCGGCGCGTGGTCATCGGTGTGCAGGGCACGATCGACCCCGGCACGGGAAAGATGGCGTACGCCACCAGCAAGGACATGCCCGGCTGGCACATCCCCGACCTGGTCCGCACCCTCGGCGACGGCCTCGGCGTGCCGGTCTCCGTGGAGAACAACGTCAACCTCGTCGCCCAGGCCGAGCAGGCGCACGGCGTGGGCCGCGGGCACAGCGACTTCGTGCTGCTCTGGGCCGACGAGGGTCTGGGCGCCGCACTGGTCCTCGGCGGCCGGTTGCACCGGGGCGCCACCGGCGGCGCCGGGGAGGTCGGCTACATGCCCACCCCCGGCGCCCCGACCGCCAGGGACACCGGCCGCTACGCCAACCACGGCTACCAGGCCCTGACCGGCGGCCCGGCGGTACTCAAGATCCTCAGATCGTACGGCGTGCGCGGCACCACGCCCGCGCAGGCGGTACTGAACGCCGTGCGGGCCTCCACCTCCACCGGCAGGCGTGCCGACGACGCCCGCGCGGGGCTGCGCGACATCGCCTCCCGGCTGGCCGTCGGACTGGCCTCGATCACCTCGGTCGTCGACCCCGAGATCATCGTGCTGACCGGCGGAACCCTCCTCTCCGGCGGCGACACCCTGCGTGAGCTCGTCGAACACGAACTTCACGCGCTCACCATCCCCCGGCCCCCGCTGCTGCTGTCGACCGTCGAGGGCAACCCCGTCCTCGCCGGCGCGCTCGACCTCGCCCTCGCGACCGCCCGTCACGAGGTCTTCGGCTCCACCGTCCCCTCCTGACCCTCCCTGCCCTCGGCTGCCCTCCCCACCTCGTACGAAACCTCGCACGGAACTCCCCGGCAACTCGCCCGGATCCACCGCCATCAGGAGGCAGCCGTCGTGCACCGACGCCTTCCCACCTTCGCCCCGACCCCCCTGACCACCCGCACAACGGCCACAGCGAAGGAGAACCGGACGCTCTTTCCCGGGCCGATGTCCTCGCGAGCACCTCGCGGTGTGCGGTGGAACCCCACCGAGGTGACGCCCCTGCCCGTCATGGCCCCGCTGATCATCGTTTTCCTCTTCGCCCGGAAGGTCTTCATCGAGGGCGTCACGCTGACAGGAGTAAAAGGGTGAAACTCGCCGTTGTCGGAGGCGGTTCGACATACACGCCGGAGCTGATCGACGGTTTCGCACGGCTGCGCGACGAGCTGCCGCTGAGCGAGGTAGCGCTGGTCGATCCGGACACCCGGCGGCTGAAGTCGGTGTCCGGCATGGCGCGCCGGATGCTGGCGCGGGCCGGGCACCCGGCCACGGTCGTCGCGACCACCTCGGTCGAGGAGGGCGTCACCGGAGCGCACGCGGTCCTGCTGCAGTTGCGCGTCGGCGGCCAGGCGGCGCGCAACGTGGACGAGACGCTGCCGTTGGAATGCGGCTGCGTCGGCCAGGAGACGACCGGCGCCGGTGGGCTGGCCAAGGCGCTGCGCACGGTGCCGGTGGTGCTGGACATCGCGGAGAAGGTCAGAAGGCACGCGCCCGGCGCCTGGATCGTCGACTTCACCAATCCGGTCGGCATCGTCACCAGGGCGCTGCTGGAGGCAGGGCACCGGGCCATCGGCCTGTGCAACGTGGCCATCGGCTTCCAACGTCGCTTCGCCGCCACCCTGGGCGTGGCCCCCGCGAGGATCTCGCTGGGTCATGTCGGTCTGAACCACCTCACCTGGGAGCGGGCCGTCCACCTGGACGGGGTGGACGTGCTGCCCAAGCTGCTGGAGAGCCACGCCGAGGAGATCGGCGGGGACGTCGGCCTGCCCGCGGCGCTCATCCGCCGCCTGGGCGTGGTGCCCTCCTACTATCTGCGTTACTTCTACGAGCACGACCTGGTGGTGGAGGAGCAACGCACCAGACCGTCACGCGCGGCCGAGGTCGCGGCGATGGAGGCGACGCTGCTTGAGCTGTACGCCGACCCCGCCGTGGACACCAAGCCCGAACTGCTGGGCGAGCGCGGCGGGGCCTTCTACTCCGAGGCGGCGGTGGCGCTGATCGCCTCGCTGACCGGCGACCGCGGCGACACCCAGGTGGTCAACCTGCGCAACGACGGCACGTTGCCGTTCCTGCCCGACGAGGCGGTCATCGAGGTACCGGCCACGATCACCTCGGCGGGCGCGGCCGCACTGCCCGTCGACCCGGTGGAGCCCCTCTTCGCAGGGCTCATCGCCCACGTCACGGCGTACGAGACGCTGGCGCTGGAGGCCGCGCTGCACGGCGGCGAGGACCGCGTCGCCGACGCGCTGCTCGCCCACCCGCTGATCGGCCAGGCCTCGCTCTCCGGCGACCTGGCCAGGCGCCTGGTCGAGGCCAACCGCGGGCACCTGTCCTGGGCGACCGCGTGAGAACGGTCCTGGCGGTCGACGGCGGCAACAGCAAGACCGACGTCGCGCTGGTCGCGGAGGACGGCTCGGTCCTCGCCACCGGACGCGGCGGCGCCTTCCAGCCGCAGACCACGGGGGTGGGCGTCGCGATCGACGTGATCGGCGACACCGTGCGCTCCGCACTCGGCCCGGGCACGGTCACACCGTACGCCGACCACGTGGCCGCCTACGTGGCGGGCGCGGACCTGCCCGTCGAGGAGGAGGCTCTCCGCGCGGAGATCCTCTCCCGGGGGTACGGCAGGCGGGCGACCGTCGGCAACGACACCTTCGCTCTGCTGCGCGCCGGGGCCTCCGGGCCCGCGGGGGTGGCCGTGGTCTGCGGCGCCGGGGTGAACGCGGTGGCGGTCTCCTCCTCGGGGGAGGTGGCGAGATACCCCGCGCTGGGACGGATCACCGGCGACTGGGGTGGCGGTCTCGGCCTCGGCGAGGAGACACTCTGGCACGCCGTGCGCGCCGAGGACGGCCGGGGCCCGGCCAGCGCGCTGGCCGCCGCGGTCCGCGAGCACTTCGGCACCCGGACCGTCGAGGAGGTGTCCCTCGCCATCCACTTCGGCGAGTTGCCCTACGGCAGGCTGAACGAGCTGGTCCCGGCGCTGATGGCGGCCGCGAACCGGGGTGATGCGGTGGCCCGATCGCTGGTGACGCGGATGGCCGAGGAGGTGGTCGTGCTCGCGGTGGTCGCGATGCGACGCCTGGACCTGCTCTCCGTCCCCACGGAGGTGGTCCTGGGCGGAGGCGTCCTCACCGCCCGCGACCCGCTGATGAGCGAGCTGCTGGAGCGGGGCTTCGCCGAGCGCGCCCCGCAGGCCAAGCCGATCGTCTCCGACGTCGCCCCCGTCATGGGCGCCGCCCTGCTGGGCCTGGACGCCCTCGGCGCCACCGAGGAGGCCAGGGCCCGGCTGCGGGCCCACTTCCACACCCTGACATGACGCTCCCGGGCGGCCTGGCATGACGAGGTGACATCGCGCCGCGCACGGCCCACGTCTCCCGGCGCGGGCCGCCGTGTGCGGGAAGCCCGAACGCTCAGAGAGCAGGGGGGGTGTCCGGCGGAGGGGGAAGGAGGATGGCCGCCGCACTCTCGGCGAGCAGGGTGAGGAAGGCCCCGCCGAGGGCGTCGAACCCGGTGCACGCGTAGGCGGTGAGGACCCTGGTCACGGCGGGCCTCGGCCGAAGAACGCGGCCCTCGTACTGCCCGGGCACGATGTTGGCGGGGATGAGGGCGGGTCCGAGACCGGCGGCCGCGAGGGTCGGGGCAGACGCCGTCTGCTCGGTGCGCACCGCGATCCTGGGCTGGAACCCGGCCTCCGAGCAGGCGCGGTCCATGATGTCGGCCAGGCCGTTGCCGGGGGCGTAATGAACCCAGCGGCGGTCACGCAGGTCGCTCAGGTCCACCGAGGACGCCCCGTCGGACGCGAGTGGATCGCCGGAGGAGACGGCTACGACGAACTCCTCGATACCGAGCGCGCGCACCGGCCCCGCCCAGGACGCGGGCCGGGGACCGACCGCGAGGTCGGCCTGCCCGCTCGCCATCGCCTCCGCCAGTTCGTCTGCGTGGCGGTGCTCGAACAGCCTGACGTCGACCCCGGGATGGAGACCGCTCCAGGCGCGCAACGCGGCGGGCAACACGCCCAGGCTGACCGAGTAGACCGTCGCCAGTCTCAGCTCTCCCCCGGCCAGCCCGGTCGTCCGGTGTACGGCCGACAGGGCGCGATCCGCGTCGGCCAGGGCGGCCCGCGCGTGGGGGAGCATCGCGCGCCCGGCCGCCGTGAGGCGGACGGCCCTGGGGAGCCGTTCGAGCAGCGGGGCACCGACCGACCGCTCCAGCGCCCGGATCTGGTGTGACAGGGCCGGTTGCGTGACGTGGAGGATCTCGGCGGCCCGCGTGAAGGAGCCATGGTCGACGATGGCCGCCAGGTATTCGAGTTGCCGCAGGCTCAGCATGCATAAAAATTATCAGAGACACATAAATCATAACTTTGAATTATGTGACGCGAGCGTCGGGACGCCGCCGGATCACAACGGCTGCCATAAGTGATGTTCATGACCGCGACAAGAAACAAGCCTTGGACTCATGGAACGGGAGGCGTGCAGGATCGGATCGCACGGAACCGGCACGGGAGCGTGACCGCGTGCCTGCCCATCCGTACCGATCGGGAGAAGAACAATGAGCAGCCAACCCAAGGTCGCCCTCGTCGTCGGCGCCCAGGGGGTGATCGGCCGCAACCTGGTGGACCACCTCGCGACACTCGGCGACTGGGACGTGATCGGCCTGTCGCGCCGCGGCGGGGAGAGCACGGGACGGGTCCGCCACATACGGGTCGACCTGCTCGACCGGGACGACTGCGCCAAGAAGCTCGGCGAGCTCACCGAGGTGACCCACATCTTCTACGCCGCCTATCAGGATCGGCCGACCTGGGCCGAGCTCGTCCCGCCCAACCTCGCCATGCTCGTCAACGTCGTTGACGCGGTCGAACCGGTGGCGACAGGCCTGCGGCACGTCAGCCTCATGCAGGGATACAAGGTCTACGGCGCGCACCTGGGTCCCTTCAAGACCCCGGCCCGCGAGAGCGACCCGCACCACATGCCACCCGAGTTCAACGTCGACCAGCAGAACTTCCTGGAGGAGCGGCAGAAGGGCTCGGGATGGACGTGGACGGCGATCCGCCCGTCCGTGGTGTGCGGCTTCGCCCTCGGCAACCCGATGAACCTGGCCATGGTGCTCGCGGTGTACGGCGCGATCTCGAAGGAACTGGGCCTGCCCCTGCGCTTCCCGGGAAGACCGGGTGCCTACGACACACTGCTGGAGATGACCGACGCGGGACTGCTGGCCAGGGCGACCGTCTGGGCGGCGACCGACGAGCGCTGCGCCAACCAGGCGTTCAACGTCAACAACGGCGACCTCTTCCGCTGGAACGACATGTGGCCGAAGATCGCCAGGTTCTTCGACCTGGAGGTGGCACCTCCCCTGCCGATCTCGCTTGACGTCGTCATGGCCGACAAGGGACCGCTGTGGGAGGCCATGACCGAGAGGTACGGACTGGAACCGCACCCGTACGCGGAGGTGTCCTCCTGGGCCTTCGGCGACGCCGTGTTCTCCTGGGACTACGACTTCTTCGCCGACGGTTCCAAGGCCCGGCGTTTCGGCTTCCACGAGTACGTCGACACCGAGGCGATGTTCCTGGACATCCTCGGCGACCTCCGCCGTCGCAGGATCATCCCCTGAGGGTTCCGTTCCCGGAGCGGCCTGGCCAAGGCTCGATGGACTCGGCGACTCCGGCGTAGACGGTCAGCAGCAGGTCCCAGAAGCGGCCCACGTCGAGGGAGGTGCCGACCAGGGCGTTGGGAACGCGGCCCCGGAGGGCGAAGTCGGTCACGGTCATCCCGGCGGTGAAGCGGCCCGCCGTCTCGACGTCCACGACGGCGGGCTCGAGGGTGATGAGCGACGGATCGATCAGGTGGGCGATCGCGCAGGCGTCGTGGATCGCGGGGCCGCCCTCGGCGGTGATCATGCCGTAGAACCGCACGCACGGCAGGAGCAGATCGGTGCCGAGCCTGCCCATCGCCGCCATGCGCTCCGCCACCGCCTCCGTGGTCACGGCGCCGCGGCTCACGTCGAGACCGATCATGGTCACCGTCCAGCCCGCCCCGAAGACGATCGCGGCGGCCTCGGGGTCGGCGGCGATGTTGAACTCGGCCGCGGGAGAGAAGTTGCCCCTGGTGTAGGACCCGCCGAGGATCGTGAGCCCCCGCGCCCAGTTCACGACCGCGGGCTCCCTGAGTACGGCGAGCGCCACGTTGGTCAGCGGGCCGATCGCGACCAGGGTCACCTCGCCCGGGTCTGCCCTGAGCGTCTCGATGATGAAGTCGGCCGCGTGCCCGGCGGCCGGCGGGAGCGACGCCGCGGGCAGCAGCGCGTTCCCGAGGCCCGAACCCCCGTGCACGTCGGCCGCGTCCACCCGGGGGCGCAGGAGGGCGCCCGCGCTGCCCGCGACGACCGGCACCTCGCCGAACCCGAGGAACTCGCGGAGCCGCAGCGCGTTGTCGGTGGTCCTGGCCAGTTCGACGTTGCCGCCGACCGTGGTGATCCCCAGGATCTCCAGCTCAGGGCTCCCGTGGGCGAGGACGAGCGCCAGCGCGTCGTCGATTCCCGGGTCGCAGTCAATAATGATCTTTCTGGGAGGCACCCGTCCAGCTTGGATCAATTGCCTCACCTCGGCAAATCACGAACAACCTCCCAAAAGGGAGAGCGAGCCGGTCACCGTGCCCGGAAGAACCCCCGGCGGCCCCTCGCGAGCCCGCTCCTCACCCGAGAGGACGAGCCCGTCCGGGGCGACCTCTCCCCGGACCCGGCGGGAAAAGGTCAGGCGCGCTCCTCGGGCTTCCCCTCGTCCTGCCCCGCCGGCTCAGGGGTCCGATGCTCGTACGGCGTGCTGAGCACGACCGTCGTGCGGGTGGAGACGTTGGCGGCGGTGCGGATCTGGTTCAGCAGCTCCTCAAGCGCGATGGGCGAGGCCACCCGCACCTTGAGGATGTAGCTCTCGTCCCCGGCCACGCTGTGACAGGCCTCGACGGCGCTCAGGTGGGCCAGCCGCTCCGGTGCGTCGTCGGCGGCGGCCGGGTCGATCGGTTTGATGGAGACGAACGCGGTGAGCGGGAGCCCGATGGCGTCGTAGTCGACCAGCGCGGCGTACCCGCGCAGCACCCCGCGCTTCTCCAGCCGGCGCACCCGCTGGTGCACCGCCGACACCGAGAGCCCGGTCTCCCTGGCGAGATCGGTGAAGCTCATCCGGCCGTCCCCGGCCAGCAATGTGACGATACGACGGTCGATCTCCTCCATCCGGTAAACGGTAACGGCATTCGGGTCGGCGCGCGCCGTCCGTGTGTCACGGCACGGTCCCAACCGTGATCTCCGAAGAATCCTCCTGCCGCTCCGGCTCGACGGCCTCGGCGGGCAGCGTGATGATGAAGCGGGCGCCCTCGTCGTACTCGGTGTCCAGCCTGATCGTGCCGCCGTGCTGCTCCACGATCTTCCTGCAGAGCGCCAGGCCGATCCCCGTGCCCTCGTAGGCGTCCCGCTGGTGCAGCCGCTGGAAGATGATGAAGATCTTTTCGGCGAAGGTGGGCGAGATGCCGATGCCGTTGTCGGTGACGGTCATCCGTACATCCCCGTCGATCCGCTCGGACTCGATCGTGACCCGGGGCGCGCGGTCGGGATCGCGGAACTTCAGGGAGTTGCCGATCAGGTTCTGCCAGAGCATCACGAACTGGGTCCGGTCACCGACGACGGCGGGCAGCTCACCGACCTCGATCTCGGCCCCTGACTCCTCCACCGCCGCGGAGAGGTTGGACAGAGCCCTGTCGATCACGTCGTTCAGGTCCATCTCGACGGGCTCCCTGGTGATCCGGCCCACCCGGGAGAAGGTCAGCAGCTCGTTGATGAGCACCTGCATGCGCTTCGCGCCGTCCACGGCGAAGTCGATGTAGGTGTTGGCCCTCTCGTCGAGCTGGGAGGCGTACCGCTGCTGGAGCATCTGGCAGAAGGAGGCGATCTTCCGCAGCGGCTCCTGCAGGTCGTGTGAGGCCACGTAGGCGAACTGCTCCAGCTCCGCGTTGGAGCGCTTCAGCTCCTCGGCCTGGGCCGCGATCCGCAGCCGGGAGCCGCGTGCCTCCTCCAGCTCGTTGACGATACGCCCGCGCATCGCCTCCATGTCGTCGGCCAGCTCCGCGAGGTCGGCGGGGCCACCGGTGTCCACGTGGTGCGCGAAGTCCCCCATGGTGACCCTGCGGGAGGCCTCGCGCAGACGGGCCAGAGGGCCGAACACCGCGATTCTCAGCAGCACCGCCACCGTGATGATGGTGATCAGGAAAGCGGCCAGGATGCCGAAGAAGGTGGCGTCCCTGACCGAGTGGGCGGCCTCCAGATCGGCACGGGCCGACTGCCTCGCCTGGCCCCAGGCGGTGTTCTGGGCGTCGATCGCCTTTCTGACGGCGTCGAAGGAGCGCTTGCTCTCCTCCGACTGCTCGGCGCTGACGCTCTTCGGACTCTCGTCCCTGACCTTGGCGATCATCGGTTCCGCGTAGCGGGTCCGCCACTCGGCGGCCAGCCGTTCCACCTCCTGGAGCGCGAGCAGCGGTTCCGCGCCCGGCGCCAGCTGCCCGATCTGCGCCGACACGGCGAGCTCGTCGCGCCGCCCGTCCACGTACGGCTGCAGGAACTCCTCCTTGCCGGTGAGGACGAAGCCCCGCACCCCGGTCTCCTGGTTCAGCAGGGTCGCCTGCAGGCGTTCGGCCTGGATCCTGCCCACCGAGATGTGGTCGATCAGCCTGGTGGACGCGGCCGCCGCGTTCCGCAGGACCGTGGCACCGACGATCGCCGACAGCCCGAGCAACAGGGTCATGGCGAGCAGCACGACGTTGAACCACGTCTGCGCGCTCCATCGGCTCTTCCGAGATCCGCTCGGAGGTGTCTCGGTGGTCATGCGGCCTCTCACTTCACACGATGTCCGTCCCACCAGGGCGGTGGGCGACCGGTGGGGTGGACGAAAGATACCGGAACCGGGCGCCGACCACGCACATGATCCTCACCCGGGAATTGTGCCACCCCGTACCCGGCGGGACCGGATCGCACCGTACATTCGCAAAATGAGCAACCTGGAAACGGATCCGCGGGAGTCGGCCTGCGGCGGCCTCGCGGACGTGTCGGCGAGACCGGTGAACGAGCTGCTGACCGGCCGGGACGTGGTGCTGGGCGGGCCCCGGGCGATGAAGGTCACCAGGACCCTGCCGAACCGGGACGTCAGGATGATCGGCGCGTGGTGCTTCATCGACCACTACGGTCCCGAGCGGGCGACGATGCACGTCCCCCCGCACCCGCACACCGGCCTGCAGACCGTCAGCTGGCTCGTGGAGGGCGAGGTTCTGCACCGCGACAGCCTCGGCAGCGAGCAGCTGATCAGACCGGGCCAGCTCAACCTGATGACCGCCGGGCGGGCCATCTCCCACGCGGAGGAGTCTCCGGCCGAGGCCGTACTGCACGGGGTCCAGCTGTGGGTGGCGCTCCCCTCCGCCGCCCGCGAGACCGCCCCGGCCTTCGAGCACCACCCGGCGCTGCCCACGCTGACCGCGGCGTCGTCACCGGGCGTCACGGTGACCGTCATCATGGGCGAGCTGGGCGGTGTCACCTCCCCGGCGACGGTCCACACCCCGCTGGTCGGGGCGGAGATGACACTGGAGGCGGGCGCCGGGACCTCGGTCCCGCTCCGTCCCGGCTTCGAGTACGCCGTACTGGCCCTGTCCGGCACCATACGGGTCGGCGAGACGAATCTCGCCCCCGGCCCGCTGCTCTACCTGGGCAGCGGGCGCTCGGAGCTGACCGTGAGCGCCGAGGGGGCCGGGCGGCTGCTCCTCCTCGGCGGCGAGCCGTTCGAGGAGCGGATCGTCATGTGGTGGAACTTCGTCGGCCGCAGCCACGAGGAGATCGCCGGGTTCCGGCAGGAGTGGATGGAGGGCGAGGGGTTCGGCACGGTGCCCGGCACGGGAGCCGCCCCGCTGCCCGCCCCCGAGCTGCCCCTCACCCCCCTCAAGGCGCGCGGCCGCCGCCGCTGACCTCGCGTTTCGCACATCCCCCTGATCGACCTGGAACGACCGGAACGGACGACAAGGCCGGAAGCGGAAAAGCCGGGGAAAGGACCGGACGGGTCCGCACACGGAGGCGGCCCGCCCCGGACCCGCCGCGGTCCTGAAGACGTGACTCCGGCCGAGGGGTGCGAAGCTGGTACGACCGGCGTCGCCGGAGGCGGCGCGCGGTCGATGGGCCGGTTCTCTCTGGGAGGTAAGTCGTGTCGGACGAGTTCGACGTGGTGGTTGTGGGCGCGGGCCCCGCAGGCGAGAACGTCGCCGACCGCGCGGTCAAGGGAGGGCTGACCGCCGCGATCGTCGAGAGGAACCTGGCCGGGGGCGAGTGTTCCTACTGGGCGTGCATCCCCAGCAAGGCGCTGCTGCGCCCGGTGGAGCTGGCCGCCGAGGTCTCCCGGGTACCCGGCCTGACGCTGGGCCCGATCGACACCGCCGCCGTGCTCGCCCGGCGCGACGAGGCGGTGGCCCACCTCGACGACGGCGGCCAGGTCGAGTGGATCAAGAGCGTGCCGGCGGAGTTCGTCCGCGGGCACGGGCGGCTGGACGGTCCCAAACGGGTCGCGGTCACCGCGAAGGACGGCTCGGTCCGCACGCTGACCGCCCGGCGGGCGGTCGTGCTGGCCACCGGCAGCGGCGCGGCCGTCCCGCCGATTCCCGGCCTGGCGGAGGCCTCACCGTGGACGAGCCACGAGGTGACGGCCGCGAAGAGCGTTCCTGGACGGCTGGTCGTGCTGGGCGGCGGCGTGGTGGCCTGCGAGATGGCCCAGGCCATGCACGGGCTCGGCGCCCGGGAGACGACGGTGCTGGCGCGTGGCGGGCTGCTCGGCAGGATGGAGCCTTTCGCGGGTGAGCTGGTGGCCGAGTCGTTCGCCGAGGCCGGCATCACGGTGCGCACGGGCGTCCAGGTGACGAAGGTCGAGCGGCCCACGCCCGGGGGTCCCGTGACCGTCCACCTGTCCGAGGGCCCGCCCGTCGAGGGCGACGAGCTGCTCGTGGCCACCGGCAGGCGTCCGGCGACCGGCGACCTCGGCATGGAGACCATAGGTCTGGAGGCCGGGCGCTCGGTGGAGGTCGACGACAGCATGCGCGCGACCGGCGTCCCCGGCGACTGGCTGTACGCGGTGGGCGACGTCAACGGCCGCGCCCTGCTCACCCACATGGGCAAGTACCAGGCACGGGTGTGCGGCGACGTCATCGCGGCGCGGGCCAAGGGCGAAACCGACGACCTGCCGGGCCTGCGCGACGTGGCGGACGCGTACGGCGCGCCGCAGGTGGTCTTCACCGACCCGCAGGTGTGCTCGGTCGGCCGGACCGAGGCACAGGCCCGCGCCGAGGGGTTCGACGTCCGCACGGTCGAGTACGACCTGGGCAGGGTGTCGGGGGCCTATCTGCAGGGTGACGGCTACCGGGGCAGGGCCAAGGCCGTCGTGGACGAGCGGCGCCGCGTGCTGCTCGGGGTGACCTTCGCCGGTCCGGCGGTGGGCGAGATGCTGCACTCGGCGACGATCGCCGTCGTCGCCGAGGTGCCCCTCGAACGGCTCTGGCACGCGGTCCCGTCCTTCCCCACGGCCAGCGAGATCTGGCTGCGGCTGCTGGAGACCTACGGGCTCTGACACGGCGTCCCGGCCGGTAGCCGACACGCTTTCGGCTCGGACCGCCGCCGGGACCGTGCGGCCGGTCACCGGCGCGCGGACCTCTCCGACGTCGGAGAGGTCCGCTCCGCCCTAGACGACCACCAGCTCGCGAGGGCGGTGGTTGACCCGCTCGCCGCCCTCGTCGGTGCAGACGAGGATGTCCTCGATGCGGGCGCCGTGGGCTCCCGGCAGGTAGATGCCCGGCTCGACGGAGAAGGCGAAGCCGGGCGCCAGCGGCTCGGCGTTGCCCGTGACGATGTAGGGCTCCTCGTGGGTCTCCAGGCCGATGCCGTGACCGGTGCGGTGGATGAAGTAGTCGCCGTAGCCCTCGGCCGTGATCACCTCTCGCGCGGCGGCGTCGACCGCCTCGCACGGCACCCCGGGGCGCACGGCGTCGCAGGCGGCCTGCTGGGCCCGCCTGAGCACCTCGTAGTACTTCAGGAAGCCCGCCGGAGGCTCGCCGATGGCGTAGACGCGCGTGGAGTCCGAGCAGTAGCCGTCGGGCATCTGGCCCCCGATGTCGACCACGATCGGCTCGCGCTCCTGCACGACGCGGTCCGACAGCTCGTGGTGCGGGCTGGCACCGTTGGGCCCTGAGCCGACGATGACGAAGTCGACGGTGGAGTGACCGGTCGCGATGATCGCCTCGGTGATGTCCCGGCCGATCTCGCGCTCGGTCCTGCCGGCCCGCAGGAAACCGGGCACCTGGGCGTGGACGGCGTCGATGGCGGCCCCCGCCCTGCGCAGCGCCGCCACCTCGGCCGGGGTCTTGCGCATCCTCAGCCCGCGCAGGACGGTCCCGGCGAGCACCTGCTCGGCGCCGGGGATCGCGTCGCGCAGGCGCAGCGACTGCATCGCCCACATCCGGTCGGCGAGACCGACCTTGCGGACCGCGCCCAGCCGCCGGCCGACGACCGCGTACGGGTCGTCGGTCTCGTCCCACGGGACGAACTCGACGCCGAGCCGCGACGCCGGTGAGCGCTCGGCCGCCGGCAGCTCCAGTCGGGGCACCATCAGGAACGCCTCGCCCTCGGCCGGCAGCACCAGGCAGGTGAGCCGCTCCAGCGGCAGCGCCTCGTACCCGGTCACGTAGCGAAGGTCGGGGCCTGGCGTGAGCAGCAGCGCGTCGAGCCCGGCGGTGGCGGTCGCCTCGCGGACGGCGGCCAGGCGGGTCACGGGATAGAGGTCAGAGGGCTCCGTCGTCACGCCGACCAATCTAATCCCCGGCGGAACGGCGACGCATCCGGGCCCGGCCCCGGAACCGAAACTCAGGGAAAGGAAGGCACGAGAGCAGCCTCACCACTACAATCTGTTGAAGTACGATCACACTTTGTTGGCAAAGTATCCATAAAGCCACACATCGAGAGCGAGCTACATGGTCGGCGTAGTGGGCGGCCACCAGCCACCCCTCCACCCACGAAACGACCAGGTGACCGGTCCGGCCTCATCGACCGCCGCTGAGACGGCACAGCGGTCACGTGGTGAAGCGGACGAGCACATGGCCGTTGAGCGACACCTCCTCACCGCACGCCTGGCACACGCGGAGCGCATGGGTGAGATGGGCTGGGCCGAGTGGGATCTCCAGACCGGAGGGTCCACCTGGTCCGATCAGGCGTACACCATATTCGGCCGCGCTCCCGGCGACGGCCCGATCCACCTGCGTGACCTGATCGGTCACGTCGAGGCGGCCGACCGGCCCGACCTCGACCGGCTGCTGTGGTCCGTCGTGCACCGGGCCCAGGCCGGGGAGGCCGAGTTCCGCATCCGCCGCCGCGGTGAGCTGCGCCACCTGCGCGTCGCGCTCGACCCCGTCGTGAGCGACGGGCATCTCAGCGTGCACGGCGTCGTCCAGGACATCACCGGCCGCCGCCGCGCCGAGCGGATCATGTCGGAGTCGCGCAGCAAGCTGCTGCGGATCCGCGAGCAGGTCGCGGAGGAGCACGACATGAGCGTGACCCTGCGCGAGGCGATCATGCCGGGTCTGGGAGACAGCATCGACCTGCCGCACGCGCGCATCGCGGTCCGCTACGTCGCGGCCGGGGTCGACCCCGGCCTGGGCGGCGACTGGTACGACGCCGTTCCCCTCGCCGACGGCAGGGTACTGCTCGCCATCGGCGACGTGTCCGGACACGGGATGCCCGCGATCTCCCAGATGGCCCAGCTGCGCCACGCCCTGATCGGCCTCGCGATGACCGGCCGCTCCCCCGCCAGGCTGCTCGCCTGGCTCAACGACCTCGTGCTGCACCGGATGCCCGAGACGACGGCGACCGCGGTCGTCGGCCATCTCGACCCGGACACCAGGACGTTCACCTGGGGGCAGGCGGGGCACCCCGCGCCGATCCTGGTCCGTGAGGGGACGGCCACCCAGCTCGACTCGCCCGCCGGGGTGCTGCTGGGCGCCACCCCTGACGAACCGTACGAGACGGCCGGGGTCGAGCTGCGGGAGGGTGACCTCCTGCTGCTGTTCACCGACGGGCTGGTGGAGCGGCGCACCCGCGACATCGACGAAGGGCTCGCGCTGACCATGGAGGCCGCGGCCCTGCTGAGAGGAGACCCGGACAACGGGCTCGACCGGCTCATCGAAGTGATCGGCGGCCCCAACCCCGAGGACGACACCTGCGTTCTGGCAATCGGAGTGCTCGGCTGATTGGTTAAATGGTCGCCATGCCCGGCCTGATGCTCCTTGACACCCCCTCGCTGTACTACCGCGCCTTCTACGGCATCCCCGAGTCGATGACCGCCCCCGACGGGATGCCCGTCAACGCGGTGCGCGGCGTCATCGACATGATCGCCATGCTGGTCCGGCGGCACTCCCCCACCGAGCTCGTCGCCTGCATGGACGCCGACTGGCGCCCGGCCTTCCGGGTGGCGGCCATCCCGACGTACAAAACCCACCGGGTCGTCGAGGACGGTGCCGAGGAGACTCCCGACACACTCGCCCCACAGGTGCCGGTGATCGAGCGGGTGCTCGGCGCGGTGGGCATCGCCCTCGTCGGCGTGCCCGGCTACGAGGCCGACGACGTGATGGGCACGTTCACCGCGCGCGCGAGCGGCCAGGTCGACGTCGTCACCGGCGACCGCGACCTGTTCCAGCTGGTCGACGACTCCCGGCCGGTCCGGGTCCTCTACACCGCGAGGGGGGTCAAGAACCTCCAGCTGGTCGACGAGGCCGCCGTCACCGAGAAATACGGTGTCCCGGGCCGCTCATACGCCGACTTCGCCACCCTGCGCGGCGACCCCAGCGACGGTCTGCCGGGCGTGCCGGGGGTGGGCGACAAGACCGCCGCGGCCCTGATCACCCGGTTCGGCTCGCTGGAGGCGCTGCTGCGGGCCCTCGACGGGGGCGAGGGAGGCGATGACCTGACCGCCGGGCAGCGCGCCAGGCTGTCGGCGGCCCGCGACTACCTGCGGGTGGCCCCCGAGGTGGTCCGGGTCGCCCGCGACGTCCCCCTTCCCGAGGCGGACATCGCGCTTCCCGCCAAGCCCCGTGACCCGGAGGCCCTCGCGGCCCTGAGCGAGCGCTACGGTCTGTCCGGGCCGCTGGAGCGCCTGACCTCGGCGCTCTGACGGCTCATCCCCCGCCTTCCCGGTCTCCCGCCTCCGACCTGCTCTTCCGCCGTGCCGATCACCGCTGTCCCGACCGGCCGGTGAGGAGTCCGCCGCGAGCCGGTAGGTTGCTCCCTGTGCCTCACAAGAGCATCCTGGTGCCCGAAGGGTCCCATCCACGGCTCGGCGACGGTTTCGAGCGGATCCGCCGTGAGATGAAACTGCCCGACGGATTCCCCCGGGCGGTGATCGACGAGGCCGAGTGGGTCGCCGAGGTGCCCGCCCTGCCCCGGCTCGACCGTACCGACCTGCCCCTGATCACCATCGACCCTCCGGGCGCGATGGACCTCGACCAGGCCGTGCACCTGGAGGAGCGGTCCGGCGGCTACCGCGTCTGGTACGCCATCGCCGACGTCGGGGCGTTCGTCAGGCCCGGTGGGGCGATCGACGCCGAGGCCCGCCTCCGCGGCGAGACGGTCTACATGCCCGACGGGCGCGTACCGCTGCATCCGCCCGTCCTGTCCGAGGGCGCCGCCAGCCTGCTGCCGGGTGTGACCCGGCCCGCCGCGCTGTGGTGCGTCGACCTGGACGCCGAGGGCCTGATCGTGGGCGCGGACGTGAGCAGGGCACTGGTACGCAGCCGCGAGCGGCTCGACTACGACTACGCGCAGGCCGCGGTCGACACCGGCACCGCCGACGGCACTCTTCGGCTGCTGGCCGAGATCGGCCGGCTCAGGCTCGCCCAGGAGCGGGCCAGGGGCGGCGTGACGCTGCCCACCCCCGACCAGGAGGTCGTCCCGGAGAAGAACGGCTACCGGGTCGAGTTTCGCGCCCCTCTGGCCGCCGAGGCGTGGAACGCACAACTCTCGCTGCTGACGGGCATGGCCGCCGCCTCCATGATGCTGGACGCCGAGATCGGCCTGCTGCGGGTGCTGCCGCCCGCCCCCGTCGAAAGGATCACCCAGGTCCGCCGGGTGGCCGCCGCTCTGGGCGTGCCCTGGCCCGAGGGCGCCGGGTACGGCGACGTCGTCCACTCCCTCGACCCGAGGATCCCCGAGCAGGCCGCGTTCCTGCAGGAGTCGACGGTGCTGCTGCGCGGCGCCGGATACGTCGCCTTCAACGGCGAGCCGCCCGCGCAGGCGGAGCACGCCGCCGTGGGGGCACCGTACGCGCACGTGACCGCTCCGCTGCGCCGCCTCATCGACCGCTACGCCACGGAGATCTGCCTGGCCATCGCGGCGGGCGAGCCGGTGCCCCAGGAGATCCAGAGGACCATGGGCGAACTGCCGGAGATCATGAATGCCACCGGGCGCCGCGCGGGCGGCGTCGAGCGGGCGTGCGTGGACCTGGTGGAGGCCTTCGTCCTGCGCGAACGGGTGGGCCAGACGTTCGACGCCGTGGTGATCGACGTGGCCGAGGACCGGCCATGGGGTCAGGTGCAGGTCACCGACCCCGCGGTGGTGGCCCGCTGCGACGGCGAGGGGCTCCCGCTGGGGGAGGCCGTACGCGTGCGGCTGACGCGCGCCGACCCGGCCACCCGCGAGGTCCGCTTCAGTCTGACCTGACCCGTTCCCGGACCGGCCCGAGATTCCGCGAAGCTCTCCGCCGAGCCTCCGCGACCGGGTTTCCGGCCGCGTAGGCCCGCCGGAGAGGGAGGAAACAGGCCGGAGGCAGGAGCTCAGGTCAGGGACGAGTAGGCCACCACCCCGCGCCGCAGGGCGTCCATCGACTTGCCCGCGGTCTGCTTCACCTTGCTCCCCGCCGGGGCCGCGTCGGAGATCTGGCCGAGGAGGTCGAGCAGCTGCTTGGTCCAGCGGACGAAGTCTCCCGCGGCCAGTTCCGCGCCGGCCACACCGTCACGGAGCACGGCGTCCAGGCTGTGGCCCTTGGCCCAGCGGAAGGCCGCCCAGGCGAAGCCGAAGTCGGGCTCCCTGATGAACGACAGGCCGTGATCGCTCTCGATCGACTCCAGCTCACCCCACAGGCGCACCATGTCCGCCAGCGTCTTCTGAGCCGCTCCCGCGGGAATCCTGGGCTGGCGGGCGTCGTCGGCCTGCCGCGACTCGAAGACCAGTGACGACACGCACGCGGCCAGCTCGGCCGGGTCCAGGTTGTTCCAGAGCCCCGCGCGCAGGCACTCGGCGGTCAGCAGGTCCAGCTCGGTGTAGAGCTGGGCCAGGCGGCGGCCCTCCGCGGTGACGCTCTCGCCGTCGAGGTAGCCGAGCTGGTCGAGCACCCCGCAGACCTTGTCGAAGGTGCGGGCGATGACATGGGAGCGGCCCTCGACCCTGCGGCGCAGGCCCTCGGTCTCGCGGAGCAGCTTGTAGTAGCGCTCGGCCCAGCGGGCGTGGTCCTCGCGCTCGTCACACCCGTGGCAGGGATGCCGGCGGATCTCCGTGCGCAGCCGGTTGATCTCGTCGTCCTCCGCGGCGTGGTCGCGTGCCCTCACGGGCTTGCCGAAGTCACGGTCGCCGATCTTGGCGTGCACGGAGGAGACCAGGTTGGCCCGTTCCTTGGGCGAGCGGGCGTTGAAGTTCTTCGGGATGCGCAGGTGCTCGACCGGCTCGACCGGGACGGGGAAGTCGGCCGGTGACAGCTTCTTGACCTGCTTGCCGATGGTCAGCACCAGGGGTGAGGGCCCCTCTCCCCTGGAGTTGAGGCCGGGGTCGAGGACGACGGCCAGACCGGCCCTGCGCCCGCCGGGCACCCTGATGATGTCACCGGGTTTGAGCGCCTCCAGCGAGCGCAACGCCTGCGTCCTGCGGGCCGCGCCGCGCCGGCGCGACAGCTCGGCCTCCCGGTCGGACAGGGCCCTGCGCATCGCGGCGTACTCCTCGAAGTCGCCCAGGTGGCAGGTCATCGCCTGGCGGTAACCCTCCAGGGCCTCCTCCGCGCGACGCACCTGCTTGGCGATGCCCACCACGGCCCGGTCGGCCTGGAACTGCGCGAACGAGGACTCCAGGAGGGTCCTGGCCCGCTCCCTGCCCACCTGGCCGACGAGGTTGACGGCCATGTTGTAGGAGGGACGGAAGCTGGAGCGCAGCGGGTAGGTGCGGGTGCTGGCCAGGCCGGCGACCTGGAGCGGGTCGGTGCCCGGCTGCCACTGGACGACCGCGTGGCCCTCCACGTCGATGCCTCGGCGCCCGGCCCGTCCGGTGAGCTGGGTGTACTCGCCGGGGGTGAGGTCGGCGTGGGTCTCGCCGTTCCACTTGTCGAGTTTCTCGATCACCACGGAGCGGGCGGGCATGTTGATGCCCAGCGCGAGCGTCTCGGTGGCGAACACGGCCTTGACCAGACCTCGGGTGAACAGCTCCTCGACGACCTCCTTGAAGGTGGGGAGCATCCCCGCGTGGTGGGCGGCCAGGCCGCGCTCCAGGGCGTCGCGCCACTCCAGGTAGCCGAGCACCCCCAGGTCCTCGTCGGGCAGGTGCGCGGTGCGCTCGTCGACGATCTGCCGGATCTCGTGACGCTCGGCGTCGGTGGTGAGCCGGATACCGTCGTGCAGGCACTGCATGACGGCGGCGTCGCAGCCCGCCCTGGAGAAGATGAACGTGATCGCGGGCAGCAGGGCGTCGGCGTCCAGGCGCTCGATCGCCGCGGCACGGTCCGGCGGGCCGTTCCTGCGAGGCCGCGAGTAGCTGCGGCGCCCCCTGCCGTACGCCTGGCGCTCCTCGTCCTTGGCGATGCGCAGGAGGTTGGGGTTGATCTGCGGGCGCCGGTCGTCGTCTCCGGTGACGAACAGGTCGTAGAGGCGGCTGCCGACGAGCATGTGCTGCCAGAGCGGGACCGGGCGGTGCTCGTCGACGATGACGCTGGTGTCGCCGCGGACCTCGCCCATCCACTCGCCGAACTCCTCGGCGTTGCTGACCGTGGCCGACAGGGCGACCAGGCGCACCGACTCGGGCAGGTGGATGATCACTTCCTCCCAGACCGCGCCGCGGAACCGGTCGGCGAGGTAGTGGACCTCGTCCATGACCACGAAACCGAGCCCCGCCAGGGTGGAGGACCCGGCGTAGAGCATGTTGCGCAGCACCTCGGTCGTCATGACGACGATGGGGGCCTCGCCGTTGACGCTGTTGTCACCGGTGAGCAGGCCCACCTTGTCGATGCCGTATCGCTTGACCAGGTCGTTGTACTTCTGGTTGGACAGCGCCTTGATCGGGGTGGTGTAGAAGCACTTGCGGCCCTCTCGCAGGGCGAGGTGCACCGCGAACTCGCCCACGACGGTCTTGCCCGAGCCGGTGGGCGCCGCCACGAGGACCCCGTCACCGGCCTCCAGCGCCCGGCAGGCGTCGAGCTGGAAGTCGTCCAGCTCGAAGTCGTAAAGACCTCGGAACGAGGTCAGCGCCGGCCCGCTCTCAGCCTGGCTCTGACGGAAGGCAGCGTATCGTTCCGCTGGGGTCGTCATGGCTCCAGCCTACCGATATCGGGATTCCGGCCCGTCCCCCTTCTCCCCGGATCCCGTCGATCGCGAGGGCCGCCCCGGCGGGCCGTCCGGGCGGCGCCGGACGGACCGCCGACGTACGCCGGCGACCCTAGACGAGGACCGCCAGCGCGCCGGGGACGATCTCGCATGTCAGCGGGGTGGGGCCGACCCGCTCGCCGTCGGCGTAGGCGATCACTCCCGGGGCCTCCAGGGTCACCCGGCGGGCGCGGAGCATGGTGACGGCGGGATGGGCGCCGTGGGAGCCCCGGTAGACGCGGGGGAAGGTGCGCAGGAACTCCATCTTGGGGATGGCCCCGAGGATCGTCACGTCCAGCAGGCCGTCGTCGGGGATCGCGCCGGGACACACGCGCATGCCCGCGCCGTAGGAACGGGTGTTGCCGACCGCGACAAGCATCGCCTCACGCTCGACGATCTCATCGTCCAGGCCGATCCTGAACGGGATGGGCCGAAAGGAGCGCAGCTCCTCGGCGAGGGCGACGAGGTATCTGGCCATACCCGGCGGCCAGGTCATGCTGTTGGCCCGCTCGTTGACCCGGGAGTCGAAGCCACAGGCCAGCACCCCGGCGAACCACTCGTCCTCGCCCGCCTTCACGGCGTCGACCGTGCGCACCCGCCCGCGCAACACGGTGTCGGCCGCGGCGAGCGGCGCCTTCAGCGGGATGCCGAGCGCGGCGGCGATGTCGTTGCCCGTGCCCACGGGGATGACGCCCAGCGGCACGCCGCTGCCCGCGACCGCCTGGACGGCGAGGTGGACCAGGCCGTCGCCGCCGAAGGCCACCAGCGCCTCCGGCTCCTCGGCGACGGCCGTGCAGGCGCGTTCCAGTGCGTCGGAGGCGGACTCTCCGAGGATCACCGAGACCTCGCGCCCGCCCTGCCGCAGGCGGTCGAGCACCGGGGAGAGCAGCCCCCGCGAACGGCCGCCGCGGGCGGCGGGATTGACGAGGACTGCGATCTCTGCGGGCACAGACCGGAACTTATCCGCTATTTGCCGGGATCGGTGTCGGTCGTTCTCGAATCGATAGGAGCCGGATCGTCGACGGGGGTCACGGCACCAACGGGCGAGACGTCGTCGTCGAGCGAGGAGGCCTCGTCGTCGGAGAGGTGGGAGAAGTCCTCGCCCTTGGACCGCTGTCTCTTCTCCCTGAGATACATGAACCCCTCGGCCAGGCCGAACAGCAGCACCATCGGGATAGCCAGGGCAATCATCGAGAACGGGTCGGTGCTCGGGGTGGCCAGGGCGGCGAAGACGAACATGAGGAAGATGACCATGCGGCGGTGCTTGGCCACCAGCGAGCGCGGCAGCACCCCGATGATGTTCAGGAACACCATGAGCAGCGGCAACTCGAAGGAGATACCGAACACGATGATCATGATCAGCGCGTAGCTGAGATACTCGTCGATCGTGAGGCCGACCACCGTCCCCGGCGGAGCGAAGCTCAGCAGGATCGACAGGCCCTTGTCCATCACGAAGTAGGCCAGGGCCGAGCCCGCGAGGAACAGCGGGACGGCCAGCGCCATGAACAGGAACGAGTAGCGCTTCTCGTTGCGGTACAGGCCGGGGGTGACGAAACCCCAGATCTGCCACAGCCAGATCGGCGAGGAGACCACGAGGCCGAACATCGCCGCGACCTTGAGGTTCACGAAGAAGGAGTCGAAGACGCCGAGGATGAGCATCGTGCACTCCCCGGACCGCAGTTCCTGCGCCTGCGGGAGCCCGCAGTAGGGAGCCGACACGAACTCCCAGATCGGGTCGAAGAAGACGAAACCGACGATGGTGCCGGCCACCAGGCCGAGCAGGGCGATGACCAGCCGGTTACGCAGCTCGCGCAGGTGCTCCATGAGCGGCATGCGACCGTCGCCCGCCTCGGCGGGCGACGGTGCCGCCCCGTTCCGGCCCGATTTGGGCCATTTCAGCAGCGCCATTCGCGAATCCTGGGGTGACGAGTCGAGTGATGGGGGTAGATCTTCAGGCTACCGCCGATCACTGCTGCTTGGACGCTCCGGCCTGGGCACGCAGCCGGGCGGCCTGCTCCTCGAGCCGGCGGGCCTCCTCCTCGACGCTCAGCGCGGGGGCCGGGGGCTGGGTCGCCGCGGGGATCGGCTGCGGAGCCGGGGCGGCGGGCTGGGGCTGGGCCTGGACGACCGTGGCGGTCGCGGTCTCCGTGTCGTCCTCGTCGCGGAGCTTGGCGGTCTCCGACTTGAAGATGCGCAGCGACCGGCCGAGCCCGCGGGCGGCTTCCGGCAGCTTCTTGGCACCGAAGAGCAGCACCAGGATCAGGCCGATGATGATCAGCTCAGTGGGTCCGAGGTTGGGCATTACACATCCTTACGCCGGGCGACGTGCGGTCTTTGCCTCCGATCGTACGCTCCTCCGGCGGCAGACTCATCCCTTTGGCCCCGCGCGATCGCCGTACGCTCGCCGAACAGGACCCGGACGGGCTCCAGTCTCCCTTCCGTCCGATCGACCTCACGACTCAGCTCGGCGGCCGCCCGCAGCACACGAACGGCGAGGAAACCCAGCAGGGCAAGCCCTGCGAAGGCGAGTGAAATCGCGGCGATAATCCAGCCCATATCGGGAGACTCCGGCTTCGTACGTCAGGAAAGCGACTCATAACGATTCAGCGCGGCGGTGGCCGCGGCCCGGACGCTCTCGTCCAACGAGGCGGGCGAGACCACTCTGCCGGTGTCCCCGAGACGCAACGCCAGGCGTACCAGCCAGCCCTGGTCCCTCGCCCTCAGGGCCACCCGCACCCGGCCCTCACCGAGCTCGGTGACCCGCTCGCACGGGTAGTACTCGGCGACCCAGCGGCCCGCGGGGGTCAGTTCGAGTTCCACCAGCTCGTCGGTCGGCGAGGGCCGGAACACCCCGGGCGTCACCTCGTCGGCCACGGCGTCCGCGGGCGGGTCGGCGGGCACGTCGAGCACGTCGACGGAGAGCATCCGGTCCAGCCGGAACAGCCGGACCGCCTCGGCCCGGTAACACCAGCCCGACAGGTAGGGGCGGCCGTCCACGACGACCAGACGCATCGGGTCGACCTCGCGCGGGGTGATCTCGTCGCGGCCCGGCACGTAGTAGCGCAGCGACAGCCGTCTGCCGCGCCGCAGCGCCTCGTTGACGACGGGCAGCGCGTCGGGCGCGGCGTCGACCTCCACCGCGACCTGGCTGCTGACCGCCGCGGCGCCCTCGCCCGAGGCCCGCTCGAACTTGGCGATGACCCGGGCCAGCGCGTCGCGCTCCCCGAACTCCGGCATCTCGACGAGCAGACGCAGGGCGACCAGCAGGGCACTGGCCTCGTCCACGCCCAGCCGCAACGGGCGGGCGATGGTCTCGGCGTTGTCGATGACGATCTCCCCGCCGTCCCACGACACGTCGATCAGGTCGCCGGGGGTGTGGCCGGGCAGTCCGCACATCCACACCAGCTGCAGGTCGTCGATGAGCTGCTTCTCGCTCAGCCCGAAGATCTTCGCGACCTCGGGGACCTGGGCCCCGGGGTGCGACATCAGGTAGGGCACCAGTGCGAGCAGCCTGGGCAGGCGGTCGGCCGTGCTCACGCGAGAGCTCCCTTCAGGCGGCAGATGACCGCGTCACGGGCGTCCGGGGGGCCGACGACCTCCGCGTCCGCGGCGAAACCCACGATCCATCCGGCCAGCCTGCCCGGGTCGGTGAAGTCGACGTCCAACTCGTCCCAGTCCTCACCTGCGGGCCGCACCGCCTTCGCCACCTGGCGCAGCCCCTGGCAGGTGTCCCGCCTGACCCGGATGAGGGCGGTGCGCTCACGAACGGCTGCGTCGCTGTAGACGACCATGGACTTGATGTCGACGTCCTCGGGCACCACCACCGAACCCGGGCGGCCGAGGGTGGTGACCGGCCCGCTGATGCGGCTGAGCCGGAAGACCCTCGGCGCCTCCCGGTCGCGGTCGTGGCCGACCATGTACCAGCGGCCCCTGCGGCTGACGACGCCCCACGGCTCCACCGTGCGGGTCAGCACGTTCTGGCTCGCCGCCGCCCGGTAGGCGAAGCGGACCGCGCGCCGGTCGCGCACGGCCTCCCACAGCGCGGGAAAGGACGGGTCCTGGGTGTCGACGCGCAACTCCAGCGCGCCGCCGAGCACCCCGTGGGCCTCGTCGGTCTGCACGCCCCCCGCGCGCAGCTTCAGCAGGGCCCCGCTGGCCGCCTCGGCCAGGCTGGCCCGCTGCCACACCTGCGCCGCCAGGCCGACCACGGCGGCCTCGTCGGGCTCCAGGGTGATCTCCGGCAGCTCGTACGCCGAGCGGACGATCCGATATCCCGGATCCTCCTCCCAGGGGTCCTTGTGGACCTCGATCGGGATGCCTATCTCCCGCAGTTCGTTCTTGTCCCGCTCGAACATCCGCTGGAAGGCCTCGTCGTTGTCGGCGTCGTAGCCAGGCACCGCCTGGCGGATGTGCTCGGCACTGAGCGGCCGCCGCGTGGCCAGCAGGCAGATCACGAGATTGAGCAGCCGCTCGGTCTTCCGGCGCGACATCCGGCCTCCTTCCTGTTCGAGTGACGCTACCCTTCCCCCGTGATCAGATGGCGCAGGGGCGAGGTCGTACGGATCCGGCGCGAATGGCCGGGGGCGGTGGAACTCGACGTGACCACCGAGGACGGTGAGGCGCGCGCGCTCGCCTACCCGGCCCTGGTGGGACGTCCCGAGCCCGGTGACGTGGTGCTGCTCAACACGACCGCGCTCGCGATGGGTCTCGGTACGGGAGGCTACGCCATGGTGGTCGCTGTTCCCGACCGTTTGCCACAAGATCCTCAAGGCCCCGGACACCTGGTGAAGGCACGCTACACCCCGTTGCAGGCCACCGTCCTCGGCGCGGACGAGCAGGATTCGCCCTTCCACGAGGTCCTGCGCGACGCGGACTCCGTTGACGGCATGCCGGTGATCGTCGCCGACCTGCACTCGGCCCTGCCCGCGATCCTCTGTGGCCTGTACGGCCAGAACCCCCCGGCGGAGCCTGGGGAAACTCCGAAAACCGATGGCCCGGGGCGCGGCAAACCCCTCAGGGTCGCCTACGTGATGCTCGACGGGGGCGCGCTGCCCGCCTGGTTCTCCATGTCGTGCGCACGACTGCGGGAGACCGGCTGGCTGTGCGGGGTCGTCACCGTGGGCCAGGCGTTCGGCGGCGACGTGGAGGCGGTGACCCCGCACACGGGCCTGCTGGCGGCCAAACACGTCCTGGACGCCGACGTCGCGATCGTCACCCAGGGGCCCGGCAACCTGGGCAGCGGCACCCGCTGGGGTTTCTCCGGAGTCTCGGCCGGCGAGGCGGTCAACGCCGCCGCCGTCCTGGGGGGCCGCCCTGTGGCGGCGCTGCGGGTCAGCGAGGGCGATCTGCGCGAGCGCCACATCGGGGTCTCGCATCACTCGCTCACCGCCTACGGCCGGGTGGCGCTGGCCCCGGCCCACATCGCCGTACCCGTGCTGCCCGGCGACTTCGGCAGGCGGGTTGCCGAGCAGTCACGCCCGCTCGCCGCCCGCCACGAGTTGGTCGAGGTGCCGGTGGAGGGTCTGTACGAGGCGCTCCAGGGATCTCCGGTGCGCCTGTCGACGATGGGCCGGGGGCTGGACGAGGACCTCGCCTACTTCCTCGCCTCGGCCGCCGCCGGGCGCCACGCCGCCTCGCTGCTGTCGTAGAAGTTTTTAAAGGTGAAGGCCTCGAGCGTGGGGCCTTCGGCCCTCAGCCTCTCCAGGCGCTCCATCCCCTCGGGAAGGGTCGGCTCGTACCCCTCGGGGATCCACCACATCACCGAGTACGGCTCCGCGATGCGCAGGAACCACTCCCTGCGCCGCTGCAGGAACGCCAGGTGGTCGCTGCGGTAGACGTAACTCCATAGCGCGTCACGCGACCGCCACACGGAGTAGTTGATCAGCAGGTGGTCGCCGTATATGTGCTCGACCGTGTCCTCGGGGCCGTCACCCCCCTTGAGGCGCCACACGAAGCCGGGGTCGGCCTCGGCGAGCCGGTTGAGGGGGTCGAGGCCCGCCATGAAGGAGGCGAGTTCGGGGGAGTCCTTGGGCGCGCGCATGTGGGCGATGTTCAGCTGGGCCAGGTGCATGGACACAGCAGATCATCTGCGGCCTTTCTATGTCAATCTTCATTATTTTTAGAAAAAGCGACGCAGCACTCCCCGGGACGCGGGTCCAGCCTGGCTGTCGAGGCGTCCTGTCCGAGCGCGTCGAGCATCCCGCGGCACAGCCCCAGGTTCACCGAGCAGACCAGCAGCGGATGCTCCTCGGCGGGCACGTGGAACGGGCAGTTGCGCAGCCGCACCCGGCCGTCCTCCTCGTAGGGCTCGTATCCGCGTCGCCTCAGCACACCGGCGAGGTCCTCCCCCTCGTCGGCGAACCGGGCCCCCGCGCGCCGGGCGACCTGCTCGGCCCTCTCGTCCCCGCCGAGCGACTCGACCGCCTCCGCCAGCACCAGGGCGAGGGTGCGATAGTCCCTGGCGGGCACGTTGACCTGCCACTCCCCCCGCGCCCTGCGATAGACCTTCGCCGGCCTGCCGCTGCCGGGCCCCGTCCGCTCCGTCAGCCGCCGGAACCCGCTCTCGAGCAGGCCCACCTCGACGAGCCTGTCGAGGTGGAAGGCGGCCAGGGTTCGCTGCACCCCTACCGCCTCTGCCGCCTCGTTGCGTCCCACGTCGTGGCGCTGGAAGGCCACGTAGTCGTAGACGGCCCGGCGCACCGGGTCGTGCAGTATCGCCACCGTGTCGAGATCGTCGCCACTCACAGCCCGGATTATAGGCCGCGGATTTCGGGGAGAAATCCGGCGCATCCCGCACCCCGTACTCGGGAAACCCCCGGACCGACTTGATGGAAGCGTAATCCCAAAATCAAACACTCTCCGCACACTTCCATCAACCCAGCGCTAATATGAAACATTTTCGGCATACCCAAAAAGGGATCTTATTTTTCAGAAAATCAGCGCCGTCCTGTTTAGGACATGCGACCTCCTTGCACGACATGGATCGGCCATGTAACACTAAATCCGTTTGCTTGCCAGCCTCAAACGAGGAGTGACAATTGGAAATTCCTTTCGCCCTCAACACAGTCTCCTCTGGCGCACAGCAGGTTCTCGACCCTCCCACAATCACGGGAGAGTACGACGAGGAGCAGCAGCTTTGGGTTGGGCGGTCGAATGAGCAGGCCGAGATCTGTCTCTGCTCGAACAGCAACTTCAGCTGGTACCAGTGTTTTGACGTTTTCTTCGGCGACTGGTGCTGATTTACTGCTCTTTCAAGAGAACCTTTAACGTCGAAGAATTTGGCGCCGGATTCTCCGGCAGACGCTCGACGTTGACCGGCCGCCGTTCACCACCGTGACCACCACGATGCGGTGACCAAGCGAGCAGAACGCGCCCGATCGTTTCCCACCGGTTCAGGCCGGCGAGCGATCGGGCGCGTTCGTGTCCCGGGTCACGGCTACCGGCCCGCACTCCCCTGACTCCTGGCCAGGGCCTGCCAGTACTTGACCATCTCCGCCCAGTTCTCCGTGTCGAGCGCTCCTTTCCTTCGGACCACGCCGTCCTCGACATGGTAGAAAAAGGGCGTCGCCCCCCGTGGGTTGTACAGACGGCGCAGCACGTGCTTGCGCGCGACGATCACGATGTCCGCGGTGATCTGGTGCCTGGCCCTGAGGACGTCGCGGGCCTCACGCGGGGAGAACGAATCGGTGAATCCGACCAGGACCATCCTCGTCCCCGAGACCTTCGCGATCCGGTTTATCTTCTCCAGGTTCGGAAAATGCGCACGGCAGCCCGCGCAGTCCTGCGAGACGAAGACCAGGGCGACGGACGACTCGGCCAAGTCCCCGAGGGAGAGGATCGCACCATCTATCGATTCGGCGTCGAACGGAGGCGCGGGAGCGTCCAGCGGGAGGGAGGGGATCTCCGGAAGCTCCTTCGGGGGATCGAACAACGGCCTGAGCTTCCTGATCACCCGGAAGAGCAGGAAGGAGTTGGCGAACACGGCGATCCACAGCAGCAAGACGAGGGTCTCGGTACTCAAGCCCTCTCCTCCCTGTCTTTCGGTGCGGAGCGGGGAAAGACGACGAGCGAGACGTCGCGAAGGTGAAGAAGGAACGCGAGGGTCGTCCCGCTCATCACCGTGACCGTGAGGAGTTCCAGAGGCTCGAATCCGGCACGAGGGGCCGGCGAGCCCGCCAGAAAGAGCGCGGAAAGCGCGGCGACGATGATCAGGATCGTGTTTCGCGCCACGTCGAACCCTGTGACCTGCTCCTTGCTCTTGCCGAAGCAGTTGCACGAAACCTTCCTGCCCTGCGCGAGGGAGACCACCAGAGCGGTCGTGAAGGCCCCCAACAGGAGCGCCGCCAGCGCGAACCCGAGAACCAGGAGGTCTCCGGCGATCAGCATGAGCACGACGACGCTCAGTTCCGCCAGGAACACCAGGCACAGCACCAGCCACACGGCGTTCCCGCGGATCGGCACCAGCGACCGGATGGCGGCGCGGAACGACGTGATGTCAGCCACTTTGCCGACGAGCGAGACGGCGAAGACCAGGCTTGTAAGAACACGGCAGAACAGGAACACATAGGGGTCGGAGAGCACATTCACGTCCGTGATCCCCGACCGCTTCGCGGGGGCCAGCTTCTGGAGCAGGGCGTCAAAGGGCACCGGTCCCGCGGGCCAGGCACGCCACCAGAGCGTCGGTCATACGCAACTCGGGCACCTTTCTCTCGACGAACATGAACTGTCCGACCGGATTGTTCTCCAGGAACACGAACCTGCCGTCCGGGGTGACGACGAGGTCGAGCGCACCAAAAGTGAGTCCGTAGCTGTGCACGAACTCCAGGCAGCGGGTCTCCACGCTCTCCGGGAGCACGGCCCTGCGGTAGGGGATCGTTATCCTCGCCTGCCTGAAGTCCACACTGGTCTCGGGAGACTCCTGGGAATGGATCTCGGCCGCGAAGATCTCATCGCCGATGACCGTGGCCCGTATCTCGTAGCTCTTGGGAATGTGCTCCTGGAAGAGGCAGGGGCTTATCCTTATCGCCTCAAGGCGGGACAGATCCTCCTCTGTGACAACCCGCACCGCGAAGTCGACCTCCTGCGGGCTCTCCCCGGCCCTCGCGGCCGAGGCAAGCGCCGTAGGGCCGGTCATGCTCTTGAAGACGATCCGGCCGGAACAGGCCTCATGGAATTCACGGACCGCGTCGGGATCGGTCGCTATGAGCGTGCGTGGCACCTCGAAGCCCATGCGTGCCGCCCTCTGCAGCTGCTCGGGCTTCCAACTGGCCGCGCGGATCACGTCTGGCCGGCTCATCCAGTAGCAGTCAACCGACTCCCACAGCCCTCCCATGGTATGCCGGGTCTCCGCGTCGGCGAATCTCCGTGAAACCGAGTCCAGATGGTGCGGAAAGACATAACCCTCCGGCCGCCGGACCAGGGCGGATTTCAATTCGGAGAGCTCGACGACCCGCCCACCACCAAGCCGAATACCACCGGTCCAGCTCTCCGAATCCAGGCGAAGCTCAATCAGCGTTTTCTGAGGAACGTCATCGGTGTTCAGCCTAACCACGCTTTGACGGATCTCGTTCAGCCTGCCGATGATGATGTCGCTGTGCGCGTCATTTCTGTTCGTGAACACCAGAATCTGCCGAATCAACGCAGAGTCACTCGCCCACCACTGCCAGCAAGAGCCCCTCCCGGAGAACGATGGCATGCCACGATAAACACGATCATTTATGCGACTATACGATCAGAATGAGCGATCATGCCACCCCATTAACACCGAAAATTTGATTCGGCAGGCACGCCGCTGTTTCGCGATATGCGATTTCGCCCCTGTCGCGCGAGGTAGGCCCAGCAATGCCGACGAGCGACCGGGGTACCGGCCAGGGACGCGCCCTGACTTTCCGGGGCGAGGGCGGTCCCGCCCCCAGCGCTCCGCTAGAAAATCCTTCAGCGGCCGGAGAGCATGCTCCTGAACCGGCGATCCCGAATCCGCAGGAGTGATCCGGGAAGCGTGAAGCCCGGCCGTGCGCTGGCACGGCCGGGCTTAGGGACGAAAGTTCACCTCGGCGCGATGGCCGACCGGTGTAATCGTCAGTAGGCGCCCAGCACGTCGACCAGGAAGACCAGGGTGTCGGTGCCCTTGATCTTCTCGCCGGAGCCCTCCTTGCCGTAACCGAGGTCCGGCGGGATGCTCAGCAGCACCCGGCTGCCGATCGGAACACCGACCAGCCCTTGGTCCCAGCCCTTGATGACCTTGCCGGTGCCGATCTGGAACATGATCGGCTGGGCGCCGCGGGACCAGCTGCTGTCGAACTCGACGTCCGATCCCCAGATCTTCCCGGCGTACTGGACCAGGATCGACTGGCCGGACTTGACCTCGGGGCCCGTGCCCTGGATCACGGTCTTGGCGACGAGCTCCTTGGGAGCCTTCTCCTTGGTCTTGGTGGTGAGCTTCGGCGCGGCGTCTCCGGCCGGGTTCTCCACCTTGACACCGTCGAGACCGGGGTCGGTCGCGGTGCCCTTGGCGGCCTTCTCCTGGGGGACGCCCACGACGTCGACCACGAAGACCTGCGACTGGCCGGGAGGGGCCTGTGCTTGCTGCTCGGCGGGCAGCGCGTCCTTGGCGACGACCGACATGAACCTGCCGCCGCCCTTGGTCTCGGCGAAGCCCTTGCGGAGGATCTCCGGGACCTGCTCGTTGAGCGTGATGACCTGCGGCCCGCCCTCGTCGTAGGTCGAGCCGGCGAGCTTGTTCTCCTTGCCGTCCCAGGTGAAGACGGTGAAGTTGGCGATGACGCTGGCGCCGGGCTTGGCGGCCTCCCCCGTGGTGCCGGGGGTGAGCACCTTGTAGGAGGAGGTCTCGACGACCTTCGGCGGGAACGCGACGGTCGGCTTGGCGCCCGCCTGCCCGGTCACCTGCAGCTCGGTGACCCCGCCGGCGCTGCTGGCGGAACTGGAGGCGCCGGTGGCCGCGCCCCCGTCGGAGCCGCATGCTGCGGCGAATATCAAAGGCACTGCGGCCAGTACGGCCATGCTGCGGCGGCGCATAGGTATCCCTCAAGCAGACGTCAGGTTGGCGCCACATTACCCGTCCCGGCGTACGGAGGAGGTAAGGCCGGGACGAGCTTGCCGAAGTATGACCGTCACATTCCGGCGATGAGCTTGTCCACCCTCTCGTCGACGCTACGGAAGGGGTCCTTGCACAGCACGGTGCGCTGCGCCTGGTCGTTGAGCTTCAGGTGCACCCAGTCGACGGTGAAGTCGCGGCGCTTCTCCTGCGCCTTGCGGATGAACTCACCGCGCAGCCGGGCCCGGGTGGTCTGCGGCGGCACCGACTTGGCCTCGAAGATCTTCAGATCGGAGGCCACCCGCTCCACCGCACCGCGCTTCTGCAGCAGGTAGAACAGGCCACGGCGACGGTGCACGTCGTGGTAGGCGAGGTCGAGCTGAGCCACCCTGGGACTCGACAGCGGCAGGTCGTACTTCTGGCGGTAGCGCTCGATCAGCTGGTATTTGGTCACCCAGTCGATCTCGCGGGCGACCTTGTCGAGGCTGCCGGTCTCGACCGCGTTGAGCGTGCGCTCCCACAACTCCAGCACCCGGTGGCTGACCTCGTCGCCGCCGCGGCGGTCGACGAAGTCACGGGCCTTGGAGAGGTATTCCTCCTGGATCTCCAGCGAGGACGCCTCCCGGCCGTTGGCCAGCCGCACCCGCCGCCGCCCGGTCATGTCGTGGGAGACCTCCCTGATGGCCCGGATCGGGTTCTCCAGGGACAGGTCGCGCATCACGGTGCCCGCCTCGATCATGCGGAGCACCAGGTCGGTCGCGCCGACCTTGAGCAGCATGGTCGTCTCGCTCATGTTCGAGTCGCCGACGATGACGTGCAGGCGGCGGAACCGCTCGGCGTCGGCGTGCGGCTCGTCGCGGGTGTTGATGATCGGACGCGACCGGGTGGTGGCGCTGGAGACGCCCTCCCAGATGTGCTCGGCCCGCTGGGAGACGCAGTAGACCGCTCCACGCGGGGTCTGCAGCACCTTGCCCGCCCCGCAGATGATCTGCCGGGTGACCAGGAACGGGATGAGCACGTCCGCCAGGCGGCCGAACTCGCCGTGCCGGCCGACCAGATAGTTCTCGTGGCAGCCGTAGGAGTTGCCCGCGGAGTCGGTGTTGTTCTTGAACAGGTAGATGTCGCCGGCGATCCCCTCCTCCCGGAGGCGTTTCTCGGCGTCGACGAGGAGACCCTCCAGAATGCGCTCGCCCGCCTTGTCGTGGGTGACGAGCTCCACGACGTTGTCACACTCGGGGGTGGCGTACTCGGGGTGGCTCCCCACGTCCAGATACAGGCGCGCCCCGTTGCGAAGGAAGACGTTGCTCGATCGGCCCCAGGAGACGACGCGGCGGAATAGATAGCGCGCTACCTCGTCGGGTGACAGCCGCCGCTGCCCCCTGAACGTGCAGGTGACGCCGTACTCGTTCTCAAGCCCGAAGATGCGACGATCCATTGCCTCACACTATTCGCCGAACCCCTCTCGCGGGAGGGATCATGGGGTTTTCGGTCGTACGGCTTATGCCCCAGGCTGTGAGCGGCTAAGCGCGGACACGGCCCGCGCCCGGTTCCCGCCGGGCGCGAGTGGTGCGAAGGCGCCGGGATCGACGGCCTCGATCAGCCTCCGCCCTGCCAGAAGATCTCGACAACCTTGGTGATCCTGCCGTTCTCCGTGGTGATCAGGGCCGGCCGGTAGAGGCCCTCGACTCCGGTCAGCGAGGCTGCCTCCCTGACGTTGTCGATCAACGTCTGACGGGTGCAGCTCTCGGTGCCGAGGTTGGTGGCCTTGTCGTAGGTCTGTGTCGTGCCCTCGCAGCCGCTGTCGGCGAGAAACTTCACGTCCTCGGCGATGGGCGCCAGGTAGCGGACCACGTCGCCTTCCTCGGGACCGTCGAAGTGACCGTCCTCGCCACCGCGCTGGACGAAGCGGATCGGCCGGTACTCGGCCACCCCGTTGTCGTCCACGTCGGTGAGCCAGCCCCTCAGGACGCCCTCGAAGGGCGGCGGACGCCCCTTGCTCCAGTCGTGTTCCGGAGCCGCCTGGAACTCGGTACCGAAGAGCTCGGGGACGGCCGCGGTGGAGCCTGGGGTGGGGGTCGGCGCGCTCGTCGAGGGAGCGGGCGCGGAGGAGGACGCGACCGGCAGAGGTGCGGAGGCGGACTCCGCGGCGCAGCCGGACGCCAGCGCCACGGCCGCGAGCAGAGCCAGCGCCACACCGGGCCGTCGAGGAGCCGCGAGGGCGGTCATACGGAGGGCGGATCCGGTCCGGGAGGTGTTGTTCACACGGAGTGTGACCACCGTGGGGCGGGGCCGGTTGTCCGGAGACGATGTGATCCAGGACACATCACAGCGACACTCCGCTCTCACCGTCCCCGCTCCGCCGGGAACGCCACTCCCGGCGAGGCGGAACACCGATGTCGCGGGCTGTCGCCCGGGTCGTCCGGCGCCGGCGCGCCACTTGCCCGAGTCGTGCTTTTTCGCGACCTCTTTGACGGCGCGGACCACGGCGTGCCGGTGACCGACCGTCCGGCGCGGGAGTGCCGTGCCGCCACCGTTCTCAGGCGTCCCGCAGGAGAAGACCTGCCTTCCGGCGCGGGGGTGCCGTCCCGTGGAGGACGGCACCCCCGCGCCGTGCGGTCAGACCACCCGGCGCGGCACCGGCGTCGCCCGCGGACGCGGTCAGCCGCTGGATCCGGTGTCGATGTCGCCGTCGGGCGCGGTCGGCGGGGCGCCTGGCGTCTCGGGTGCGGAGAGGGGGTTCTCCCCCCCTGTCGCCTTGGCGGCCGGCTCGGCCGCGGGAGCACCTTCGGCCAGCAGTCGCTCCAGCCTGGGGCCGTTGAGCCGCAGGAACTTGCGGTGCGGGCGGTTGCGGTCGAGCACCGCCACCTCCAGCTGGTTCGCGGGGAAGCGCTCGCCTCCCGGCTCGGTCAGCGCGAACAACGCCGCCTCCAGCGCCTCGGTCAGCGACAGGCCGTCGCGGTAGCGCTCCTTGAGGCGGGCCGCCACCGTCTCGGCCTGGCCGCCCATGGCCACCAGCCCCGCCTCGTCGAAGACCGAGCCGTCGAAGGTCAGCCGGTAGATGTGGTCCTCGTCGGAGGAGTCGCCGACCTCGGCGACCACGATCTCCACCTCGAACGGCTTCAGCGACTCGGTGAAGATCTGGCCGAGGTTCTGCGCGTAGAGGTTGGCCAGGCCACGGGCGGTGACGTCGTCGCGAGCGTAGGTGTAGCCGTTGATGTCGGCGTATCGGATGCCGCCGAGGCGCAGGGCCTCGAACTCGTTGTAGCGGCCGACCGCGGCGAACCCGATCTTGTCGTAGATCTCACTGATCTTGTGCAGAGCGCGGGACGGGTTGGGAGCGACGAACAGGATGCCGTCCTCGTACTGCAGGACGACGACGCTACGGCCCCGCGCGATCCCCTTGCGCGCGTAATCCGCCTTGTCCCGCATCTGCTGCTCGGGCGAGACATATCCAAAAGGCATGGACACCTGGGGTGATCCTCTCGTGTTAGCGCAGCGGGGCGGTGGGGCCGTCGGGGTGGTCGGCCCGGGATTCGACCACGACCCGGACGAGCTCTCCGACCTCCTCGTCGGGAAGCCGGCGGTATCCGTCGGCGGTGATCACCGCGACGACGGGCCAGATCTTGCGGGTGACGTCGGGGCCGCCGGTCGCCGAGTCGTCGTCGGCCGCGTCGTAGAGTGCGTGGATCAGCATCAGCACGGTCTCCTCGGGGGAGGCACCCTCGCGGTAGAGCTTCTTCAGAGCGCCTCGCGCGAAGATCGAACCGGATCCGATCGAGTGGTAGTGGTGCTGTTCGTAGGGACCGCCGCCCACGTCGTAGCTGAAGATGCGGCCACCGTCGACATCGGGGTCGTAGGCGGCGAAGAGCGGGACGACCACGAGCCCCTGCATCGCCATCGGCAGGTTGCCGCGGATCATCGTGGCGAGCCGGTTGGCCTTGCCCGTCACCGAGAGCGTGCGGCCCTCGCGCTTCTCGTAGTGTTCGAGCTCCACCCGGTAGAGGCGGGCCATCTCGATGCCCGTGCTCGCCGTCCCCGCGATGCCCAGGCCCGAGTGGTCGTCGGTGCGGAACACCTTCTCCATGTCACGCTGGGAGATGATGTTGCCGGAGGTCGCCCGGCGGTCTCCCGCGATCACCACGCCGCCGGCGCACATCGCCGCGACGATCGTGGTGGCGTGCGGGATGCGATCGCCCACCGAGGTCGCCAGGACCTCGTTACGGCCAGGCAGCAAGTCCGGCGAATGGGACCTGACGAACTCGGTGAACGAGGAGCTCCCGGTGTCGGTAAAGATGTGATTCACCATGCCGGCGGGCAGGTCCCTGTGAGATCCCACGCGACTCCCTCCAAAGGTGCGGTCCTTTAAGGCCCGACCTTACTCATCTTGCCGTGTTGCTTGCACTTCCCTGGATCAGCTCAGCGCGAACCACACTCCGCCGGGCTTTTGAATCTTTACGGATGATCGGCTCCGGTCACCGGATCTCGCGCCGATCCTCCCCGGGGCACGGCGAACACGACGGGGTCGCGAAAACGGCGAAGGCCCGCCCGGCCCGCGTGGGAGGCGGGGCGGTGGCCGTGGAACGGCTCTCGATTCCCTCCGGGAGCATTCCCGGAGGGGTCTCCCCTGGTCGGCTCAGCGTGTTCGCGGCGATCGGAGGCGGAGCACCCACCAGGGCGCTCCCGGCGGGGTGCGGCCGCACGTCACCCGCCAGCCGGGCCCGGCGGGAGCCGAGCCGGGCCCGCGGTCAGAACGGGTCCTCCGACTCTCCGCCGGATCCGTCCTCACCTCTGACCTTTGACTCCAGCGGACGAACCTACTGTCCGCCCTTCTGCACGTAACTCCTCACGAACTCCTCTGCGTTCTCCTCCAGCACCTCGTCGATCTCGTCGAGAATCGCGTCGACGTCATCGGAGAGCTTCTCGTGACGCTCCTGAACGTCGGAGGTCTCCGCCGGGGCGGTCTCCTCGACTTCCTTGTCGGTCCGGCCGGTCTGCTTCTGGCCGCCGGTGTCCTTGCTTGCCATGTGTGGCACCTCCACCTGGGGGACGGATCTGATTCATATCTTCCCCGAACCGGGCGACATTGCGCGCGGATCATCCCGCGATCTTTGCGGGAGCCCGTACGGGCCGCGCCGAGCTCCTGCCCGTCAGGAGACCTCCTCCTGGTGGACATGAGGCGAAATCCACCCACCTTGACTGGATAGCAAGTCTATCCAATAATCGGATAGCACCACTATCCAAAGAAGAGGGGCCCATGTCACCGTCGTCGCTGAGCACAGCCGGAACGCTCCTCATCACCGTGCCCGCCGTGGCCTTCGGCGGGGTCTCCCTGCTCGCGCACATCATGCGCGGCATCCCCGGCTACATGGACAACCCGGTGCGGCGCGGCCTGTGGCGGGCCGGCCACGCACACGCGGGCGTCCTGGTGCTCTTCGCGCTCGTCGCCCTGCTCTACGTCGACCACGCGGATCTGCCCGGCGGCCTGAAGGACCTGACGCGGATCCTGATCGTGGCGGCGCCGATCCTGATGCCCCTGGGCTTCTTCCTGTCCGTCGTACGCCCCTCCGACACGAAGCCGAACCGGCTGATCTGGCTGGTCCCCGCAGGCGGGGTGGCACTGGGTGCGGGCACGCTGATGCTGGGGATCGGTCTCCTCTGAACCTCCACGAACCCGCGGCAACGCTCCCGGCGGCACCTCGATCTCCGCCGCTGCCTCCGCGACCGCGCACGAGCGTCCCGTGGCCCCGCATCGGCTTGTGTGAGCATCATCACTCACCGGATCCAGGCGAATTCGCCGCCCCGAGGGAGATCGGGAACGTTCCAGGTAGGTCTTCGCGACCGAAAACTGCGATCATTGGGGGGTGAGCACCATCATCGCGCGCAGGTACAAGCTCGTCTCACGCGTCGGACAGGGGGCGACCGGTGTCGTCTGGCGTGCATACGACCTGCTTCTGGAGCGAGAGGTGGCCCTCAAGGAGATACTTCTGCCACCCGGGCCCGCCGCGGCCGAGCAGCGGCGGCGGGTGGTCAGGGAGGCTCGCATGGCGGCGCGGCTGAGCCACCGGGGCATCGTGACGGTGCACAACCTCACCGAGGAGTCCGAGCGGCTCTGGATCGTCATGGAGTTCCTGGAGGCGCTGACGCTGCACGACACGCTCGTGCAGGCGGGCCCGCTCCCGGTGGATCTTGTGGCGGCGATGGGCTGCCGCCTGCTGGAGGCGTTGCGGCACGCGCACGACGGCGGGGTGATCCACCGCGACATCAAACCCGCCAACATCATGCTGACCGGTGATCGCGTGGTGCTGGCCGACTTCGGCTTCGCCGCGCCGGAGGGGGCGGCGACGACCTCGACCCGGGGCACCCCGGCCTTCATCGCGCCGGAGGCGCTGCAGGGCAGGGGCGGCACCCGCGAGGCGGACATGTGGTCGTTCGGCGCGACGCTGTACATGGCGGTGGAGGGCAGGACCCCGTTCCGCACGGTGAACTCGATGGCGGCGCTGGTCGCGGCCCTGCGCGAACCGCCGCGCGCGCCGAAGCGGGCGGGCGCCCTGGAGCCGGTGCTGCGCGGGCTGCTGCGCAAGGACCCGCGAGCGCGGCTGAGCGCCGAACGGACCTCGAAGATGCTTGAGGACGTGCGTTGCTTCAGCGCGGCCTGAGGCCGTTCACGAACGTTTCCGAAACGCTTTCACCACCCTCGGGAACGGTTTTCCCGAATCCGCAAACGGGCTTTACGGACGTGAAATAAAACGACATAAAGCCCGCGCACCTAAATCGTTACAGAGAATCACCCTAGGTAATCACCCAGTGCATCGTTCCAGATGGAAATATGAATCAGCTGAGGTGCCCGGCTTCTATGTGCAGCAGGTGATTCATGGGAACAGGTGCGAGGAAGGCACGCTTACTGGGTGATCGCTATCACCTGGCCTCGCCTATCGGGCGGGACGGTGTGGGCACGATGTGGCGGGCCCACGACTCCCTGCTCAGGCGGAATGTGGCGATCAAGGAGATCCAGCCTCGGTTCACCGAGGACGGGATGGACATGCACGACGCACGGCGGTGGGCCCTGCGCGAGGCGCGCTCGGCCGGGAGGCTGAACCACCCGGCGGTGATCTCCGTGCACGACCTGCTTGAGGAGGGCGGGCGGCTCTGGATCGTCATGGAGTTGCTGGAGGCCCTCACACTCAAGGAGACCGTGCGGCACCTGGGCCGCCTGCCGATCCACTGGGCGGCGTGGATCGGCTTCCAGTTGCTGGGCGGGCTGCGCCACGCGCACGGGGCGGGTGTCCTGCATCGGGACATCAACCCGCGCAACATCCTGCTCACCGGCGACCGGGTGGTGCTGGCCGACTTCGGCATCGCGGCGCTGCAGGGCGATCCGGGCGACTCCACGACCCTACCGTTCGTCCATGTTCCCTCCTTCGTCGCGCCGGAGCGGCTGCGGGGCAGCCCACCGACCCCGGCGAGCGACCTGTGGTCACTCGGTGCGAGCCTGTACTTCGCGGTGGAGGGTCGTCCTCCGCGCCCCACCTCCCGCACGCCTGCGCAGCGCCTTCCTGTGGGCGGCGGGTACGAGGATCCGGCGACACCGGCGGGAGTGCTGTGGCCCGTCCTGGAAGGGCTGCTCCGGCGCGACCCGGCTGCCCGCATCAGCATGGGACAGGCCGGCCGCATGCTGTCGGCGATCCTCCACACCGAGGGGGTGGCTCTGGCCCCACCACGGCTGCCCGCGGCCAGGCTGCCACCGGACGCCTTCGCCTAGGATCCCGCGGCGTTTCACCGGATGTTCGAGACAGGGAAAAGCGTCCTTGGCCTCTTCTTCCGCCGGGCGACCCCGGGTTTCGCGAAATCGGGCCGTCCGGCGGAGCACGCTTCTCGAATAAATGGACACAAGGCCGTGGCCGAGGCCGACAGATAAAGGCCGGTGGAAATGAAGGGAAGGCCGGATGCCGGAATTTCCGGCTCACGAACGGGCTCGAGCCGAGGGGGGTGTCAGACGGCCGGGACCCGGCGGCAGGCCTCGACGAACCTGGAGGCCAGGTGGGGACTGCCGGCCCAGTGCAGGTGCAGGTAGGAGGCGGTGATCCGGCCGTCGGCGAACCCGTCGGCGCCACCACGCCAGCGGAACAGCGGCCGGTCGGGGACGGGCTCGACCGCGGTGCGGTGGAACTCGTGGCCCCGGTAGCGCTCGCCGTTCCTGGTGAGCGGCGAGTCGCGGACGGCCACCGCGTCGCGATAGCCGAGGGTGAGGGTGCCGGTCATCCTGGCCTCGACGTCGAGGAGCCCGCACATCGGCCTGCCGTCCAGCCTCCTGGAGAGATACAGCAGGCCCGCGCACTCGGCCGAGATCGGCCCCTCGAACGCGGCGACCTGATCGCGCAGCGGCTCGTTGGCCGACAGCTCGGCCGCGTGAACCTCAGGGAAACCACCTCCGATCACGATCCCGCGAGTCCCCTCCGGGAGGGCCTCGTCGACGAGCGGGTCGAAGGGGACGATCTCGGCTCCCGCCGCCGCCAGCAGCTCGGCCTGCTCGGTGTAGCCGAAGGTGAACGCCCGCCCTCCGGCGACCGCGATCCTCGTGACGGGAGCGGCGGGCGGTCCGGGAGTCCACGGGACGGCGGGCAGCGGCGGCGCCCCGCGGGCGAGGCGCAGGAGTTCCTCCAGGTCGCAGGAGGCGGCTACCAGGTCCGCGACGGCGTCCAGGGCACCGGCGGCCTGGGTTCGGCGCTCGGCGGCGGGAACCAGGCCCAGGTGCCTGGAGGGGGTGGTGACGGCGTCGCTGCGGCGGATCGCCCCGAGCACCGGGACGCCGCTCTCGGCGAGCGCCTCGCGGCAGACGGCCTCGTGCCGCTCGGAGCCGATCCGGTTGAGGATCACCCCGCCGAGCCTGATCCGGGTGTCGTAGGAGGCGAACCCGTGCACCAGCGCCGCGACGGAGCGGCTCTGCCTGGCGGCGTCCACGACCAGGACCACCGGGGCCCCGAGCAGCCTGGCGACGTGAGCGGTGGAGGCGAACTCGGTGGAGCCCGCGCCGTCGTACAGGCCCATCACGCCCTCGACGACCGCGATGTCCGCCCCTGCCGCGCCGTGCAGGAACAGTGGGGCGACAAGGTCCTCTCCCGTCAGGAAGGGGTCGAGGTTGCGTCCGGGACGGCCGGTGGCCATGGCGTGGTAGCCGGGATCGATGTAGTCGGGCCCCACCTTGTGCGGGGACACCGCCATGCCCTGGCGGGCGAGGGCCGCCATCAGGCCGGTCGCCACGGTCGTCTTACCCGCTCCTGAGGCGGGGGCCGCGATGACGATCCTGGCTACCATTCGATGCCTTTCTGTCCCTTCTGCCCGGCGTCCATGGGGTGCTTGATCTTGCCCATCTCCGTGACGAGGTCGGCGGCGTCGAGCAGCCGGGGGTCGGCGTCGCGGCCGGTGACGACGACGTGCTGGCTACCGGGGCGCCCGCGCAGGGTCTCGACCACCTCCTCGACGTCGATCCAGCCCCACTTCATCGGGTACGTGAACTCATCCAGCACGTACAGGCGGAACGTCTCGGCGGCGAGGTCGCGCCTGATCTGCTCCCAGCCCTCGCGGGCGTCGGCGGCGTGGTCCTCCTCGCTGCCGGGACGCTGGATCCAGGACCAGCCCTCGCCCATCTTGTGCCAGGAGACCGCCCCGCCCTCACCGGAGTCGCCGAGCACCCGCAGCGCCCGCTCCTCTCCGATCCGCCACTTGGCGGACTTGACGAACTGGAAGACCCCGATCGGCCAGCCCTGGTTCCAGGCGCGCAGGGCCAGGCCGAAGGCCGCGGTGGACTTGCCCTTGCCCGGCCCCGTGTGCACGATCAGCAGCGGCCGGGTGCGGCGCTGTCTGGTGGTCAGGCCGTCCTCGGGCACGCTGACGGGTCTGCCCTGCGGCATCGTCGCCCTCCCCTCACTGTCATCCGGCTCACTGTCATCCGGCACCGTCCATCCGGTACGGCCTCCTCGCCGTACTCACAGACCTCGGACCTTCGCGGTCACGCGGCGCCACGCCTCTCCCGGACCATCCCGGCCAGGTCGGTGAGGTCGTCGAGGCGTACGGTCTCCGCGCCCATCCGCGCCGCCAGGGAGGCGGCGAGGCCGAGGCGCACGGGCCCGCCCTCGCAGTCGACCACCACGCCCGCCACCCCGGCCAGCAGTCCCGCCGCGCGGTGGGACTCCTCGGCGGTTCCCGAGGTGGTCCGCCCGTCGGTGACCAGGACCACCAGCGGGCGTCTGGACGGATCGCGCAGGCGTTCGACCCTGAGCACCTCGGCGGCCCGCAGCAGACCGGCGGCCAGCGGGGTCCGGCCTCCGGTGGGAAGCTCGCGCAGCCGGGCCGCGCCGGCCTCGACGGAGGAGGTGGGCGGCAGTACCAGGTCGGCGCGGGCGCCGCGGAACGTGATGAGCCCGACCTTGTCGCGGCGCTGGTAGGCGTCGAGGAGCAGGCCGAGCACCGCTGCCTTGACCGCGCGCATGCGTTGCCTGGCGGCCATGGAACCGCTCGCGTCCACGACGAACAGCACCAGGTTGCCCTCGCGGCCCTCGCGGACCGCCTCCCTGAGATCGCCGCGGCGCAGCAGCAGTCCTGGCCCGTTCCTGCCCCGCGCGACCTGGTACGGGGCGGCGGCGCCGATGGTGGCCCGCAGATGAAGGGAACCGGTGTGGCCCTCGGGGACCCCGGCGCCCGTGGTACGGCCCAGGGGTGTCCTGGCGCGTGACCGGCGCCCGGGAGCTCCGGCGCCGACGCCTGGGACGGTGAACAGCCTGTTCCCGCTCCCGGGCTCGGCGTCGACGATCTGTTCGCGGGCCGGTGCTCCCCCGGCCGTCTCCGACGGCTCCCGGGGTTGTGCGGCCTGAGCCTCCCACGCCTCGGGGACGGGGGCGTCCAGGGCGTCCGCGGCCCCGTGCGGGGAGCCGTCCCCGCCGTCGTGCCCTCCAAAGCCGCCGGGATCGTCCGAGGTGGCGTCCCCGGCCTCGGAGCCGTGGTCGGATACGGGGTCCGAGCCTCCCTCCGTGCCCCCCTCACGGCCTCTGCCGGGATCGGTGCCGCCGGGGTCGTCCGGGCCCTGGGGACCGTCAGGATCGGGGCCGGGGTCGTCGGGGATCCTGTCCAGGAGATCCTGGAGCCTGGACTCGTCCAGGCCGGGCGCGTCGAAGGGGTCGCGGCGACGGCGGTGCGGGAGCGCGAGCCTGGCCGCCTCCCGGACGTCGTCGGCGGTGACGGAGGTGCGGCCCTGCCAGGCGGCGTGCGCGATCGCCGCGCCGGCGGTGACCAGGTCGGCCCGGAGCCCGTCCACCTCGAAGCCCGCGCAGACGGTGGCGATCCCGAGCAGCGCCGCCTCCGGCAGGACGACCTGGGCGACCCTGGCTCGAGCCTCGGCGATGCGCGCGGCCAGCGCCCGCTCCTCGTCCGACCAGGCGGCGGCGAACGCGGCGGGGTCGGCCTCGAAGGCCAGACGGCGCCGGACCACCTCCGCCCGCTGGGATGCCTCCCGCGAGGCCCTTACCTCAACGGTCAGCCCGAAGCGGTCGAGCAGTTGCGGGCGCAGCTCCCCCTCCTCGGGGTTCATCGTCCCGACCAGCAGGAACCGGGCGGCGTGCCGTACCGACACCCCCTCGCGCTCGACGTAGCAGGTGCCGAGGGCCGCGGCGTCGAGCAGCAGGTCCACCAGGTGGTCGTGGAGAAGGTTGACCTCGTCGACATACAGGACGCCCCGGTGGGCGCCCGCGAGGAGACCGGGTTCGAAGGATTTCACGCCCTCGGTGAGGGCACGCTCGATGTCGAGGGAGCCGACGAGGCGGTCCTCGGAGGCGCCGACGGGCAGCTCGACCAGGCGGGCGGGCCTGATGGACCGGGCCGCCGGTTCCGCCGGGACCTCGTGTGGCCCGTCGGGACAGGCGGGGTCGGGGGCGGCGGGGTCACAGGAGAACCGGCAACCGGTCACCACCTCGACAGGCGGCAGGAGAGCGGCCAGCGCCCGCACGATCGTGGACTTGGCGGTGCCCTTCTCCCCTCTGACCAGTACTCCCCCGACGCGGGGGGAGACCGCGTTGAGGATCAGCGCGAGTTTCAGGTCCTCCAGCCCCACGATCGCGGTGAAGGGATAGCGGGGGTTACGCACCTTGGGGATCTCCTTCGCGTCGCCGGGGTGTTCATCGCGTTCACGTCGTCGGGTGGTCGGGCCGTCAGGGGAGGTGGTTGAGCCGCCAGCGCCCGCCGCGCCCGGTGAGTGCCACGCGGGCCAATGGCGCGACGTCGACGCGCCAGAAGGACCGGGCGGGGGCACCGAGGGCGTGGACGACCGCGGCACGGATGACCGCCGGATGGGTGATCGCGACGGCCCTGCCGGGGGTACGGACGGCGAGCCAGCCGGAAACCCTGGCGAGGAGCGCGGTGATCGACTCCCCGCCGTGGGGCGCCGCGCCCGGATCGCCGAACCAGGACGCGAGCGCCTCGGGCTCCGCTGCCTCGACCTCGCCGAGCGTCATGCCACTCCAGCGGCCGTGGTCGCAGTCGGCGAGCAACGGGTCGTGCTCCACCCGCAGGCCGAGCGCCGCCGCCGTCTGGACGCAGCGCAGCTCGGCCGGGCAGGCCGCGGGACCGGGGTCTGCCCCGCCGAAGTACCGCGCCATCCTCTCGGCCCGGCGCAGGCCGCGTTCGTCGAGTGGTTCGTCGACGGGGAACGCGGCCCGCGCCGTCGCCGAGGTGGAGGCGTGGCAGACCAGGAGCAGGCGGGTGACCCCCGAGGGGGTCGTCACACCGGGCCGCGCCTGCGGGCGGCGAAGGCGAACAGCGCGCCGACACCGGCCCAGAAGACCGCCTGGGTCCCTATCGAGGCGATCCGGAAGTCCCACAGGAGATCGGCGGGGAAGCCCTGGGGCACCTCCGAGATCTCCGGCAGGAGGATCCAGGCCGCGACGACGGGGACCAGGAAGGCGGCGCCCGCCGACAGCCAGCGCACCCACGGTTCGCTCCGCGAGGCGTAGCGGTAGGCGGCGGTGCCGGCGGCGACGGCGAGGATCCCGATCACCACGGCGACCAGATAGAGCACGGTGCGCTGGTCGATGGTCTCCGGGTCACCGACTGCCGGTGGGTTGGCGGGATATTTCATGAAAGGGATGAGGACGACGGAGGTGAACGCGGCGGCGGCGAGCGTGACCGCGAGCACCGGTTCCGAGCGAGGTCCCGCCCGGCCGCGTACGGCCGCGTAGACGAGGGAGAACAGCCCTCCGACCGCCAGGCCGTACAGGCCGAGGGCGAGGAAGAGCCCGAAACGCTGCCCGTCCCTGCTGACGAGGGCCTCCTCCTCGTCGTGGGAGTGGGCGGCGGTCCCGGTGTCGTCGTGTGGTTCGGCCCCGGAGGCGGCCGCGGCCGCCTCCTCGAGCGCGATGGCCTGGTCGATGCGTGGTTCGCCGACGGTGTAGGCGAAGACGGCCGCGAGCAGCCCTGCGAGCAGTCCGGCGACGAGGCCCCGGACGATGAGTTTGGAGATCACCTGTGGCTCAGTGGCACGGTACGCCGAGCAGGTGACGCCCGTCGTGCATGAGTTCGTGCAGGTAGTTTCCCGCCTGGGAGATCGCCCCCTGGTCGAAGGTGACCAGATAGGCGAGAAGCAGCAGCACCGGTACGGCGAGCAGCCAGCGGGTGAGCGAGTGCCATGGGATGGGCTGGGTGTGCGGTGCCGAGATCTGGCTCACGGCCACCTCCTCCGGGATTGACGCGTCCCTTTTCGTAGGTCGGTGGCGGCCGAGTGTGACCTGGCTCCCGGCCCTCGCGGGCCGGATTACAGTGGCGCGACCGCACCGGAATTTCACCGGATTTCCCTCGCACCGCCACAAAGCACCCGGAACTTATCCCGATTTCCCGTCCCCCGTCAATCCAGGTGTCCGGTTTAACAGGATTCGGTGGGCACGAAGAGGGGGGGGGGGGGGGGGGGGGGGGGCCCCCCCCCCCCCCCCCCCCCCCCCCACCCCCCCCCCGCGCCGCCCCCCCCCCCCCCCCCCCCCCCACCCCCCCCCCCGCCCCCGCCCCGCCCCCCCCCCCCCCACACCGCCCGCGTCACTTCCCCTCTGGCCCCCCCCCCCCTCCCCGGGGGGGGGGGTTTTGGGGGGGGGGGGGGGTGGGGTGGGGGGGGGGGGGGGCCCGCCCGCCCCCCCCCCCCCCTCTCAGGACGTCACTGCTCGCCGGTGAGCGCCGTCACCAGCTCCGCGGCGGTACGGCAACGGTCGAACAGCTCGCCCACGTGGGCCTTGGTGCCGCGGAGCGGCTCAAGGGTGGGGACGCGCTGCAGCGACTCACGGCCGGGGATGTCGAAGATGACCGAGTCCCAGGAGGCCGCGGCCACCGACTCGCTGTACTGGCTCAGGCAGCGGCCTCGGAAGTAGGCCCGGGTGTCGTTGGGCGGCACCTCGATGGCCCTCTGGACCTCCTCCTCGGTGACCAGGCGCTGCATGCGGCCCCGGGCGACCAGCCGGTTGTAGAGCCCCCGGTCGGGACGGATGTCGGAGTACTGGAGATCGACGAGCTGCAGACGCGGGTGCGACCAGGGAAGGCCGTCACGGGTCCGGTATCCCTCCAGAAGCTCCAGCTTGGCCACCCAGTCGAGTTCGCCGGACAGCTGCATCGGATCCTCCGCCAGGCGGGTGAGGACCGACTCCCAGCGCTCCAGGATGTCCTTGGTGGGCTCGTCCAGGCCGTTGGCGCTGCGCTCCTCGGCATACTTGCGCGCGAGCTCCAGGTATTCCATCTGGAGCTGCACGGCCGTCAGTTTGCGACCGTCGCGCATGGAGATCTCGTACTTGAGCGTGGGGTCGTGTGAGACCGCGCGCAGGGCCTGGACGGGGTTGTCCACGGCGAGGTCGCGGGTGAAGTAGCCGTCCTCGATCATCGCCAGGACGAGCGCGGTGGACCCCAGCTTCAGGTAGGTCGAGATCTCCGACATGTTGGCGTCGCCGATGATGACGTGCAGGCGACGGTATTTCTCCGGGTCGGCGTGGGGCTCGTCCCGGGTGTTGATGATCGGCCGCTTGAGCGTCGTCTCCAGCCCCACCTCGACCTCGAAGAAGTCGGCCCGCTGGCTGATCTGGAAGCCCTCGCCCCGGGAGTCCTGGCCGATGCCGACCTTGCCCGCGCCGGTGACGACCTGCCGGGAGACGAAGAACGGCGTCAGGTGCCTGACGATGTCGGCGAACGAGGTGGCCCTGCGCATGAGGTAGTTCTCATGGCAGCCGTAGGAGGCGCCCTTGTTGTCGGTGTTGTTCTTGTAGAGCTGGATCGGGGCGTTGGCCGGCATCGCCGAGGCGCGGACCGCCGCGTCGTGCATCACCCGTTCACCCGCCTTGTCCCAGATCACCGCCGCCCGAGGATTGGTGCACTCGGGTGTGGAGTATTCGGGATGGGCATGGTCCACGTACAACCGGGCCCCATTGGTGAGAATCACGTTCGCCAGGCCGAGGTCCTCGTCGGTCAGCTGGCTCTGGTCCGCCACCTCCCGCGCGAGGTCGAACCCCCGTGCGTCCCGCAACGGGTTCTCCTCCTCGAAGTCCCATCGCGCGCGCCGTGCCCTGGCGGCCGAGGCCGCCAGATAGGCGTTCACGACCTGAGAGGAGGTCACCATCGCGTTGGCCCCCGGCTGTCCGGGCACGGAGATGCCGTATTCGGTCTCGATGCCCATCACCCGCCGTACCGTCATGCGCACCCTCTGTTCGTCAGGGACTGTTTCTCTCCGTGGTATCTATTCCCGACCCTAGACCCTTCACTATGCCCGGTGGTCGGACAGTTATGGCACCGAAGCCTTTTCGCCCGTTGCGAGGGGGATCGAGGAGAGCGCGGGGAGCTGTGACGGGGACGGGGATGCGGCCCCTCTCCGCCTCATGGATTTGACGAACTCCTGAAGCGGACGCTCGGCCACCCGGTACACCAGATAGGAGAACGCCGTCGCGGCCAGCACCGTGACCAGGGCGGTCAGCGGGGGCGGCAGCACGTCCCGCAGGGCGGGGACGATCAGGACCGCGGCCGGGGTGTGGAACAGGTAGAGCGGGTAGGTGAGCGCACCCAGGACGACCAGGCCGCGCCAGCGCAGCCATCCCAGCCATCCCAGCGCCACCATGGCCATGAGCACGTAGAAACCGACCACCGTGGCGACCACGGCCCACTCGGGCACGGGCATCGCGGCGTAGCCGACCTTCTCGACGCGCCCGGCCACCCGGTCGATCGCCGCGCTCACGGCCAGGCCGCCGCTGATCCCGGCCAGGCACCACAGGACGAGCCTGGGACCGAACCTCGTCATCAGGAAGAACGCCATGCCGCCGACGAAGTACGCCGCGTACTTGGGCATGACCACGAGCTCGACCCACGCCTCGTCGCTTCCGGCGAAGAACCCGGCCGCCAGCAGCCAGACGCCCATGAAGACCAGGCAGCGGTTGAGCGTCACCCCGACGATCACCAGGATCGAGATCAGTACGTAGAAGCGGAGTTCCACCCAGAGCGACCAGTAGACGCCGTTGGCGTCGTAGACGCCGAGGGCCCGCTGGAGCATCGTGAGGTTGATCCCGTACTCGCCGAGGCTGAGCTTGGGATCCAGGGCCGTGGCGGCGGTCAGCCCGTACACCGCGGCGGTGACGGCCACGCTGACCCAGTAGGCGGGGTAGAGCCGCACCAGCCGGGAGAGGGCGAACGCCCCCAGGCTCCGCCCCCAGATGCTCATCAGGATCACGAACCCGCTGATCATGAAGAACAGCTCGACGCCGAGGATGCCGAGCCCGGAGACGGTGGAGATCGCCGGGAACAGTTCGGCCGGGCGGTCGCCCCACACCGAGGCGAAGGCGATGAAGTAGTGGAAGGCGAGCACCGCGATGGCAGCGAAGAAGCGCAGGAGGTCGAGTTCGGCGAGGCGGCCACTTCCCCGAAGCGCCTCGCGAGACCCCGTGCCGTTCACCGGGCGGCCGGGCCGGAATGTTCACGCACGCCACTTGGACGGCGTCTCGATCATTCGGGTTCCCCGTGACGGCTGTCTATTTCCGGCCATTTCCGGGGCGGGTGTGAAAGGAGAGCCGAATACACGAGGACAAAAAGGTTTAAACAGGACAAAACCCACAGGCCGTCGAATGTGTTGCGGCAGGCATGACGACGCCGACGGCGCGGCCCCCGAGGGGAACCGCGCCGCCGGTCACACGTGGTTACAGGTATTGACCGGTGTTGGCCACCGTGTCGATGGAGCGTCCGGCCTCTGTGCCCTGCTTGCCCGTCACGAGGGTGCGGATGTAGACGATCCGCTCGCCCTTCTTGCCGGAGATGCGGGCCCAGTCGTCGGGGTTGGTGGTGTTGGGCAGGTCCTCGTTCTCGGAGAACTCGTCCACGCAGGCCGCCAGCAGATGCTGGATCCGCAGGCCCTTCTGGCCGGTCTCCAGGAACTGCTTGATCGCCATCTTCTTGCCCCGGTCGACGATGTTCTGGATCATCGCGCCGGAGTTGAAGTCCTTGAAGTACAGGACCTCCTTGTCGCCGTTGGCGTAGGTCACCTCAAGGAAGCGGTTCTCCTCGCTCTCGGTGTACATCCGCTCGACGACCCGCTGGATCATGCCGGAGATCGTCTCCTGGCGGTTGGAGCCGTGTTCGGAGAGATCCTCGGCGTGGAGCGGGAGCTCAGGGATGAGGTACTTGGAGAAGATGTCCTTGGCCGCCTCGGCGTCCGGCCGCTCGATCTTGATCTTGACGTCCAGGCGGCCCGGCCGCAGGATCGCCGGGTCGATCATGTCCTCACGGTTGGAGGCGCCGATCACGATGACGTTCTCCAGCCCCTCGACGCCGTCGATCTCCGACAGGAGCTGGGGAACGATGGTGTTCTCGACGTCGGAGGAGACGCCCGAGCCTCGGGTCCGGAAGATCGAGTCCATCTCGTCGAAGAACACGATCACCGGGGTCCCCTCGGAGGCCTTCTCGCGAGCCCGCTGGAAGACCAGGCGGATGTGCCGCTCGGTCTCGCCGACGTACTTGTTGAGAAGCTCGGGACCCTTGATGTTGAGGAAGAAGCTCTTGCCGGACTGGCCGGTCTTCTCCGCGACCTGCTTGGCCAGGGAGTTGGCGACGGCCTTCGCGATGAGGGTCTTACCGCAGCCGGGCGGCCCGTAGAGCAGGACACCCTTGGGCGGGCGGAGCTTGTGCTCGCGGAAGAGGTCGGCGTGCAGGTACGGGAGCTCGATGGCGTCCCGGATCTGCTCGATCTGCCGCATGAGCCCGCCGATCTCCTCGTAGGAGATGTCGGGCACCTCCTCCAGGACGAGCTCCTCGACCTCGGACTTGGGGATGCGCTCGTAGACGTAGCCCGAGCGCGGTTCGAGCAGCAGGGAGTCACCCGCCCGGATCGGCTGGTCCAGCAGCGACTCGGCGAGCTTCACCACCCGCTCCTCGTCGGCGTGTGAGATCACCAGCGCGCGCCGGCCGTCCTCAAGGAGCTCCTTGAGCATCACGATCTCACCGAGGTCCTCGAAGCCGAGGGCCTCTACGACGTTGAGCGCCTCGTTGAGCATGACCTCCTGGCCACGCTTCAGCGACTCGACCTCCACCGCGGGGCTCACGTTCACCCTGAGTTTGCGGCCACCGGTGAAGACCTCCACCGTGCCGTCTTCTCTGGCTTCGAGGAACACACCGAACCCGGACGGCGGTTGTGCCAGCCGGTCTACCTCCTCCTTCAAGGCGACGATCTGGTCTCTGGCCTCCTTGAGGGTGGCCACCAGACGCTCGTTCTGGCCGGTTACGGCCGCGAGGTTCGCCTGCACGTCATGGAGACGCTCTTCGAGAATCCTGGCCTGCCGGGGAGACTCCGTCAGCTTCCGACGCAACGCGGTGATCTCCTCCTGCAGGAAGGAGACCTGTGTTGTGAGGTCGGCGACCTCCCGTTCGCGCTGCGCGGCACGAGCTTCAGCGTCGTCGCGAGCTGCCACGGCGTCACCTCCTTCCCAGTCGAGACCGACTACTCAAAACCCTACCCATCTAAGGGCTGTCCCTTACCTGGCTGAGCGGTGTTCATATGACTACATTAAGTGCGTGATGATTAATCCCTTTTGGGGGTTTTAGTCCTAGAAGTATAAGAACACGAAGGTCTGCTCCCATGTCACGCTCCGACGGACCGTCGTGGCCGAATCGTCATCATGTGGCGGAAGACGTGGAAGTCGCGGACTCCTCGCCATGTGCCCCCTTCGCCGGACGTCTACGTCGAGGTGGTGGCGTCACCCCGTCGGCCATGCGACGGGCCGTGACCAGAAACCCGGTGTGGCCGACCATCCTGTGGTCGGGCCGCACGGCCAGTCCCTCGACATGCCAGTCACGAACCAGGGTCTCCCACGCATGGGGCTCGGTGAAACTCCCGTGCTCCCGCAGAGTTTCGACCGTACGCGAGAGCTGGGTCGTGGTCGCGACATAACAGCAGATCACGCCACCGGGCGTGAGTGCCCGGGCCGCGGCGTCCACACATTCCCACGGGGCGAGCATGTCCAGGATGATCCGGTCGACGTCGCTCTCGTCCAGAGCCTCGACGAAGTCGCCGACCACCAGGCGCCACTGCTTCATCGGGCCGCCGTAGAACTTCTCCACGTTCTTGGTGGCGATCTCGGCGAAGTCCTGGCGCCGCTCGTACGAGGTGAGGGTGCCCTCGGAACCGATGGCGCGCAGCAGGAAGCAGGTGAGCGCGCCGGAACCGACACCCGCCTCCACCACCCGGGCCCCGGGGAAGATGTCGGCCATGGCCACGATCTGGGCCGAGTCCTTGGGATAGATCACCGCCGCGCCTCGCGGCATGGACAGTGTGTAGTCCTGCAGGAGATGTCTGAACGCCAGATACTGGGTGCCGCCGGACGAACGCACCACCGAGCCCTCGGGCCGGCCGATCAGCTCACTGTGCGGGATCCCGCCCTTGTGCGTGTGGAACACGCCGTCTTCCTTCAGCGTCACCGTGTGACGCTTGTTCTTGGGGTCGGTGAGCTGAACCTGATCCCCGGCCTGAAACGGCCCATGCCTGCGAAAACCCATGACCGCAAGGTTATCGGCGCGCGACGGTGTCCTCGGACGGTCCGGAACACGGCCACGCGGGCAGGACGGGCGCGAACCTCGGAGCGCCGGGAGGGCGAAGCGAGAGAGATCAGAGAAGGGACGAGGAGGGAGGGGACAGGGCGGAGAGGGCGGAGGTCATCCGCAAATTGATTCGCCCTCATAAGAGGGCACCTGGTAGCTGTTATGGCGTGTTTTCCCATGATGTGATTCCGGCCGGCCCTGTCGTCCTGAGACCGCTCGCCCCGGCCGACGCCGAGGCGATCACCCGGGCCTGCGCCGACCCGGAGATCGTCCGCTTCCTCCCTCTCGTCCCCGTGCCGTACACCCGGGACGACGCCCTTGAGTACATGGAACGGTGCCGCCAGGAGTGGCAGACAGGAGGTGCCCCGTTCGCGATCGCGGACGCGGCGACGGGTGAGTGGCTGGGCAACATCGGCCTCATGGCCCGTCCTCGCGGGGGCATCGAGATCGGCTACCTGGTCGCTCCGTGGGCGCGGGGCCGCGGGGTGGCCACGGCCGCCACCGCCGCGCTGACCGCGTGGGGGTTCCGCCACGGGGTCGAGCGCGTCGAGTTGCTCGCCAACGTGGAGAATCTGGCCAGCCAGCGGGTCGCCCTCGCCGCGGGGTTCCACCACGAGGGCGTGCGGCGCGGGGCCGAGGAGCAGCGTGACGGCACCCGGCACGATTTGGTGAGCTTCGCACGTCTGCGCGGCGACTCCGGCGAGCGCGTGCCGCCCCTGCTGCCGGAGTTTCCCGGCGGCTCGCTCACCGACGGGGTCGTACGGCTCAGGCGGCTCACCGTCTCCGACACCGCCGACTACCTGGCGCTGCGGAACCTGCCCGACGTCGTGAGGTACAGCGTCCCTTCCGAACCCTCCACATTCGAGAAGGTCGAGGAGCGCTGCCGTACCGCGGGCGCGGACTGGCTGGCGGGCAGAGGCGCCGAGGTCGCGATCCTGGACGCCGCGACGGGCGCGTTCGCCGGGGACATCCAGCTCACCGGGGTGATCCCCCCGCTGGGACAGGCGATGACGGGCTACAGCCTGCGACCGGAGTTTCGCGGCAGGGGCTTCGCCACCAGGGCGGTGAACCTGCTGGTCGGCTGGGTCTTCGAGCACACCCCCCTGGCCAGGATCATCGCGGGCACCTCTCCCGGCAACGTCGCCTCGCACCGCGTGCTGGAGCGCGCGGGCTTCACCCGCGAGGCGCTGCTGCGCGGGATGCTGCCTGGCCCGGACGGCACACGCCTGGACGACCTGCAGTGGTCTCGCCTGCGAGACGACGCCCGGCACTAGCCCGGACGACGCCCGGCGCCGGCCCCGATCGACCCGCGGTGATCGTCCGCCGCGCTGGATCGCCACGCCCGCGACTCCCGGCGCCGGCCGTACACCGTCACGGAAGTCGCGGGCGATCCGAAACGTCCGGCCGCCCCAGAAAGGCCCCGGCCGGGTCTCAGTCGGCGCCGAAGCGGGCCCTGAGCTTGGCGTAGGCGGCGTCGGTGCCCTGGAGTGCCCGATCGATGTCGGCGTCGGTGTGGGCCGCAGACAGGAACCAGTTGTGCCACGGGTGCAGGTAAACCCCCTCCTCCAGGCAGGCCGCGGCCCAGAACATGCCCTTGTCCAGCGTCGCGTCGCCCTCGAAGGAGAGCCACGGGATCTGCACCGGCCCCGTCTGGTTGACCGTGAAGCCGTGGGAGGCCGCCTGGGCGGCCAGGCCCTCGCGCAGGCGGGTGCCCGCGCGCTCCATCAGGGCGATGCCGTCGATGGCGCGCAACGTCTCGATCGTGGCCTTGGCCGCGGCCATCGGGGCGGCGTTGAACCAGAAGGAGCCGGTGGAGTAGAGCGTCTGGGCGGGCCCGCGCAGGGAGTCCACACCGGTGACCGCGGCGATCGGGTGGCCGTTGGCCATGGCCTTGCTGAAGGCGTACAGATCGGGGCGCACGCCCAGGGGCTCCCAGGAACCACCCAGGTCGATCCGCCAGCCCCCGCGCACGTCGTCGATCACCAAAGCGGCGCCGATCCGGTCTGCCAGGGCCCGCACCCCCCGGGCGAACTCCGCGGCGACGAGTTCCTGGTCCTCGAACGAGTCGTGCTTGAACGGCGTCACGATGATCGCGGCGACGTCGCCCTCCGCCTGGGCCGCGGCGGCCTCGACACTGGCGAGGTCGTTGTAGGTGAACTCGACCAGGTCGGCACGCTCGTTGGGAGTGGTCCCCGCCGGGCTGGGCGTGCACCACGGGTCGGCCCCGTGATAGGCGCCGTGCGCCATGAGGACCTTGGTCCTGCCGGTGGCGGCGCGGGCGACCATCAGTGCCTGGGTGGTGGCGTCGGTGCCGTTCTTGGAGAACATCACCCAGTCGGCCTGCGGGACGGTCTCCACCAGCAGCTCGGCGAGCTCCACGTAGACGGGGCCGGGACCGTTGAGGCAGTCGCCCGCGGCGAGCTGTGCGGCGACGGCGCCCTCGACGGCGGGATGGCGGTGACCGAGCACGACGGGTCCCCACGAGCACATGAGATCGACGTACTCACGTCCGTCGGCGTCACGTTGGCGGCATCCCTCTCCCCCGACGAAGAACTGCGGGTAGGCGGGACCGTGCAGGGCCGCGTTGAGATGGCCGTACATGCCGCCGGGGACGACCTTGGCGGCCCGCTCCCTGAGTTTGGCGTCGATGGACATGCGCCGTCCTTTCGTCTCTGGTCATGCCTGGATGGGTTCGGCCGCTCCCCGCCGCCCGTACGGTCGCGGGGCCGGGGGCCGTGAACGGCGAGGTCACTTCTCGTCCCGTAGCTCCCTCGCACCGTCCAGACCCGCGTCCGAGCCCAGGCCCCCGGCGACGCGGGCGGCCAGCGCGGTGCCGAGCCGCGCGGCACCGGCCACGTCACGGCCGTCGACCAGACCCGCGACGAACCCGGCGCAGTAGGCGTCGCCGCAGCCGGTGGTGTCGACCACGGGGACGTCGAGGGCGGGAACGCGGGTGACGCCCTTCGCGTCGGCGATCAGGCTCCCGTCCGCGCCGAGCGTGACCAGGACGGCCGAGGCCCCCTGCGCCAGCAGTGCGTTCGCGGCCTCCTCCACATCCCCCGCCTCACCGGCGCCGCTCATCAGCAGTGCCTGCTCCTCGTTGGGCAGGAGGTAGTCGACGTGTGGAAGGAAGTCGCGGACCCCCTGCATGAGATCCGGCATGTTGGACAGCAGGTCCATGGTGACGATGGTGCCCGCCGCTCGCGCCTCGTCCAGCAGCGCGAAGAACGCGGGGTCGTACAGGCCCCAGGTGACGTCCATGCCGCCCAGGTGCACGACCCGCGCGCCGAGGACGGTCTCACGGGCGACGTCGGCGGTGGACAGACCCAGGTTCGCGCCGGGAACATGGAAGGACGGGCGCCCGCCGTCAGGACGGATCGGCAGGATCGAGGCGGCGGTCTGCTCCCCCCGCCTGCGGACGATCCCGGTCACGTCGACCCCGCGCCGCCCCATCATCATGACGAGCAGGTCGCCGAGCTCGTCGTCCCCGATCGCCCCCACCGAGGCCACCGGGACGCCGAGCGCGGCCAGGTCGACGGCGGTCGCGGCGGCGGCGCCCGCGGCGGTGACACGGATCTGCTCCAGCAGGTGGGTGTCCTGGCCGGCGGGGATCGACTCCACCGGTCTGGCGAGCACGTCCACGATGTGCGCACCGAGGGTGACGACGGTCATATCGAGTCCTCCTCATGTCTTCAGCGGATAATAGACGGGCGACCGACTAAAATGTCAACGAATCCGTTCAGGGAGGAGCGAGGTGCCGAAGATCGTCAACCACGGCGAGCGCCGCGAGGAGGTCGTGGAGGCCGCGCGCCGCGTCATCCTGCGCGAGGGCATCGAGGCCGCCACGACCCGGGCCATCGCCAGGGAGGCCGGTTACTCCAACGGCGTGCTGACCCACTACTTCGCCGACAAGGACGACATCATGCTGTCGGCGCTGCGCTCCTCGCACCGGCGCATCGTGGAGCGCCTGCGCGGCAAGCTGGCCGGTCTCACCGGCCTGGCCGCGCTGCGCGAACTCCTCCTCGACAACCTCCCGCTGGACGACGAGCGCGCCCGCGAGAGCGGGCTGGAGATCGGCTTCTGGAGCCGCAGCATGACCAGCCCGGCGATGCTGGAGGCGCAGCGCGCCGAGGCCGAGGAGCTGCGCTACCTGGTACGCAGCCTGCTCGGCGCGGCGGCCGCCGACGGAGAGATCACCACCGCCGACGACCTCGACGACGTCACCGAGCGGCTGCTCGCCCTCGTCGACGGACTGAGCGCGCACCACCTGCTCTATCCCGACAGGCTCGACGCCGCGCGCCTGGAACGGATGCTCGACGCCGAGCTGGACCGCCTCCGTCCCACCGGCGCGTAGGCCCGCACGGCCGGACGGCCCTGCCTGTCCCGGGACGAGGGCCCCCGCGCTCCCCGGAGAACGCACCGGGCGGCCGGACACCGGCCGGCCCTGAGCTCTCAGGGCCGGCACCCGCGGAGCGTCCCGGACCGGCGGGGACCTCCCCGGAGCCGCGGGACTCTCAGGCCAGCAGGGCGTAGAGCCGGTCGGCCACTCCCCTGGCGGTGGGCCGCTTGGCCGCGTCGCCAAGGCATGCCTGGACCAGGTCCGACAGCTCCGGTTCCAGGCTCGGGTGGATCGACGGCGTCGTGCTGTACACCTTGCGCAAGGTCAGCAGCGGGTCGTGGGTGGGCAGCTCCCCGTAGAGACCGTTGCCGCTCACCGCCCAGTGCAGCGTCGCGCCCAGCGACCACACATCGCCCCCGGGGGTCGGGGTCTCCCCCTGCAGCAGCGTGGGGTCGGTGAACTCCACCGAGCCGATGTCCCCCATCCCGGTCACCGTCGCCCCCGGCATCAGCACCTGCGACAGGCCGAGGTCGGAGAGCTTGCCGCCGTCCTCGGTGAGCAGCACATTGCCGGGACGGATGTCACGGTGAACGATGCCCTCCTCGTGCAGCGCCTGCGCCGCGTGGGACACGCAGGCGACCGCGCGCAGCACCCGCTCACGCGAGGGACGCTCCGCGGGACGCGCCAGCGAGCCACCCGGCAGGTATTCCATCGAGTAGTAGAACACCCCGCCCTGCTGGCCCGCGTCGTAGAGCCGCACCAGGTAAGGGGAACGCACCGCGGCGAACGCCTTCAACTCCCTCGTGGCGCGGCGGAACGCGTCGTTCCCGGTGCCGCCCACCACCTTCACCGCGACCAGGTCCGCCTCGACGGGCAACCGTTCCGGCCTCTTCGCCAAGTAGAACTCGCCGTGGTTGCCCGCCCCCAGTGACCGGACGAACTCGTAATCGGCGATGCCTTCCACCAACGGTCTCCCTCCATACCCACGCGACGTTCGCGGCGACATCCCCCACACGGTAACGTCGCCTTCGACATTCTCGGGGCTTTTCTTTGCATACGGAAAGCGTGCTCGCAAGTGCTGCACATGGATCTGCTCCTGCTCGACCTCGTCATCGTCCTCGCGGCGGCCCGGCTGTTCGGAGCACTGGCCAAAAGGCTCGGCCAGCCCCCGGTCATCGGCGAGATCGTGGCGGGCATCCTGCTGGGCCCCACGCTGCTGGGCCCCCTCATCGGTGACCAGCTGTTCGGGCCCGAGATGCGGCCCCCGCTGCAGGCGCTGGCCAACGTCGGCCTCGTGCTGTTCATGTTCGTCGTCGGCCTGGAGCTGGACCAGAAGCTGGTCAGGGGCAAGGGCCGGATCGCGGTGACCGTGGCGCTCGGCTCGACCGTGGTGCCCTTCGTCCTGGGGTGCGTGCTCGCGCTCAGCATCGCGGGCGAGCACGTGGGCCGCGACAGGACGCTGCCGTTCGTGCTGTTCATGGGGGCGGCGATGGCCGCCACCGCGTTCCCCGTGCTGGCCAGGATCCTCACCGACCGGGGAATGCAGCGCATCACGCTCGGCGGCCTCGCCCTCGCCTCCGCGGCCGTCATCGACGTGCTCGCCTGGACCGTTCTGGCGGTGGTCGTGGGCATCGCCGGGGCGGGAGAGGCCGAAGGGCAGTGGAAGGTCCTGCTCGCCCTGCCGTACGCGCTGGTGATGTTCCTGGTGGTCAAGCCCCTGCTGGCCCGTCTGGTGCCCGCGTACGAGAAGGCCGGGCGGCTCACGCCAGGGCTGCTTTCGCTGGTGCTCATCGGCCTGATCGGGTCGGCCTGGGCCACCGAGTGGATGCACGTCCACTTCATCTTCGGGGCGTTCGTGTTCGGCGCGGTGATGCCCCGCGAGGGAGCCGAGCGGCTCAACCACGAGATCCTGGAGCGGCTGGAGCAGCTCGCCGTGCTGCTGCTGTTGCCGATGTTCTTCGTGGTGGCGGGTCTCAACGTCAACCTGCGCGAGCTCGACCTGTCCAGCCTCGGCACGCTCGCCGCGATCCTGGCCGTCGCGATCGGCGGCAAGCTGCTCGGCTCCTACGCCGCCGCCCGGACGCAGCGGCTGCCCGGACGGCAGTCCTGGACGCTCGCGGCCCTGCTCAACACGCGAGGACTCACCGAGATCGTCATCCTCACCGTCGGCCTGCAGAAGGGCGTGCTCGACGACGAGCTGTATTCGCTGATGGTGGTCATGGCCCTCGTCACGACCGCGATGACCGGCCCGCTGGTGCGCAGGCTCTACCCCGACAGGCGGGTGGCTCGCGACATCGCCGACGCCGAGCGCGCCGCCCTGGGGGTGACCGCCGCCCACCGGGTGCTGGTGGTCGTGCCCGACCCTCCCGCCGAGCAGGCCCCGCTCGTCGGCCTGGCCACCGCCCTGGCCCTCTCGACGTCCCCGTCGACCCCTTCCGAGGTGGTCCTGGGCCACCTGCGCCCCTACCCCTCGGGGCGCCTGGAGGTCGGCATCGGCCTCTCCTCGGAGCTGGCGGAGCTGACCGAGATCCTTCACGAGCTGGAGACACTGGCCGCCACGGTTCGCGAGCACGGCTCGGACAGCAGGGTGGTGAGCCGGTTCAGCGCGGACGTGGCGGGCGAACTGCCGGGGCTGGCCTCCGGTGCCCGTCCTGACCTGCTGGTGCTGCCCGCCGACGTCCCCGGCTACGCCGGTATGCGCGACGGCGCCACCTGCCGCGTGGTGACCGTGGCCGTGCCGGTGCCGCCGTCCGCGTTCGAGCAGGCCGGGCCCGGTTCCGAACCGGTGGCGGTGCACTACGGCCCGGGCGGCGACGCCGCCGCCCACGTGGCGCTCGACCTCGCGACGCTGTGGGGACGTCCCCTCGTCGTCATCGGAGGGAACCGGGCCTCGGCGCTGGCCAAGCGGCTGGCCAAGCTCGGAGTGGAGGCCACCTCGGGCCCGGTCCCCGAGGGCGCGCTGGTCGTCGCCGCCGACACGGCGAACGTCCCCGAAGACGTCCATCTACTGGTCCGCGCCGAGCAGGACCCCGACCCCGTCGACTGGGCCGAGGCGGTCTCCGCCCTGCGCGCCCCGATCCCGCAGCCCTGACGCCTCCCCGCCGACTCTGCCCCCGGTTCGGACCGCCTGTCGCACCTCCTGGCCACCTGCTGCTGCCCGCATCCCCCTGAACGCGTATCGGCGGCACGGCCCACGGCCGTGCCGCCGAAAAAAGGCGAGAGGCGTTCCTCAGCGGTTGCGGTGCGACTCGTAGCGCATGGTGCGTGAGACGCCGATCCGCACGGTGGTGCCGGGCAGGATCGCGACCGGCTCGTTCGGCGGGATGTCGTAGAAGTTGGGGTCACCGGGCGGCTGGATCTGGGTGCCGTTGACCGACCCCAGATCGACCAGGTTGACGTCCCAGCCGTCCAGCGCCACCCGCAGGTGACGGCGGGAGACCGAGCCGTCGGGGCTGGTGACCTTGGCCGCGCGCACCGAGCCGTCCGCCACCTCGGGAGCCCGCTCGGGGTCACGGCCCACCAGATAGTCGGTGTCGAGCCGCAGCGTCAGACCGTCGTCCAGGAGCAGCACCCCCAGCGGCGGGCGCGGCCCTTTGTAGGGGACGAGGGTGCGCTGGACCAGCGCGATGCCACAGACCGCGCAGTAGGGGACGCGAGGGTCGTTGAAATGGTCGTTCTTGCAGTCGACCCCGTAGACCAGCGGCCGCGCCTCGGGCTCGGCCGCCGGGCCGGGCGCGGGAGCGGCGGAGGGTTCGTTTCCCGGCTGCGCTCCCCCGGGCGTCAGCAACTCGTACTCGAACGGCTGGTCGCGCACGTCGATGGGGTCGCCGCCGATCCCGCTCGCCATGGCGGTGTCGATGTCCTCGTGGTGGACGACCGCCGGAGCGGGCCCGCTGGAGGGACCGCCGGACTGCACCCCCGGGTGGCCCGGAGAGGAGAGCGGGCCCTGCGGCATCGGCTCGGAGTGCCATCCCTGCGGCTGCGGCTCGCGCCGCGGCTCCGCGGGCGGGGCGGCCGGCGGATAGGGATCGGCCGGGCCCATGGGATAGGGCGGAGGCTCCGGAGGTGCCGACCACGCGGGGGGTGCCGACCGCTCGGGCGGCGCGGACATCGGGATGGACTCGGGGGCCGCGGGCTCCATCCGGGGGGCGGCGTGCTGTGCCTGCTGGGCATACTGTCCCTGGGGGGCGGCGGACTCCGCCCGTGGCACGGCACGCGGGGCGGCGCCCGGCTCGGTCGGGTCGCACGAGACCCCACCCGCGACGATCACCCCGGCGTCCAGCCGGGAGAGCGGGTGCGCGGCCTCCGCATCGGGCAGGCGCAGCTCCACCCGGGTCACCGGGCCGGGGACCAGCCGGTCGGACCAGGTGAGCGCGTCGCGCCCCGCGAGCTGGATCTCACCGTTCGCGCCGGTCACCGACGCGAACGCGGGGCCGCTGACCAGGACGGCCACTCCCCCGCCGACGGGGCCGGCGACGGCGCACGCCACCGGCTCACCCATCATGGCGGCGAGGATCTGGGCGACGCGGCGGGCCAGCGCCCTGCCGTCGCCGCCGGAGGCCGCGGTCTCCCGCAGCGCTCCCAGCAGATCCTCAACGACGGCCTCGGCCGCGTCGCACACCAGCAGCAGGCCACCCTCGTGGGCCACCAGCCCGTTGCCCGGAAGCGGACGCACCACTCCGAAGCCCTGGTCGGTCACAGAACTCTCCCTCCCCGGAAACGCCATCGGATGAACGGCACCCTCATGGGACCGTTCGTCACCAACCAGATGCATACCCAGACGACGGTGAAATGCGTCCAGAAGGCGGCCGGTGGGACCGGATCGATGAAATCAACTGCACCGGACCGTAGCAAAAAGTACAGCACAAGACCTTCGGGCACGAGCGTCAGCAGGCCGAAGAGAGTCGGCCAGTCCTTCTCCCATCTGAACTGCATCAGGAAGTGGTATATCAGCTCCCAGACGACCCCCAGCACGGCCACCGCCGCGATGACCAGGAGGCCGTTGACGTAGCGGCCGGAGAGCGGCCCCGAACCGGGGAGCAGGGGAACGATCAGCAGGGTGATGAACACGCCGACGGTGGCGAGCATGAGAAGGCGCGTCTGAATACGGCCCAGCAGTGTCGGAACCACGAGAACTACTCCTTACACCGGCGAGTTGCGGGCCCATTTGAACCACTGCGAGGTCGACCGTAGCGGTCCCATCTTCTTGACGAATCCACGCTTCGCCAGGTCGTCCGCTATCTCCTGTGCCGCGATCTGCAGGCCGAGGAAGGTGTCGACGCCGGGGAAGTAGCCGCCGAGCGTGGCCGACCCCGAGGCGTAGAGGGCACCGTCACCGTTGGCCGTCCCCTTCACCTCGAAGTGTCGCTCCACCTCCAGCCTGCCCACCGGGTTGCGGAACGCCCCGCCGTGCTGCAGCAGGTCCGCGAAGATCCGGTGCTCGGCGATGTCGGCCTCGAGGCCCGTGCAGTCGATGATGTAGTCGGACACCGGCTCACGGACGATGCCGTCGCTGCTGCGCACGTAGCTGACGAGCCGCCCGTCGTGGCTCTGCTCCACGCGGTCGACGGTGCCCTGCACGGGGTGGTAGTAGCCGCCGCTGCGGCCCGCCCGCATCTGCTCCTGCCAGCGCCGCCTGAAGGGGGTGTTGGTGCCTCCCATCTCCTTGTACTTCCTCGCCCGGTCGGCGCCCTCCAGCTTGCGCATCTGCGCCTTGAGCTGGCCGCCCCACACCGACTTGGGATAGTTGAAGCCCTGGTAGGCCCAGCCGTCCCCGCCCTTGCGGCGCGACCAGATGTGCGGCCCGTGGGAGCCGCTGACGAACGTGCGGAAGATGTGAATGACCTGGGTCTGCAGGTTGTGTCGCTCCCGGTCGTCGAACAGCCGCTGGAGCACCCGGGAGGCGACGATGCCGCCACCGCGGATGACCACGGTGCCCGGCCGGGTCTTCAGGAACTCGTAGACCTGCTCGTGCGGCTCGTAGGCGTTGACGACGCGCTGGTAGTCACCGTGCTTGGTGCGGAACTCCTGCAGGTCCGGCAGGAACTTCAGACCCGGATAGCCGATCGCGATGTGCACGAAGCGCGACCGGAAGATGATGCGCTTGGTCGGCGCCGCGCCGTCGGGCGGGGTGACCACGGTGAAGTAGCCGCCGCCCGCCCTGCGGCGGACCATCCGCACCTGCCCCTTGACCAGCATGTCCCAGTAGTTGATGCGCTTGGCCTCGCGTTCGAGGTTCTCGAAGACGGTGCCGGCGCGCGGGGTCCAGTAGTCGTTCAGGAGCGGCTCGGTGAGGATCTGCCACAGGTATGACGGATTCTTCTCCTTCCACGCCTCTTCCAGGGCGTAGGAGGGGAAACCCCACAGGTTGTCCGGGCGGGAGGAGGAGTCGGAGCGGATCCGCTCACTCCGGGGGATCTGCGAGCACCTGGTGAGGAACTCGTAGGTCTGCCACGGATGGTCGATGTTGGACACCACCCGCATCTGCGAGGTGGGAACGCCGTAGATCCTGAGGTAGTCGAGCGTCACGAAGGATCCCATGCCACCACCGACCGTGAGGAAGGGGATGTCGTACATGGGGATGCCCGCGGCCGCGACCATCTGATCGGTCCATTCGGGGGCGCCGAGAAGATCCGGCGTCAGATCACCGGCAGGCGCCGGTGTTTGGGGGGGTGCCAATTGACGTCCCTTAAGCTACGTGGCCAGCCCATTCGCTGGCCAAAACCCTAGTCCTGGTGAGAGCCGAAGACGAGTGGGACGAACAGGTACGTTCCTCTCCTGTCATCCCCTGTCATCGGCGAGTATCCAGTGAGACGCCTGTAAACCACCTGTGGTTCGCTTAAACCCCGCTGAACACGCGGTTCACATCCGAGGTCGCGAGCACGCCGAAGATCTCGCCGCCACGCTCCACCAGGAGATACTCCCCGGCCGGGGCTTCGCGCATGGCGTCGATCAGCGGCTCCCCCTCCAGGTCCGCAGCCAGCACCAGCGACGGCTCCAGGCTGCGCGCGAGCGAACCCGCCGTCACCCAGGGGCGACGGCTCTCCGGGGTGGACTCCACCGCGACCTCGTTGACGATGCCCGTGGGATGACCCTCGTGGTCGACCACCACCATCGCCCCCGCCTGTGCCTCCGCGGCCCGCCGCAGGGCCTCGGCCAGCGGCACGTCGCCGGTCACCGCGATGGCCCGCCTGGCGAGGGCGCGGGCGTTGACCTCGGGGATCCGGGCCCGTACGCGGGCGCCGCGCAGCGACTGGGTGGCGCCGAACCAGATGAAGGCGGCGAGCAACAGCGACCAGATGAGCATCAGGCCCGGTTCCTGCCCGGCCACCAGCGTCAGCCCGACGGGCAGTACGACCAGGGCGATGGCCAGCACCCGGCCAGCCCAGGCCGCCGCGACCGTGCCGGAGAGCGGCTTGCGGGTGATCTTCCAGACGCCCGCCCGCAGCATGCGCCCGCCGTCGAGCGGCAGCCCCGGGAGCAGATTGAAGATCCCGACCATCAGGTTGGCGAGCCAGAGCTGGAAGACCAGGACGCCGGCGATCGTGCCGGGGTCGATGACGTAGGAGGCGGCGAATCCGATCGCGGCCAGCCCGAGCGAGAGCAGCGGCCCGGCGAAGGCCACCATGAACTCCCTGCCCGGGGTCTCCGGCTCGCGCTCGATCTCCGAGACACCGCCGAGCAGGTAGAGCGTGATGCGCCGTACCGGCAGGCCGTACATCCTGGCCACCACGCAATGTGCCAGCTCGTGCAGGAGCACCGAGACGTACAGCAGCACCGCGAAGACGAACGCGACGACATAGGTGAGCGGGATGCTCAGATCGGGCAGCCTGTAGGCCACCACGCTCTGGAACGAGTAGGTGATGAACGCCGCCACGATGAACCAGGTCGGCGAGACGTAGATCGGGATGCCGAACGGGCGGCCCATCAGCAGCCCTGGATTGTCCTGGCGTGGGCTGTCGCTGCTCACCGCTGCTTCACCATTTCCTCGTTCAATCCACCCTCAGTCCTCGATGGTACGCGCCATCGGGCCTCCGGTAGACGCCACGGGGGCACCTCGGGCACAAACTGTCGTCACCGTGACCTACAGTGCGGTCATGTCACCGACCGAGCCCACGATCGTCGGAGCCCTGTCGCCGTCGCGCGCGGGTGACTTCATGACGTGCCCACTGCTCTACCGCTTCCGGGTGATCGACCGGCTTCCCGAGCCGCCGTCGCCCGCCGCGGTGCGCGGCACGATGGTCCACTCGGTGCTGGAACGCCTGTACGATCTTCCCGCCCCGCAGCGCACGGTCTCCGCGGCCCACGACCTGCTGGAGCCCCAATGGCACAGGCTCCAGCAGGAGGATCCCTCCTACGCCGGGATGTTCACCGGCGACGACGACCGCGCCGAGTGGCTGGCCCAGGCCCGCGTCATGCTGGAGCGTTACTTCACCCTTGAGGACCCCACCTGTCTGGAGCCCGCGGAGCGGGAACTCTACGTGGAGGCGGTGCTCGGCAGCGGCCTGATGCTGCGGGGTTACATCGACCGGCTGGACGTGGCGCCCACCGGTGAGGTCCGCGTCGTCGACTACAAGACCGGCAGCGCCCCGGGTCCCGCCTTCGAGGCCAAGGCGCTGTTCCAGATGAAGTTCTACGCGCTGGTCCTGTGGCGGTTGCGCGGCTCGGTGCCCCGCATGCTCCAGCTGATGTACCTCGGGGGCGGCGGAGAGGTCCTGCGCTACACCCCCGACGAAGCCGACCTGCTGGCCACCGAGCGCAAGGTCCAGGCCCTGTGGCAGGCGATCGAGCGCGCGCTGGAGACCGGCGAGTGGCGCTCCAGGCCCAGCAGGTTGTGCGACTGGTGCAGCTACAAGGACCTGTGCCCGGAGTTCGGCGGCACTCCCCCGCCCGTTCCCGAGCGGCAGCCGGGCGACACCGTGCGCAGCAACCGGCGGTCCGCCAAGATCTCGAGGGCGGCCACCGACGAGCTGTAGTGACCGTGGTGGCGGCGCCGGAAGCCCTTCCGGCGTTCTCCCCCGCGCTCTTCGACCCGGCCTCACCGCGCTCCCCGCTCCGGTTCCCGGGTGGGTCTCTCCGCGTGGCCTTCCTGCTGTTTCGCGGAGCGGATCCTTCGTGGGGATGAGGGTGATATCCGCCTCTGGCAGGGTGGCGCCGGTGGAAGGGCGCCTACATTGATTGTGTGCGCGACACCATCGGCAGCCTGCGGACGTGGTTCCACGGGCACCCGCTGATTCCCGACGTGATCTTCGGTGGAGCGCTGGCCGCCGCCTCGGTCCCCTTCGCCCACGTGGCCCACGTCTTCGGTGATCCCGACCGTCTGAGGGAGCCCGACGCGATGGGCCTCGGCCTGATCGTGGCGGGCTGCCTGTCGGTGGCGCTGCGCGGCCACCGGCCGTTCCTGATGCTCTTCCTGGTCTGCGTGGCAGAGGTCACGCTGACCTCCACGGGACGCAACCCCTCCCTGCTCTGGCTCGTCACCCTGGTGCTGGTCTACACGATCGCCGGCCGGCGCGGCCTGGCTCTCAGCCTGTGCGCCCCGGCGCTCGCCCTCGCCGGTCACCTCCTGTCGGCGGCGGCGGGGGGTCGGCTCGGCGAGTGGAGCGGCCATCTACTGATGGCCGTCTTCACCGTCTCCCTGTGGATCGCGGGCCGGAGCGTGCTGCTGCGCCGGGCCTACCAGGCGGAGCTGCGCGACCGGGCGCGGCGCATGGAACGCGTCAGGGAGGCCGACACCCGGGCGGCGAGGGCCGAGGAGCGCTCCCGCATCGCCCGCGAGCTTCACGACGTGGTCGCCCACCATGTGAGCGTGATGACCGTCCAGGCCGCCGCGGCGCGCCGGGTGATGGCCGGCAACCCCGAGGGGGCGAGAGAGGCGCTGTCGGCGATCGAGGAGCTCGGCCGGACGGCGATGGCGGAGATGCGCAGCATGGTGGGCGTGCTCAGGACCGAGGGGGCCCTCGTCGAGCGCAGCCCGCAGCCGGGGGTGCGTGAGATCCCCGCCCTGGTCGACCAGATGCGCGAGGCGGGGCTGCGGACGCAGCTGTGCATCGAGGACGAGCGGGCCACCCCGGAGACGGCAGGAGCGGCGGAGGCGGCGGGGACGGCAGGAGCGACAGGGACGGCGAGAACGGCGAGAACGCTGCCTCCCGGTGTCGACCTGGCCGCGTACAGGCTCGTCCAGGAGGCCCTCACCAACAGCCTGCGGCACGCGGGGCCGCAGGCACGGGCCTGGGTGAGGGTGCGGCACGAACCGGGCGGACTGGCCATCCAGGTCGAGGACGACGGCCTCGGCCCGCAGGCGCGCGAGGATGACGCGGAGGCGACCGGGCACGGATTGGCGGGTATTCGCGAGCGTGTCGCCCTCTATGGTGGACTTCTGAGGATCGGCCCGCGCGACGGGGGCGGATTCGAGGTCAATGCCCGGTTTCCCCTCAAGGACACGTGATGACGATCAGGGTGCTGCTGGTGGACGACCAGCCACTGCTGCGCACCGGCTTCCGCCTGATCCTGGAGGCCGAGGCCGATCTCACCGTGGTCGGCGAGGCCGGAGACGGCAAGGCGGCACAGGACCAGTCGCGGGCGCTGCTGCCCGACGTGGTGCTGATGGACGTCCGGATGCCGGGGGTGGACGGCATCGAGGCGACCCGCAGGATCGTGCGGGAGGCAACCGTGGGCGCGCACGTGCCGCGGGTGCTGGTGCTGACGACCTTCGACCTCGACGAGTACATCGTGGAGGCGCTGCGCGCCGGGGCGAGCGGGTTCCTGCTGAAGGACGTCCCGCCCGAGGAACTGGTGCAGGCCATCCGGGTGGTGGCGGCGGGCGACGCCATCGTCGCGCCGAGCGTCACCAGGCGGCTGCTGGACAAGTTCGGCGCGCACCTGCCCTCGGTGCACCAGCAGTCGACCCCCGCGCGCCTTGACCGGCTGACCGAGCGCGAACTGGAGGTGCTCCGGTTGATCGCCAAGGGCATGTCCAACGCGGAGATCGCCGCCGAACTGGTGGTGAGCGAGACGACGGTGAAGACCCACGTCGGCAACGTGCTCACCAAGCTGGGCCTGCGCGACCGCGTCCAGGCCGTCGTCCTGGCGTACGAGACCGGTCTGATCACGCCGGGCGCGCTTCCCTGACGCCCCTCACACGCCCGCGCCGGTCCTGGCCGCCCCTCACACGCTCGCGCGAAGGCGCCAGGGGCGCCCGGTCGCGCGGGCCCTCACGCACCCGCCCGCGCGGCGTACGGGAGCGCGGCGAGTGCGGTCAGCTCGAGACTGCCTGCAGAGGCGGTTGCTCCGTGGAGGCGTTCTCCGGGAAGTGGCAGGCGACCTGGTGCCCCGGGGCCAGTGTCTCCAGTGGCGGTTCCACCGTCTTGCAGATCTCCTGGGCCTTCCAGCACCGAGTGTGGAACCGGCAGGCGGGCGGCGGGTTGAGCGGGCTGGGCACGTCGCCCTGGAGGCGGATGCGCTCACGGTCCCTGCGCCGGGCCGGGTCGGGGACGGGCACCGCGGACATCAGCGCGGTGGTGTATGGGTGCATGGGCGACTCGTACAGGTCCTTGCGGTCGGCCAACTCGACGATCTTGCCGAGATACATGACCGCGACCCGGTCGCTGATGTGCCGGACCACCGACAGGTCGTGCGCGATGACCACGTAGGTCAGGTCGAGCTCGTCCTGCAGGTCCTCCAGGAGGTTGACCACCTGTGCCTGGATCGACACGTCCAGCGCGGAGACCGGCTCGTCGGCGATGATGAGCTTGGGCTTGAGTGCGAGCGTGCGGGCGATGCCGATGCGCTGGCGCTGGCCGCCGGAGAACTCGTGCGGGTAGCGGTTGTAGTGCTCGGGGTTGAGCCCGACCAGCTCCAGGATCTCCTGGACCGCCTTCTTGGTGCCCTGCTCGGTCTGGATCCCCTGGATGCGGAACGGCGCGCCGACGATGGCGCCGACCGTGTGGCGGGGGTTGAGCGAGGAGTAGGGGTCCTGGAAGATGATCTGCACGTCGCGCCGGAGCGGCCGGATCTTGGACTGCGACATGTGGGTGATGTCGTGTCCCTCGAAGACGATCTTTCCGCCGGTCGGCTCGATGAGCCTGGTGATCATGCGCCCCGTCGTGGTCTTGCCGCAGCCGGACTCGCCCACCAGGCCGAGGGTCTCACCCTTCAAGACGTCGAAGCTGATCCCGTCGACCGCTTTGACCGCACCGACCTGGCGTTTGAGCAGGCCCTTGGTCACCGGGAAGTGCTTCTCCAGCCCTTGCACTGACAGAATTGGCTCGGTCACAGACTTTCCGTTCGTCGAACGCACGGCCTGGGCAACGGGTGTGTCGGCTCGCTCGCTCACGATGACCCCAGGTTCGCTTTGATCTCGTTCTCCCAGATGTCCCGCCTGACCTCACGGGGCAGGTGGCACCGGACCAGATGGCCGCCCTCGCCCTCGATCAGCTCGGGCACCTCGGTGTTCGCCCTTCCGCCGGTACGGTCGGCGTATTCGCAGCGCGGGTGGAAGGCACACCCGGCGGGCACGTTGATCAGGGAGGGAGGAGTGCCCTTGATCGGCAGCAGCCGTTCGGTCCGCTCCCTGTCCAGACGTGGCATCGATCCCAGCAGACCCCAGGTGTAGGGATGCTCCGGCCGCTCGAAGATGCTCTCCGACGTGCCGTACTCGATGCCCTTGCCGCCGTACATCACCAGGATGTCGTCCGACAGCTCCGCGACGACACCCAGGTCGTGGGTGATGACGATCAGCGCGGCGTTGAAGTCACGCTGCAGGTCGCGCATCAGGTCCAGGATCTGCGCCTGTACCGTCACGTCGAGGGCCGTGGTCGGCTCGTCCGCGATGAGAAGCTCCGGGTCGCAGGAGAGCGCCATGGCGATCATCGCGCGCTGGCGCATGCCGCCGGAGAACTCGTGCGGATAGCTGTCGACGCGCCTGTCCGGCTGCGGGATGCCCACCCGGCCCAGCATGTCGATGGCGTGCTTGCGCGCGACCTTCTTGCTGACCTGATTGTGGATCCGGTACGCCTCCACGATCTGCGCGCCCACCGTGTAGAAGGGGTGCATCGCCGAGAGCGGATCCTGGAAGATCATCGCCATCTTCTTGCCGCGCAACGTCCTGACGTGGTCGGCCGAGGCGGTGACGAGTTCCTCACCGTCCAGCCAGATCTCGCCGGAGATCTTCGCCCTTCCTCCCTTGTGCAGGCCGAGGATGCCCAGCGAGGTGACACTCTTGCCGGATCCGGACTCGCCCACGATGCCGAGCGTCTTGCCGCGCTCCAGCTGGAAGGAGAGCCCGTCCACGGACTTGACGAGGCCGTCGTCCGTCGGGAAGTGGATCCGCAGGTCCCTCAGTTCGAGAAAGCTCGACGGAGCGCTCATCCAAGCCTCACCCTCGGGTCGACCACCGCGTACAGCAGGTCGACGATCAGACTGGCCAGCACGACGAAGAGCGCCGCGACCATGGTGACACCCATGATCTTCGGAAGGTCGTTCGTCACGATGGCCTGGACGGCGTAGTCGCCGATGCCCTTCAAGGAGAACGTGCTCTCGGTGAGCACCGCGCCACCGAGCAGCAGGCCGAGGTCCAGACCGAAGATCGTCAGGATGGGTGTCAGCGCGGCGCGCAGCCCGTGCTTGACGACCACCCTGGACTCGCGCATGCCCTTGGCCCTGGCCGTGCGAATGTAGTCCTCGCTCATGGTCTCCAGCATTCCCGCCCTGGTCAGACGCGCATAGGACGCGGCGTAGAGGAACGCGAGTGTGATCCATGGCAGGAGGAGGTTGTAGGCCCACTGCGCTGGATTCTCAAAAAACGGCGTGAAACTGCCGCCCGGCGCGGTGATGCCCAACCCGTAACTGAAGACGACGAGGGAGACGATGCCGGTGAAGAAGATCGGCAGAGAGACCCCGGCGAGCGCGATGCTCATCGCCGCCCGGTCGAAGATCGTGCCTTTTCTCAGCGCCGACAGCACGCCCGTCGCGACGCCGCCGAGCAACCAGATCACCGAGGCGCCCAGTGCGAGCGAGAGGGTCACCGGGATGCGTTCCACCAGGTCGGGCCAGACAGGCTGTCTCCTGATGAAGGAGTAGCCGAAACAGGGAGCGGGACACTCCTCGATGGAGGCGCCGGTGTCGAACTCCGAGCCGACGAAGACGCCTGAGATCCAGCGGCCGTACTGCACGGGAACCGGGTCGTTGAACCCGAGTTTCTCCGCCGTGACCGCGATCATCTCCGAGTCCGCGGACCTGCCCATGTAACGGCTGGCGAAGTCCTCGGCCGTGGCACCCGCGATGCGGGGAATCACAAAGAAGATCGAGAACGTGACCATGCTCACGATGACGAGCATGAGCAGCGCGCCGACCAGGCGGCGGATGATGTAAGTGACCACAGTCCCCCCGGCTCCAGGGGCCGGCCCAGCGGGCCGGCCCCTTCAAGCCTCGACTAACCGAACTCGACTAACCGAACTGGATTTCCGACGCTTACTGGACACCCAGGTTCAGGTAGTCGTACATGTCGAACGCACCGGTGACGAAGACGTTCGTCGCCCCCTGAGGACGGACGAGGACGCCCTTGGACCAGACCGAGGGCAGCACGTAGGCCTGCTCCATCACCCTCTGGTCGATCTCGCCCCAGATCGCGTCACGCTTGGCGACGTCGTTCTCCTGGAGTGCCTGATCGATCTTCGCGTCGATTTCCTTGTCCTTGATGCTGAGGTTGTAGTTACCGCCCGACTCACGGATGGTACGGCTGTCGACGATCTGCGACATGAAGCCGAAGCCGTCGTTCCAGTCGGCGCCCCAGCCGTTGGTGGCCAGGCCGACGCCGTTCTTCTTCACGAAGTCCGGCTTGCCGGCGTAGAGCGCGAAGTAGTCACCGGTGGGGTAACCCTTCAGCGTCAGCTTGATGCCGGCCTTGGCCAGCGCCTGCTGGAGCGACTCGGCGGTCGCCTTCTCCTTCGGGCGGTCGGCGCGGTAGGCCATGGTGGTCTCGAAACCCTCGGGCTTGCCGCACGCGGTGAGGGCCTCCTTGGCCTTCTCCACGTCGCCGGTGCCGGTCGGGTAGAGGTCCAGCTTCTTCCAGCCTCCGATCGACGGCGGCATCAGACCGGTCGCGATGTCACCACCGGCGAACTCACCGCCGTAGGCGTTCTGCAGGCCCACCCGGTCGGCGGCGAAGATGATCGCCCTGCGGCAGTCCACGTTGTCCAGCGGGGCCACGTCGGAGATGATCGAGGTGTACCAGGTGCGGGCGCCGGTGGGGTTGTCCGATCGGGCCTTCAGCGTCGGGTCGCCCAGCACGCGGCCGAGCGCGGCGGGCTGGACGCCCGAGCCGGCGAGGTCGATGTGCAGGTCGCCGGAGATGATCCGGTTGTCCAGGTCGTCGGCGTTGACGCCGAGGGAGATCTCGTAGCTGTCCGGCAGCGCCTTGCGGATCGGGTCGGTCGCCGGGTCCCAGTGCTCGTTGCGGACCAGGGTGTACTGCTTGCCCGCCTCGACCTTGTCGAACTTGTAGGGACCGGAGGCGATCACGTGATCACGGTACTTGACGCCGGTGTCCTTGGCCTGAGGGACCGGGATCGTGCCGGGCAGCGCCGCGAAGTTGTCGAAGCCCGCGTAGGCCTTCTTCAGGTGGAAGACGATCGTCTGGTCGTCCGGCGTCTCGATCGCGGAGTCGGTGTTGACGTCCGGAGTCTTGTAGACGCTCTTGAAGTCCTTCGGCAGGTCCAGCCAGTCGTTGAAGTACGTCGGGCCGTTGACCAGGGTCTCCTTGTCCATGGACCGCAGGACCGCGTACTTGACGTCCTTGGACGTGATCGGCGTGCCGTCCTCGAACTTCAAGCCGGCGCGAAGCTTGTAGGTCCAGGTCTTGTTGTCGTCACTCGACTCGCCCAGGCTCTCGGCCAGGTCGGGGGAGAGCTTGCGGCCCTCGGCGCCGGGGGCCGGGGTGTAGGTCACCAGCGAACGGCCGTAGATCCGGACGAGGTTCCAGGAGAGCGCGTAGTAGGTGTCACCGGGGTCCACCGAGTCCCAGTCCTCGGAGATGGCCATCTTCAGGACGCCACCCTTCTTGTCGGAAGGGTTGAACACCGCCTCGAGTCCGGCGTTGAACGCGTCCGCGGCCGCCGGCGCGCCCGACGAACCGTCGGCCGGCTTCGTCTCGCCGCCGCCACCGCCACCGCAGGCGGAGAGCCCCAGGGAGAGAGCGGCACCCGCGGCCGCGAAGGCCACTGCGGATCTCTTGTTCATTTACTTGCACCCCTTGTTAATCCGGGAGAACGGGAGGTTGAAGGTCAGCGGGACGCTTTCGGGTCGAGGGCATCGCGCAGCCCGTCGCCGAAGAGGTTGAAAGCCAGCACCGTGATAAAGATCGCCATGCCAGGAAAGAACATGAAATGCGGCACGTTATAAAACTTCACCGCTTGTGAGAGCATGCCTCCCCAGGTCGCCGTGGGCGCCTGGATACCGACTCCCAGGAACGAGAGCGCGGCCTCGAACAGGACGTTCGTGGGAATGAGCAGCGTCGCGTAGATGAGGATCGGCGCGATCAGGTTCGGCAGGATCTCCCGGAACAGGATGTACGGTCCGCGGGCGCCCAGGCTGCGGGCGGCGTCGACGAACTCGCGTTCCCGCAGTGACAGTGTCTGGCCTCTGATGATCCTGCCGATGTAGGGCCAGTTGAAGAAGCCGATCACGAAGATCAGCAGGCCGATGCGCAACGTGTCGCCCGTCACGCCGAGGCTCTGCTCGAACTGGCCGAGGACACCGACCAGGGCCATCGCGAAGACGAGAAGGGGGAAGGCGAGGAAGACGTCCATCGTGCGGCTGATCAGGGTGTCGACCCAGCCGCCGAAGTAACCGGCCATCACTCCCATGACGGTGCCGATGACCACCGAGAGCACGGTGGCGAGGACCGCGATCAGCAGCGAGATCCGTGCTCCGTAGACCACCCTGCTGAAAAGGTCGCGGCCGTTGACCGGCTCCACCCCGAACAGGAAGTCCCCACTGATGCCCGTACCGCCCTGGGGGGTCATGGTGGAGGTGTCGATCATCTCCTGGTGGAACTCGTTCGGCGGGTGGCCGAACACGTCCACGATCAGCGGAGCGAATATCGCGGTGAGGATCAGCAGGACGACCACGCCGGCGCCGGCAAGCGCGACCTTGTCGCGCTTCAGACGCATCCATGCGATCTGTCCGAGCGATCGGCCTTGGATGGCTTTCACGCCCGCTCCCGCGAGCACTGCCTCCGGCGGGACCTCGGGAGCCTTACCGGGGGCGTCGAGCGGTGCGGTCATACAGTTGGCCCCCTGGATCCCAGACGACGTCGTCCGTTAACGCGTTCCCCGGGTCGGGGTAGCGCGCCGTTAGTCTACGGGCCGTTATTAGTGGTCCCGAGGGCAGAATCTATGGGCTGAACTGCGCTGACCAGTCCCCTGAGGCGCTATGTGGCTCAACTGTGATTCACGCGAAATTCATTCGTTTTGATCTTGAAGGTAATGTCCGGACGCCGTTCCGCTTCTGTCTCGGATTCGTGACATTGAAATGAGACGCTTACGCAGCGTCACCCGATCCCGTGACGCTTGAGGATGTCCTCGACATCGGAGAAGTCGTCATCGGCGGCCGGCTTCGCCGCGGGCTTCGATCCGGCGGCCCGGGACACGGGCGAGGGCGCGGGCGTGCGCTTGGGGAGCGGCTGCGTGGCGGCCGTCGCACCGGGCGTGCCCGATGTCACGGCCTCGCTCCGCACCGGGGCGCCCGTGGCGGACGCCGGGGATGTCCCGGACGCCGCGGCCTTGAGGCGGCGGCCACGCATGAAACCGGAGATCAGGAAGAGCAGCACGGACAACCCGGTCACCGCCACCCCGGACCACACCACGGGGTTGAACACCAGACCGGTGAGGAACCCGCCGATCGCCGTGCCGATCCGCCACACGGTCGGCAGCGCGCCGGTCAGGTAGGCGGCGACGGGCAACAGCGACCAGGCCACCGCACGCAACCCCGCCGCGGCGCCCCGGCGGCGCATCAGCAGGAAACTCAGCACCAGCCCCACGCCGGTGACCCCGGCGCAGAGCGGCAACCACGCGATCTGTTCGTACGACACAGCGGACCGCCCCTCATATCGGCTTACCCGGATATCCATCCTGGCACGTCGAATCGGGACGGGCCCTCCTTCCTGAGGAGGGATCGCCCCCTAAGGGATACGGCCCGGCTCGCGTGAAATATCAGGGACGACCCCCATCGGACCGTCCCCGGGGAAGCTGTCCGCCCTGTCGGCTACCCGGTGAGGAGTTCTTCGTGGAGGGACTAACCGTCGGAGGTACCTGCGACGGAGGACCCACGGGCGGGTGGCTCGGCGAAGGGCGGCTCGCCGAGGGAGAGCGAACGCAGTACCGCCACGTCGACCTCCAGCAGCGAGCCGACGACGAGGCGGCCGGGCGCGGAGGGAATCGGCAGCACGCTCGGCACCGCCACCACCCGGCAGCCCGCGGCGGTGGCCGACGTCACCCCATTCGGGGAATCCTCCAGGGCGACGCAGCGGGCCGGATCGACACCCAGCAGCCGGGCCCCCGTCAGGTAGGGCTCGGGGTGGGGCTTGGTCTTGGTGACGTGGTCAGCGGTGACCACGTGGTCGAAGTTGTGCTCGCCGATGCTCTTCAGGCACGCCTCGGCGATCGGCCTGGCCGAGGAGGTGACCAGGGCGGTGGCCAGCCCCTCCTCGCGCACCTCCGACAGCAACTCCAAGGCCCCGGGCATCATCTCCACCCCACCCGAGAGCTTGGCGATCATGCCCTCCAGCATCCAGGTCTCCACCTCGGCGCAGCCGGCGTCACCACCGGAGATCCGCAGCATGTAGGCCGCGGTGACCGCCATGGAGCCGCCCACCGTGTTCTCCTGGTGGGCCTCCCCCCACTCGCCGCCGAGTCGTTCCATCACCTCGGTCTCCACCTGAAACCAGATCTTCTCGCTGTCGACGAGAAGCCCGTCCATGTCGAAGAGAACAGCTTCCATTTCCCGTGAATCCTCCTGGCCGATCACACACCGGTCATACGTTGAAATAGTTGGCTTCGGGATGATGGACGATCAGCGCCGACGTCGACTGCTCAGGGGGAGCTGGAACTCCTCCGACAGCTCGACACCGATCCTGGCCGGATCGAGCAGCCCCGTCAGCTGCACCTGGTCCTCCAGGTTGGGGCAGGCCGGATAGCCGAATGAGTATCGAGGGGAGCTTGGTGCCCGGTCCGATGGAGCCGAGCACGAAGCGGGGGCGGCCGGGGGTGGAGTGGGCGTCGGCGGCCTCGCGGGCGACGCGGGCACCGGCCTCGGAATACTCGAAGACACGCTCGGAGATGTGGTATTCGCCGAGAGCTGAAGGATCGGCGCCGAAGGTGTTGGGCTCGACGCGGTCGACCCCCACCTCGAAGTAGGCCTTGCGCACGGCGCGGACGCTGTCGGGGCGTGTGACGTTGAGCACCTCGTTGCAGCCCTCGTGGCCTCGGAAGTCGTCCATGGTGACGTCGTGGGCCTGAAGCGTCGTCCCCATCGTCCCGTCGGCGACCGTCACGCGCTCGGCCAGGACCTCACGGAGAGACGGGCTGCTTGTCATGGGGCAAGCGTACTGGGATCCGTCCGGGCGCTGATTGTTCTTGACAGTGACTGAACTTATCCAATTAATTGCGCTAATTTCCTAAGCATTTCCTTATGTGCTGATGATGGATGATCGCACCATCCTCATCGGTTCCTGCCGCCCCTGCCCGCGCGGGCGATTCCCCGGGGCGCCAAGGGCGCCTCTCTCGGCCGATGGCTGAGAGCCCGGCGAGCCCGGCGGACCCTCGCGAGGATGGTGAGGCTCGGCGCGCGGACCGCAACGTCCTGATCGTCCACACCGCGCCGGGAAGGTGACGTGAAGGCCCCCTCACCACATAGGCTTAGCCGGATAGGGCGTGAGGTGAGAAGGAGGGGGCGCGTGATCGAGATCGAAGGTCTGCCCGAGCTCGTCGACCCGGTGATGATCGCCGCGTTCGAGGGGTGGAACGACGCGGGTGAGGCTTCGAGCGGAGTGATCGCGCATCTGGAGGACGAGTGGAAGGCGACCCCGCTGGTCTCCCTGGACCCGGAGGAATACTACGACTTCCAGATGACCCGCCCGATCGTCGAGATGGGTGAGGGGCTGACGCGCTCCATCACCTGGCCGACCACCAAGCTGTCGGTGGCCAGACCCCCGGGCGTCGACCGCGACGTGGTGCTGCTGCGCGGCATCGAGCCCAACATGCGCTGGCGTGCGTTCTGCGAGGAGATCGTGCTGGTCTGCCGCGAGCTGGGAGTCGAGCTCGCGGTTCTGCTCGGCGCGCTGCTCAACGACTCGCCGCACACCCGCCCGGTGCCGATCGTGGGATCGGCGACCGACGAGGGCCTGGCCAGGGCGATCAACCTGGAGCTGAGCCGCTACGAGGGACCGACGGGCATCGTCGGCGTCCTCCAGCACTCGCTGGGCGCCGCCGGGCTGCACGCCGTGTCGCTGTGGGCCTCGGTGCCCCACTACGTGGCCCAGCCGCCCAACCCGAAGGCCACCATGGCACTGCTCAGCCGGATGGAGGACCTGCTCGACATCCCGATGCCGCTGGGCGAGCTGGCCGAGGAGTCCCGGGCCTGGGAGCACGGTGTCGACGAGCTCGCCTCCCAGGACAGCGAGGTCGCCGAGTACGTCAAGGAGCTCGAGGAGCGCAAGGACGCCGCCGAGCTGCCCGAGGCGAGCGGCGACGCCATCGCCGCCGAGTTCGAGCGCTATCTGCGCCGCCGCGACCGTGACTCCGACGGCTGAACTCACGGCGTACGGTTACCACCGGACGCCCTTTTTCGCCTAGGTTGAATCCAGTTGATCCTGGGGTCAGGCCCGGGCCGACAGCACTGATCGGGCGCGTCCCGGACCCTCGGGGACGCCGAACGGCAAACCGGACGTCGGTGACTCCACGGCCAGGAAGGACACGGCCTCCCGCGAGGGACCGACGGACGACGCATCACTGCCACGACCACCTGTCCATGTGACTGCGCACGTTAGGGCGATCATGGCGACTCCCTATATCGACCCCTACCACAAGACCGCCGACCCGCACAGGAACGCGCAGGACGCGCGGCTCCGCGTCCTCGAGCTGGCCGCGTTCATGAAACGCGAGGAGGCCGACGACGCCTCGCAGCCGCGCTCCCGGGGCACCGCCTCCGGACACGCCGTCGACATGTTCCTCGCCCTGCTGCAGGACCGGCTCCCGGTCTGGCGGCGCATTCTCGACGACCTGATGTATCTGGTCGGCAAGGGCCGGGTGAGCGAGAACCTTCTGCCCATCGCGCGAGCCGGCATCGACTACTACTGCGAGGTCCAGTCGGCGGCGCTGCCCGCCTTCACCTCCCCCTCGGTCACCGTCCGGTTCCGCGAGGCGATGCGCGACAGCGACATCGACCCGATGTCGGAGATCATCCCGCTCGCCACATATCTCGCGGCCGAGGAGCGGGCGGGGCGCCTCTCCCCCGGGGTCGTCCCGGTCGCCAGCGCCAGGCTGCTGCTCGCCGGGTGCTTCCGCCACGCCTACTACGAGATACTTCTCGGCCCCGACTTCCTGCCGTCGCGCGACGAGGTCGCCGAGGAGATCGTCCGGGAGCTGAGGCTGGAGCCCCAGCGAGACTGATCGGCCCCCGGGACCACCGGCGCCAGGTGCCCCCCGCCTGAGCCGGGACGTTCGCGCTCCGGCGCTGCCTGGCGTGCCCCGGCCCCCGCCGCCACGGACGTCCGGCGGGCCTGGCCGCCTTTCGAGGCCACCGACGCCAGGCGGGCCTGGTCGAACCGGGCCCACACCAGCGCGGCCAGGTCGGCGTCCACCCCCAGGGGTGCGGCGACCAGGTCGGCGCCGGACGCCTCCAGGCGGTCCTGGAAGAAGCCGGGAGCCAGGAGATAGGAGGCGAGCGCGATCCGCGGCGCGGGTCCCGAGCGCAGCCGATCCAGTGCCTCGGCGACCGAAGGGGCGCCCGTCGCGGCGAAGGCCGCGGTGACCGGACGGGAGAGCCGGACCGACAGCAGCCGGGCCGCCGCCCGCACGTCGGCGAGCGCGGCGGGATCGGACGACCCCGCCGCCCCCAGGATCACCGAGTCGGCCGCCCTCAGCCCGGCGGCGGACAGCCGCCTGGCGAGAACGGCGGCGAGCAGCGGGTGCGGCCCCAGCGGCGGCGCCACCACGGCGTCCGGCCTGGCCGCGGCCACCACGGAGGGCAGGTCGATGTGCACGTGGTAACCACCCGCCAGCAGCAGCGGGACCACCACGACGGGGCCGGGCAGTCCGGGAAGCATGTCGGCGAGCAGAGGTGCGCTGATCTCCAGGAACGCCTGCTCCACACGTGTGCCCCGGCGACCCCTGCGCACCAGGTCGCGCAGGCCCGCCAGGGTCTCCTCCCCAGAAGAGCTGCGCGTGCCGTGCCCGGCCAGGACCAGAGTCGTCACAGGCCTTCGCCCCGGTCGCAGGCCAGGCGGTAGCCGCGCTTGACGACCGTCTCGACGATCCCCGCGGGGCCGAGGGCGCGGCGCAGGCGGGTGATGGCCATCTCGACCGCGTGTTCGGCCGAGTCGCGCGAAGGGCCGCCGGGGAGCACGGTCCTCAGATCCGAGCGGGCCACCACGTGTCCCGGCTTGTCCGCCAGACGCTTGAGGACCGCCATCGGCGCCGGCGGCAGCGGCTTCAGCTCGCCGTCCACCGCGACGGCGTGGCCGCGAATCTCCAGCTGGTGGCCCCCCGCGACCAGACGGGTGACGCTGTGCTCGGGCAGGTGCCTGGCGAGGGCACGGGCCAGCGTGCCCAGGCGGGAGCGCTCGGGCTGCACGGTGGGCACCCCGCGCGCCTCCAGCGGCCCGGCGGTGACCGGGCCCACGCAGGCAGCGACGACCGGTCCCGCGAAGGCCGCGATCAGTGCGTCCTCCAGGCCGTCGGCGCGGGCGGAGTTGAGCATGGCCAGCACGGCCGGGGCGCTGGTGAAGGCCACCGCGTCCACCCCGCCGGAGATGGCCTGGCTGACCAGCCGCCGCAGCGGCGAGACGTCACGGTAGGGCAGCCACCGGTAGACCGGCACCTCGATGACCTCCGCGCCCGCCTCGCGCAGCGCGGTCACGAAACCGGTCAGCGGCTCCCCGTGCAGTTGTACGGCGATGCGGCGGCCGCGCAGGTCCTGGGCGAGCAGGTGCTGCTTGACCTCCTCGCACGACTCCGTGGGCGGGGTCCAGTGGTCGACCAGGCCCGCCGCCCTGACCGCCCCGCGCGCCTTGGGCCCTCGGGTCAGCAGCCTGGCCGAGGTCAGATGCTCGGAGAGGTCGCCGGAGAGCCCCCAGCCCTCGGCAGCGGCCATCCAGCCGCGGAAGCCGACGCCGGTGGTGACCACCACGTCGTCGATCGGGGCCGACAGGCTGGCACGGGTCGCGGCCAGCAGGTCGGCGTCCTCCGCCAAGGGAACCAGCCGGATCGCCGGGGCGCGCACCACCCTGGCGCCCCTGCGTTCCAGCAGTGCGCAGAACTCCTCGCGCCGCCGGGTGGCGGTGACCCCGATCGTGAACCCGGCCAGCGCGTCGGGCGCGGTCTCGGGAGAGCCGATAGGACTGTCCAGAACGGCCATGCTCATCTGTCGTTCACCACTCCTCGCTCGATGTTTCCTCGGTATCCGGCCGTCCGCGACTCCACGCTGCCCGCCCCGCACCCGCCCGCGCTCACGCGGAGCCCACCTCCACCGTTGTGCCGGTGACGCGGATCGAATAGGTCGGCACGGCCACCGCGGGATCGTCCAGGCACACCCCCGTCACGAGGGAGAACACCTGCTTGTGCATGGGGGAGGCCACCACGGGCTCTCCGGCCCTGGTGCCCACGATCCCGCGGGACAGGACGTGGGCGCCGCTGAACGGATCGAGGTTGCCGATCGCGAACAGGGAGCCGTCGAAGGCGCGGAACAGCGCGATCTGCCTGTCGCCGACGAGCGCGCACGCTCCGCGCTCGGGCAGCAGGTCGGTGTAGGAGCAGACCGGGGTCCAGCGGGTCGTCTCCAGGTCTTCTCTCAGTGCTGTCATCGGTGAAGGTCTCCTCTCCTCGGGTCCTCGGGATGCGACGGTCACGGTGACGGTCCGGTACGGGCGGGCAGGGCTCAGAACGGTCCGGGACCGCTCAGGAACGGACGACCTCCAGCGGGATCAGGATCGGTTTCACCTGGTCGCGCTCGGTCTCGAAGGCGATGGACGGGTCCGGGGTCCCGGGTGCGTTGACGAAGGAGACGAACCGCCGCAGCTTCTCCGGGTCCTCGATCGTGGCACGCCACTCGTCGGCGTAACCGGCCACGTGCCGCTCCATCTGGGTCTCCAGGTCGGCGCAGATCCCGAGGGAGTCGTCCAGGACGACCTCCCTGACGTAGGCCAGGCCCTGGGCCTCCAGCCAGGCGGAGGTGCGCTGCAGGCGGTCGGCGGTGCGGATGTAGAACATCAGGAACCGGTCGATGACGCGGACCAGCTCCTCGGTGCTCAGGTCGGAGGCGAACAGGTCGGCGTGGCGCGGGGTGAAGCCGCCGTTGCCGCCCACGTAGAGGTTCCAGCCCTTCTCGGTGGCGATGACGCCGAAGTCCTTGCCGCGGGCCTCGGCGCACTCGCGGGCGCAGCCGGAGACGGCCGACTTCAGCTTGTGCGGCGAGCGCAGGCCCCGGTAGCGCAGCTCCAGCGCGATGGCCATGCCCACGGCGTCCTGCACCCCGTAACGGCACCAGGTCGAGCCGACACAGGACTTCACCGTGCGCAAAGCCTTGCCGTACGCGTGCCCGGACTCGAAACCCGCGTCCACCAGGCGCTTCCAGATCAGCGGGAGCTGCTCCACGCGGGCCCCGAACAGGTCGATCCGCTGCCCGCCGGTGATCTTGGTGTAGAGACCGAAGTCGCGGGCCACCTCGCCGATCACGATGAGGCTCTCCGGGGTGATCTCCCCGCCGGGGATGCGCGGCACCACCGAGTAGGTGCCGTTGCGCTGGATGTTGGCCAGGAAGTGGTCGTTGGTGTCCTGCAGGGCGGCCTGCTCGCCGTCGAGGATGTGGCCGTTGCCGAGCGAGGCGAGGATCGAGGCGACGACGGGCTTGCACACGTCGCAGCCGCGCCCGGTGCCGTGCTCGGCGATGAGGTACGAGAACGTCGTGATGCCACGCACCCGGACGATGTCGAACAGCTCCGCCCTGCTGTACGCGAAGTGCTCGCACAGTGCCTTGGAGACCTCGACGCCCGAGGAGACGAGGATCTGCTTGAGCGTCGGAACGCAACTACCGCAGGTGGTGCCGGCGCGGGTGCACGCCTTGATGCCGGGGACGTCGGTGAGGCCGTGCTCGGCGATGGCCTCGCACACCTGTCCCTTGGTGACGTTGTTGCACGAGCAGACCTGCGCGTCGTCGGGGACCTCCATGTTCGCCGGGCCGCCGGTGAACAACAGCTCGCTCGGCGACCCCGGAAGGTCACGGCCGACGAAGGGCTTGAGGGTGTTGTACGGGGTGGCGTCGCCGACGCAGATCCCGCCGAGAAGGGTGCGGGCGTCGTCGCTGACGAACAACTTCTGGTAGACCCCGCCCACCGGGTCCATGAAGGTCACATCCAGCGCGCCCTCCATCGCACCGAACTGGGCGACCTCCACACCGAGCAGCTTGAGCTTGGTCGACAGGTCCGCGCGGGTGAAGACCGCCTCGCCCCCCATGATGCGGTCGGCGGCGACCTCGGCCATCGTGAAGCACGGCCCCGCCAGCCCGTAGACCACACCCTCGTGCAGGGCGCACTCGCCGACCGCGTAGATCGCCGGGTCGCCGGTGCGCATCCCGTCGTCCACGGCGATCCCGCCGCGCCCGCCGACCTCCAGGCCCGCCTGCCTGGCCAGCTCGTCGCGCGGCCTGACGCCCGCGGAGAAGACCACGATCTGCGCCTCGACGGTCTCGCCGTCCGGCTTGACCAGGCCCGCGACCCGCCCGTCCGGACCCGCGACGATCTCCTTGGCCCCCGCCTCGGTGTGCACGCTCAGGCCGAGCGCCTCCACGTGGCCGCGCAGGACGGCGCCGCCGCCCTCGTCGACCTGCCGGGGCATGAGCCAGCCGCCCATCTCCACGACGTGCGTCGCCAGCCCCAGGCCCCGCAGCGCGTCGGCGGCCTCCAGCCCCAGCAGCCCGCCGCCGATCACGATGCCGCTCGTGGCGCCCGAGGCGGCCTGCCTGATCGCGTCGAGGTCGTCGATCGTGCGGTAGACGAAGCAGCCGTCCAGCTCCCTGCCCGGCACCGGTGGCACGAACGGGCTGGAACCGGTGGCCAGCACCAGCACGTCGTACGGCTCTCGGTGCCCGTCGGCGGTGGTGACCTCACACGCCTCCCTGTCGATGCGCACGACCCTGGACGACAGCCGCAGCACGACCCCTTCCGGCGTCGGATAGGTGAGGTCCTCGATGCTCCTGCCCGCCAGGTAGGAGGTGAGCGCCACCCGGTCGTACGCCGGCCGGGGCTCCTCCCCCAGCACCGTGATGTCGCCCGCGAAGCCCTTGGCGACCAGCGCCTCGACCAGCCGGTGCGATGTGGGTCCGTGTCCTACCACGACGAGCCGTGACATGGCCGCGCTCCTTTTCCCGTACGCTCCGCTGTCGTCTTCCCGTACGTTCCGCCGTCGTCCGCCCGTCCCTCGGGACCGGTCGTGGCGCCGCTCTTCCCTGCCCGCGGCGCGACCGTCTCTCCCGGGGGACGGGCGCCCTGACGTGAGGCGATGATGGTGACGGTCTCGTCCGCCGCGGCGTTTCGGCCGTACCGCGAAGCGCGGTGGGGGCGGTACGCCGTCGTCCCAGCCTTCACACGCGTCTGGGGGGGAAGTGAGACCGACATGGATCCGATGGTGCTTTCAGGTGGTTTCACGGCGTGGTCTCCCCTGTTACCGATGTGCTACAAGCCGCTAACCGCGTTCACATACGCGATGAGGCCGATGTGAGTTGTCCGTCGGCAGGGTCGGTGTCGGATGTGAGCGAAACCGGTTACCTGTCACGCCGGCGATCACACGCGCGCCGCCGCCAGGCTCGGCACCGATCCCGCGGTACGCAGGTAGCAGGCCCAGGTGATGACCGCGCACACCATGTAGAAGGCGGCGAAGGATGCGAGTGCGGCACCCGCTCCCCCGGTGGCGGCGATGGAGCTGCCGAAGCCACGGTTGATGAAGAACCCGCCGAAGGCGCCGATCGCGGAGATGATCCCGATCGCGGCGGAGGCGTCCCGCTTCCCGACGGCCACGGCGGCCTCGTGGGCCTCGGTACCCGCCGCGAGACCCGCCACGGCCTTCGCCCGGAAGATCGCCGGGATCATCCGGTAGGTGGAGCCGTTGCCGATGCCGGTGGTGGCGACCAGGAGCATGTAGGCGCAGAAGAACAGTGCGAAGGCGTGCTGGGACAGGCCCTGCCAGACCAGCGCCGCCGCGCCCGCCATCGCGGCGAAGTTGAAGAACGTCACCCGCGCCCCGCCGAGCCGGTCCGACAGCCAGCCTCCGATCGGGCGGACCAGCGAGCCGAGCAGCGGGCCGATGAAGGCCAGCGCGACCAGGGATGCCTGCTCGGGGAACTGGCTCTTGATGAGCAGCGGGAACGCGGTGGAGTAGCCGATGAAGGAACCGAAGGTGCCGATGTACAGGACCGACATGATCCAGGTCTGGGCCCGGCCGGCGACCTTCAACTGGTCCGCGGGACTGGCCTTGGCGGAGGTCAGGTTGTCCATGAAGAAGTAGGCGCCGATCGCGGCGGCCAGGATGAACGGGATCCAGAACAGTCCCGCGGCGGCCAGGCCGAACGCCCCGATCACCAGGGGCATGACGAGCTGCACGGAGCTGACCCCGATGTTGCCGCCCGCCGCGTTGAGCCCGAGCGCCGAGCCCTGCCTGTCCTGGGGATAGAAGTAGGTGATGTTGGCCATGCTGGAGGCGAAGTTGCCGCCGCCCAGGCCCGCCGTGGCCGCGATGACCAGGAATACCCAGTAGGGGGTGGCGGGGTTGCCGACCGCGACGGCGAGCAGCACCGCGGGCACGAGCAGGAGCAGGGCGCTGACGACGGTGAAGTTCCTGCCGCCGAACCTGGCCGGGGCGAAGGTGTACGGGATGCGCAGCGCGGAACCGATCAGGTTGGGCAGGGCGACGATCCAGAAGAGCTGGTCGGTGGAGAAGTCGTAGGAGCCGAGTTGCACGGCCACGATGCTCCACACGGTCCACAGCGTGAACCCGAGGTGCTCGGCGAAGATGGAGAAGACCAGGTTCCTGCGGGCCACCTTCCTGCCCTGTCCTTGCCAGAAGTCGGGGTCGTCGGGCCGCCAGTCGCTGATCCAGGGCTTGGCCATCGTTCGTTCCTCCTGCGATTTCGGGGGCTTCGATCCCGAAATCTAAGAGGACGGCATTACGCACATTTACTATCTGTGATGGTGCGCCGGTTACGTGTAACTAACCATGGAAATACGCAATGCACAGGTCGCACCCTCGCAACATTCCGGAAACACAAAGGGGTGACGCAGTAACGATTGAGTCAGGGCGGCAACGGGAACCGTCTTCGACGTCAGTCCGTCCGCTTCGGGGAGTGCGCGTGGCCGTCCAGCCGATCCGACTGTTCGACGATCCCGTGCTCCGCACGGTGTCCGAGCCGGTGACCACCTTCGACCGCGAGCTGCGCGTCCTGGTCAAGTCGCTCCAGGCCACGATGCGGGCCGGCACGGGCCGAGCGGGGCTGGCCGCCCCACAGATCGGCGTCCCCTTGCGGGTCGTCGTCTACGAACTGGACGGCAAGTCCGGCCATCTGGTGAATCCGCGCCTTGAGCTGTCCGATCGGAAGATCGTGGCCGATGAGGCCTGCCTGTCCGCGCCGGATCGCTGGTGGCCACTGGAACGCTCCTACATGGTCACCGCCCGTGGCCGCGACATGTTCGGCAAACCCGTCACCGTCCGCGCCCTGGGCATGCTCGCCCGCGTCCTGCAGCACGAGGCCGACCACCTCGACGGCACCCTCTTCGTCGACCACCTCCCCGAGGAGGATCGCGAGCGCTTCCTCGACTCCATTTCGTGACTTGCGCATCACTGCAGCCTCGGATAGGATTGCATGGTTGCAGTCGTAGCTCTCAGTTTAGCCTTATCATCTCAAGTGCTTATGAGAAGTCCGCCGACAGCGGACGTTACACAGTTTCTCCGGATGGTTTCCGCGGGTGCATGGTAGGGTCCGCAACGCAGCCCCGTGCCGCCGACCTGGTGGTTCGGTGAGGCTCCCAATGAGGAGAAGTAGTTTTGTCTGAGGGCACCGTTAAGTGGTTCAACGCCGAAAAGGGCTTCGGATTCATCGCACCGGATGACGGCACCGCCGATGTCTTCGTGCACTACTCGGCTATCAACTCCGGCGGCTACCGCAGCCTGGAGGAGAACCAGCGTGTCAGCTTCGTCACCACGCAGGGCCAGAAGGGCCCGCAGGCCGACCAGGTTCAGGTCATCTGATCTGGTTTGACCTCAAAGGCTTCAGACTGAGCCCGCACCGCTCGCGCGGTGCGGGCTCAGTCGTCTCTCGGGCGCGGACGACCGTCGGCCCCTAGAGTTCGACCCCGAGCAGCGCGTCCACGGTCTTCCTGACGAGGATCGGCGCGTCCGGGTCGTTGCCCCCCTCCGACAGGGCCCGCTCGGCCCAGTCGTCGACGGCCGCGAGGGCTCCGGGAGCGTCCAGATCGTCGGCGATCCGGGCGCGTACCCTTTCGAGCACGACCCCGGCGTCGGGGCCGGTCTGCAGTCCCGCGGCCGAGCGCCAGCGCGCCAGCCGCACCTCCGCCGAGGCCAGCTGCTCCGAGGTCCACTCCCAGTCGGCACGGTAGTGCTGGGCCAGCAGGGCCAGCCGGATGGCCATCGGGTCGGTCTCCTGGCGCAGGCGGGAGACGAAGATCAGGTTGCCCTTCGACTTGGACATCTTCTCGCCGTCCAGGGCGACCATGCCCGCGTGCACGTACGCCCTCGCGAACGGCCACTCCCCGCAGGCCACATGGCCCTCGTGGGCGCCACACTCGTGATGGGGGAAGATCAGGTCGGAACCGCCACCCGCGACGTCGAAACCACTGGACAGGTTCGCCAGGGCGATCGCGGTGCACTCGATGTGCCAGCCGGGCCTGCCCAGGCCGAAGGGAGAGGGCCAGGACGGCTCCCCCGGGCGCTCCGCGCGCCAGAGAAGCCAGTCGAGCGGATGCTTCTTGCCTGGCCGGTCCGGATCTCCCCCGCGCTCGCCGAACAGGGCGAGCATGCGCTCCTCCGAGTAGCCGGAGACGGCGCCGAACTTGGGGGCCGCGGCCACGTCGAAGTAGACGTCGCCGTGGAGCTCGTAGGTCGCGCCCTTGTCACGCAACGACACGATCAGGTCGGCGACCTGATCGATCACCTCGGTCACGGCGACATAGTCGCGCGGCGGCAGGACGCGCAGCGCCTCCATGTCGGTCCGGAACAGCTCGATCTCGCGTTCGGCCAGGTCACGCCAGTCGATGCCGGTCCGCCCCGCACGTTCGAGCAGGGGGTCGTCGACGTCTGTGGCGTTCTGGGTGTAGTGCACCTCATGACCGGCGTCGCGCCAGGCACGATTGACCAGGTCGAAGGCGAGGTAGGTGTTGGCGTGGCCCAGATGGGTGGCGTCGTAGGGCGTGATGCCGCAGACGTACATCCGTGCCGTGGGACCCGGCTTTGTGGGGCAGACCTCTCGCGCGGCGGTGTCGAACAGCCGCAGCGGGACACCGGCACCGGGAAGCCGAGGAACCTTCGGCTCAGACCACGATCTCATGATAATGAAGCCTATCCAGCAGATAGACCACCCCGGTTGGCGCGGGGTGGTGGGTATACGGGGCACTCACCTCAACTCCGGAAGCCGACCGGATCATTCCGTGAGGATCTCGCGGAAGGCGCCGGGATCGCGAGGGTCGGCGGTGAAGTCGTAGCGCACGCCGCCGGGTGCCAGGGCCAGCAGGGTGACGGACCCCGAGCCGAAGATCCGTCCGTCGGGCAGCTCGTGATGGACGATCATCGTGCGAGGATCCTCGGAGGAGATCCCCGCCCCCGTGGCGAGTTCCCTCCACTCATCCCATGGACCGTCGAGCTTCGAGGGGCGGCCCGCTCCTGCGAACAGGGGGCGGAAGAACGCCACGCGCTCGTTCTCCTCACCGCGCTCCCACCCGCCGTTGACGATCATGTGGGTTCCCGGGGGAAGGTCGTCCCTCTTCAGGGTGATCCCGTCCCAGTGCCACAGTCGAGCCCCGCCGGGATCGGCCCGTAGCAGGTGGAAGGGGTCGTAGTGACCGAGTTCACCCTCCGTCGGCCGGCCTCCGTCGGCCGCCAGGAGAGCCAGGTCGCCCCGTGAGCGGCGGGACTCCTCCGGAGCGAGCACGCCGAGCCCGTTGAGGAGGGCACCGACCCTCCGGGCCCCGGGGTCGACGGCCAGCCAGGTGCCGCCTCCCAGGAGATCGCACCCGCCGATCAGGCCGGGCCGGCTCTGTGGCCAGTGCCGGGCCGGGGGAACCCAGGGGCGGGCGGTGAACTCGTCGCGCACCCCGACCACGATCAGGGGGATCTCGGCGCTCGGATCGATACTGACGACAACCGTGCACATGCCCGGAGGGTACGCCCTCGCGGGAGGCGGGCTCGGACCGGGGTCACGCTGCCCACGGGAAGACCGCGGTAAGGCCGCGCCAAGGCAAGGGCGCGGGCGTCGCCGCGCGCGGGCGGCGAGGCGCCTCAGATCGGCGGCCAGGGGATGGCGGGCCAATCCTTGGAGGGCAGGGGGTGCAGGCCGGTGTCGAGGAGCCTGCGGACCCTCGCCCAGGTGGCCTCGACCTCGTGGAGGGTGAGGAGCTCACGGAGGCGGCGGCCGAGGCGGCCCTGCTCCAGGTCGGCCTCAAGGCGGGTCAGGGCGTTCATCGCCTCGCGGGACAGGGGCTTGCCGCGCCACTGCCAGAGCACGGTGCGGAGCTTGTCCTCCGCGGAGAAGGAGACCCCGTGATCGACGCCGTAGACATGGCCGTCGGCGAGCGGCAGCAGATGGCCTCCCTTGCGGTCGGCGTTGTTGACGACCGCGTCGAAGACGGCCATCCGCCGCAGGGAGGGCTGGCGGCTGCGGATCAGCACCATCAGGTCGATCTCGGGGTCGGTGTCGATCCACAGCTGGCACATTCCCGGGCCGAAGGGGCCGTCGCGGTAGACGGTGGGCGGCACGATCCGCCAGCCGATCGCCGCGGAGACCTCGTAGGCGGCGACCTCGCGGGCGGCCAGGGTGCCGTCGGGGAAGTCCCAGAGGGGGCGTTCGCCCCGTACCGGCTTGTACACGCACGCCGCCGCGAGCCCGCCGAGCCTGACCGAACAGTAGAGCGTCATGTTGGTCGCCTCGACCAGGCGGCCCGCCACATCCAGTTGGCCGTCACGGAGCAGACGCGTCGCGGTCTCGTCGTCCAGCCCCGCGGCCGGCGCCGCACTCAGCGTCGGCTCGCTCTCAGCACTCATTCGCCTCCTCCAGCAGATGAAGCGCTACTACCCCGGTAACCGTTGAGCCGCACACAAATATGCCCCTCGGCATCGAGAGGCTGGGCGCAGAGCGGGCAGGGCGGGCGACCGGCGGCGACGAGAGCCATGGCCCGCTTGGTGAAGGCCCTCGCGGCGCCGGGACTGATGTGCACGCGCAGCACCGTGGGCTCGACGATCGGGGACGGCTCGAACTCCTCATCCTCGGCGACGGCCTCCTTGGCCTCGATGACCACCTGTGCGGCCTCGGAGTCCCAGGCCAGAGCCATGACACCGACGCGGAAGTCCTCGCTGATCGGCACATCGAGGGGGGCGTTGTCCGTCAACGCGGCCGGGGCGACGGCGGGGACGGCGGCACCGCCCTCACCTCGCCGCAACACCTCGTCGAGCAACTCGTCGAGACGATCGGCCAGCGCCGCGACCTGGAACTTCTCCAGCGCCACGGTGGTCAGCCTGCCCTGGCCTCGCGCCTGCAGGAAGAAGGCTCGTGATCCCGGTTGCCCCACGGCACCGGCCACGAACCTCTCGGGTGGATCGTAGTCGAAGACCGGCATAGCCTGACCCTACGTGGTTCCGGATCCGCCGCCGACTGCGGCATCGCTCCCGGTGGGATTTTCTCCCCCCTCCTCACCGTCCGAACCCTCCGGAAGGCGTAATCCGGCCACATCTCCACCCAGGTCGTTGAGTCTGAGCACGAAGGGACGCAAGGGGGTGTAGCGAATGGCGGTGAGCGACGCCGGATCAGCGGTTATCCGCTGGAACTGGTCCAGATGGAGCCCCATGGCGTCGGCCACGATGGCCTTGATCACATCTCCGTGGCTGCAGACGAGATAGACCGCCTTCGGACCGAGGCGCTCGTTCCACTCCCTGACGGCCGCCACGGCGCGATGCTGGACGGCGGCCAGGGACTCTCCCCCGGGGAACGTCACCGCGCTCGGGTGGGCCTGCACGACCGGCCAGAGGGGATCCTTGGCGAGCTCGGCGATCGGGCGGCCCGTCCAGTCGCCGTAGCGGCACTCGCCGAAGCGCTCGTCGGTCAGCACCTCCGCCTCCCGCCGTCCCTCGGCTACCGCCTGGGCGGTCTCCTGGCAGCGTTCCAGCGGGCTGGAGACGATCGCGTCGAGTTCCAGGGAGGTGAGCCGCGCGGCGAGCGCCTCCGCCTGGGCCCGTCCCGCGTCGCTGAGGTGGACATCCGGGGTCCAGCCCGCGAGGACCGGGCCGGTGAGGTGGGTAAGGCCGTGTCTGGCCAGCAACAAGGTCGTCACGCGGGCAAGTCTTGCAGTCCTCGCTCCACTACTTTTAAGTGGCCGGGCGGTAATCTGGCCGGATCATGGAGCAGCGCTATGTGGGCCGGAGCGGCTTGTCGGTGTCCCGCCTGGGACTCGGGACGATGACGTGGGGACGTGACACCGGCGCCGAGGAGGCCGCGGCGCAGCTCCGCACGTTCGCCGAAGCCGGCGGCACGCTCATCGACACCGCCGACGTCTACACGGGCGGCGACGCCGAACGGCTGCTCGGGCGGCTGCTGCGCGACTCCGTGCCGCGTTCCGAGCTGGTGCTGTCCACCAAGGCCGTGCTCACCCCGGCCGGGCGCAGGCCGCGCGACGCCTCCAGGAAGCACCTGGTGGCCGCGATCGACGCCTCCCTGACCCGCCTGGGCGTGAACGAGGTCGACCTGTGGCAGCTGCACGCCTTCGATCCCGACGTCCCGCTGGAGGAGACTCTGGCAGCCGTGGACGCCATCGTGTCCTCGGGGCGGGCCGCGTACGCCGGGGTGTGCGACTACGCGGGATGGCAGCTGGCGACCGCGGCCGTGGGGCAGCGGGCGGTGCCCGGCAGGGTGCCGATCGTCGCCGCCCAGGTCGAGTACTCACTTCTGGCCAGGGAGGCCGAGCGCGAGCTGATCCCCGCCGCCGAGCACGTCGGCGCGGGGGTGCTCGCCTGGTCGCCTCTCGGGCGTGGAGTCCTCACCGGGAAGTACCGTACGGGCATCCCCGCCGACTCCCGGGCCGCGACCCCGCACTTCGCCGACTTCGTCACCCCCTACCTCGACGAGCGGTGCCGACGGGTGGTGGAGTCGGTGGCGACCGCCGCCGACGGGCTCGGCGTCTCACCGCTGTCGGTGGCCCTGTCGTGGGTACGCGACCAGCCGGGGGTGTCCTCGGCCATCGTCGGCGCCCGCACCCACGCGCAGCTGTCCGGGGTCCTCCAGGCCGAGGATCTGACGCTGCCCGTGGAGATCAGGGAGGCACTCGACGACGTGTCCGCGGACTGAGGGAAGGGCCGAGACGAGGGCGGCCCACCGCGAGAACCGAACGAGAATTCGTCTCGCGTATCACTAGTCGATACCGAATGGAAACTTTCCGCGGAAAAAGCAGGCCTCCCTACAAAACTGTCAGACAGATGGCGGGGGCATCCGGATGTCGGTGAGACGCCATGGCCGATGTCCGCCCCGGGGCGAAGGAGACGAGTGCGAACTGCGATGGCGGCAGGCGTTCTGGCGCTGGCACTGGGAGGTGGGGTCCCGGCGGTCGCGATCGTGCCCGTGAGCGCCGCGCGGGCGAGCGCCGTCCCGCGCGTGGACGACTGTGATCACGGAGGGCTGCTGGGCCCCGTGACCGGCGGAGTCTGCCGGGTCGTGGACGGCGTCACGAAAAAGGTCGAGGACGGTGTGGGCGACGTCGTCCGCGGTCTGGAAAAAGGTGTCGACGACCCCGGAAGCCGTGGTGAGGACGCCGCCTCCCCATCCTCCCGCGGAGACTCCGGCCGGAGCGACGCCGGGACGAACACCCCGGCACCGGCCGCCTCGGCGTCCAAGAGCCCACCGGACAGGCCGTCCACCGCGCAGGAGAAGAAGGAGCCCTCCGGTGACGCGCGGACGCCCCGGCCTCAGGGCACCGAAGCCTGCCGGTCCGCGGCGGCCTCCACCACCTGCGCGGAGACGTCGGCGACCACCTCTGTCGGGGAGCCCGACCAGGCCGCCTCGTCCAAGGTGTCACCGAGCCCTACCCCTTCGGCGCCCCCCTCCGCGACCCCTTCGGCGAGCCCTTCGCGGCACGAGGACGCCACACCCGCGCGCAAGAGCCCGGTTCCCGTACCGACCGACCGGGCGTTCCCCGAGACGGAGACGTTCTCCCCGGATGTCAGGAGGCCCGCGACCGACGTGGGTGAGCCGACGGCTCCCAGGCCGTCACCCGTGGTCGACGCCGAGGCGCCCCGGGTGGAGCTGCTGTGGCCCGCCCCGGTGATGGAGAAACTCCAGCGGCAGATGCCCGGCGAGCGGCCGGTGAAGCCCAGCCGGTCGTCCGACACCGCGAGCACCGTGCTCAGCACCGCGGTGCTCGTCTCGGCGATCCTCGCGGTCCGCCTGCTGTACAGCAGGCGGAGGATCAGGGAGTCGATACCGTTCGAGCCCGCCCCTCCGGGACGCCAGCGGGTGGCCTAGTTCTCGGCGTTCTCGGCGTTCTCGGCGCCCCGGCCCGCGCCGCTCACCTCGTCATTCCACGACGCGGCCGTACGCGGCCGGGCAGCGGCTCCCCGCCGTCCCGACGGGGGGCGTCGCCCCGGCCGGCTCGTCGCCCGCCGGGGCGGAAAGCACTCAGCCTCCGATGGCGTGGACGCCCCCGTCGACGTGGACGATCTCACCGGTCGTGGCGGGGAACCAGTCGGACAGCAGGGCGACACACGCCTTGGCCGCCGGGATCGGGTCGTTGATGTCCCAGCCGATCGGGGCCTTGGCGGGCCAGCTCTCCTCGAACTCGACGAAACCCGGGATGCTCTTGGCCGCCATGGTCCTGATCGGGCCCGCGGCGACGAGGTTGACCCGGATGCCCTGCTTGCCGAGGTCGCGGGCCAGGTAACGGGAGCAGGACTCCAGTCCGGCCTTGGCCACGCCCATCCAGTCGTACACCGGCCAGGCCTTCGTGGCGTCGAAGTCGAGACCGACGATCGCGCCGCCCTCCTTCATGAGCGGGAGCGCGGCCACCGCGAGCGACTTGAACGAGTACGTGGAGACCTGGACGGCGGTCGCCACGTCCTCCCAGGAGGTGTTCAGGAAGTTGCCGCCCAGGGCGGTCTGCGGCGCGAAGCCGATCGCGTGCACCACCCCGTCCAGGCCGCCGAGGTGCTCGCCGACCCGCTCCGCCAGGGAGTCGAGGTGCTCGGCGTTGGTGACGTCGAGCTCCAGCACCGGAGGCGGCTCCGGCAGGCGCTTCGCGATCCGCTCGACCAGGCTGAGCCGGCCGAACCCGGTGAGCACGATCTGCGCGCCCTCCTCCTGGGCCAGCTTGGCCACCGAGAAGGCGATGGAGGCGTCGGTGAGCACCCCGGTGACGAGAAGCCGCTTGCCTTCGAGAATTCCCACGTCAGTGCCCCATTCCAAGGCCGCCGTCAACGGGGATGACGGCCCCCGTGATGTAGGCGGCGTCCTCGCCGGCCAGGAACCTGACCACGCGCGCTATCTCCTCCGGGGCGGCGTAGCGGCCCAGGGGGATGTTCTTACGGATCTGCTCCTGGTACGCCTCGTCCAGCTCGGCCGTCATGTCGGTCTCCACGAAGCCGGGAGCGACCACGTTGACGGTGATGTTGCGCGAGCCCAGCTCCCTGGCGGCCGACCGGGCGAAGCCGATCATGCCGGCCTTGGAGGCGGCATAGTTGCTCTGCCCCGCCGAGCCCAGCATGGCGACCACCGAGGAGATCAGCACGATGCGCCCGCGCTTGAGCCGCAGCATGCCGCGGGTGGCGCGCTTGGCGACCCGGTAGGCGCCGGTCAGGTTGGCGTCGATGACGTCGGTGAAGGTCTCCTCCTTCATCATCGGCAGCAGCGTGTCCCTGGTGATGCCCGCGTTGGCGACGAGCACCTCGACCGGGCCGTACTCGGCCTCGACCTTCGCGAAGGCGGCGTCCACATCGGCCGTGCTGGTCACGTCGCAGCGCACGCCGAAGAGGCCCTCGGGAGGCTGTCCGGAGCGGTAGGTCACGGCGACGTCGTCGCCTGCCTGAGCGAGTTCGCGGGCGATCGCGAGGCCGATGCCGCGATTGCCGCCGGTTACGAGAACAGATCGAGCCATGGTCAGACGGTATCGGCTACCCGGGGGTAACCCTCTTGTCCGGGAAGGACAAGATCACAGGGTTAGGATCGTTGACATGCGCCAGATCGACTCCGACTTCCTCGCCCTGCCTCTGCGCCGGCTCGCGGACGCGGCCCTGCAGCGCGCCCGGGACCTGGGCGCCGAGCACGCCGACTTCCGGCTGGAGCGCGTCCGCGGGGAGACCCTGCGCCTCTCCGACGCGGCGCTGGAAGGCTCCATCGACGCCGACACCCTCGGCTACGCCGTACGGGTCGTCAAGGACGGCACCTGGGGCTTCGCCGGAGGCATCGAGCTCAGCCCCGAGGCGGCCGTCAGGGTCGCCGAGCAGGCGGTGGAGGTGGCGGTCGTCTCGGCGGCGGTCAACCGCGAGCCCGTCGAGCTGGCGCCGGAGGCGGTCCACTCCGACGTCACCTGGGTCTCCTCCTACGAGGTCGACCCGTTCGAGGTGCCGATGCGCGACAAGGCGGCGCTGCTCGCCGACTGGTCGGGCGCCCTGCTGCGAGATCCCGGGGTGGACCACGTCCAGGCGTCGCTGACGCAGGTCAAGGAGCAGAAGTTCTACGCCGACACGGCCGGGACCTCCACGACGCAGCAGCGGGTGCGCGTCCATCCCCAGCTGAGGGCGACGCGGGTGCTGGACGGCCGCTTCGACTCGATGCGGACGCTCGCCCCGCCCGTCGGCCGGGGGTACGAATACCTCACCGGCACCGGCTGGGACTTCCCCAAGGAGCTGGCGCGCATCCCCGAGTTGCTGGAGGAGAAGCTTCGGGCGCCCTCCGTCGAGGCGGGGCCCTACGACCTGGTGATCGACCCGTCGAACCTGTGGCTGACGATCCACGAGTCGGTCGGGCACGCCACCGAGCTCGACCGCGCCCTCGGCTACGAGGCGGCGTACGCGGGGACGAGTTTCGCCACCTTCGACCAGCTCGGCACGCTGGTGTACGGCTCTGAGCTGATGAACGTGACCGGTGACCGCACCGTCGAGCACGGCCTGTCCACGATCGGCTACGACGACGAGGGGGTGGCGACCAGGGAGTTCGACATCGTCTCCGGCGGCATCCTGGTCGGCTACCAGCTCGACCGGAGGATGGCGCTGCTGAAGGGGCTGGGCGCTTCCAACGGCTGCGCCTTCGCCGCCTCCCCCGGCCACACCCCGATCCAGCGGATGGCCAACGTGTCGTTGCGGCCGGCGCCCGACGGCCCCACCACCGAGGAGCTGATCTCCGGCGTCGACCGGGGCATCTACGTGGTGGGCGACAAGAGCTGGTCCATCGACATGCAGCGCTACAACTTCCAGTTCACGGGTGAGCGGTTCTATCTGATCGAGAACGGCAGGCTCGCCGGGCAGTTGCGCGACGTCGCCTACCAGGCGACGACGACCGACTTCTGGCGCTCGATGGCGGCGGTCGGCGGGCCGCAGACGTACGTGCTTGGCGGGGCGTTCAACTGCGGCAAGGGGCAGCCGGGCCAGGTCGCCCCGGTCAGCCACGGCTGCCCGTCCGCGCTCTTCCGCGGCGTGCGCGTCCTCAACACCGTCCAGGAGAGTGGCAGTTGAGCACGGGCGAGCGGGCGGAAGACGGTGTCGGCCGTGCGGTCCGGCAGGAGAGGAGCGGAATGACTCCCCAGGAGATGATCGAGAGGGTTCTTGAGCTCTCCACGGCCGACGACAACGTCGTGATCGTGGAGGAGGGGTCGAGTGCCAACCTGCGCTTCGCGGGCAACACCCTCACCACCAACGGTGTGTCCCGTTCCTCGCAGCTGACCGTGATCTCCATCGTGGGCCGCGGTGTGGGCGTGGTGTCGCGGGCGGCGGTCCGCCCCGACGGGCTCGACGAGGTCGTGGCCGCCGCCGACCACGCCGCGGAGGACGCGCGGCCGTCCGAGGACGCCCGGCCGTTGCTGGAGGGCACCCGCTCCGCCGACTGGGAGGCCCCCGCCGAGCCGACCTCGATCGGGGTGTTCGGCGCCTTCGCCCCCGCCCTGGGCGAGGCCTTCGCCACGGCCGAGGCGGGCGGGCGCAGGCTGTACGGATTCGCCGAGCACACCGTCACGACGACCTTCGTGGGCACCTCGACCGGCGCCCGGCTGCGGCACACCCAGCCCACCGGCCGCCTGGAGCTCAACGCCAAGTCCTCCGACATGCGACGCTCGGCGTGGACCGGTGTGTCCACCCGCGATTTCTCCGACGTCGACGTGGCGGCCCTGGACGCCTCACTGGCCCAGCGCCTGGAGTGGGCGAAGAATCGCGTCGAGTTGCCCGCGGGCCGGTACGAGACGCTGCTGCCTCCGACGGCCGTCGCCGACCTGATGACCTACCTGTACTGGACGGCCGGAGCGCGCGACGCGATGGAGGGACGTACGGTCTTCTCCAGGCCCGGTGGCGGCACCCGCGTCGGCGACGTCCTCTCCGCGTCGCCGATGTCGCCGATCCGCCTGTACAGCGACCCGTCGGCGCCGGGCGTCGAGTGCTCGCCGTTCGTGGTGGCGCACGCCTCCGGCCGGGAGAACTCGGTGTTCGACAACGGGCTGCCGCTCGCCGCCACCGACTGGATCTCCGGTGGCAGGCTGGCCAACCTGCTGCAGACCCGGCACTCGGCCGAGCTGACCGGTCTGCCGGTGACCCCGGTCGTCGACAACCTGATCATGCGGGGCCCCGAGGGCGGGCGGTCGCTGGAGGAGATGATCGCCTCCACCGAGCGCGGCCTGCTGCTCACCTGCCTGTGGTACATCCGCGAGGTCGACCCGCAGACGCTGCTGCTGACCGGCCTGACCCGCGACGGCGTCTACCTGGTGGAGAACGGCGAGGTCGTGGGCGAGGTGAACAACTTCCGCTTCAACGAGAGCCCGGTGGACCTGCTCCGGCGCCTCACCGAGATCGGCGCCTCCGAGCAGACCCTGCCGCGCGAGTGGAGCGACTACTTCAACCGCGCGATCATGCCTCCGATCCGGGTGCCCGACTTCAACATGTCGACGGTGAGTCAGGCCAGCTAGGTCCGGCTCCCCTTCCCCACACCGGACGGGCCGTTCAGCGCTGGACGAGCGGGATGGTGTGCACCGTCTCCCAGCGCCGGCCCGCCACCACGCGGGCGGTGGCGTCGGTGAGGTCGTAGACGACCGACCAGCGGGTGTGGGCCTGGGCCACCTTCCGGAGCAGGCCCATCGCGTCGCGCCAATCGCGGGCGGCGGGCAGTCCCTCGGCGAGCGCACGGTAGCGGGGGTCGGCCCGGCGCTGGGCGGTGGAGGTGCCGGTCATGCCGAAGTTGGTGAGCATGCGGTCGTCGATCACGTTGAGCCTGCCCCCGGCGTACTCCACGACGGCCGATCTGCCCGCCGCGTCGGCGATGAGGTAGTGGACCTGCGGCCCGATCGTGAAGTCGACGTCGTAACGGCGCATGATCGCCAGTGCCTCGTCCACGGTCGCCGCCTTGTCGAGCATGATCCTGATGACGCGCACGCTGCCGACGTCGGGGCGGCCGGGAGAAGGAGGAGGTAGCCCGCCCTCGGGCGACGTGGCCATACCGATGGCCAGGCCCTTCTCGTTCACCCCGTCGAAGGGGGCGAGCACCGCGTGGGCCATCCTGCGGCGGGCGGGCGCGGCGGACAGATCCGGCGGGGTGGAGCCTCCGATCAGATGGAACAGGTCGACGACGGAGACCGAGGCGTAGCCGTCGGGCGGGTCGGCGTGCACGATCAGCGCCGGGTTGGGGTCCCAGTCGAAGTTTCTGCCGAACAGCGGCCGGTCGCCGCCGAGGGCGAACAGGGAGCAGGCCCAGCCGTCGGCGCGTCCCGCCAACTCCTCCTCCCCGAGGGGGGCCTCGCGGTCGTACGAGCCGTGGAAGGTCATCTCGTACAGCGGTAGATCGTCGATCCTGCGGAGACTGCCTATCGTCCGCGCGACGTCGGTGGTGCTCTGGCGCAGCGGTGATTCCCCTTCCGCCTCGGCCCTCGGCCCGGCGTCGGTGGCGGCGGGGGTGCCCGGTGAGACGGCCCCGGTGGCGGCGGGCGCGCCGCCCGCCGGGGTGGCGCAGCCGGCCGGGAGGATCAGCCCGGTGGCCAGCGCGGCACGTACCGTTATTCCCGCCGCGCCGCGCGGTCTTCTCGTCCGTGCGGCCCGAGTCTCTTCCATTCAGGCAGTCTGCGTCACCGGGCGGCCGCCGTACAGGCTCAGTCGTCCTCCAGGCGGAATCCGATCTTCATGCCGACCTGGAAGTGGGCGATCTCTCCCTCCTCGATGTGCCCCCTGATCTCGGTCACCTCGAACCAGTCAAGGTGCCGCAGGGTCTGGGAGGCCCGGCGGACCCCATTGCGTACGGCGGCCTCGATGCTCTCCCCCGAAGTGCCGACTATCTCGGTCACCCGGTACGTTCGATCTGTCATCCTCTGCTTCTTCCCGGAAAGCCATGGTTACATGACCGTTCGCACCCAGCCGATATGAGGCCTAGATTGGGAATCGTGAAGGGATGGCGCAGGCGTCCGGTGGTTCATCAGGTGACGGACGCCCAACCCTCGTTGAGCGCCGACATCGGCAAGCGCGAGAAGAGTTACTTCATCAAGATGGGGATCCGGCTGATCTGCCTGGTCCTCGCCTTCACGGTGCCCGCTCCGATGCCCGTCCGGCTGCTGCTCTTCGCCGGGGCGATCTTTTTACCATACATTGCCGTGATCGGGGCCAACGGGCCGCCGCGCGGGGTCCCGCATGCCCCTGACGTGGAAGATTCCGGGCAAAACCAGATTCCACGCCACCGACGCGAGATCGGGTCGTGACTAAGTCTTGACGCACTCCAAGGGTAGTAGGTGTACGCTTTAGCCAAGTGCCCTGGTCCCCCGTCGGGGCACTGTTGCCGGCGTTCCGGGCCCCCGTCGGAACGCCGATGAAGCGACGCCGGGTGGTTTGCCCCCGTAACCACCCGGCGTCGCCCTTTTCCCGGACTTTAACAACAAAGCGCCTTTTCTTTGGCGCTATTTGTCGCCCAGCGTCTCAGTGGTCGCCTGCTCCCAGTTGCGCGCCAGCGCGGTCAGCCTCTCCACGATGTCCGGCGGCGCCGTACCCGCCCCCTGGGCCACCCCGAGCAGATAGGCCGTGAGCGGCGCGGCCGGCCGGGCCACCCCGTGGGCGACCTCCCTGGTCAGGTCCAGCACCTCGTCACGGTCCACCGTCGCGGGATCGATGCCCAGCTCCCGGCAGACCAGCGCGGTCCATTCCTTCATCACGTTCAACTCTCGCTCCTCGTCCGCGGTCGCGTCCGTCCCGTGCCGTCGCCGCTCTCGCGCCCGTCGCCGGAATCCGCGCCTCCGCCGGGGCCCGGCTTCACTGCCCGGGCCCGCTGTAGATCGTCCATGGTGTCGCAATCGAACCACGGCTGCCCGGTGAGGTGAACCGTGACCGGGCGGAGCGGGGCGAGCAGCCCGTGCAACGACCGCCCCTCGTAGCGGTCGAGCGCCCGCGCCAGGCTCCGCGTGTGCCACACCCCGGCGAGCCACTGCTCGCGCCCGCCGTCGTCGACGAGCACGGCTCCCGGCCCGCTCGTCCCCGCCCCCGCGGCGTCCAGCAGCATCTGCACGTGCTCGCCGGTCAGGAACGGGAGATCGGCGGCGAGCAGCACCACCCATGGCGCGTTCACCTCGACCAGGCCGGCCCGCAGCGCCGGCACCGGGCCGCCACCGAGCGGGTCCTCACGCCGGAAGATCGCGTGTGGCAGTCCGGGGCGGGGCGGTCCGACGACGATCAGCCGTCCCGCGCCGGGCACGGCGGCGGCCACCGACTCGACCAGCGGGCGGCCGAAGACGCGCAGGCCCGGCTTGTCCCGGCCGCCGAGCCTTCGCGCGAGACCGCCCGCCAGGATGCAGGCGTCGTGACGGGCGGTCATCGGACACCTCCGGGTCTTCTGGCGGGGACGTCAGCCACCGATGGCGGACATCGGGCGGGACGGCTGCAGGAAGGTCGGATCGTCGATGCCGTGACCGGCCTTCTTGATCCGGACCGCGGATCGCCAGCGCTCGGCGATCTCGTCGTCACCGGCGCCCGCGCGCATCGCGGCCCTCAGATCGGACTCGTCGGTGGCGAACAGGCAGTTGCGGATCTGACCGTCGGCGGTGAGCCGCACACGGTCGCACGCCCCGCAGAACGGACGGGTGACCGAGCCGATCACCCCTACTCTGGCCGGGCCGCCCTCGACGAGGAACAGCTCGGCCGGGGCGCTGCCGCGCTCCGCCGAGTCGGCGTCGGTGAGGTCGACATCGGCCTTGAGCGTGGCGAGGATCTCGTCAGCCGTGATCATGTTCTCCCTGCGCCAGCCGTGCTGGGCGTCCAGCGGCATCTGCTCGATGAACCGGAGCTCGTAGCCCCGCTCCAGGCAGTAGCGCAGCAGCGGCACGGCCTCGTGGTCGTTGATCCCGCGCATCAGCACCGCGTTCACCTTGACCGGTCGCAGCCCGGCGGCGTCGGCCGCCTCCAGCCCTTCGAGGACGTCGGACAGGCGGTCGCGGTGGGCGAGCCTCTTGAAGGTCTCGCGGTCGAGGGTGTCGAGGGAGACGTTGACCCGGTGCAGACCCGCGCCGGCCAAGGAGGCCGCCAGCCGGCTCAGCCCGATCCCGTTGGTGGTGAGCGAGACCTGCGGGGCGGGGTCGAGTGCGGTGGTGCGGGCCACGATGTCGACCAGCTCGCGGCGGAGCAGGGGCTCACCACCGGTGTAGCGGACCTCGGTGATGCCGAGTCGCTCCACCCCGATGGTGACGAGCCGGACGATCTCGTCGGCGGTCAGCAGGTCGGGTTTCTGCAGCCATTCGAGGCCCTCGGGTGGCATGCAGTAGGAGCAGCGCAGGTTGCAGCGGTCGGTGAGGGACACCCGCAGATCGGTCGCCACACGCCCGAAGGAATCCTGCAACACCGGACGCCACCTCCCAGTTGCTCACTTGTCTGGAACAGAGGGCCAGCCTACGGCCGCCCTCCTTCCGCCCTTCAATGGGCCTCGTTGTCCCAACATCATCGTGTGACGGTTGATTCCTGACGTCTAAACGATCATGACCTACAGCGCCCGGTAAAATGAGTGGGATCTCACGAGGAACGTGGGCAGACTGGATCTCGCAACCAAGGAGATCATGATGCCGAACCAGCCCGCACCGAACCTGGTGTCGTGGGCCAGCGAGATCGACGAAGGTACGATCATGCAGGCCGCGCGCGCCGCCCGCCTGCCGATCGTCTCCGGACACGTCGCCCTCATGCCCGACGCGCACGTCGGCATCGGCGCGACGGTCGGATCGGTCATCCCCACCGAAGGAGCGATCATCCCGGCCGCCGTCGGCGTCGACATCGGCTGCGGCATGGTCGCGACCGAGACCACGCTCACCGCCGCCGACCTGCCCGACACCCTCGACGCCCTGATGCCGCTGGTGGAGCGGCGAATTCCCGCCGGTGTCGGCAAGGGACACGACGACCCGTCCATGGACCGCGCGCTCGGCGACCTCGGCCGCCCGCACACCGACCTCACCCCCCAGCAGGAGAAGAAGGTGTCCCTGCAGTTCGGCACCCTCGGGTCCGGCAACCACTTCGTCGAGGTCTGCCTCGACGAACGTGACCGGGTCTGGACGGTGCTGCACTCGGGCTCACGCGGCATCGGCAACCTGCTCGCGACCAAGCACATCGTCGACGCCAAGAAGCTGATGAGGAAGCAGGCGGTCGGCCTGGAGGATCCGGACCTGGCCTACCTGGTGCAGAACACGCCGGAGTTCACCGCCTACATCGAGGACATGCTGTGGTCGCAGCGCTACGCCATGGCCTCGCGTGCCCGGATGGACAAGGTGCTGGGCGACGCCCTGTTCCGGGTCGTCGGCAAGGGCAGGCGGCTTCGGACGATCAACTGCCACCACAACTTCACGCAGCGGGAGACGCACGAGGGCAAGGACCTGTGGATCACCCGTAAGGGAGCCATCAAGGCCGACACCGGCGACGAGGGCGTGATCCCGGGCTCCATGGGGACGCGCTCGTACATCGTGCGCGGACTCGGCAACCCGATGTCCTACAATTCCTGCTCCCACGGAGCCGGCCGCAGGATGTCACGCAGCCGGGCGAAGCGTGAGCTGACGGCCTCCTCCCTGACCGAGGCGATGCGCGGCCGCACCTGGAACGCGGACCGCGCCGCCGCCCTGGTGGACGAGCACCCGCAGGCGTACAAGTCGATCGACCAGGTGATGGCCGACCAGAAGGATCTGGTGGCGGTCCAGCACACTCTGCGCCAGGTGTTCAACTACAAGGGCTGATCCCGCACCTTCGAAGCTCCGTCGCCGACCGCGGGCGGCGGAGCTCCGCGTTCGCCGCCCGCTCGGCCGCGCCCACCTCAAAAAAGCGATCACTTGTCGACCGGCGATGGCGCGCTGACCCGCTAGGAGCCGTTCGAAGCCCGGGTCGTACGGTCGAGATTCCGAGCCGGTCCTGCCGGCGCTCCTTCGAGCGCGACGCGGTAGACCGCGAGCGTCTCGTCGGCCGCTCTGCTCCAGCTCAGGCTCTCCCTGACGAACCTCTCTCCCCGGACGCCGAGCGTGCGGCGCAACTCCGGGTCCGTCATGATCTCGACCACGACGCGGGCGATGTCGCCGGGGTCGGCGCTCCGTACGAAACGGACGGCGGGCCGGTCGGGGTCACCGAGGAAGACTCGGGAGAACCCGTCGCCGAGGATCGTGGGTTTGGCCAGTGCCATCGCCTCGGTGGCCACCAGGCCGAACGGTTCGAAGAGCGAGGGGAAGACACAGGCGTCGGCCATCTCGTAGAACTCCAGGAGTGCCTTGCCGTCGACGAACCCGCCGGACGTCAGGACACGCCCTTCCAGGCCCGTTTCCGCGACGATCCGTGTCACACCCACGTCGTCCCCCTCCCCCACGATCACCAGGCGCAGGCCGGGGACCGCGGGCGCGATCTTCCGCATGGCCTCCAGCAGCGGATAGACGCCCTTCTGCCGTTCGATACGGCCGACGAACAACAGCACCGGGTCCTCGGCGGCGATGCCGAGCCGGGTCCGCAGGGCGGCGGCTCCCGCACGAAGCCCGTCGCGGTCGAAAGCGGGGTCGGCGAGCACCCGTTCGTACGTGCCCCCCAGGTGCACGACATCGATCGGCGCTCGGTTCCACCCCGCGGCGGTCAGTTCCGCGCGCACCTCCGGGGTGGCGACGACGACCCGCCGGGAGATCCGCGCCAGCCACCGCTCGATGGCGGCGAACACGTTCAGCGGGTCGGTGATGGTGCGCTGCGCCGCGACGCCGTACTCGGTGGTGTGCACATGGAAGACGACCGGCAGACGCAGCACGTAGTGGCAGAGCAGTCCGCACAGGAAGTTCGTCGAGTCGTGCACGGCGACCAGATCGGGCCGCTCATCCCGGCCCGCACGGCGCAACCGCAGGAAGTACCGCCAGTTGCTCACCACGACGTTCAGCGCGAGCAGGGCGAACTCGGCGCCCCGGGTGCGGTTGAGCCGCCGGCGGCGGCCGATCGCGCCGAGGAGGCGGCCGAGCGGACGGTAGACGGTGACGCCCTCACCCCGTTCGTGCACGGACTGGTGGCCGTCGTTGAGCGTGAAGACGGCCAGCCGGTGGTCGCGGGCCAGGTACGGCGTGATCAGCTCGACGTAACGGCCGAGCCCGGCGGTGATGTTCGGTGGATACTGGTTGACGATGTAGGCGATCCTCATCGATCGGCCTCCTCTGTGGATGGGGTGACCGCCACCGGGCCGTCCGGCCGGTACACCCGGCCGGCCGCGGTCGCCACGACGGCCACCAGGATGAGATTGCTGAAGGCGAACGCCGCCAGCCCTCCGATCAGCCCCCACCAGGCGATGCACACCGCCTGGCAGGCGAGCGCGGCGGGCGTCCCTGCGGCGAGGCAGGCGATGAACACCTTGGCACCCCGCACCCCGTCCATCGACAGGGCGAGGAAGTAGAGGTTGAAGACGGTGTGCGCGCCGATGCCCACGGCCGCCAGTGCCATCAGCCCGACCGAGTACGGATACTCCTCGCCCATCACGAGAAAGAACACCAGGCTGGCCGCGAAGGAGAGGACCGCCGCGGCTCCCGCGACGGCCGGCGCGAGCCGCGCGATCCTGCGCATCAGAGCGGGCTTGGCCGCCGTGGCCAGCATCGGCAGCAGTACCAGGCCGATCCCGTCGATGAACACCACGCCGAGCAGCCGCTTGGGGAAACCGTTGTACAGGGAGTACACCCCGACGTCGGCCTGCCCTGCCCAGTGGTTGAGGAAGATCACATCGACGCCGAAGAGCACGGCGGTGAATGCGGCGATGACGGTCACGTACGCACCGTGCCGGTAGAGCGACCTCGCGAGGGCCGGCGACCAGGAGCGCGGCGCCACCTCGGACCCGGCCACTGCCACGACGGCGAAGACGAGGTTCGTCACGATGAGCGCGCCCAGGTACACCTCGGCGTCCCCGATCCCGAGCACGAGCAGGCAGTACGCGGAACCGGCCAGGTAGGCCACGGCGACGGCCAGCTTGAGCGCGGCCACGAGCCTGAACCTCTTCAGCCCGCGAAGAAAGCTCTCGGTGAGCTGGTTCACGGTCATCGACAGCGCCAGTGCCAGGCCGAAGGCGAACGTACGGGTGTCGACACCGAGCGCCGCGGTCAGCAGCGGCGCGGCCAGCATCCCGGCGGCGAGCAGGACCGCCCCGAGCACCAGCGTCGAGAAGAGCGCCGTCGTCACCAGGGCCGGCCGGTCCGCCGGTTCGGCGCGCGGCAACTCCTGGAACATGACGTAGTTGAGGCTGGTGAGCATGGCGACGGTGGCGATCAGCGCGATCGACAGGACGACGGTGAAGTGGCCGAACGCGGCGGCGCCGATCCCCCTCGCGATGACCAGCGTGGTGGCCGCAGCGGTGCCGCTGGCCAGGGTGCTCACGATCGTGGGCCCGGCCGCCCAGCGGTGGCCGTCGACGACCCGCGCGAAGCGGGCGCGCAGGTCTTCGGCCGGTCGCAGGCGTGTCACCGGGCCAGCTCGGCGTACGCCGCCAAGGTGAGTTCGGCCGTCCGTGCCCACATGTACCGCTCGCGGACATGGGCGGCGCCGCGCTCACCGAGCCGGGACGCGAACCGCCGGTCGTCCAAGCACCGCAGCAGCGCGTCGGCCAGTTCCTCCGGCGAGTCGTGCCCGCACCGGACCGCTCCGTCCCCCACCACCTCCGGGGAGTAGCCGGGGCCGACGACCACGGGCCGGGCCAGCGCCATCGCCTCGATCGCGACCAGGCCGAACGGCTCGTACGTGGACGGGAACGCGCACACGTCGGCGGCCAGGAAATGGGCGAACACCTCGGCGGAGCCGAGGAAACGGTACCCGGCGACCACGTGGCGGCCGACGCCCGTATCGTCGATCAGCCGTGCCACCTCCGCGTTCTCGTCGGTGCGTGGAGCCTGCGCGCCGATGAGCACGATCCGCACGTCGTCGCGTTTCCCGACGATCGGCGAAGCCGCCCGGACGAGTGTGCGGACGCCCTTGTGCGGCGAGAGCCGACCGGCGAACACCACGAGCCGTCCCTTGCCACCGGGCAGGTAACGGCGCCGAACCGCCATGCGGAGCCGGTCGCGCTCGTCGCCGGTGAGAGCGGCCAGCCGCAACAGCTCGGGGTCTTCGAAGCCGTGCGGGATGACCCGCAGCCGGTCGGGTGGCCATCCGCACGCCACGAGATCGTCGCGCATCCCGACGCTCGGCACCACGATCAGGTGCGCCAGCCGTGCCTGGACGGTCTCCAGCGCGGCGATGCCCGCCGCCACCACGGACCGGCGCTGGGAAGAGCCGGCGTTGAGCTCACGAGTGTGGACGTGGAACACCACCGGGGTGCGCGCGAGGACCCGGCACAGGATCCCGGCGACGCAGCCCATCCAGTCGTGCACGGCGACGACCGACCCCGACGACCTGGCACCGGCCCTGAGGATGCGGACCGTGACACGCACGTTGAACACGAGTATCCCGATCATCCGGGCAACGTGCAGGACGGCCGCCGGTGTCCGGGAGGTGCCTCCTGCCCGGCCACCGCCGAGTGTGCGCACCCGGTGCAGGGTGACGTCGCCGATCCGCTCCGTTCGCGGCGCCCCGTGCCGCGCGGTGGCTCCGAACACCTCGACGGACGTGCCGAGATGCCGCATGGCGGCCATCATCCGCTCGGCGTACCGCCCGAGCCCGCCGACGACATCCGGCGGCACCTCGGCGCAGACGACGTAGACGGGGCGTAGCCGGGCGGTCATCTCGCGCATCGGCCGCCGGCCTCCGTGTCCCGCAGGTATACCCGCCGGGCGAAGTCGAGATCGGCCTGGGTGTTGATGCCGCGCGCCTCGCCGGGGTCGTCCACCGGCACCACGGTCAGCGGCCGGTCGGCGACCTGCGACAGGTAGGGAAGGAACGGCAGGAAGTTGACCTCGCCGGTGACGGCGCCCGGGGCGGCGTCACGCAGATAGCGCGTCCACTCCTCCCGCAGCCCGTCCGTGCCGAGACAGAACACGCCGACGTCGCTGAGCCCGCCGGGGCGGCACTCGTCGCCCTCGCGCGACTGCCGCACTCGTACGAGCGCGGAACCGGCGACCTCGTACTCGACGTACGGATCCGCCATCGGCACCAGTGGAATCGTGAGCCCGCCCTCTCGATGGGCGGCCACGACGCGACGGACGGTCGCCGAGGACAGGTTCGCCTGGTCACCCCAGACCACGAGGATCGCGCCGTACGGCTCCCAGTGCGGGGCGGCGCCGAAGATGGCCCCTCCCATGCCGGTCGGCTCGTCCTGAACGCTCACCGAGACGGCACCGCTCCCGATCTCCTCGGCCGCGAGGTCCCGGAACGGGGCCTCGCCTTCGGGGGAGACGACGACGTGGACGTGCTCGGTCCGGGACCGTAGCCGCCGGTGGAGCAGGTGCCAGACGGTGACGCCGCCGGCGATCTCGACCATGATCTTCGGGATGCCGAATCCGAGCCGGACACCACGCCCGGCCGCCGGGATCACCGCGCAGACGCGCTCGCTCACCGCTACTCCTGGTGGAAGATGGACACGATCTCGTCAAGGTCCGATACGGCGATCGCCCCCGCCGCGGGCTCGGCGGCGTGGACCTGGAGCGTCACCAGCCCGGCGCCGACCGCGGACGCCACCCCGTGCGCGGAGTCCTCCACGGCCACGGCGTCGGCCGGGTCGACGGCCCAGCGACGGCAGGCGTACGCGTAGAACCACGGATCGGGCTTGCTCACCGTGACGTCGTCGCCGGTGAGGACGGCCCGGAAGTAGCCGTCCAGGGAGCAGGCCGCCAGGACCCGCTCGACCGACCCGCGGCTGCCGCTGGTGACCAGGTACGCCGTGCGGCCGTCCTCCGTGAGGCGTCCGAGGAGACGGCGGGCACCGGGCAGCACGGTGACCATTCCCGCCTCGACGTACTCGTGGTAGAGCCGCTGCTTGCGCCGGGTCAGTCGCTCGGCCGCGCCCGTGTCGCCGGGGACGAGCCGTGACGCCACCTCGGCGGTGCTCGCACCGGTGTGGTCGGCGTACCTGAACGAGGCGAGCGCGCCGGGCGCGATCTCCGTGATCGCCTGAAGGAACGCGGCCTCGTGCGCCGGGCAGGAGTCCACGATCGTGCCGTCAAGGTCGCACAACCACGTCCGGCGGCCGGCCACCACGCCGGCCTGCGAGGGGGTCACTCGGCTCCCGCCAGCGCCGCCTCGCCGCAGATGGCCATCAGGGCGTCGACCGTGCTGCGGCCGCCGTGCACCCCCGGACGTCCGAGATCCTCCAGGTCGGCCGTGACCCACCGCGCCCCGGCCCATTCACCGCGGTCGATCACGGCTCGCGGCGCCGGGGGCATGGGCGGCAGGCCGTCTGACGGTGTGCCGGGGGTGGGGCACAGGACATGGGTGACGGTGCCCCGCTCGTTACGGGGGTCACCGAGATAGGACAGGGTGAGGTCGACCAGATCGGGCGCGGTCAGCCCCTGGATGTCGTGGTCGTCCCGGATGTTGACGACGAACACCTTGGCCACGGCCCGGCTCGCCGCGATCGCGTCCGTGACGCCCGGCGTCAGGTAGCTCGGCAGGAGCGACGAGTGCGGGGTGCCCGGCCCGTACACGAGGAGGTCGGTGTCCCTGATCGCGTCCAGCGCTTCCTGGCTCGGCGTGACGTCGGCGCGATGGGGTGCCAGGACCTCCCGCACCCGTGCGGCGGGCAGCCCCTCCAACTCGGCCCGGAACCGGCGGCCGATCGGCTGACGAAGCAGGAACAGGTCGGTGATCGCCTCGCCGTCCTGCGGCGCGACGATGTCGGCCTCGTCGGCCAGGAGGCGGCCGTTTCGCTTGAGCGCGGCGAGGAAGGCGTTCTCACCGCCGGTCACGTTCAGCAGCCGGACCGGGGAGCCGAACGTGTGGGCGCAGGAGCGGACGGCGGCGTTGAAGTCCTCCCCCGCGCGCAGATACGCACCGGCGAACACGAGGTTGCCGAGCGCGCAGTCGCCCAGGTCGATCCCGTACGGTTCCGCGCCGAGCCGGCGCGCGAACAGGCGCAGGTCCCGCGTGATCTCCTCTCGCGCCTCCGGCCGCAGCGCGTCGAACGGCGTGCCGGAGACCGAGCCGGCCGGCGGACGACCCGCGCGCCGCCCGGACGAGGCGATCTCGTCGATGAGGTCCCCGAGACGCTCCGGCGTGATCCCGGCCGGCAGGCGATGTTCGAGGACGGACATCAGCGCGGCCTGATGCGCATCGCCGCGGTCGAGGTGGAGCAGGCAGTTCTTCCGGAAGTCGGACGGCCCGAGCATCCCCGGGAGATAACGCCGCAGCGCGCCGGTGGACAGTCCGTTGTCGTACCCGTTGATCACCAGGGACAGGGTGAGCCCGGGGACGCTCAGCAGCCGGCGCGCGATGCTGGCCCCGCCGCGCCCGCCGCTGAACATGGTGACCGCGCTCAGAGGGTGTGGAGGAGCGCTCATCGGGTCTCCTCCGTCACACGGGCTGCCGCCGGCCGTGGCGGTGCCGCGGACGGGCCTGGTGCGCGCAGGACGCCCCGGCGCAGCAGCCAGTTGCGGTATCCCACGTAGCCCACGAACAGCGCACGGTCCCACGCTCCCTTCCAGAACCGCCAGCCGCGACTGCCGCCACCGCGCTGCCGGTGCTCGATGGGGAGTTCCATCCAGGTATGACCCAGTTCGGCGACTCTCGCCGTGATCTCCGTCGAGCAGTTCATCCCACCGGACTCCAGCGGCAGGGCGCGAAACAGCGGGCCGCTGACCACCTTGAAGATCGAATTGAAGTCACGGTAGCGGGTGCGGAGCAGGGCGTTGCTGACCGCGCCGCTGGCCGCCGACCCCCACCGGTAGGGCAGGCCGTCGGCCTTCCTGATCCGGGCACCGGAGAAGGCGAGCGCCTCACCGGCCTGGATGCGCGGGATGAACGCGTCGAGATTGGCGATCGGGAACTGGCCGTCCGAGTCGAGCAGCACGACCCAGTCCAGCCGGGTGTGGGCGATCGCGGCGGCGATCGCGGCGCCCGCGCCCCGATTGCGGTCGAACGAGACGACGACGAGCTCGGGGCAGTCGGCTCGCAGTGCCGCGAGGATGGCTCCGGTCGCGTCGCTGCTCCCGTCGTCGCATACGACGATCTCCCACGCGCCGACCGCCGGGTGCCGCTCAAGGTAGTCGCGCCACTCCGTCACCGCCGCTGCGATGTTGTCCGCCTCGTTGTACGCGGGTGCCGCCACCGAGATGTCGACGCTGCGGGCCCCGACATGCGTGTTCGGCAAATCTCACCTCCCGGAAGGGCTTCAGATACGGGCATGACGGCCATGACGAGATGGATCCGCCGGAGCCGGTTACCGGACCGGCGCGAGTTCCCCGGCCCCCAGCAGGCGGGCGATCCAGCGATCCAGGGGAAGCAGCTGGATCCCGATGGCGATCGGAACGTGCGCGAGGGCGAACAGGATGGTCGCGCCGTACGAGATCGGACCGCCGGTGAACAGGTTGATGTGGGGGGCGTCGATGACCTCGGGGATCGCCACCGGGTTGACGACGAACCACATGAGGTCGAGAAACCCCGAGAACAGGATGACGACGCCGGTCGCCATGATTTTCAGGCAGCGGCCCGGACTACCGCCCCCGATCCGGTAGGCGGCGGCGACCGTGAGGACGATCGCCGGATAGAGCAGCAGATAGAGGTGCGTATAGAAACTGTCACCCTGCGCGCGTGCGACGTCGCCATAGTAGAACCAGCTGATCCGCGGGATCATGTAGCCGGTGAAGAAGACGAACGGGATGTAGACCAGCCACTGCAGGCGCGGCGACACCCACGGGAAGAACGCGATGGCCACACACAGGCAGGCGAACGCGAGCAGCTTGGCCACGAGCTCCCATGCCGTCTGGATCTCCCGCGCGTGCGGGGTCGCCAGCCAGACGAACGCGGCACCGGCCGCCCCGGCGACCAGAGACAGCCACCATATGTGCCGGGCCCATCGACGCCGCCCGCCAAGGACGACGTCGGAGACGGGCTCGGGTCGACTCGTGGTGACGTTCCCGTCCAGGAGCGACCGGGATGACGGGCTTTCGTCACGTGCCGTCATGAAGAATCGGCACCTTTCTTCCAGACGAAGGGCGATCCGGGATGGTTCACGTGCTCCGGGCACAGGCCGCGGGAGCGCTCCCACACAGTATGGCAGCACCTTCTCCAATGGCGCTAAATATACGAAAATGTGATCTTTTTGCCCGCCGCCCTCGAAAACAGGTTTGGAGACGCACACGAATGCCCAGGTGAACCCTTATACAAAATTCAACTTCCGAACATACTTCTAGACGGAGGCGCCGTCATACGCCCCCTCCCAAATAGCGGTTCCGCAACTCGACTTTCGGACAATTCGTCGCGCGCCCCGTAAGGGGGTTCGTCTCTCCGCCCCAGGCGCCATTCCGTCGTCACTCTGAGCGATCAGGCATGGGCTTCACCTCACGAGTCGCCCGCCGCCTTCCACCGGCCGCCCCCTGGAAATGCGGAGGACGTCATAGGCGGTAGTCCTCAGCAGGTCGTCGACGAGGCCGCGGACATGGTCGAGTTCGGCCCCGAGCACGGCCCGCTGGTACTCCGACTCCACCAGGAAGACCCGGGGCAGGAACCTCCCCCCTCGGTCAGATCGGCCTCCAGCTCCGACAGCCGCGCCCGCAGAAAGGCCAGGCGCTCCTCGAGCGCGGCACGGACCTCGTCGGGCGGCAGCACGAGCATGAAGGCGAGCGCGGCGGGAAACTCGCGGGCCCGCTCGGAGAGCATCGTCCGCCCCTGGACATCCGGCGTGCCGCTCTTGTGACGGGCGTACCACTGGTCGACGAAGAAGCAGTCGGACCCGTAAGACTTGACATCGCCCACATCGCCCACATCGCCCTCACCGCGCCCCACGACGACCTAGGCGTGCCCGGCGCCCCCGGTGGCGTCACGGAAGTCGACCAGCTCCACCTTACTTTCACCACACTTGCTCAACGGCAACGAGGTGACCACTCGCGGCCAGAACAATGGCATCGGCAAAAATACCGGTGTATTACGTCCCGTCGCGGTCACGTGTTCCCTGCGGGTCCGGGGGGACCGAAAGGACTGCGGGTCAGGCTCCGGTGAACCATCTGGGTGAGCGTCACGATGTCGAAGACCGGCATGCCGAGCTGCGCCTGGATCTCGTGCGCGTAAGGCACCACGTCGGTGCATTCGATGACGAGCGCCCCCATGTCCGGGTTCTCCTTCGCCAGCCGTTCGGTCTGGCCCAGCACCTCGCGGCCCAAACGGTCGACGTCGAGTTCGGCGCGCCGCCCTTCGAGCATCACCTCGCGAAACTCCGGCTGGTCCTCCAGGCCCACGACGCAGACCGGGATGTGCTCGGCACCGACCGCCTCCAGGTGACGCCGGGTGAGAGAGGGCTTCTTCGCGACCAGCAGCCCGACCTTCCGGTCCGAACGGATCATGCGGTGGACCATGGGCAGCTGGATCAGGCTTGAGGCGTAGAGCGGCACGTTGACCGCGTCGGCCAGCTTCCTCTGGAAGATGGCGAGGAAGCCGCAGGCGCCGGTGATGGCCGCCGCGCCCCGCGCTTCGAGTTCCTGTGCGGCGTGAATGAACGGGTCGAGCAGACCGGGGTCGGCCTGGGTCACCACGCGTTCCGCCGTCGCGCCGTCCACGACCCGGTAGATGACGGGAAAGTCGAAGGTGGTCCGGTTGCGAATGTGTCCTGGGATCTTGGTGAAGTCGGTGTCGCAGCAAAGGACGCCGACCGTGACGTCGCGCGTCGTGTCCATCTTGGCTGCCATGAGGGTTCTCTCCCGTCGGAGGGGGGGTGGTCAACGCCATGAGTACGGGTGTGGGCCCGGGGGGCTTCGCTGTGACAGCAGCCGCGCCGGGGCCGGCTTCTGTCATGTCGTGAGTACGGGTGTGGGCGTGGTCCCCGTGTCAGGGCCGGCGCCGGATACGGCCTCCGTAGCGATCGGGGCGCAGGGGCGCGAGATCCGTCTCGGGCCGTTCTCCGGTGACGATCTGGGCGATCAGCCTGCCGCTGACCGGCGCGAGACCCATGCCGATGTGGCCGTGGCCGCACGCGACGGAGAGGTTGCGGTAGGGGGTGACACGTCCCAGATAGGGAAGGCCGTCGGGGCTGCAGGGGCGGAAGCCGCTCCAGGTTTCGAGGATCTCGGTGCTCTCCAGTCTCGGAAGGTAGGTGTGGACGGTTCGCAGGACGCCGTCCACGCGGCGGCGGGAGATCGTGGCGTCCAGACCCGCCAGTTCCAGGGTTCCGCCGAAGCGGAGGCGGTCGCCGAGGGGTACGAGCGCGACCTTCCCCTCCCCCAGAAGAACCGGCAGCCGAGGCGCGTTGGCCGGTGCCTTGACCGTGACGGAGTACCCCTTGGCGGGCTGGAGCCTGAGCCCGAGGTTCAGGTCGCGGGCGCATTCCGCCGACCACGTCCCGGCGGCGACGACCGTCTCGCGAGGGCCGAGATCCCCTCGCGTGGTCCTGACCCGCCGGATCCCGCGGCCCGCGACCTCGAAGCCGACGACCTCGGTCCGCTCGTGGATCTCGACGCCCATGCCTTCGAGCATCCGGGCGAAAGCGGTGACGAACTCGGGAACCCGCAGGTAGGCCCCCTCCTCGTTGTACAGGGCCCCGCGGATGTCGAACTCGGCGTCCGGTTCGAGCGCGCCCAGCTCCCCTGGTTCGAGGACGCGCAACGGCACGCCGCTCGCGACCGTAGCGGGCACCGACAGGCACGCCTTCTCGAACCCCTGCGGTGTCCTGTACGCGAGGAGCATGCCCTGGGCGGTGAAGGTGGAGGCGAGGTCGCCCGACGCGCACAGCTCGCGCAGGATGCCGAGGCTTCGCTTCTTCATGTCGACCAGCACGCGGAAACCGGCTTTCGCGTCCCGTTCGTTGCAGGCGCGGCGAAAGTGCCAGAGCCAGGACAGCAGCTCGGGGTCGAGCCGCGGTCTGATGGAGAAAGGGCTTTCCGGATCGAGGAGCCAGCGCAACCCCTGGGCCATCACGCCGGGCTCGGCGAGAGGAAGGGCACCCTGCGTGCCGACGAAGCCGGTGTTGCCGTACGAGCAGGACTGGGGACCGCCGACCGGCCCGCGTTCCACGACGGTCACGCCGTGACCCGCGCGACGTAGATAGTAGGCGCAGAACAGGCCGACGACGCCGCCGCCGATGACGAGGACGTCGGGATCGCTCCGGATGGGCGCCGGGCTCGGCGAGTGTGGCGGCGGTGCTGTCGGCATCTGTCGTCCTCTACGGGGTCACGGGCCCGGGCTCGCGGCGTTCGTGGGATCACGCTCCCGGGGTCGCACTCACGGGAGTCGCGGTCACAGGGTCACGATGAAGAAGTTGGTCATGAGGTTGATCACGACCCGCTCGTAGATCTCGGCCATGAGCGCGATGCCGGGCTCGGCGAAGGTACCCGGGGGCGGCTCGGCGAAGCGGATCACCGAACGACCGGCGTCGAACAGCTGGGCGCCGTGCCCGAAGTCCCCGACGATGGCGGTTCCCGGGTCGACAAGGCGCGTACGCACGATGAAAACGCCGTTCTGCTCCAGGTCGTCCATCAGACGGCCCTGTCCCATGAACCGGTAGTAGTCGACGGGGTTGATGATGAGGCCGTCGGCCGTACCTCCCATCTGCTCCGCCTCGTTGCAGGCCGCGAGGATCGTCGAGGTGAACGGCCCCTTCGACGTCATGCGTATGACGTCCGGGATGTTCAGCAACCCGCCCTTTCCGCGAATGATGGTGTGGTTCTCGGCCGTACCGAGGCGAACGATCAACCGGTAGTTGATGAAGGACTCGAAGGTCTCGGGGTCCTCCCACAGGCCGGGCGGTACCTGCACCCACGCGGTGGTGGGATACAGCTCCGGGATCGGCGACTTGTGGAAGCGGTTCGCCGCCTCGCGCCTCAGGTCGGCCTCGTCGACCACGGGGTCCTCCGGCCGGGGCGGGCTCTCCTGCCAGTAGTACCGCCGGGGGTCCCTGGAGAGGTCGACGACCTTGAGCATGTTGCGTGCCGGATAGCGCGGCTTGCGCCGCGAGCTCGTCAGCGAGTCGGTGATCGTCACGTCGTACTCGACGGAGGCCTCGAGTCCTTTGTCCATACAGGCCTCGACGAACATCCGGCCCGGCGACATCTGCTTCTTCCGCTCGGCGACGACCTCGGCCATCGTCCGTTTCATGCCTTCGGTACGCTGCATGGCTTCCTCGCTCGTGGTGGTTCCGCGCTCATCGTGGTCTGGGACTGATGGTGGGTCGGTGTCCGTGGCGGTTCGGCGCTACGACGTGGTGGTGCCGGGCTTTCTGGCGACGAACATCCCCCAGCCGAACTCACCGTCGTCGATGGCGACCTGGATCTCCGCGCAGGACTCGGCGAAGGCCAGCATCCAGTCGCGGGCCGCGGCGTCCTGCGTCGCCCCGGCGCGCTCCGTGGCCGTCCTGCCCAGTACGCGGTAGGTCTGCCTGATGTGACTCTCCAGGTTGCGCGCGAGCAGGATCTCGAACCCGGCCTCCTGCAGAACGGTCTGGTAGCCGACGAACGAGTAGCCGCTGTTCCATCTCACCCGGTCATAGACGTGCTTGCGGGCGCGCTCACCGATCTCCTCCTTGGGCTGGAGAAAGTCGGAGAAGGCGAAGATGCCCCCGGGTCTGAGAACACGGTGGATCTCGCGGTGACTGCCGGGCTTGTCAGGTACGAGGCAGAGCGCGTCCTGGCTGACGACGTGGCTGAAGGTGTCGGCCTCGTAGGGCATCTGTATGACCGAGCCCTCGCGGAACGCGATGTCGAGCCCGGCCTCGGCGGCGAGGGCCTCCCGCGCGAACTTCACGCGCTCCACGCTCAGGTCGAGCCCTTCTCCCCGGCAGCCGAACCGTCTGGCGAGATGAATGAGGAAGTTGCCGCAGCCGCAACCGACGTCGAGGACGAAGGACGAGCCGCCGATCATGGCGTCCGCGGCCAGGATGTCGGAGGTCCGCTCGGCGGCGGCACGGTAGTCGTCGTCGGTGTCGTCCGAGAAGTAACCGGTGTGCAGGACACCGTCGCCGTCCCAGAAACTCAGATAGGTGCTGAGTGTCTGGTCGAAGAAGTCACGGACGTCCGTCTCGGTGTAGGGGTGGCTGGTCTTCGACATCACGGATGCCTTCCTTGTCTTACGGAACCCTGTCTTGGGAAACCTGTCTCGAGTCCTGTCATCCGGACCTCCCGCCGGGACCCCCCGGCCGCCACGCGCCCCTCATGTGAAGGTGTCCCTGCTCGCCAAGGTGAGGTGGGCCGGCTCCGGTCCCACCACGCTGGCGCCACCGTCGATCAGGTGGAGCCCGCCGGTGACGAACGAGGCCCGCTCCCCGGCGAGGAAAGCCGCCACGGCGGCGAACTCGGCCGGATCGGCGAGGCGGCCCAGGGCGTTGTGCCCGCCCATGACGCGCAGCTGGGCTTCGACGTCGCCGTCCGCGGCCAGTTTCGCCGCCGCCCGTTCCACCGGCGGTGTACGGGTCGCGCCGGGCGCCAGCACGTTGACGGTGATACCGTCGCGGCCGAGCTCCGAGGCGAGCGACTGGGCGAACCGCACGATGGCTGCGCGGGTCACCCCGGACAGCGCCAGCTGCGCGATGGGGACGCTCGCCGTCTCCGAGGCCACGAAGAGCAGCCGGCCCCACCGGGCGGCCTTCAGATGCGGCAGCGCCGCGAGAGCGAGGGCGACCGCGGGGAAGAGCACCTTGTCGACGGCCGCCTGATAGTCGGCCGGGGCGAACCGTGAGGCCGTGCCGATCGGCGGACTGCCACCGCTGACGAGGACGATGTGGAGCGCGCCGAAACCGGCGGCGACCTCGTCGACCCAGCGGCGCGCCGCGTCCCCGTCGGTGACGTCGACACTCGTGGCGTGCACGCGCCCGCGTGCCACCGCCTTCACACTCCGTTCCGCCTCCGCGAGCCGGTCGCGGTCGCGTGCGCCGATCGCGACGTGCGCGCCCTCCCTCGCCAGTTCCATGGCGGTCGCCAGGCCGAGGCCACTGGAGCCACCGGCGACGAGCGCGACCCTGTTCTCAAGCCCCAGGTCCAACCGTCCTCCTCCCTCGCCGTTCTTGCCGTTCTCGCCGGTGCCCGGGACATCCGTCCTACGGGTCCCCCGGTGCACGCGGTCCGCCGCCGTCCAGGTCCTAACGCTCACCGGCCGCCCGTGGCGGACCGGCACCGCGCCGCCACGGGCGGCCGGTGAGCGGTGTGCCGCCGTAGCCGTAGCGCCGAAAGAGCGGCCATGACAGCGTCGTCGCGGTCAGCCGGGCGGGCATGGAGAGGCCGGTTCTCCAGGAGTCGTCCCGGTTCCGGATGACGGTGGTGCCGGTGTTGAAGCGGTCCGGGTTGCCGGTCACCGTGTGGTTGGTGTGGAGCTCGATCGTCTGGCCCCGCATCGGGTTGGTCTCGGGGTCGGCACCGCAGAACCGCAGCAGCGCGTCGATCGTCCCGGCCGGGTCGGCGATGAACTCCTCGTAGCGCAGGAACATCGACCGCTCCGGGTGGCGCCGGAGGATCGCCTGTGAGGCCACGTTGAAGCCGTACCAGTAGGCCGTGCTCTTCCTGGACGACATGACGTAGCAGTACTGTTTCTCGCGGCTCCACGACTGGGCGACCGCCCGGGGGTCGCGGACGAGATGGACGTAGTAGGGCGTCACCCCTTCGAGATGCGACAGCAGGGCCGCCTCGCCAGGGATCTTGGTGGTGTCCACGAGCACGCGTGCGCCGGTCAGCGCGGCCACGGCGTGGTAGGTCCGCGTCATCAGGGCGGCGTGCTCGCGGATCTCGGTGGAGCGCAGCCCGCGGCCGAGCACGCGCCAGGTGTGCCGCGTCCGCACGCAGGCCAGCTGGCGGCGAATGACGATCTCTGCGTGGGCCTTCGCCGAGACCCCGGGCGGCCGGTCGAGAGGGAGGATTCTCGACCAGATGTCACACTCGGTCAGTGGCCTGCCACAGCCGCACGAGCTGTTCGCGCCCATGCCCGCGGCGTTCTTCCACAAAAAGTGCATCTCCCCGACGTGGAAGAACTCCGGGACCTCGTTGAGGACGTTGCCGATGATGGTGCTGCCGTTACGGCACCAGCCGGTGACGCAGAGGACCCTGAGCGACGGCGCGCCCGGTGGATCTGATGTGTTGATGGCGTACTCCTGACTCGACGGGCTCAACTCACGGCCGCCGGCCGCGCGTCGGGCCGGCGGACACACAGCGACACGGCCACGGCCGTCGCCGCACAGGCGGCACCGACGACGAACACCGCGGGGTAGCCGAACCCGGCCGCGACCGCTCCGGCCAGCGGCCCCCAGACGGCCAGGCCCAGGTCCCAGAAGGAGGTGTAGGCACCGATCGCGGCTCCCTGCCTCGACGGGTCGGTACGGTTCATCACCATCAGGGCGAGCGACGGGTGCAGCAGGGAGAACCCGACCCCCATGATCACGCTGCCGAGCACGGCGACGGGCAGGTTCGGGGCCAGGGCGATGATCAGCAGGCCGAGGGCCTCACCGGCGCCGGACCAGGTCGCGACCGTGCGCGGCCCGAGCCGGTCCGGCAGGTGACCGATGAACAGGCGAGTGCCGGCGTAGACGGCGCTGAAGGTACTGAGCACGACGACGCCCGACGACACGCCCCGAGCCTGCAGGTGGAGGACGACGAAGGCGGCGATCCCGGCGTATCCCGCGGCGGCGAGCGCGAGTGCGAGTCCCGGCAGCAGCACGGGCCGCGGCAGCAGGGTGCTCCCCCAGTTCCGTCCCGCACCGTCCTGCCCCGCCCGGGGTCGCTCGGTCCCTGACGGCGCGGGGACCGAGCTGATCAGCAGGAGACCGGTGAGCGCGGCGGCGACGCTGAAACCCCACACCGCGCCGTACCCGAAGTTCAGCAGCGCCGCGCCGAGAAAGGTCCCGGCCGAGATCCCGCCCCACATGCTGATGCCGTAGAGCCCGATCAACTGCCCGCGGCGGTGGTGCGGCGCGAGCGACACGACCCAGACGGCACCCGCGGTGAAAAGAGACGCCTCACCGACACCGAGCAGCAGCCGGACGGCGACAAGACCGTCCAGGCCGAGCGGCAGGAAGTAGAGCAGGCCTCCGACGGCGATGACCAGTGCGCCGGCCAGCATGACAAGACGGTGGCCGTAGCGGTCCGCGAGGTGGCCGGATATGGGCCGTACGAGCAGGGCCGTGAGCGCCGTCGCCATGACGACCAGCCCGACGGCGAGGTCACCGGCGCCGAAACTCTCCCTGACGAAGCCGGGCAGTACCGGGATCACGGCGGTGAGACCCAGGTAGCCGCAGAAAAGCCCTCCGAAGACCCCGACGAGAGCGAGGCGCGGGATCGTGCTCCTTTCCGCGGGGGCCTCCATCGCTACTGTCCCACGGGTGCGGGGTCGGCCAGCCCGGCGGCCGGTTTCGCCGAAGGACCTGAGCCCTGACCAGCGGGTGCGTACCCGCGATCGTCGCTCAGGACGGCCCGCGCCGGTTGCGCGTGGCGGCGGTCCGGCGCGACGGCGGCGGCGACCTTGCGGACCGCCCTGATCAGCTGATCGCAGTCCTCCGCCGAGAGACTGGAGGACAGGGGGACGTCGACCGCCTCTTCCAGGTATCTCGTGGTGTTCGGCAGTAGCGCCTTGATCTCCTCGGCGTCCTTGTCACCGAACATGAACCGCCAGTTCCAGAAGACCCGCACGTTGGTGTCCTCGTCGGAACCGAGGTTGCGCGCGTCGACGCCCTCGCGGCAAAGGGCGTTCGCGAACCATTTCGCGTCCACGCCGGGAACGCGGAAGATGAACGCCTCACCGAGGTATGCGCCGGGTTCCACAGGCTGCCGGATCGCGATCCGGGAGAGGCCGGATAGGGCCGAGGCCACGTAGGTGTAGTTGCGGTGGAAACATTCCAGGCGCAGCGGCAGCCGGGCCATCTCCGCGCGCAGCAGGGCCGCCCGGATCTCGTCCATGCGGAAGCTGAGCAGCGGCAGGTCGAGATCGGTGCCGATCGGCGGCTCGCCGTCGGGAAAGTGCCGCCGGAAGCGTCCCTCGTAGGCGCCGGAGAGCACGACCGCGCGGGCGAAGAGCACGCTGTCGTCCGTGGCCAGGAAGCCGCCCTCACCACAGTTGAGCGACTTGTCTGACTGGGTACTGAAAGCACCCGCGAGCCCGAAGGTGCCGAGCTTGCGGCCCTTCAGTTCGGCGCCGAGGGCCGGTACGGCGTCCTCGAACACCGGCACGCCCATCTCCGCGGCGAAGCGTGTCAAAGCCTCCATGTCGGCGGCGAAACCGCGCATGTGGACGACCAGGATGCCTTTGATGTCGGGTGTCCAGCGGCGGCGGAGGTCCTCGATGTCCATATGGAGGTCCTCGTCCACCTCCACCAGGAGGGGGGTACAACCGGCGAGCACGATGGCGCTGGGGGTGGCGACGAAGGTGAAGCCCGGGCAGGCGATCAGGGAACCCCGTGGTATCCCCGCGGCCATGATGGCGAGCGCGATCGCGGTGGTACCGCTCGACACGGCCAGCGCGTGCTTGGTTCCGAAGTAACGGCACAGTTCCTCCTCGAACCGGCCGCACTCGGTGTCGCGCTGGGATCGGTAGTCGTAGCGGAAGTAGAGATGGCTGCGGATGGCTCGGATCGCCGCCTCCTCGTCCTCGGGGTGGACGAAGACGGCCCCCTTGTCGTAGGTGGGCCAGGGTACGCGCCGGACAGGAGCGCCACCGTGTATGGCGAGCCGCGCGTCCTCGGCCTCCTCGCTCTCCGGCAGCGGCCGGACCGGCGCGGGCCCCTCCTTCTTTCTGTTCACCGTCGAGCTCCTTGTTGCTGGCTGGCTGGTTTTCTCGTCGATGGCTTCCGGGCGTGCGTGATCACCACCACCGGCGCGGTCATGGTCACGCGGGGCCGGCGGTGTCGAAGGTGGCGGCGGTGAACTTGCCCGTCGCACTCCCCGCCGCGATCACGGGGCAGGGAGCGGACAGGAAAGAACGCTGACGATCATTCGAGAAACCCCGGAGATCAATTCTTCCGGGGATTACTCAGGCTCGTGGAACAAAATTATCGATCATGGCGGGGACTATGGAAATCTTTAGAATGTTCCCTAAATGCGCCAAGGGTGTCAATGGCCAGAAATGGTATGGCTGAGAAAACGAGCACCCGATCCTCCGTACGCGCCCACGGTCACCCGCAGTCTTCCGGGCACCGGATAATCACCGTCTCCACGGCTCCGGCGGTGCGCGTCGCGATCCGGTGGAGGCCGTGACTCGCGTGCGGCGAGGACGGTCATCGCTTCACGTCCCCCAACAGGAGCCACCCTGACCTGGAAACTCTTTATATGTCGCCCATCTCAGCCGTCGAAGCTCCCGCCATCGGAGGGGTCCGGCGGGATCCGGGGGCGGGACATCGATGACCCGCATCCCAAAAACCCTAAAAACCTATAAATAAAGTCGAAAATCCGGATTCAAAGCATAGCCGGCCAGAACGGCTTGATCTTACCCGACCTCACCCCGTATTTGACATATCAATTTCGGTCGTCGCTTTATTTGTGTTTGCGGAAATACCTCTCAGGTACCACCGAAAGCGCCTTCCCGTTTCCCTTGCGACCGGATCCACATTCACAGCTCATCCGAAATTCCTTCGCGCGACGAGGGCACTCCCGGCGAATTCTCATCCACCGGTTCCGGCACTACATGCGGTAGTCCCAGTCGAGCAGGCCCGCGCGCAGGTCGTCGACGAGGCCGCGGACACAGTCGAGTTCGGCCCCGAGCACGGCCCGCTGGTACTCCGACTCCACCAGGAAGACCCGGGGCAGGAACCTCCCCCCCTCGGTCAGATCGGCCTCCAGCTCCGACAGCCGCGCCCGCAGAAAGGACAGGCGCTCCTCGAGCGCGGCACGGACCTCGTCGGGCGGCAGCACGAGCATGAAGGCGAGCGCGGCGGGAAACTCGGGAAACTCGCGGGCCCGCTCGGAGAGCATCGTCCGCATCCACCGCCGCAGCGTGTCACGGCCCGCGTCGGTGGGCTCGTAGACGGTCCGCTCCGGGCGGTTCTCCTCGCGTGAGGTCTCGCGGACCGCGATGAGCCCGTCGCGCAGCAGCCGGTCGATGGTCTGGTACACGCTGTTGCGCTGCGCGACGTTGACCACGTCGTCCTTGTGCCGCTCCCTGATCAGACGCTGCATCTGGTACGCGTGCATCGGCGCCTCGACGACCAGGGAGAGCAACGCCATGGCCAGGGGAGATCGCCTCGTAGACATGGCGAACATCGTAGGGCTCGCCATCCAATAGTTATTCTATGTATAGTCATTTTATGACTAAGAAAGCACTGATCATCGGCGGGGGCATCGCGGGTCCGGTGACGGCGATGGCCCTGCGGCGTGCCGGGGTGGACTGCGAGGTCTTTGAGGCCTACGACCGCGGATCGGAAGGCGTGGGCGTCTTCCTCACGCTCGCGGTCAACGGGATCGAGGCCCTGCGCCTCCTCGACCTGCACGACCTCGTCCGCGACCTGGGCATGGACTCCTCGCGGATGCTGATGCTCAACGGCCGAGGCAGGCCGCTCGCCTCCACCCGGCAGCCCAGCCGGACGCTGAGGCGCGCCGACCTCTACCTCGCGCTGCGCGACGAGGCCGTACGGCGCGGCGTGCGGATCCACTACGGCAAGCGCCTCACCGACGCCTCGATCACCGCGGACGGGGTGCGGGCGGTCTTCGCCGACGGCGACACGGCCGAGGGCGATCTGCTCGTCGGCGCCGACGGGCTCCGCTCGCGCACACGCACCGTCATCGACCCCGGCGCGCCACGCGCCCGGCACGTCGGACTGCTGAACACGGGCGGCTTCGCCGACGGCGTCGAGGTGCCGGGCGAGCCGGGAACGAACCACTTCATCTTCGGCAGGCGTGCCTTCTTCGGCTACCTTCTCCACCCGGACGGGCAGGTGTGGTGGTTCGCCAACCCTCCGAGCCCCGTCGAGCCCACCCCCGAGGATCTCGCGGCGCTCACCCCCGAGCGCTGGCGCGCCACGCTGACGGAGTTGTTCAAAGACGACACCGGGCCGATGCTCGACATCATCGGCGCGACGGACGACATTCCGGCCGGCTGGAACACCTACGATCTCCCGACCGTGCCGAAGTGGTTCAACGAGCGCATGGTGATCCTGGGCGATGCCGCGCACGCGGCCTCACCCTCGTCGGGCCAGGGGGCGTCCATGGCGATCGAGGACGCGGTGGTGCTGGCCAAGTGCCTGCGTGACATCCCTGCCACCCCTGAGGCGTTCGCCGCCTTCGAGAGACTGCGGCGGGCCAGGGTGGAACGGATCGTGGCGCACGGCAAACGCAACGGAAGCGGTAAGGCACCGGGAGCCGTCGGCGCCTTTCTCCGCGACCTCACGCTCCCCGCCATCATGCGGCAGGTGGACAGGAGGAACGCGCTGGCCTGGATACACGACTACCGGATCTCCTGGGACGGTCCGGTGTCCGCGCCGCCGGCGGCGGCTCGCTGAACCGCGAGGGGGACGATCACACCGGCCGGATCCCTTCGGGAACGGACCAGGATGCGAGCCTGCCGGGAGCCGACGAGCCGGGTACGGGCCGGGTGCGGACCGGTCAGAGTGCGGTGATGGCGGTGCCGCGCGCGAGCAGCAGGACGACGTCGACCGCGGCGACGGCGATCGCCGCGGCGAAGGGAACACGTGAAGAGCCCCGGCCCAGTGCCAGCCCTCCGGCGGTGAAGGCCCCCGCCACGGCCAGGGCGGCCCAGCCGCCCACGCCCGGAGTGCCCGGGGGCCCCAGCACGAGCAGGGCCGTCGCGGCCAGCAGGGGCACCGGGATCAGGACGCGGACGCGAGCGACGCCGAGCCTCTGCGGCCAGCCCCTCACCCCGGCGGCGAGGTCCGCGGAGATGTCGGGAAGCACGTTGGCCAGGTGCGCCCCGCAGCCGAGCAGCGCTGCGGCCGTCACCGCCCACCAGGCGGGCCACGGATGTCCCGGCAGGCCCAGGGTCACGAACCCCGGCAGCGAGCCGAACCCCACCGCGTACGGCAACCAGGACAGCGCGGTCGCCTTGAGCCCGAGGTCGTAGGCCCACGCCGCGGCGACGCCGACCAGGTGGACGGCACCGGCGGCGGGTCCCGAGGCGAGGGAGAGCGGCACGCAGAGCGCCAGCGCCGCGATGGCGGCGACCCACACGGTACGGACGCTCACCGCGCCGGAGGCGACGGGCTTGCCGGTGCGGTGAGCGGCGGCGTCCCGCGCCGCGTCCACCGCGTCGTTGCACCAGCCGATCGAGAGTTGCCCCGTCAACACGGCCGCGGCCACCAGGACGCACCCGGCCGCGTCGCGCCCGCTCGCGACGGCCAGCGCGGTCACCAGGACGGTGACCGCGACGGTCGGCCCCGGGTGACAGGCCAGCGACAATCCCTGTACGGCCCGGAGCAACGGCCGGGTACCCAGGCGCGATGGACCGCTCGTCGTCACCCGTCGATCGTAGGCGGGAACCTCACGGAGCCGGAACGCGACTCCCTGCCGTACCTGGCCGCTTTGAAAAACGGGCACAGAGGACTTCGTAACGCATGCAGTACACGACAGGTGGGCAAGAGGGAGATGTCCGCTGTTCGCGAGCCGGGGGTTGATAGATGACGCGAATCGTCGCTGTCCGCGGCGCACTCCCGCCGAACCGCCACTCCCAGGCAGAGATCACCGACGCGTTCGCGCGAGCGTGCCTTCCCGAGGGGGCCAGCCGACGGCTGCTCGACAGGCTGCACGCCTCCGCGCGGGTGGAGTCACGGCACCTGACGCTGCCGCTCGAACGGTACGCCAAGCTGGACGGCTTCGGTGCGGCCAACGACGCCTTCGTCGAGACGGCCGTGGAACTGGGCGCCGAGGCGGTGGGCGGGGCGCTGGAGGACGCGGGGGCCGCCCCCGAGGACGTGGACATGATTCTCTTCACCTCGGTGACCGGTGTCGCGGCGCCCTCGGTGGACGCCCGGCTGGCCGGACGGCTCGGGCTGCGCCCGGACGTCAAGCGGATACCGGTCTTCGGCCTGGGCTGTGTCGCGGGGGCCGCGGGTGTCGCCCGCCTCCACGACTACCTGCGCGGCTGGCCGGACCACCTGGCGGTGCTGCTCTCGGTCGAGCTGTGCTCCCTCACCCTGCAGCGCGGTGACGACTCCATCGCCAACATGGTCGCGAGCGCCCTGTTCGGCGACGGGGCGACGGCCGTGGTGGCCTGCGGAGACGGGTGGCGGCCACGGCGTGCCGGGCCGTCCGCGACCTCCCGCGCCGCCGGGGCGGGCGGCGCGTCCGCGACGACGCGGCCCGCCGGGCCCGCCGGGTCATCTCCGCCGAACAGCGCACCCGCCCCGCACCACAGGCTCCCCCTGTCCAGCCCTTCCGTCCCGTCGGCGTCCTCGGGATCCGCGAGGTCCTCCCCCGTGACGCACCGGCTGCTCCCCGAACCCGCCGCTTCGTACGGAGTTCCCGAGGCGTCGGTCGCGACGGCGGGACCGACGGTGGTGGCCTCGCGCAGCCACCTGTATCCCGGATCCGAGCACGTGATGGGCTGGCACGTCGGCGACACCGGCTTTCGGGTGGTGCTCGACGCGAGCGTCCCCGAGGTGGTGCGCACCTATCTGGCGGACGACGTGCACGGCTTCCTGCGCGATCACGGCCTGAGGGTCGAGGACGTGACGGCGTGGGTCTGCCACCCGGGCGGCCCGAAGGTCCTGGAGGCGGTGGCGGAGACACTGCGGCTTCCCGAGGACGCGCTGGACCTCACCTGGCGCTCGCTCGCCGCGATCGGGAACCTGTCCTCGTCCTCCGTCCTGCACGTCCTGCGGGATACGCTCACCCTGCGGCCACCGCCGCCGGGTACGCCGGGGCTCCTCCTCGCGATGGGGCCCGGCTTCTGCTCAGAACTCGTACTGCTGCGCTGGTAGGAGCCCGATGTCCTGGCATCTGTCGTCCTGGTATCTACTGCTCGTGCTGCTCGTCGGCCTGGAGCGCGTCGCCGAACTGGTCGTCGCCCGCCGCAACGCGCGCTGGAGCATGGCGCGCGGCGGGGTGATGTCCGGGCAGGGACACTACCCGTGGATGGTCGCCCTGCACACCGGCCTGCTCGCCGGATGCCTGTTGGAGGCGGGCCTCGCCGACCGGCCCTTCGTGCCCGCGCTCGGCTGGCCGATGATCGTCCTGGTGGTCGCGGCGCAGGGCCTGCGCTGGTGGTGCATCACCTCCCTGGGCCCGCAGTGGAACACCCAGGTCATCGTCGTGCCCGGCCTGGCGCTCGTGGAGCGCGGCCCCTACCGGCTGCGGTGGCTGCGCCATCCCAACTACGTCGCGGTCGCCGTCGAGGGGGCCGCGCTGCCACTGGTGCACACCGCGTGGGTCACCGCGCTGGTGTTCACCGTGCTCAACGCCGCGCTGATGGTGGTGCGGATCCGCTGCGAGAACGACGCCCTGGCCTCACTCGCCGCGGCGCCACCCGCCACGACGTCGTCGACCACCGTGGCGTCCACTGTTCCGTCCACCGTGTCGTCCACCGTGGCGGGAACCCGGCCGTCGAAGGACGCGCCGGCCACCGACGCTCCGCCGGGCACCGGCGGGACACCGACGTGATCGACGTCCTGATCGCGGGCGGAGGTCCGGCTGGTCTCGCCACCGCCATCCACGCCGCCATGGCGGGAATGGAGGCGGTCGTCGTCGAACCCCGCGCCGTCCCGGTGGACAAGGCGTGCGGTGAGGGGCTGATGCCCAGCGGGACCGCCGCCCTGGGGGCGCTGGGAGTGCGGGTCGAGGGCAGGCCGCTGCGCGGCATCCGCTACCTGGACCGGCGGCACGAGGTGGAGGCGGCGTTCCGCGACGGGTCCGGCCTGGGCGTGCGGCGGACCGCGTTGCACGCCGCTCTGGCCCTGCGGGCGCGGGAACTGGGCGTGGAGGTCGTGCCCGGCAAGGTGGACGGCGTACGACAGGACGGCGACGGGGTCGAGGCCGCGGGGCTGCGTGCCCGATGGCTGGTGGCCGCGGACGGCCTGCACTCCCCGTTGCGCGCCCTGCTCGGGCTGGAGCTACCGGGACGCGGACCGCGCAGGTACGGGCTGCGGCGGCACTACCCGGTCGTGCCGTGGACGGACTTCGTCGAGGTCCACTGGGCGGCGGACGGCGAGGCGTACGTGACGCCGGTGGGCGAGAACCTGGTGGGCGTCGCCGTGCTGAGCTCGCGGCGGCGCGGCTATCCGGAGCACCTGGCGGACTTTCCCGCACTTCTGGAACGACTGCAGGGACCGGCCGCGACCCCGGTGCGCGGGGCCGGGCCGCTGCGCCAGCGGGTGCGCGCCCGGGTGGCCGGGCGGGTGCTGCTCGTCGGCGACGCGGCCGGCTACGTCGACGCGCTCACCGGGGAAGGGGTGTCGCTCGCGCTGACGTCCGCGCGGTTGCTGGTGGACTGCCTGCGGGCCGGCACCCCCGGATCGTACGAGGCCGCCTGGTTGCGGCTGTCCCGGCGCCACCGGTTGCTCACCGGGGCGCTGGTGGGCACCCGCAGGTACCGGACTGCGGGGCGGCTCATCGTCCCGGCCGCCCGGCGGATGCCCTCCCTGTTCGGCGCGGCGGTGCACGCCCTGGCCTGACCCTCACCGGCGCGGCGCGTACGGGAAACACACCTAGCGCGAGACCTGGTGGACGATGCCCAGCCTCGGGGCGTAGTGGTTCGTGCCCTGGAAGCGGATCCGCCACTCACCACCCGTGCGATCGCCCACGGCCCTGGTGAAATGTCCCCGGGAGTCGGTCGTGGCACCGGCCACCTTCGTCCAGCGGGCCTTCTCCCCCGGCCGGTGCAGGATCTCCACGGGCTGGCCGGGGAAGGGCGCGTAGTCGAGGTCCCCCTGGGGATCGACCCTGTTCAGCACGCCCGTCACCCGTACGCCCGAGCCCTCTCTGACGGCCTCGACCCCGCCGAACCTGGTCAGGCGCTTCAGCAGGAAGCCCGTGTGCCCGGTCACCTCGGCGCCGTCCGCGCCTTTGGCGGTCACCGAGACCGTCCAGGGTCCCGCCGGGTACCAGCGGTTCAGGCTCCTCTCCGGGGCGAACCGCCAGGTCTCCCAGCCCGTCCCCGGGCGGGAGCCGCCCCCTCCGCTCGTCGTCCCGGCCGCGCCGGGGGCGAGTCGGGCGGAGGAGGCCGGGCCGGGCACCGGACCGGGCGCGAGGGCCGGGCCCCGGCCTGGCCCCGGCCGTGCGGGCGTCCCCGAGCGGGACGCGGTGACGGGGAAGGAGGTGTTCGCCGAGGCGGGAGGCGCACCGGGCTCGACCTTGATCCTCACCCCCTCGGGGCCGGTGACCCCCCGGGCCACCACCTCTATCACCATGCGTACGGAGTCGGCGGGCCCGACCACGGGGGTCGCGGGGCGCAGGGTCACCGAGCGGATCGTCAGGTCCTCGACGGCCGCGGCCGGGGCTCCTACCGGTACCGGCAGGGTCGCTGCTCCGGCCGCCAGGGAGGCGAGAAGAACTCTCATCGTCATGATCAGGACGCTAGGAGGCCACCGGTAACAAGCAGGTAGAGGACACACGCCCCGTTGGGCAAAGCGAGGACCGACCGCCGCGACCGCTTTCCGGCAGGGACCCGCGCCCGGGGAGGGAGGGGCCCGGCGCCCGGCGACGGCGGGCGCCGGGCGGCTCGTGGACGGCCCGCGATCAGCTCTCGTACATGCCGTCGATGATCTCCGCGTACCTGGAGTGGATGACGCGGCGCTTGAGCTTCAGGCTCGGGGTGAGTTCCGCGCTCTCGGCCGTCCACTCCACCGGCAGCAGGCGCCAGCGCTTGACCTGCTGGACGCGGGCCAGCTTCTCGTTGGCGGCGGCGATCGCGCCCTCGACGGCCTTGAGGACGTCGGGGTGCTCTGCGAGGTCTGCCAGGGTGGTGAACGAGATGCCGTTGGCCTGCGCCCAGCCGGGGGCCACCTCGCCGTCGAGGGTGAGGATCGCCACCGGGTACGGCCTGCTGTCGCCGTAGGCGAGGGCCTGGCCGATGAGCGGGTGCTCCTTGAGGTGGTTCTCGATGTTGGCCGGGGAGATGTTCTCACCTCCGGAGGTGATGATGAGCTCCTTCTTGCGGTCGACGATGCTGACGAAGCCGTCCTCGTCGATGGAGCCCACGTCTCCGGTGTGCAGCCAGCCGTCCTCGTCGAGGAGTTCGGCGGTGGCCTCGGGGCGCCCGAGGTAGCCGCGGGTGTTGGCCGGGCTGCGGGTGATGATCTCGCCGTCCTCGGCGATCCGGACCTCGACGCCGGGGCCGGCCTGTCCGACCGTGCCGAGTTTGAAGCGGTCGGGGGCGTTCGCGGTGAACGCGCCGGTCGTCTCGGTCATGCCGTACACGTCGAGGATCCGCAGGCCGAGGCCGGCGAAGAAGCGCTGGACCTCCAGCGGCATGGGCGCGGCCGCGGTGGCGAGCCAGCCCGCGTTGTCGAAACCGATCATCGATCGGATGATCGAGAGCAGGGCGGCGTCGGCCTGCTCGTAGGCGGCCAGGACCTCGGGCGAGGGGGTGCGCCCGTACTGGTTGGCCTCGACGTAGGCGAGCCCGGCGGCCATCGCCCTGCGCACGCCCTCCTGCTGCTCCTCCGGCTGGGTCGCCAGCAGTGCCTGCAGGCGGGCCATCATCTTCTCCCACACGCGTGGCACGCCGAAGAACAGCACCGGCTTGACCTGGCCGAGGGTGGCGCCGAGCTGGGTGAGGTCGGTGCAGAAGTGGGTGTGGGAGAACTTGAAGAGCGGCAGGTAGAGGCTGAGCACCCGCTCGGCGATGTGCGCGTAGGTGAGGTAGGAGATCTGGGTGCCGTTGTTGGGCAGGTCGGCCATCCGGGTGGTGGCCACGACCTCGAAGAACACGTTGGAGTGGGTGAGCGGCACGCCCTTGGGGTTGCCGGTGGTGCCGGAGGTGTACAGGACGGTGAGAACGTCGTCGGCGGTCACCGCCCGCCAGCGGGCGTCGACGGCGCCGGGATCGGCGGCGAGCGTCTCGCGGCCGAGGGCCAGGAAGTCGTCCCAGGAGAGGAAGCGGTCGCCGGCCGGGGCGCCCTCCAGCACGATGACCTTGCGCAGCCCGGGGAGTTCGTCCAGGACCGGCTCCCACCTGGCCAGCTCGGCCGGTCCGCCGAGCACCGCGATCCTCGCCCCGACGTCACCGGCCACGAAGGCCACCTGTTCCGGGGCGAAGGTCGAGTAGACCGAGCAGGACACCCCACCGGCGTGCACCGCGCCCAGGTCCGCCAGCACGTGCTCGCTGCGGTTGACCATCATGAGCGCGACCGCCTCGCCGGGCTCCAGTCCGAGGGCGGCGAAACCGGCCGCGATCTCCAGAATCTGCTGCCTGGCCTGGGAGTACGTCAGGGTCGACCAGCCCCCCTCCACCGGGTCGGAGTACGCCGGCGCGTCGGGGTTGCTCTCGGCCGCCTCCTTCAACTGATCGCAGACCGTGCGGTTCGCGATCTCCCGCTCGATCGCCGCACGCTCCTCAAGGACACCGGCCATGACGTGCCTCCTGAAAGTGTTCACTTGCACGAGTGGCATGCATCGCACCACACGCCGTTCCCCTCGGACAACCCCCTGAAAGAAAGAAGAAACGCCCCGTCGCGCAGCCGTCTTTCCCACGCGGACGGGACGCGTACGTAGAGTTAGCCTCTGATCACGCGATGACGTTCGGGGGGACGCATGCCATCGGGGAGACGAGCTCGCGAGAAGACCTTCTTCGGGCACCCGCGCGGCCTCGCCACGCTGTTCGGCACCGAGATGTGGGAGCGCTTCAGCTGGTACGGCCTGCGGGCCATCCTCGCCACCTTCATGGCCACCTCCCCCGCCACGGGTGGCCTCGGGCTGACCCAGCAGACCGCCCAGGCGATCATCGGCATCTACGGCGCCCTCATCTACCTCGTCGCCCTGCCCGGGGGGTGGATCGCCGACCGGATACTCGGCGCCCGCAGGGCGGTGCTGTGGGGCGGCGTCGTCATCATGTTCGGCCACATCAGCATGGCCGTCCCCGTCAGCGGCGGCGTCTTCGTCGCGCTCGGCCTGCTCCTCATCATCGCCGGGACGGGGCTGCTGAAGCCCAACATCTCCACGATGGTCGGCAAGCTCTACCCCCCGAACGACGACGCGCGCAGGGACGCGGGCTTCTCCATCTTCTACCTGGGCATCAACATCGGCGCCTTCGTCGCCCCCATCGTCGTCGGCTGGCTCGCCGCGGGTGACCGCTGGCATCTGGGCTTCGGCGCGGCGGCGGTCGGGATGGCCCTGGGCCTGACCCAGTACGTGCTGGGCGCGCGCCACCTCATGGGCGTGGGCGAGCGGCCCGGCCACCGGTTGACCTCGCGCGAGCGCGGGCACTTCACCCTCGCCCTCGTCGTGGCCGCCCTCGTGGCAGGGGGCGCCCTGGCCGCGTGGGTGGCCTCGGGCACTTTCAGCCTCGACGCCTTCTCCCTGGTGATGACGCTGCTCATCGTGGCCGTGCCTGTCCTCTACTTCGGCTACATCCTGCTGGGCAGCCACAACCTGACCGACGACGAGCGTTCCCGGATGAAGGCCTACGTCTGGCTCTTCGCCGCCGCCGCCGTCTTCTGGATGATCTACGATCTGGCCCCGTCCGTGCTGCTGTTCTTCGCCCAGAACAACACGGACCTGTCGCTCTTCGGCCTGTCGATCACCCCGGCGACCACTCAGGCGTTCAACCCGTTGTTCATCATGATCTTCGTACCGGTCTTCGCGGCGCTCTGGGTCCGGCTGGGAGACCGGGTGACCGCTCCCCACAAGTTCTCCGTGGGACTTTTCATCAACGGCCTGAGCTTCATGATCATGGCTCTCGCCGCCATGCTGGCCCAGACGGGGAGGATCTCGGTGTGGTGGCTGGTGCTGGTCTACCTCGTCCAGGTCTTCGGGGAGCTGGCGCTGAGCCCGGTCGGGCTCTCGGTCACCACCAAGCTCGCCCCCGAGGCGTTCAAGAGCCAGATGCTCGGGCTGTGGTTCCTCTCCTTCTCGGTGGGTGACGCGGTGGGCGGGCAGACGGGACGGCTGAGGAACCACATGTCGGAGCCCGCGTACTTCCTCACCCTCGCCACGATCTCCATCGTGGCGTCGCTGGCGCTGCTCGCGTTCGCCGGCAGGCTGCATGCGATGATGCGCGAGCACCGGACGCCGAGCACGGCTCCGCCACGCTGACGGTCCCTTCGATCCAACGGAAAGCCCATATGTCCGGTCATGGGATGATTTATCTGTGAATATGGTGCTTGATCTCGTCGGGATCTTCGTCTTCGCCCTCTCGGGCGCCCTCGTCGGCGTACGCAGGCGGCTCGACGCGGTGGGCATGGCCGTGCTGGCCGAGATCACCGCGCTGGGCGGCGGGATCCTGCGCGACCTGATCCTGAACGTACGGCCCGCGGCCTTCTCCAGTGTCGGCTACGTGGTCGTTCCCCTGGTGGCCACGGTGATCGTGTTCTTCTGGCATCCGCACGTCGAGCGGGTGATGCCCGCGGTGAACGTCTTCGACGCCGCGGGACTCGGCCTGTTCTGCGCGGTCGGCACCGAGAAGGCGATGTACTTCGGCCTCACCCCGCTGCACGCCGTCCTGCTCGGGGTCACCACCGCGATCGGTGGCGGCATCCTGCGCGACATCCTCGCCGGGCAGATCCCCACCCTGCTGTACGACCGCCAGTTGTACGCGGTGCCCGCCATGCTCGGCTCGGCCCTGATGGCGTTGCTCTACACCCTCGCCCTGCACGGCTGGCCGGCCACGCTGTCCGCCGCGATCCTCGCCTTCGGGTTGCGGATCGCGGCCATGCGGCTGAAACTGCGGGCCCCGCTGGCCAGGGGCGTCACCTCGGACTGAGCCGCGCGCCCCGCCCCTGCCAGAGGACCCCGTCGGCTCACAGAGCCGTTCACGGGGCCGTTCACGGGGCCGTTCACAGGGCCGGCGTGAGGGGCTCGGCGGGCCGGGTGCCGTACGCGCCCCTGATCCTGGCCTCGGCGATGCGCCGCACCGCCTCGACGAGGACCTGGGGCGGATGGGTGAAGGGGAGGCGGAGTCTCCCCTCCAGGGTGCCGTCCACGCCGAACCACTGGCCAGGGGCGAGACGAACCCCCTGGCAGGCGGCCGCGTCGGCGAGCGCGGTGGCCGTGGGGCCGGAGAGCCGCACCCAGATGTAGCCGCCGCCTCCTGGCATCGTGAAGCTCCAGTCGGGCATGCGCGCCGCCAGCTCGGCCGCCAGGACGTCCCTGGAGGCGCCCAGGAGACGGGCCCGCTCGGTCCTGGCCTCCTCGATGTCCTCGAACAGCCTGGCCACCACCAGCTGCTCGAAGAGAGGGGTCGCGATGTCCACGGAGGCGCGGAGCATCGCCAGATGACGGACCGTGGCGGCGGTGGTGCGGATCCAGCCGATCCGCAACCCGCCCCACCACAGCTTGGACGCCGAGCCGATGGTGATCACTCTGCCGTCGGTGTCGAAAGCGGCCAGCGGCGTGACCCCGGGCCCCTCGTCGATCGCGAGCTCGCTCCAGCTCTCGTCGATCACCAGGGTGGTGCCGTACCGCCTCGCCGCGGCGGCCAGGGCCGCCCGCGCGGTGTCGTCCATCAGATGCCCGGTCGGGTTCTGGAAGTCGGGGATGACGTACACGAGGCGGGCGGCCGACTGGCGCATCGCGCAGGTCAGCAGGTCCAGGTCACGCCAACCCTCGTCGGGGACGCCGACCGGGACGATCCTGGCGCCGCGCATCCTCGCCAGGCTGATGACGTGCGGGTAGGTGGGCGACTCCAGCAGCACCGGGTCTCCCGGGGAGAGCAGCATCGCGGTCACCAGGTGGATGGCCTGCTGGGCGCCGGCGGTGACCAGGATCTGCTCGGGCCGGGTGGCCACCCCGCGCGCGGTGTAGCGGGCCGCGATCGCCTGGCGCAGCGGAGCGATCCCGACCGGGTCGTAGCCCATGCCGAGCGTGTAGCGGGGATACTGGCCGCCTGCGGCGGCGATCGCGTCGGGCAGCGACGAGATCGCGCTCGGGGCCGCGGCGTGCAGCGGCAGCAGCCCGTCGTCCACGGCGGCGATCCACGGGTTGTCGGCGCCCAGCGAACCCGCGTCGGGCAGCGCGGTCCAGCTCCCCGCCCCCTGCCTGCTCTCCAGGTATCCCTGCTCGCGGAGCAGGTCGTAGGCCGAGGTCACGGTGGTGCGGCTGACGCCCAGGGCCTCGGCGAGGTGCCGCTCGGCGGGCATGCGCACCCGCACGGGCAGTCGCCCGTCGAGGACCAGCGACCGCACGGTCCTGGCCAGGACCCGGTAGTACGGCCTGGCGGCGGGGTCGATCGCGAGGAGGCGGGCGAGCTGGGTACCGCTGAGATACCGGTCCATGGCGGCCATCATAAAACCACTTCTCGAAATTGGCCCTTTCGATCCGGCCGCGTGGACTGGACGATTAACGCCATCATGAGCGAACTCTCCCTGTCCACCCTCGCCTCCCTTCCCAACCGGCTCACCCGCCTGTACACGGGCCTCGCCCTCTACGGTGTCGGTGTCGGCCTGCAGATCGAGTCGCGGCTGGGCGGCAGCCCCTGGGACGTCTTCCATCAGGGGCTCTCCATTCACATGGGCCTCTCGATCGGCACCTGGATCATCATCGTGGGCGCCCTGGTCATGCTGCTGTGGATCCCGCTGCGGCAGAGACCGGGAGTGGGCACCCTCAGCAACGTCGTCTTCCTCGGGCTGTTCGCCGACGCGGCCATGTGGCTGCTACCGGCCCCGGACGCGCTCGCCGTGCGCTGGATCTACCTTCTGCTCGCCGTCGTGGCCACCGGTGCGGCGACCGGCCTCTACATCGGCGCCGGGCTCGGCCCCGGGCCACGCGACGGCCTGATGACCGGACTGAACCGCCTGGGTCTGTCCATCCGCCTGGCGCGCACCGTCATCGAGGTCACCGTGCTGGTGGCGGGCTGGTTGCTCGGCGGGACCGTGGGGGTGGGAACGCTGGTCTTCGCCCTCGCCATCGGGCCGCTGACCCAGTTCTTCATGCCCAGGACGCGGCCGGGCGCCCGGTTTTTCCGGAGGCCGCCATGGACCGTGCGGAGGCATTAGCGTCAAGGCATGTGGATTGAGGACTACGCTCTCGTCGGCGACATGCAGTCGGCGGCCCTGGTCGGCCGGAACGGCTCCATCGACTGGCTTTGCCTGCCGCGCTTCGACTCGCCCTCCTGCTTCGGGGCGCTGCTCGGCGACAGGGAGAACGGCCAGTGGTGGATCGGTCCCGCGCACGCCGAGCGGCCGCGCGCCACCCGGCGCCGCTACCGGGGCGAGTCCCTCATCCTGGAAAGCGAGTGGGACACCCCGGACGGCACGGTCAGGGTGACCGACTTCATGCCCACCCGGCACACCAACCCCGACCTGGTGAGGATCGTGGAGGGCGTGTCCGGGACGGTACGGATGGCCACCGAGATCCGCGTCCGCTTCGACTACGGCCGCATCGTGCCCTGGGTGCGCCGCAGCGACGGCCTCCTGCAGGCCATCGGCGGGCCCGACTCCGTGTGGCTGCACTCCCCCGTCCCGCTGGAGGGCGGCGACTACGCCCACCGGGCGAAGTTCGAGGTCTCCGAGGGCGACAGCATGGCGTTCGTCTTCACCTGGCACCCCTCGCACGAACCCAGGCCCGTCGAGATCGACCCGTACGAGCAGCTGGCCGAGACCGATTCGCTGTGGGCCGAGTGGGTCGAGGGATGCACCTACCAGGGGCCGTGGCGCGAGGCCGTGGTCCGCTCGCTCATCACGCTCAAGGCGCTCACGTACGCCCCCACCGGCGGCATCGTCGCCGCCCCGACCACCTCGCTGCCCGAGGACCTCGGCGGCGTCCGCAACTGGGACTACCGCTACTGCTGGCTGCGCGACGCCACCATGACCCTGGACGCCCTGATCGGCGCCGGATACCTGGAGGAGGCGGGCGCATGGCGGTCCTGGTTGCTGCGGGCCATAGCGGGCCGCGCCCAGGACCTGCAGATCATGTACGGCGTCGCGGGGGAGCGCAGGCTGACGGAGCAGGAGCTCGACTGGCTGCCCGGCTACGAGAACTCCCGGCCGGTCAGGATCGGCAACGGCGCGGTCGACCAGCTCCAGCTGGACGTCTACGGCGAGGTGATGAACTCCCTGCACCTGTCCCGCGTCTCGGGCCTTGAGGCGGACCATCGGGCGTGGACCCTCCAGTACGAGCTGATCTCCTACGTCGAGAAGCACTGGGAGGACGCGGACGAGGGGCTGTGGGAGGTCCGCGGCCCGCGCAGGCACTTCGTCCACTCCAAGGTCATGTGCTGGGTCGCCGTCGACAGGGCGATCAGGCAGGTGGAGTCCTTCGGCAAGTCCGCCCCGCTGGCGCGCTGGAAGGAGCTGCGCGACCGCATCCACGCCGAGATCTGCGACAAGGGCTTCGACCCGGGGCGTCGCACCTTCACCCAGTCGTACGGCTCGCAGGAGCTGGACGCGTCCCTGCTGCTCATCCCGATCGTCGGCTTCCTGCCCCCGGAGGACCCCCGCGTGGTCGGGACGGTGGAGGCGATCCAGCGCGAGCTGATGGTCGACGGCTTCGTGCTGCGCTACCCGGTCTCCCCCGACAACGACGTGGACGGCCTGCCCGGCGGTGAGGGCGCGTTCCTGGCGTGCAGCTTCTGGCTGGCCGAGGCCCTCGCGATGATCGGCCGCAAGGACGAGGCCGTCGAGTTGTTCGAGCGCCTGCTGGCCCTGCGCAACGACGTCGGCCTGCTCGCCGAGGAGTACGACCCCCGATACGGCCGGATGGTCGGCAACTTCCCGCAGGCGTTCAGCCACGTTCCACTGATCCACGCCGCCCGCGCGCTCAGCTGAGCCGACGACACCCAGACTCTTTCATCCCACTTCATCCCTCTTAGTCCGAATAAGTCATGACAGGCAGCCGACTTTTCGGAAATTTGCTAAGAAATCTGGGATCTGGCTGCAACAATCCGGTGCGATCGTGACTCTCACCCGATGTAACACCACCGGAAAGGAACGAACCAATGAGCGATTTCGACGTGACCACCACTGATCTGGTCGACTACGACGGCGACGGGAGCACCGACGCCCAGCTGATCGACGTCGACGGTGACGGTCTCGCCGACGAGGAGCGCTACGACATCGACGGTGACGGCGTCACCGATGTCGTCTACCTCGACCACGACGGCGACGGCTACATCGACGAGACCCGCGTCGACCTGAACGGCGACGGAGTCGCCGACTACACCGAGACCGTGGGGCCCTTCCCGACCGTCTGACCGAAAGAGAACGGCACGAGCCCGTGTGATCTCACCGCGAGGGGACCCGGATCCGGGTCACACGGGCGGGCCGACGAGGAAGGCTTGCGATGAGGACGCGACCCGCGGTCCTTCCCCCGTTCCCGGTTCGGGCGACGCCCGCCGAGAGCGGGAACACGCCGGGCGGCCGGGACGGTGAGGTGTGAACACCGGACCCGCGGACCTGCTGCGCCGCCTGTGCGACACCACCTCGGCCAGGCTTTCCGGCGCCGAGCTGCGCGAGCGGGTGGGGCAGGTGCGCGCCGGCCTCGACGCCCCGCTGCGGGTCGCGGTGGCGGGCGCGGTGAGCAGCGGCAAGTCGACGCTGGTGAACGCCCTGCTCGGACTGCCCGTCGCCCCGGTGGACGCGGGCGAGTGCACCTTCGTGGTGACCCAGTACGAGTACGGCGAGGACGACGGCCACATCACGATCGAGCTCACCGACGGCGGGGTGGCCCACTCCCGGCTGCTGCCGGGGCATCGGCTCCCCTCCGAGTTCGGCGTCGACGTGGCCGGGATCCGACGCCTGCGGGTCACCCTGAATCTGCCGTCGCTGCGCACGATCACCATCGTCGACACCCCCGGCATGAACACGGTGACGGCCGCCAACGAGCGGGCGGCCAGAAGCATGCTGTTCGGCTCGGGAGACGAGGACGACCGCGCGCAGGCGATGATCTACGTGCTGCGTTACGTCCAGAAGTTCGACGACACCACCCTCGCCGAGTTCCGCGGGCTCACCGACGCCTGCGGCATGAGCTGCGTCAACACCCTCGCCGTGCTCGGCCAGATCGACCGGCGCGGCGACGAGGGCGACCCGTGGCCGACCGCGAGGCGGCTGGCCGCCAAGGGGTACGCGGACCTGCGCACCTCCGTCTTCGACGTGGTCCCGGTGATCGGCCTGCTCGCCGAGACCGCGCGGGCCCACCCGCTGGACACCGAGGAGGCCGAGGCCCTCACGGCGCTGGCCGGGCTCGACGAGGACGACCTGGAGGACTACCTCCTGGACCTGGACGACTTCCGCTCGGCGCCCGAGCTGCCCGTACCGGCCGAGGTGCGGCACCGGCTGGTGGAACGGCTGCACCGCTACGGCATCACCAGCGCGGTGGACGCGGTGCGCGCGACCGGCACCGCCGACCCCGAGGCGCTCTCCGCCCACCTGCTGGAGCGCTCGGGTTACTCCTCCGCCGGCCGGGCCGCGACCGGCTCGGTGGCCGCGGGCATCACCCACTTCGCCCGCCGCGCCGACCAGCTGAAGGCACTCGACGCGCTCACCCGGCTTCGCGCGATCGCCCGCACACCCGCGATGGGGGCCGACCGCGCCACCTTGGACGCGCTGGCGGCCCAGCTCGACGAGAACCGGCCGATCGCGACCTCCCTGGGCGGCCTGCGGATCTTCACCGCCGCCGAGGCGCTCGGCCGCGGCACGCTCGTGCTGGACGAGGAGATGACCGCCGAGCTCCTGCGTCTCGCCCGCCACGACGACCCCGCGGAGCAGCTGGGCCTGCCCGCGGGAGCCCCGGCCGCGGAGATCGCCGCCGCGGCCACGGCGGCGGCGATGCGCTGGCGCACCCTCGCCATGATGAGCGAGGGCAGGACCGGCGGGCACCGGGCCAGGGACGTGCTGACCGTCCTGGAGGACCTCGTCTCGGCGGCGCTGGACGAGGTGGCTCTGGAGGAGGCGGCTCCAAAGGAGGCGTCGAGCGGGTCCGCGCGGGACGGGCGGGCGTCCTCCGCGGGTGCCGGGGGCGGCGAACCGCTCCCGGTGGTCCGCGTGGACCCCGCCGCGATCGAGGCGCTGCGGGCCTCCCCCATGGTCCCCGCCGACGACCGGCGGGCACTGGAACTCCTTCTTTCCGGATCCGAGCTGGCCACCCAGCTCGGGGCGCCGCCCGGGGCACCGCGCGCCGAGGTCGCGGGGTACGCCGCCGCCCTCAGTGCCCGGTTCCGTACCCTCACCCACCGGCCGCTCTCCCTGCGGCAGCGACGGGCGGCCGAGACGCTGTGCGAGGCGTACGAGACCATCTGGTCACACTACGGCGACGGTTCCTGAGTACGGCTCCGGCCCATCCCCCGCGACCCCCGACCATCCTCGACAGGAGAGACCGACCATGACGACCCCCGACCCGGCAGGCCCCGTGGCCAGGCTGCTGCGCTACGCCAACGAGGTCCACGCGCTGGCCGGGCAGTGCGGCAGGAAGGACCTCGCGGAGGTGCTGGCCGCGTGCGCGGGCCGATGGAAGGACGAGTGCACCGACATCGTGGTCGCCGGGGCACAGAAGCGCGGCAAGAGCCGGCTGCTCAACACGCTGGTGTCCCACCCCGACCTGCTGCCCGTCGACGCCGATGTCGCCACCAACTGCTTCCTGTCGCTGCGGCGCGGCCCCCGGCTCGCCGCCGTCGTGCACCGCGGCACCGACGCGGGGCCGGTCCAGATGCCGATCACCATCGAGTCGATCCCCGACTACGCCTCGATGCGCGGCGACGCGGGCAAGCGCCGCGACGTCGTCAGCGTCGACATCACCCTCGACAACCCGCTGCTCGACGGCCTGCGGCTGCTCGACACCCCCGGCGTGGACAGCCTGACGGTGGGCCACCGGCAGGTGACGGTGGCCATGCTGCAACGGGCCGACGCGCTGTTGTTCACGCTCAGCGCGCAGGACCAGCCGGTGCTCAGGCACGAGCTGGAGTTCCTCGCCGAGGCCGCCGAACGGGTTCAGGCCATCGCGTTCGTCCTGACGAAGGTGGAGGACTCGGCCAACTGGCGCGCTCTGCAGGAGGAGAACAAGGCGCGCCTCGCGACCTTCGTCACCGAGGCGATCGCGGCGAACCCCCGCAGGGCGGCGACGCTCGCCCCACTCCTGGAGGCGCCGTGGATCCCGGTGAGCGCCAAGCTCGCCGAGGCCGCGGAGGCCAAGCGGCGTGAGGGACGCACCGAGCGCGCCGACACGCTGCGGGCGCGCAGTGGCATGGACGTGCTGGAGCGGTACCTGCGCGGCTTCGCCGAGGGCAGGGACTCCGCGCGGGGCGCCACGGTGGTCGCCGCCGCGCTGTCGGTGCTGGCCTCGCTCGCGACCGGCGCGAAGGACGACGTCGCCGCGGGCTCCGACGACGAGGGCGACGTCACGGCCCGGCTCGCCGAGGTGGACGCCGGCCTGGCGGAGCTCGCCGAGCTGGCGGGGCGCCGCAGAGCGGGCGCGGTGGCCAACACCTTCCTCGGGCGCGAGGTGGCGGGCATCGTGGCGGCGCGGGTGTCCGAGATCCGCCAGCCGTACGAGAACACGATCGCCACGCTGAAAAAGCAGGCCCAGATCGACCAGTACATGGCGGAACTACCGGAAAGCGTGCAGCGCTCGCTGGAGGCGGCGTGGTCGCAGATCGTCTACGACGTGGAGAAGCTGTCCAGGACCACGCTGGACGCCTTCGCCCGCGATCTCGGCCTCGACCCGGTCGATTTGGCCACCGACGGGCGCGCGATGCCCAGCCTGTCGCAGGTCCAGGTCAGGGGCGACCTCGCCGCGGACGACCCCGGCAGCGTGGATCTGGTCCGTGACGTGCTGCCCTCGGCCTCGATCGGGTTGTCCCTGGGCGGATTCGCCACGGCCCTGCTCGGCCCGGTGGGCTTCATCCTCGTCGCCCCGGCCATCGGGGCGGCCATCTTCATGGGGCGGCGCTCGATGGAGAAGGTGCAGCGCAGCCAGGCGGCGATCAGGGGAGCGCTGCGCGACCAGTTCTCGGTGGTCGCCAGGGAGATGACGCTCGACCTGGAGCGGATGGTGGCGACCTGGCGGGTGGGCGTCGAGCAGACCGCGGACGAGAGCCTGGCACGGCGCCGCAGGGAGCTGGAGACCAGGCGGGCCGAGCTGAAGTCCGCCTCCGCCCGCTCGGCCGCCGAGCGTCTCAAGGCTCGCAAGTCGGGCGAGGATCGCATCGCCGCGATCGGCACCCTCACCAAGCGCGGCGAAGAGCTCCGCAGGGAACTGGCCACCGCGGTGGCCGCCCTGGGCGCGGAACGGCCGGTGCCCGCCGCGACCTGACCGGTCATCTCCCGGTCGCGCGATCGCGGCCGGGGCCTGTCCCGCCGTCCGGCGGCCGCCGGAACGACGACGCCGCAGCGGTCTTCGTCCCGTCCGGCAGAGGGCCGCGAACGATCAGAGCGGCAGGTGCACCAGGGTGGCGGGCTGGTCGCGGGTGGCGCCGGTCGCGTCGGCGGGGCGGTGCAGGCAGAGCAGGCCGGTGGGAACCCGGGCGACCGGCTCGAGCACCCCCGGCGTGCGGTGCACCTCCCGCGCCCCCGCCGGGGTGATGTGCAGCAGCCTGCTGCGCCCCGCGTCCAGCATGGTCATCCACATCGAGTCGCCGTCGGCGACGAACCTGGGGCGCTCCCAGCGATGCCGCGAGGTGAGGTGACCGGCCAGGGTCGCCGACTGCTTGCCCATCAGGAACTCCAGCGTCTGGGAGCGTTGGTCGAAGATCCCGACCGACCAGCCCCTCGCGGGGCTCACCTGGTCGGTGCCGACCGCGTAGATCTGATCGCCCGCGGGGAACCAGCGCAGCGCGCCGCCCCGGGGCCGCGGCATGATCAGCCTGGTCCTGCCGTCGGCGGTGTCGGCCTCCAGCCCCGCCGAGCCGGAGGTGAACCACCTGCCTCGATGCAGGACCACTTGATGCAGCCAGCTCCGCCCCGGCTCGCGCACCGTCGGGCGTACGACGCCGCCGGGGTCGACCAGGCACAACACCTGCCACGGCCTGAAGTCCTGGTGCCGGTTCTGGAACATCGGCTTGTTGCTGCTGAACTGCCCGAGCACCACGGTGCAGCCCGGCGCGCCCACCGAGGGCGACGGCTCGCTGCCGCTGGGAGCCTCCTGGTCGAGCAGCCGGCGCAGCCTGTTGTCCTCGTTGAGGAACCACTGGGCGTACGGGCCCAGCTCGCGCGGCTGGGGGGCCTGGAACGCGAAGGTCCCGCCCAGGTCGAGCTCGATCACGGCCAGGCTCCCGGTCTCCCCCCAGGGCAGGCCCATCGTGGCGTCGACCGGGACGGGCTGCCGGGAGTGGAAGAAGACCCACGCCGTACGGCCGTGAACGATCACGGTCGGGTCGTCCCACATCTGTGCCGGGTGGGTGGCGCGAACGGCCAGGTCGGGGGTGAGGGTACGGACCAGCACCTGCGCGGGCCCCACCTGTTCCACGGCCACGACGCCCTCACCGGACGCGGCCCACTCCACGAGCCTGCCGAAGCGGAACTCCCTGTCGTGACGACCCCCGGCACCGTCGAGCCTGCGCAGCAGGTGGCCGCTGTCGAATGCCTGGTGGACGAAGACCCTGCCCGCCTCCGCCCTCGCATCGAGCACGGCGTCCATGACCTTCTCGATCCCCTGGACGGTGGGCCCGCCCAGCGTGCCCCCCGCACCCGCACCCGCGGCCGAGCCGGTGACGGCCCGGTGGCCGCCGGTGGCGCTGCCCTCGGGGCCGGCGAGCACCCGATGGTCCCCGGTGGCACCGCTCGCCGGGCCGGTGAAGGCCCGCTGCGCCGCGGCCGGGACGGCGACCGACGCCTCGGAAGGCCGGTGGCCACCCGCCCCGAGGGCAGCGCCACCCGCGAGGACCGGGGAATCCGCCACCGGGCCGGGGAAGGACCGCTGCCCCGTACCGGAGAGCCGCCCGGCGCCGGGAGGAACCGGATGACCGCCGGTGACGGGAGCGGAGCCCTTGCCCGGCTCACGGTGTTCGACCTTGAGCTTCCAGGCCAGCTGCGCGGCGCCGTACGCGACCACGATCTTCGGGTCGTCGTAGGTCCTGACCCGCTCGCCGAAGCGCTCACGCACGGCCTGCTGGACCAGCGGCATCCTGCTGGGCCCGCCGGTCATGAACACCGCGGCCAACTCGTCCATCTCGACCCCCGCGCCGCGGATCGTCTCGTCGAGGATGTCCACCGTCCTGCGGATGTCCTCGCCGATGAGATCCTCCAGGTCGGCCCTGGTGATGTGCACGTCCTCGTTGATGCCCACCACGTAGTGGGAGGAGGTGTCGAACTTCGACAGCGTCTCCTTCGCCTCCCTCGCCATCTTGAGCAGGTCGGCGGCGTAGCTGACGTAGCGACGCTCGGGGTTGGTCGTCACCTGCTGCCACCAGTCGGCGTCGATCCGCTCGATCTGGGCGCCGAGGAACGCGAAGACCTGCTCGTCGAAACCCTCGCCGCCGATCTCGTCGCTGCCTCCCGGCTCGCCGACGACCGCGAAGTCACCGCCGTCCACGGTCAGGACGGCCGCGTCGAACGTGCCGCCGCCCAGGTCGTAGACGGCGAGCCGTGACCCGCCGACCGCCCGCCCCGCGGACGCGAAGTATCGGGCCGAGGCCACGGGCTCGTCGATGAGCGCGATCCGCACCCCGCTCACGACCTTCCTCGCCGCCGCCAGCAGCACCGCCTTGCGGTCGACGCCCCAGGCCACCGGGTGGGTGAGCGCGATGCAGTCGGGGTCGGCGCCGTCGAACCGCCGACGCCCCTCACTGACGAACGGTTCGAGCAGCGCCGCGAGGGCGTCGGCCACGTCCACCGGGACGCCTCCGAGCAACATCCGCTTCCGGCCGACATAGCGCTTCGGGTTGCGCTCGACACGCTCGGGATTGGTCGCGATGCCCCGCTGGGCGACCCTGCCCGCCACGAGCGTCCCCCGCTCGTCCAGCATGACCGCGGAGGGAATGCGCCGCTCTCCCTCGACCTCCAGGACGTCGAAGCGCCCTTCCGCCGCCATCACCCCGGCGGAGAAACTCGTCCCCAGATCGACACCGAGGCACCACTGCGCCATGTCCACTCCTTTTGAACTTCTCCCCGGCCGGATCGACCGGAGACTCTCCCCTCACGTCGCGGTCAAGCGGCGCGAGGGGGTTCACGCCTCGCAGACCGGACGCCCCCGGGGTCTCCACGTCCTGACACCGGCGTTCCGACGGCGTTCGTAGATCCGGGTCCCATCATTCCGCATCCGGCGACAACGGTCGGAGCACGAAAGGAAACGTTCGGGGACCGGAAAGGCGGGGCGGTCGCGTCCCCATCCTCTCGCGACCGCGCCGGTTCCGTCTCCTGCACGGTTCGCCGCGGCGCGAGGGGACCTCGGGACGCGAAGGGCCGGGCGCGGGTGACCGTCTTCGCGGGAATCAGCCGCCGATGCCGCCGTCGGGGCGGACGGCCAGGGCGGCGATGACGCGGGCGAAGTCCGGCGGGGGCGCGACCACCAGCCGGGTCTGCCCGCCCTGACTGACCAGGTCGGCTCTGATCAGGGAGAGGCGGCCACCGTGCCACCAGTAGACCTGGGGGCTGAGCGCCCCGGCGCGCATGTCGAACTCCCGCTGGGCGAACAGCCGGAGCCGCTCGATCGCGCGGACCACGCCGATGCCCTCGACCGGGTGGACCACGAGCGTCGCCGGGTCGGGCAGGGCGACGAGGACCCCGTCGGAGGGAACCGGCAGGTAGTCGCCCAGCCTGCGCAGGTGGGCGGCGGCGCCCTCGGTGGGACCGGTGAGCCTGCGCACGGCCACCCCGCCGAGATCACCCTCGGTGACCGAGAGCCGCTCGTCCCCGCGCGCGTTGTCCAGGGCCAGGTCGAGGGCCTGGGCCGCGGTGATCGGCCAGCAGCCGACCTCCTCGGGGCGGACCGGGCGCCCGGCGTCGCCGTCACCGACGGTGAGCACCTCGACCAGGTCGGCGGTGAGGTGACGCCCGACCACGCGGGCCGGATCGAGGTCGTCGTCGAGCTGGATGCGGGTGCGCAGCAGCGGGCGTACCTGCTCCAGGTCGCAGGCGTCGAACGGCTCGTCCACCGTGGCCAGGGTGTGGGACAGGTACGCGGAGACGATCACGGGCCAGTCCTCGCGGGAGCGTCTGAGAGCCTCGGCGCGCAGCCCGGCCAGGCGCACCACGACCCGGCGCGGGCCGGTGAGCGTGAGGGTCCCGCCGCCGGGATCGAAGGAGCAGGTGTAGCCGAGATTGTCCGCGACCAGGGCGAGCAGGGAGTCGAGATCGACCTCTTCGACCGGACGCCTCGGCGTCTCGGTCCGCCGGTCACGGTGCCGCCGGAACAATCTCACGCGTGCGCCCCCTCTGCCGGTTTCCTCCTAGGTTCGCACCTAGAGTGCCTTGCCGACGCCCCCTGTTGAGTAGGCCAGAGAGCACGATTTTGCATCAATAGCACCAAGTGTCCCGAGCAATACAGAAAACTGTGGCTCTCCATGCCCGATCGGGAGCCCTGCGATAACGGGCACCCCGAGCGGTGCGAGCAGCTCCTCCAGCACCGGGTAGGGATCGCCACAGCCGACCCAGGACCCCAGGACGAACCCGGCGGCCCCGTCGAGTGCCCCGGTCTGCAGCAGCTGGACGAGCATCCTGTCGATCCGGTACGGCGCCTCGGCGACGTCCTCCAGCAGGACGATCCGGCCCCGCGCCGACAGCGCGTACGGAGTCCCGCAGAGCGCGGCCAGCAGGCTGAGGTTGCCGCCGGTGACCGGCGCCGTGACGTCGCCGGGAACGATCACCCGGTCGCCGGTGATCGTCGGCGGGGCTCCGGCGAGCGCTGCCGTGAAGTTCTCGAAGGTGCGCGGCTCGGGCCCCTCGGGGTCGCTGATCGTGGAGCAGGCCGGCATCGGCCCGAACCAGGAGGCGACGCCCAGTTCCACGGCGAACGCGCTGTGCAGGGCGGTGATGTCGCTGGAGCCGACGAGCGCCTTGGGACCGGCTGCCCGCATGGCGTCCCAGTCGAGGTGGCCGAGAAGACGGGTCGCGCCGTAACCACCGCGGGCGCAGAACACCGCGCTCACCGCGGGATCGCACCAGGCGTCCAGCAGATCGGAGGCGCGGGCGGCGTCGGAACCCGCCAGGTAGCGGTCCCTGTCGAGAGTGTGGGCGCCGACGACGACCTTCAGCCCGAGCCCCTCCAGGACGCGAACGCCGCGCGCCAGCCGCTCGAAATCGGGAGGTCCGGACGGGGCCACCACCGCCACCGTGTCGCCGGGACGCGGCAGAGGCGGGACCGGTATCCCGGCAGCCGGTTCGTTCACTCCGCAAACGGTGCCACACTGGGCTTTCATATGCGACCTCCGCCCCACATCCTGGTGGTCAACGGCATCAAGGTCCGCAGGCCGGTATTCGTGCTCGCCGCCCCGCACTCCGGCGCGGATCTGCTGGCCCGCGCCCTGAAACGCTCCCCCGGGTTCCACGTCACCATGGGGCGGGCGGCGGTGGCGCACGTCGTCTACGCCTTCGCCCGGCGGCCCTCGATCGCGGGACGGGGCATGGGCGCGACCCGCGTGCTCCGCGACGCCCTGGCCGAGTCCTGGCAGATCGTCCCCGGCGCCTGCGGGGAGTGCCCGCCCACCTGCCGGGAGGCGGGCGGCGTGACCGGGGCGGGCCCCTGCGCGGCCCCGGGTTCCGTGGTCCGCTTCGGAGACGCGAGCCCCGACCTGCTCTACAGCGCCTCGGTGCTGCTGCAGGCCTTCCCCGACGCCCGCTTCGTCCAGCTCATCAGGGACGGCCGCGACGTGGCCGCCGACATGCTGGCCGACCCCGAGTCCCTGAGGTGGTTCAAGCCGGCCCTGCTCAGCGACGAGACGGAGTTTCCCAACCCCTTCCTCGGCGTCAACTCCGGCGAGCACCGCGAGCGCTGGAAGGCGATGCCCACGGCGGGCAAGTGCGCGCTGCGCTGGCGCAGCGCGGTACGGCTGTCGGCCTCGCTCCACCAGGAGCTGCCCCGAGAGCAGCTGCTCACCCTGCGCTACGAGGATTTGGTCTCCTCCCCCGCCGAATCCCTCGACGGGCTCTGCCACTTCCTGGAGACGCGGGTCCCGAAGATCGCCCTGCTGGGCAGGAGCGTGCCGAAGGTCGGTATCTGGCGCACCCGCCTGCGCGGCCAGGACGCCGAACTGGTGTCCAAGGTCGCCCGTGAGGAGCTCACCCGCCTGGGCTACGCGTCGTCCTGACGCCGACCCTGATCGAGGACGCCTTCGGCTCGCCGGCCGGGTGGGCCGGAGGCGTCGTGCGAACTCCGACGGCGCCCTCTCCTGCCGCCGACCGGGCACGACCGCACCCTGCCGTCGCTGCCGTCGCTGCCGTCGCCGTCGTCCGGCCGGTCAGCACGTCCCTGGGGGCGCGTGTCACCAGTTCGGGATCTCGAATGTCGCGCCGGGCCGGATGTCCCCCGGCCGGCGCCCGGCGACCGCGACGGCCGTGGAACAGGTGCCGGACGTTGGAGCACCCTCGCAGGCCCCCCCGCCGGTCCGCAGCGTGTCCAGGATCGTCTCCCAGGTGCCGTCCACCGACCACCGGCGGTACCGGTTGTAGACGGTCTTCCAGTTGCCGTAGGCCTCCGGCAGCTTGCGCCAGGGACAGCCGGTCCTGCTACGGAAGAACACCCCGTCGATGATCGTGCGGTGATCGGCCCACCGGTTTCCCCGCCGGGCGTGAGCGGGCAGCAACGGCGTCAGCCGTGCCCACTCGTCGTCGGTCAGGTCATCGCGTTTCAACCGGTCGTCCACGTTCTTATGATCTAACACCATCTGTACCGGAAGATCCACTCGGCGGCGCGCCGCCGGACATCAGGAGGCCTGGCTGAACTGGGTCCGGTAGAGCTCGGCGTAGACCGCTCCCCTGGCCAGAAGCTCCTCGTGGCGGCCCCGCTCGACCACCTGGCCGTCCTGGACCACCAGGATCTGGTCGGCCTCACGGATCGTGGACAGGCGGTGGGCGATGACCAGCGAGGTGCGTCCGGCCAGCGCGATCTTCAGCGCCTGCTGGACCGCGGCCTCGGACTCGGAGTCGAGGTGCGCGGTGGCCTCGTCGAGGACGACCACGCTGGGCGCCTTGAGCAGCAGCCTCGCCAGGGCCAGCCGCTGCTTCTCACCGCCGGACAGCCGATGGCCACGGTCGCCGACCACGGTCTCCAGGCCGTCGGGGAGGTCAAGGACCAGGTCGGATATCTGGGCGGCGCGCAGGGCGTCCCAGATCTCCTTGTCGGTCGCCTCCGGCCTGGCGTAGCGGAGGTTGGCCCCGATGGTGTCGTGGAACAGGTGGGCGTCCTGCGTGACGACCCCCACGGTGTCGTGCAGGGAGGCCAGGGTGGCGTCGCGCACGTCCAGGCCGTTGACGCGGACCGCGCCCTCGCCGACGTCGTAGAGGCGCGAGACCAGACCCGTGATGGTGGTCTTTCCCGCGCCCGAGGGACCGACCAGGGCGACCATCTCGCCGGGGTGGGCGGTGAAGGTGACTCCGCGCAGCACCTCCTGACCCGGCCCGGTGTCGGGGCGGGCCACCGCCTCCAGCGAGGCGAGCGACACCTCCGAGGCCGACGGGTATCCGAACCGGACGCCGTCGAACTCCACGGAGGCCGGGCCGCCGGGAACGGGCCGGGCGTCGGGACTCTCGGCGATCATCGGCTTCAGGTCGAGGACCTCGAAGACCCGGTCGAAGCTCACCAGCGCGGTCATCACGTCCACGTGCACGTTCGACAGGCTCGTCAGGGGGCCGTACAGGCGCATCAGGAGGGCGGCGAGCGCCACCAGGGTGCCGATCTCGAAGACGTCGGAGACGGCCAGCACGCCTCCCACGCCGTAGACCAGGGCGGTGGCCAGCGCCGCGACCAGGCCGAGCGCGACGCGGAAGACCGTCCCGTACATGCCGACGGTGACGCCGACGTCACGCACCCGCCCCGCCCTGCCCGCGAAGGCGGCGGCCTCGTCGGCCGGGCGGCCGTACAGCTTGGCGACCATGGCCCCGGCGACGTTGAACCGCTCGGTCATCATGGTGCTCATCTCCGCGTCGAGCTCCATCTGCTCGCGGGTGAGCCCGGACATCTTCCTGCCGACCCACTTCGCGGGGAAGATGAAGATCGGTAGCAGCACGAGGGCGACGACGGTGATCTGCCATGAGAGCACCAGCATCGCGCCGAGGACCAGCACCAGCATGACCACGTTGGACACGACCGACGACAGGGTGCTGGTCAGCGCGCGCTGGGCGCCGATGACATCGGTGTTGAGCCGGGAGACGAGGGCACCGGTCTGGGTGCGGGTGAAGAAGGCCACGGGCATGCGCTGGACGTGGTCGAAGACCTCGGTGCGCAGGTTGTAGATGAGGCCCTCGCCGATTCGTGCGGAGAACCAGCGCTGGGCCAGGGTGAGCGCGCCGTCGGCGACCGCCAGGCCCGCGATGACCAGTGCGAGGGCGATCACCACCCCCTCGCGCTTGGGGATGATGCCGTCGTCGATGATCGCCTTCATCAGCAGCGGGTTGGCGATCACGATCACCGAGCCGACCACCACCAGCGCGAGGAAGGCGGAGATGTGCCGCGAGAAGGGTCGCGCGTAGCGGGCGATGCGTCTGACCGTGCCCGGCGCCAGACGCTGCTTGGTCACCGACCTGTCACGCCGGAACGAGAACATCGCCTGGGGACCGAGTCCCCCACCCATCATCGCCATACGGCCTCCTCTGCCGATGCGAGCACCGGGAGAAGCGCGATCATTCCCCTGTCAGCTCGGGGCGAACACCGTCGTCCTGTGGCGGGCGCTCCGACGTGGGACGGGCGCGGCGAGCCGAAGACGGGCACCACAGGTTCGGGACAGGCGCCGCGGGCCCCAGGACGAGCACCGTCGGCCCGAGGCGGGCACCCTCGGCCCGAGAGGGGCACCGCCGGTCTGGCGGGGAACCCTCGTGGGACGGACGCCGCGGTCAGCGCCCCGCGGACGGGACGGCCTACCCGAAGAGCGCCTTGACCCGCTTGGCCTGCTCGCGCGCCTCGGCCGCGCTCTGCTCGGCCAGCGTGCGCCCCGAAGCACCCTGAAGCAGCCGCTTGGTCGCCGTCGCGGCGTCGCGGTCGGTCGCCAGCAGCGCGTCGGTCAGGTCGCGCACGGCCTGTGTCAGGTCGCCGGGCGCGACGACCAGCTCCGCCAGGCCGATCCTGGCCGCCTCCCGCGCCCCCACGACGCGGGCGGTCAGACAGATCTCGATGGCCCTGGACAGGCCCACCAGGTCGACCAGCGGCTTGGTGCCGGTCAGGTCGGGAACCAGCCCGAGGGCGGGCTCCTTCATGCACAGTTTGGCGTCGTCCGCCAGGACCCGCAGGTCACAGGCGAGCGCGAGCTGGAATCCCGCACCGATCGCGTGGCCGTGAACGGCCGCCACGGAGACGATGTCGGGACGCCTCAGCCAGAGGAAACCCCGTTGGGCCAACGCCACCCGCTCGGCGAAGGAAGCCTCGTCGAGTGTCGCGGAGGACGCGAACGACCCCTGCCCGGGAACTCCCTCCGGTGTGAACATCCTCAGATCGATCCCCGCGGAGAAGGACGGCCCCTCACCTCTGATCACGACGACCCTCACCTGCTGCGGCAGGCCGTCACCGATATGAGCCAGAGCCGACCAGGTAGCGAACGTCTGAGCGTTTCGCTTCTCAGGACGGTCCAGCGTGATCGTCGCGATCTCGCCGTCCACCTCGCAGCGCAGACCGACCTCCTCGAGAGAGATCTCCTCCGCACTCCCCCCGAACATCGCTTCCGCCATCGCCTGTTCTCCCGCCTTCGGTATCCGCCTCGCCCGAGCCTATCGATTCCCCAGAATGAGGTTCTACAGGATCGGGCGGGGGCGGCGTCAGCGTGGGGGACGGCGGCTGCGGTCGCGCGTTCCGAGGCGGGGTCAGCGCTTGGACTTGCCTCGGGTGGCGCCACCACGCCCGCGCAGAGTCACACCGGACTCACTCAGGATGCGGTGGATGAACCCGTACGACCTACCGGTCGAAGCGGCCAGGGCGCGGATACTCTCACCCGCGCTGTAGCGCTTCTTGAGATCGGAGGCCAGTTTTTCACGGTCGGCCCCGGTAACCCGGGTGCCCTTCTTGAGAGTCTCGGCCACGAGTACCTCCTGTAGTGCCAGACTTCCGCAGCGTTACACACGCCATGATCAGTCATTTCAGCGAGATCGGCTACCTACTCCACGGGAAAAGATCCGTACCCGCTCAAATTAAGATCAGGCAAGTGCCACAAGATCGGAAAATTCGTCGCTCCACGCGTCTTCAACTCCGTCAGGCAGCAAGATCACCCTATCGGGTCGTAGAGCCTCTACAGCACCTTCATCATGCGTGACGAGCACAATCGCCCCAGAATAGGACGTTAGCGCCGAAAGAACCTGCTCTCTGCTCGCCGGATCGAGGTTGTTCGTGGGCTCGTCGAGGAGGAGGACGTTCGCCGCGGACAACACCAGCGTGGCCAGCGCCAGCCGCGTCTTCTCCCCGCCCGACAGCACCCTCGCGGGCTTGTCCACGTCGTCTCCGGTGAACAGGAACGAGCCCAGAACCTTGCGCAGCTCCACGTCGGGGAGCTCTCCCCCGGCCGAGCGCATGTTCTCCAGCACGGTGCGCTCGGGGTCGATCGTCTCGTGCTCCTGCGCGTAGTAACCCAGCTTGAGCCCGTGTCCGGGCTTGACCGCGCCGGTGTCGGGCTCCTCGATGCCGCCGAGAATCCGCAGGAGAGTGGTCTTGCCCGCGCCGTTCAGGCCCAGGATGACGACCCTGCTCCCCCTGTCGACGGCCGCGTCGACGTCGGTGAAGACCTCCAGGGAGCCGTACGACTTCGACAGCCCCTCCGCCATGATCGGGGTGCGCCCGCACGGGGCCGGCTGGGGGAAGCGCAGCTTGGCGACCTTGTCGCTGCGCCGCTCCACCTCCAGGCCCGACAGCAGACGCTCGGCGCGGCGCTGCATGTCCTGCGCGGCCTTCGCCTTGGTGGCCTTGGCCCGCATCTTGTCGGCCTGCGACATCAGGGCCGAGGCCTGCTTCTCGGCGTTGGCGCGCTCACGCCTCCTGCGCTTCTCGTCGGTCTCGCGCTGGGTCAGATAGGCCTTCCAGCCGACGTTGTAGGTGTCGATCACCGCACGGTTGGCGTCGAGGTGCAGGACGCGGTTTACCGTCGCTTCAAGAAGCGAGACGTCGTGGCTGATAATGATCAAGCCGCCCTGGTGAGATCGTAAAAAATCACGAAGCCACCCGATTGAGTCCGCATCCAGGTGGTTTGTCGGCTCGTCAAGCAGGAGAGTCTCCGCCCCGCTGAAGAGGATCCTGGCCAGTTCCACCCGCCTGCGCTGCCCCCCGGAGAGGGTCTCGAGCGGCTGGCCGAGCACCCGGTCGGGCAACCCCAGGCTGGAGGCGATGGAAGCGGCCTCCGACTCCGCGGCGTATCCGCCCAGGACGTGCAGCCGGTCCTCCAGGCGCCCGTAGGCGCGGACCGCGCGGTCCCTCGTGCGGTCGTCGGCCGAGGACATGCCGAGCTCGGCCTCACGCAGCTCACGCAGCACCTGATCGAGTCCCCGCGCCGACAGGATGCGGTCGCGGGCGAGGATGTGCAGATCACCCGTGCGAGGGTCCTGCGGCAGGTAGCCGACCTCGCCGCTGATGGTGACCGCGCCCGAGGCGGGCGATCCCTCTCCGGCGAGGACCCGGGTCAGCGTGGTCTTCCCCGCCCCGTTCCGGCCGACGAGCCCGATCTTGTCACCGGGGTTCACCCGGAAGGACGCACCCTCGATGAGCAACCGGGCCCCGGCCCGCAATTCGATGTCAGAAGCTACGATCATGGTTGGAGAACACTCCCAGCAGGAAATACACAGGCTCACATCACTGTGGCCGAACCCGCCGCGCCCTGTGTCTCCCGGCTCTCGGCTCGGCCGTCTCGCCTTCATGGGGACGACGGTCAATCGGGAGTGCGCATACCGATCAGTGTACGGCGCGACACCGGTCGGCTTCTCCACGATTACCCGAGCCCCGGCTCCAGCGGGACCGGCTCACACCGGCCCCCGTCACCACACCCGCCCCACGGGGCCCGTAGTGTCCCTCCACGCGACGCCCGCTCACGCGGGAGCCGCTCACCGCACCCACCTCACCGCACGCCCGGCCACGCCGGCCCCGGTCACAGTGGGTCGCTCACCCTGATGCGTACCGCGCGGAACTGGGCGGGGGTGTCCTTGAGGATCACCAGCCGAGGATCGGGGACCGTCAGAAAGGGCTCGGTCTCCAGCGCGAAGACCGGGGCGAGCCTGCGGTCGGGCCGCAGCGCGTCCACCGCGCGCCGGTCCCCGCCCAGCACGACGGCCTCCAGCTCGCCCACGTGCGGGCCGAGGACGCGCAGCGCCACCTCCGCCGCCGCCTCGTGCGCCTGGTCCACCTGCTTCTCCCTGCGCCGGGCGAAGCGCCGCTGTGACCAGCCACCCGCCGCGCTGCGCCCGTGGACCTGCCGTGAGCCGACCTTGGAGGAGAGCAGTTCCTCGCCCTGGAAGATGCCCGCCGCGTAGCCGCCCAGCCGTACGAGCAGCACGCCGATCCTGCGCTCGGTGCGCACGTGGGTGACCAGGCGCGCGATCGGGCCACCCCCGGCGCCGGTGAGCGGAGGGAACGGCACCTGGCACTCGGCGACCGCGCCGTCCGCGCCTTCGAGGCGTACGACGGAGGCCGAGACCGTCACACTCGGCGGACCGTGCCGGTCGACGAAGCCGTCGATCCAGCGGTTCAGGCGTTCGGGCGCCACGGAGACCCAGCGGCCTCCCCCCTTGGCCGGTCGCGACGTCATGGAACGCGACACTACCGGCCGACCTCGCCGACCACACGATCTCCCCGGTCAAGTCCAACGAACGGCGAAAAGTCGGTGAACATCACAGTGCGTCACTTTTGCGCCGTCAAAGGATGTCCCATGCTCGAAACGTGACAACCAGAGCGCGAGCCGTCCCGCAGTCCTCCGCGGCAGGCACGGGTGTCACGCCCGTCGTCGATCTCGACACCGGGGGCGTCATCGCCTTCCAGGCCGACGGCGGAAACCGCGGAAACATATCCTCCACCGTCCAGACGGTGCGCGACGTCGCCGCGAGCGAGATCCTGCTCCCCCTGGTGCTCACCCTGCCGGCGGCCGCGGTGATCGGCGGCTCGGCCGCGCTCGCGCCGCTCCACGAGGCCCTGCGCGCCTCAGGCCGGCGACCCCGCGAGGTGATCCTCACCGTGCGAGGTGACTTCGCCCAGTTCGAGCGCCGCTCCCTGCTCACCGGGCTGGACGGCCTGCGCGCCATCGGCTACCTCATCGCGGTCGGTGACCTGGGCACCGGGCACGTCCCGCTGGACCTGGTCGCCGACGCGGCGCCCTACCTGGCGGTGATCTCACCGGACCTGATCGCCCAGGTTGCCCACGACCCGCGCCGCGCCGCGATCGGCGAAGGCCTGGCGAGGCTCGCGCGGGGGACGGGGGCGCACGTGCTGGCCCCGGGGGTGAGGGACGAGGCGCAGCTCTCCGCGATCCGCGGCTGGGGGGTGCGGCTGGCCCAGGGGCCCCTGCTGGTCCCCGGCCCGTCGGGGCGGGTGCACGTACCGCTCCCGGTCGTCGAGCAGGAGTCCTCCCGAGCAGTCCTCGGGCCCCGCGTCCACGAGTTCCTGCTGCCCGCGGTGACCCTCCCCTACGACGCCACCTCCGAGGCCGTGATCGACGCCTTCGGCAGCGAGCCGTCCATCACCAGCGTGATCCTCGTCGACGAGTACCAGCGCCCGAAGGGCAGTCTCGACCGCAGCCGCTTCCTGCTGTCGATCGCCGGCCGCTTCGGCCACGCCCTGCACGGCAGGAAGGCCGCCGGACGACTGGCCGACCCCGCCCGCACGGTTCCCAGGACCACCCCCGCCATAGCGGCCATGCAGGTCGCCGGCCGTGACGCCGAGCGCGTCTACGACGACCTGGTCGTCACCGACGAGGTGGGCCGCTGCATGGGCGTCGTCCGGGTCTCCGACCTGATTCGCCAGGTCGCGGCCATGCAGAGCTGAGGAGGTCGCGTCCGCGGGCGGTGCGATCTCTTCGATCCGGCCCGGTGCCTTTACATTGTAGATCCGAATATTCGCCGCGATCGCACCGCGCCCCCTTGGCAGACGGGCATGATCACGATAGGAAGGGGCACAGGGCGGGACGACGGCTAGGGGTGCCAGATGGGCGAGCGCGGACCTCGGGTCGGGCGGCGAGGGCTGCTCGGCGCGGGCCTCCTGGCCGGAGCCGGGGCCGCACTGTCCGGATGCACCCCAGGCGAAGAACCCGCCGCCCCCGCCGCATCGCGGCCTCCGTCGTTCGACCCCGCCAGCTGGGAGTCGGTGCGTGCCCAGTTCCCGCTCGACCCCTCCTACGCCCAGTTCGCCGCCTACGTCCTCGCCGCCCACCCGGCCCAGGTGCGGCGGGCGATCGAGGAGCACCGGCGCGGCCTCGACACCGACACCGACGCCTACCTGCACGGCGAGAACAGGGAGAGGGCGGTGCGCGAGGCCGCCGCGGCCTACCTGGGCGCCGACGCACCCGACGTCGCCCTCACCGACAGCACCACGATGGGCCTGGGCCTGCTCTACAGCGGCATGCGCCTGCTCCCCGGTCAGGACGTGCTCACCACCGAACACGACTTCTTCGCAACCCACGAGAGCCTGCGGCTGCTCGCCGCGAGGACCGGCGCCAAGGTCGCCAGGGTCCGCCTGTACGACGATCCGGCCAAAGCCTCCGCCGACGAGATCGTCTCCCGGCTGAAGGCCGCGCTCACACCGAGGACCCGGGTGGTGGCGATCACCTGGGTGCACTCGGGCACCGGGGTGCGGATGCCGGTCAGGGCGATCGCCGACATGGTCGCCGAGGCCAACCGCTCCAGAGACGCCGAGGACCGGGCTCTGTTGTGCGTGGACGGGGTGCACGGCCTGGGCGCGACGGCCGACGGGGTGGAGGAACTGGGCTGCGACTTCTTGGCCAGCGGCACCCACAAGTGGCTGTTCGGACCCCGGGGCACCGGCGTCCTGTGGGGAAAGGGGCGGGCCTGGGACGCGCTGCTACCGGTGGTCGCGAGCTTCTCCAACGTGACCGTCGACCCGGGGACGGGCGACGAACCGTACGGTCCGGGCGGGCTCCTGCACACCCCCGGCGGCTACCACAGCTTCGAGCACCGCTGGGCGCTGGACGAGGCGTTCGCCTTCCATCGGGCCATCGGCAAGGAACGGGTGGCGGCCAGGATCGCCGAACAGGCCACCCGGCTCAAGGCGGGGCTCGCGGCCCTGCCCAACGTACGCCTGATCACCCCGGTCTCCCCCGAGTTGTCGGCCGGCCTGATCTGCTGCGCTATCGACGGCGTGGACGCCCCCACCGCGGTGGGCAGGCTCCGCAGGGAGCACAGGATCATCACCAGCGCCACCCCGTACCGGGACGTCCACCTGCGCTTCGGCACCGGGATCGTCACCACCCCCGAACAGGTTGACCGGGCGGTGAAGGCCGTCGCCACGCTCCGGTGACATATGGTACGAGTTAGGTTCACCTAACTTAGATCCCCACGGAGTGACAGATGGCAGACGAGAAAGCCGAACGCCGCACGCGGAAGGTGACGAGCGGCCTGGTCCGGCGGGTCGAGCGGCTCACTCCCCACATGATCCGGGTCGTGGTCGGCGGCGAAGGGCTCTCCGGGTTCCGCACGGACGGCTACACCGACCACTACGTCAAGCTGCTGTTCGCCCCGGCCGGGGTGAGCTACCCCCGGCCGTTCGACATGGAGGCGGTCCGCGAGCTGCCCCGCGAGCAGTGGCCCACCACCCGCACCTACACCGTCCGCCGCTGGGACGCCGAGGCGGGCGAGCTCACGCTCGACTTCGTCCACCACGGCGACGTCGGCCTGGCCGGACCGTGGGCCGAGCGGGTCCAGCCCGGTGAGGAGGTCCACTTCTTCGGCCCCGGCGGTGCGTACGCGCCCGACCCCGAGGCGGACTGGCACCTGTTCGCGGGGGACGAGAGCGCGCTGCCCGCCATCGCCGTCTCCCTGGAGAACCTCCCCGCCGGCGCCCGCGCCTGGGCCTTCATCGAGGTCGCGGGCCCCGAGGAGGAGCAGAGGATCGACTCCCCCGGTGACGTGAAGATCGTCTGGCTGCACCGGGGTTCCGCCCGGTACGGCGAGAGGCTGGTCAGGGCGGTCCGCGAACTCGACTTCCCCGAAGGGGACGTGCACGCCTTCGTCCACGGAGAGGCGGGCTCCGTCCGCGACCTCAGGCGCCACCTGCGCACCGAGCGCGGCATCCCGCTGGCGAGACTCTCCATCTCGGGCTACTGGCGCCTGGGCCGTGACGACGAGGCGTGGCGCTCCTCCAAGCGCGAGTGGAACGAGCGGATCGAGGCCGAGGAGGCCGCGGCGCTCTCCTCGTGAACCCCGCTCAGAGCCGGCCCTGGGTGCGGGCCCGCTCGACCGCCTCGATGCGGTTTTTGTCAGGTACACCGACACCGCCACGGGGTGGGCGTCCCCGTGGCGGGGAAGATCACGGACGACGGGTCAGAGACGGCAGGCGAAGATGGCGGTCACCAGGATGGCCTTGGCACCCATCTCCCAGAGCTGGTCCATGATCTGCTGGTGTCCCTTGCGCGGGACCATGGCCCGGACCGCGACCCAGCCCTCCCGGTGCAGCGGGGAGACCGTCGGCCCCTCCATGCCCGGGGTGAGGGCGATGGCCTCCTCGATCCGCTCGGCGCGGATGTCGTAGTCCATCATCACGTAGTCGCGCGCCACCAGTACGCCCTGCAGGCGGCGGATGAGCTGCCGCAGGCCCGCGCTCTCCTCGGTGCCGACCCCCTTGATCAGCACGCCCTCTGAGCGGGTGATCGGCTCGCCGAACACCTCCAGGCCGATGTTGCGCAGCGTGGTGCCCGTCTCCACGACGTCGGCCACGGCGTCGGCCACGCCCAGCCGGATCGCGGTCTCGACCGCACCGTCCAGCTTGATCACCCGGGCCTCGACGCCCTGCTCGGCGAGGTATGCCTCCAGCAGGCCCGCGTAGGCGGTGGCGATGCGCCTGCCCTTGAGATCGGCGACGGCGTCGAAGTCACCGGGGTTGGCGGCGAAGCGGAAGGTGGAACGGCCGAAGCCCAGCGGGATGATCTCCTCGACCCGCGCCCCGGAGTCGTGGAGCATGTCGCGGCCGGTGATCCCGGCGTCCAAGGTGCCCTCGCCGACGTAGACGGCGATGTCCTTGGGCCGCAGGAAGAACAGCTCGCAGGAGTTCTCGGGGTCGGCGACCACGAGCTCCTTGCTGTCCTTGCGGACGCGGTATCCGGCTTCCTTGAGGATCGTCTGGGCACCCTCGGTGAGGGCGCCCTTGTTGGGTACGGCGAGACGCAGCATGGCGGGATTTCCTTACGTGTGGACGAGATTGCCTACGAGACCGGGAGCCGGGCGCACCGGCTCACAGATGCTTGTAGACCTCGTCCAGCCCGATCCCCTTGGCGATCATGAGGACCTGCACGTGGTAGAGGAGCTGGGAGATCTCCTCGGCCGCCCGCTCGTTCGACTCGTGCTCGGCCGCCATCCAGCTCTCGGCGGCCTCCTCCACGACCTTCTTTCCGATGGCATGGACCCCGGCGTCCAGCGCGGCCACGGTGCCCGAGCCCTCGGGCCGGGTGCGCGCCTTGTCGGACAGCTCGGCGTACAGCTCTTCGAAGGTCTTCATGATCACTCTCGGAATCGTCGGATGTGCCCGTCAAGCCTAATGGGCCACCGGCCCCGCCGCGCGCAGGTCCACTCTCTGGGACACGCGCCGCCCGCGCTCAGTCGTTGACGCAGCGCAATACCGGGCGGGTGACGAGGGCGGCGGGGTCGGGCGAGCCGGTGACGTGCAGGGTGACGCTCTCGCCGGGAAGCAGGGTGATCAGCATGTCGTCGACCGAGGAGGCCGGATCGAGGCGGTCGGGGAAGAGGGCGAGGTCGCGCAGGAGGGTGCGGGCGGTGACGGTGACGTCCAGGCCGCCGCCCTCCGCGGGGGTCACCTCGGTGTCGTAGACGGCGGCGGGGAAGGCGACCTGTGGATCCTCGGCGAAGAAGCGGAGCGCGCGGTGCCCGTCCAGCCGTACGGACAGCAGCTCGGCCGACGGGTCCCGGGGGACGGCCACCGGGTCCGGGAGCGAGATCCTCGCCACCGATCGGGGCGCCACCTTGACCTGAACGCTCTCCGTGGCCAGCGGCTCCCCGTCCAGGGCGAGCCGCTGGAGCTCCAGCTCGCCCGTCCAGGGCTCGGGGCCGTCGTTGACCACGGCCACCGCGCCGTCCTGGACGGTGAGCAGGCGGTCGGCGTAGACGCGGCGCAGCGCGTACCACAGCGGCTTGCGCCGTCCGCGCCCGTCGACGGCCGACCAGGAGGTGACCGGCCAGCAGTCGTTGAGCTGCCAGACGATCGTGCCCGCGCAGTAGGGCGCCAGGGAGCGGAAACGCTCGATACCGAAGGTGATGGCCCTGGCCTGGTTGAGCTGGGTCAGGTAGTGCCAGTCGTCGTAGGTCCGCGGGGCGGGCAGGTGGTCGCCGAGACCGCGCAGCAGCTTGGCGTTGCCCTCGTGCGCCTTCTGGTGGTGCAGGACCAGGGGCGCGTCGGGGGTGAGTTCGCCGCTGACGGCGTCGCGCAGGGTGGTGTGGACGGGCGGGCCCTGGAAGCCGAACTCGGCGACGAAGCGGGGGCGGTAGGCGCCGTAGCGGGTGTAGTCCTCGCGGTTCCACACGTCCCAGATGTGTATGGTGCCGCGCGAGGGGTCGTTGGGCGCCAGGTCGGGGCGCCCCGAGTAGGGGCTGCCCGGCCAGTAGGGGCGGGTGGGATCCAGCTCGGCCACCAGGGCGGGCAGCAGCTCGTAGTAGAAGCCCGCCCCCCAGGTGCGTCCCTCCAGACCGTCCTGCCAGCCCCAGTCGGCGTGGCCCTCGATGTTCTCGTTGTTGCCGCACCACAGCACCAGCGAGGGGCGCCAGGACAGCCGGGTGACGTTCTCGCGCGCCTCGGCCTCCACCTCCGCGGCGAACGGCTCCTCCTCCGGATAGGCCGCGCAGGCGAACGGGAAGTCCTGCCACACCAGCATGCCGAGCTCGTCGGCCAGGTCGTAGAAGTCCTCGCTCTCGTACAGGCCGCCGCCCCAGACGCGCAGCAGGTTGACGTTCGCGTCGGCGGCCTGGCCGAAACGCTCGGCCAGCCGCTCGCGGGTCACCCTGGCGGGGAAGCAGTCGTCGGGGATCCAGTTGGCGCCGCGCACGAAGACCGGCACGCCGTTCACGACCACGGTGAAGGCCTCGTCCGTACGGTCGAGGCGGACGTCGCGAAAGCCGATCCGCCGCGTCCACGGCTCCCCCAGCGCCTCGCCGGTCCGCTCGGACAGGCGTACGGCCAGCTCGTAGCGGTCCTGACCGCCGTAACCGCGCGGCCACCACAGCCGGGGGTCGGGCACCCGCAGCGCCAGCACCGCCTCGCACTCGCCGGGGGCCAGCACCGCCTCCACCGGGATCCCGGCCACCTCCGCGGTCAGCGTGAGGGGCGCGGCCGACATGTCGTCGGCGCGCTCGACCGTGACGTGCACCTCGACCCGTCCGTCCCCGCTCACCAGCGGACGCACCGACGCGAGCCTGGCCACGCTCCAGCTCTCCAGGCCGATGGGGCGCCAGATGCCGGAGGTGACGACGGCCGGCCCCCAGTCCCAGCCGAAGTTGCAGGCCATCTTGCGGATGAACTGGTAGGGCGCCTCGTAGGCGCCCGGCCGGTCGCCCAGCTCGGCCCTGCGCGCCTCGGCGTACTCCACCGGAGAGGCGAAGCGCACCCGCAGCGAGTTCTCGCCCTCGCGCAAAAGCTCCCGCACCGCGAAGCGGTAGGAGCGGTGCTGGTTGGCGACGCGGGCGACCTCCACGCCGTTGAGCTCGATCGTGGCGACGGTGTCGAGGCCCTCGCAGACCAGGTCGGTACGGTCGTGCCCGTCGGCCTGCCAGGCGAAGACCGTCTCGTAGTCCCAGACGGAGTCGCCTATCCAGGTCAGCCGACTCTCGTTGTCGTCCAGGTACGGGTCCTCGGCGAGCCCGGCCGCCAGCAGGTCGGTGTGCACGCACCCCGGCACCGTGGCCGGGACGCGCGAGAGGCTCCCGCCCACCTGGTGAAGGGTCCAGCCGTCGTGTAGTGCCCTCAACTCACGCTCCCGCGGATGCCGTGGATGTGCCCTCGCCCCGCCGGACGAGGTGACCGGGTTCGGCCTCCACCAGCGTGGAGGGTCCCTCTCCTGTGTCCCCCGCGGGGGCGGTGGCGGGTTCGCCGTCCCACCGGGCGGTGAGTCTCGGCACCGACGACAGCAACCTGATCGTGTACGGGTGGAGGGGATTGCCGAACACCAGGTCGGTGGGGCCGGACTCGACCACCTGTCCCCGGTACAGGACCACGGCCCGCTCGCTGATGTAGTTGCCCAGCGACAGGTCGTGGGTGACGAACAGCACCCCGAGGCCGCGCGACTTCAGGTCGGCGAGCAGGTTGAGGACGTCGATCCTGGTGGACGCGTCGAGCATGCTGGTGATCTCGTCGGCGACGAGGTATCTGAGGTCGAGCAGGAGCGCTCTGGCGATCAGCAGGCGCTGCAGCTGGCCGCCGCTGAGCTGGTGCGGATAGCGGCCCAGGATCTGTCCGGGGTCGAGGCCGACGTCCTTGAGCGAGGTGTCGATCCTGCCGGCCCACTCGGAGTCGGCGACGCCGGGGAAGTACTCGTTCCTGATCATCTGGAGCACCCGGTCGGCCTTGAAGACCGGGTTGTAGCAGCTGAACGGATCCTGGAACACCCCCTGCACGTGCCGGTAGTAGGCCTTGCCCGGCCTGGCCTGCGCGCCGTCGAGGGTGATCCGGCCCTTCGTGGGGCGGACCAGCCCGAGTACGGTCTTGCCGAGGGTCGTCTTGCCGCTTCCGCTCTCACCGATGAGGGAGACCACCTCCCCCGGTGCCAGGTCGAGACTCACGTCGTCCACGGCGGTGAGGGTCGCGGTGCCGAAGGCACCCACCCGGTAGGTCTTGGTGACCCCTTCGAGGCTCAACATCGTCCGAATCCTTCGAGTCAGGCCTTCCAGCAGGCGACGTGATGGCCGGGGGTGACCTCGACCGGCGGAGGGTCCTCCGCGCACCGCTCGAAGGCGAGCGGGCAGCGGTCCCTGAAGCGGCAGCCCGAGGGCGGGTCGAGCAGCGAGGGCGGTCTGCCGGGGATGCCCGACAGCCTGCGCTCGGCGTGGCGGACACCGACCTCCGGCAGCGAGGAGATCAGCATCCGGGTGTACGGGTGGCGCGGCTCGCCGACGATCACGCCCGCCGGCGCCTTCTCGGCCAGCCTTCCCGCGTACATGACCATGATCGTGTCGGCGATCTGGTAGGTGAGCGAGATGTCGTGGGTGATGAAGATCATGCTGCGCACGAAGCCCCGGTCCCTGAACTCCACCAGGGTCCTGGCCACGGCCTTCTGGGTCGACACGTCGAGCGCGGAGGTGATCTCGTCGGCGATGAGCAGGGACGGGTCGAGCAGGGTGGACACGACCATCACCATCCGCTGTTTCATCCCGCCCGACAGCTCGATCGGGTAGCGATCCAGGACGTCGCGGGGCAGCTCGACCAGGTCGAGGCGTCGCTCCAGCTCGGCGACGTCGAGGCGCTCCCCCCGGGAGGCGAGCAGCTCGGTGACCATCCGGCCGATCTTCCTGGTGGGGTTCAGCGCGCTCATGGAGTACTGCGGGATGAGGGAGACCCGGCTGAAGCGGAAGGGGTTCATCCGGCGGTCGTCGCCGATCGGCAGCTCCTCGCCGTCCAGCTCGGCTCCGCCCCCGGCCAGCCGCATCCGCCCGTCCATCCTGATGAGGCTCTTGCCGAGGGTCGTCTTGCCGCAGCCGGACTCACCCGCCAGGCCGAGGATCTCACCGTCGCCGACGTCGAAGCTGACGCCGTCGAGCGCCTTCACCTCGCCGCGCAGAGTCCTGTAGTGGACCCGCAGGTCGTTCACACGCAGAGTCATCTACAGCTCCCGCAGTTTCGGGTTGAACACCTCGTCGAGACCGACGTTCATCACGTAGAGGGCTCCGACGATGGCGGTGATCCCGGCCCCCGGCGGAATGAACCACCACCACATGCCCAGGTGAAGGGCGCTCCAGCGAGCCGCGTTGTTGAGCATCAGGCCGAGCGAGACGCCCTCGCTCGGACCGAGCCCGATGAAGTCGAGCGAGGCGGCGATCAGGATCGACCCGCCGAACAGCAGGATGAAGGTCATGAAGAGGTAGGAGCTCATGTTGGGCGCGATCTCCCTGGCGATGATCTTCCAGGTGCGCACGCCGCTGAGCCTGGCCAGGTCCACGAAGTCACGTGAACGCAGCGAGAAGGTCTGGGCCCTGATCGCCCTCGCCGCCCAGGGCCAGGAGGTGAGCCCGATGAAGAGCGCCTGCACGCCGACGCTGCGGACACCGAGGTAGGCGTTGACGATCAGCAGCACCGCCAGCGCGGGCAGGACCAGGACGATGTTGGTGATCATGTTCAGCACCTCGTCGACCAGCCCGCCCCGGTATCCGGCGGTGAAGCCGACCGCCATGCCGATGATCGCGGCCAGCCCGCCGCCGAGCACCCCCACCTGGAAGGTGAGACTGAGGCCGTAGACGAACTGGGCGAAGATGTCCTGGCCGAACATGGTGGTGCCGAACCAGTGCTCGGCCGAGGGCGGCGAGGCGGGGGCGGCGACGTAGGCGTTGGGGTCGCCCCCGACGATCACGGGGGCGGCCACGGCCAGGACGAGCAGCGGGACCAGCACGGCGAGCCCCGCCAGCAGTTTTCCGTTGCGCATCGCGAAGTACAGACCCTCGCGGCGCCTGGCGGGCACGACCGTCACGACGGCCTTCCCCTCCTGGCGCGGGTCCGCGGGCACGGCGGTCACGCGGCCTCCCCTCCCATCCCGGTCCTGGTACGCGGGTCGACCAGGACGTAGACGATGTCGATGATGAAGTTGGCGATCAGCACTCCCACGACGATGAACAGGAAGGTCCCCTGCAGCAGGAAGAAGTCCTGGTTCTGGATCGCCTTGAGGATGAGGTGCCCCAGTCCCGGATAGGAGAAGACGATCTCGGTGACGAGTGCCCCGGCCACGAGCACGCCGAGCTGCAGCGCCAGGCCGGTGATCTGCGGCAGGACCGCGTTCCTGAACGCGTAGCGCCGGATGAGCCGCTGGGACGCTCCGAGGGAGGACAGGTAGGTGGAGTAGTCGGCCTCCAGCTCATAGATGATCATGTTGCGCATCCCGATCGCCCAGCCGCCGAACGCGACGAGGAAGAGCGAGACGAACGGCAGGAACCAGTGCAGCGCCAGGCTCCCGAGAAACTCCCACGACCAGTTGGGCCGCATGGAGAAGCTGTAGCCGCCGGAGACGGGGAAGATCCCGGCCACGATGCCCAGTCCCCAGGCCATCAGGATGGCGAGCCACATGTAGGGCGTGGCGGTGAGCACGTACCCGATCGGCAGGGCCGTGTTGTCCAGCCACTTGCGCCTGGCCGCGAAGGCGCCGAACCTGTTGCCCGCCCACCAGCTGAGCAGGATGGAGGGGATGAGCAACGCCAGCGTGTACGGCACCGCCCGCACGATGACGTCGGTCACCGGGGTGGGGAACAGCCAGATACTGGTCCCCAGGTCGCCCCGGAAGAGCGCCGCCCAGAAGTTGGCGTACTGCTCCCAGAGCGGCAGGTCGAGCCCGAACAGGTTCGTGTAGTGGGCCCGCATCGCCTCCACGGCGGCGGGCTGTGACACGTTCGCCCTGGCCAGCATGCTCTGGACCGGGTCGCCAGGCATGAAGCGCGGGATCATCCAGTTGATCGTGACGGCCACGAGGAAGGTGAGCCCGTACACGAGCAGCTTCCGGCCGAAATAGCGTCGCACGCGATCCTCCAGAATCGGCGAGATGGGCCCCTCCCCGCGCGGCCACGGAACCGGGCGGCCGGTCGTCCCGCCCGGAGACCGGGCGGCGCGTCCGGCCGGGCGGCCGGGCGGCGTGGGGAGGGGGCGAGGATCGCGGGGATCAGCCTCCGGCGGGCTTCAGCTCGGTCAGGGTGAGCACCCCGCCCAGCTCAAGCCAGTTGCGCCACATGGTCGGCGGGCTCTTGGGCGTCGCGGCGTCGGAGGAGGGCCAGTTGGTCCAGACCGCGTTGCTGGTCTGCGCCCACAGGCCGTTGTACCAGAGCGGGATCACCGGCAGATCGTCCAGCTGGATCTTCTGGATCTCCGAGGCGACCTGCTTCATGCCCTCAAGGTCGTCGGCCTTCTTGCCGTCGAGATCCTGGACCAGGTCCCAGACCTTCTTGTTCTCGTAGCGGCCGAAGTTGACGGTGTTCTGCTGCTTGTTGATCGGCAGCCGGAACATGTAGTCGTAGTACATCCAGGGGGTGTTGGACAGCTGCCGCTCGTTGTTGAGCAGCAGGTCGAACTTGCCGGACGTGCGCTGGTCGACGAGCGCGTTGTAGTCGGGGAACTCGGGGGTGAGGTCGATCCCGGCCGCCTTGGCGCCCTCGGCGATCACCCGGCTCGCCTCCATCCAGTCGGTCCACCCCGCCGGGACGATGACCTTCAGCGAGACCTTGGAGCCGTCCTTGTTCTCCACGAACCCGTCGCCGTCACCGTCCTTGTATCCGGCGTCGGCCAGCAGCTTCTTCGCCTTCTTCGTGTCGAAGGAGAAGCCCTTCTCGCTCACCACGGCCTGGTCGACGTACTTGTCCCACTGGGGCAGCAGCCCGGTGGGGCCGGCCGCCTTGACCAGGTTGCCGTAGACACCCTCGACGATCTTCTTGGTGTCGACGGAGTTGGCGATCGCCTTGCGGAAGGCGGGGTCGTCCAACGGCTTCTTCTTGGTGTTGGGCACCAGGAAGGCGGTGTTGGCCGAGAGCATGTAGGGCGGCTCCGGATAGTAGGTCTTGATGCCGAAGTTGCCCTTGACCAGGTTGGCCACGCCGGGCAGGAAGTTGTTGCTGAGGTCCAGGCCCTTCTGCAGCAGCAGGCCCATCGCGACCTCGTTGCTGGAGTTGACGATGTCGACGATGTACTTGGGCTTGACGTCCTTGCCCAGCGCGGCGGTGGCCCACCAGCCGTCGCGCTTGACCAGGGCCATCCGGTCCTGGTCGTGGCTGTGATAGGCGTACGGCCCGGTGCCGACCGGCTTCTCGTTGACGCCGTTCAGCACCTCCTCCTCGGAGAGGCCCTCCCAGATGTGCTTGGGGACGATCGCGTTGCCGTAGACCCAGTTGGCCCACTGCTGGTAGTTGGCCTTGGAGAAGGTGAACCTGACCGTGCTCTGGTCGACCGCCTCGACCTTCTCCAGCCAGTCCCACAGGTTGGCGTAGGGAATGGTCTTCATCTTGCCGAGCTCGACCGTGAAGACCACGTCGTCGGCGGTGAAGGGCTTGCCGTCGGCCCAGGTGACCCCCTGCCTGAGCTTGAGGTCGTAGGTCTTGTCATCGGTCCAGGTGCCGCTCTCGGCCAGCCAGGGGGTGAACTCGTCCGTCTGGGGGTCGTACAGGAACAGGGTCTCGTAGATGAGCCCCTTGGTGCCGACGGCCGAGTCCCAGGTCCGCAACGGGTTCCAGTTCGCGGGGGGACCCCACTGGGTGCCACTGGTGTACAGGGTCTCGTTGCGGGGGAACGCGGCGTCCGCGCCGCCCGCACCACCCGCGCCGCCGGACGGGGCCGCGGCGCCGGAACCCTGCGGCGCCGCGCTCGGGGCGGACGGCGTCGTGGACCCTCCGGTGCACCCGGTCGCGACCATGCAGGCCGCCATCCCGAGGATCGCGAACCTTCGTCGAATCCGCATCGACAGTCTCCTCTCCAGCATGGGAGCGCTCCCAACCGATCTAGACGCGACCGCATGCGCTGGCTGAACCGGATAAGTAACGCGACCGTAAAGTCAATGTGTCGGCACTGTCAATAGGTGACTGGACCGGTTCAGTTACAATCACCCCGATCGGGGAGAGTGGACATGAGAAGACCGACGATCACGGATGTCGCCAGACAGGCAGGGGTCTCCAAGGGGGCGGTCTCGTACGCCCTCAACGGGCAGCCCGGCGTCTCGGAGAGCACCCGTGCCAGGATCCTGGCGATCGCCGAGGAGATCGGCTGGCGCCCCAACAGCGCGGCCCGCGCCCTGAACGGCGCGCGGGCCAACACCGTGGGCCTGGTCCTGTGCCGCCCGGCCCGCGCCCTCGGCATGGAACCCTTCTTCGTGACTCCTCCGCTCCCCGAAGGGAGCGGCTTCTCGCCTCCCCCGGTCGAGGTAGGCGACGGCCAGGCCCTGACCGTTTCAACCACGGAAACGGCAACAGGGAGGCGACCCACCTGCCGGGTAAACCCGGCAGCCCTCTCGCTTGGAACGCTGGAGCTGATCAGCGGCATCGAGAGCGAGCTGTCCGCCCGCTCGTACGCGCTCACGCTGCAGGTGGTCGCCGACCACAGGCAGGAGGTCTCGGTCTACCGCCGCTGGTGGGCGGAGGGCCGCGTCGACGGAGCCATCCTGGTCGACCTGCACGTGGACGACCCGCGGATCCCCGAGTTCGAGGCACTGGACCTGCCTGCCGTGGTGGTCGGCCATCCGTCGGGGTCCGGGTCGCTGGTCTCCGTCTGGTCCGACGACGACGGCGCCGTCCGCGAGACGGTGCGCTACCTCGCCGCGCTCGGCCACCGCAGGATCGCGAGGGTCGCCGGGCTGCCACGCCTGCTCCACACCGTGCTGCGCGACCGTGCCTTCGCCCAGGCCTGCGAAGGCGTCGCCGAGCACGTGACCGTGCACACCGACTACACCGGCGAGGAGGGCGCCCGCGCCACCCGGCGACTGCTCAGCTCCGCCGACCGGCCCACCGCGATCGTCTACGACAACGACATCATGGCCGTCGCCGGGCTGTCGGCCGCCCAGGACCTGCGCCTGGACATCCCCGGCGACCTGTCCATCGTCGCCTGGGACGACTCCCCCCTCTCCCGCGTCGTCCGCCCGCCGCTCACCGCCCTGAGCCGTGACATCTCCGCCTACGGCGCCCACGCCGCCCGCAGGCTCCTCGCCCTCGTCACCGGGGAGGCCGGGGAGGAGGCGGGCCCGTACGAGGACGAGATCGCCCGCCTCACCCCCAGGGCCAGCACCGCTCCCCCGCCCTCCGAGGCCCCCTGAGGGGCCTTCGGGTCGGGGCCGCGAGCTCTTTCAGGGCCTGGTCAGGGTGACGAGCGGCGCCGGATGCCCCGTACCTCGGTGCGTTCGAAGCCCATGCTCGCCGCGAAGACGTGCCCGTCGCCCTTCCCGCACAGGATCCAGCGGCTGCCCCCGCCCAGCACAGCAGAAGGGCCGGTACGACGGATGTCGTACCGGCCCTTCAGGGGCTCGCGGTGGAACCCTCGGGTCCTACTTGATGATCAGCGCCCGTAGCGGCCGCGCGAGGAGGAGCCGCGACCGTCGGCGCGGAACTCCCCGCCGCGGAAGCCGCCCTGGCGCTCGCCGCGGAACGACTCGCGCTCGCCGGCCGGACGCTCGGAACGGTGACCGCCGGCCGGAGCCGAACGGTCGGCGCGGAACGGCTCGCGCCGCTCGCCACCGCGGTAGCCACCGGCGGGACGCTCGGAACGGAAACCGCCGCCCGAGGGACGCTCAGAACGGTAACCGCCACCGGCGGGGCGCTCGGAGCGGTACTGGCCGCCGCCGGAGGCGCCACGGCTGTCGTCACCGAAGGAACGCTCGCGGGACTGCTGGCCCTCGCCGCCGTGGGCGGGACGGTCGGAGCGGAAGCGGCGCGGGCCACGCCCACCACCGTTGCCACCGAAGCCACCGCGCCCCTGACGCTGCTTGGCGGCCGGCGCCGAAGGCTCCCAGACCGGGATCGGCTCGCCGCTGGGCATCCGCGCGCCGGCGACCTCTCCCAGGCGCGGGTGGCCCGGGGTGGCCTTGATGCGGAACGGCTTGATGCCCGCGCGGCGGGTCATCGCGTCGGTGGAGCGGCGCTCGTTGGGGAGCACCAGCGTCATGACGGTGCCCTTCTCCCCGGCGCGGGCGGTACGGCCACCGCGGTGCAGGTAGCTCTTGTGGTCCTGGGGCGGGTCGACGTGCAGCACGAGGCTGATGTTGTCGACGTGGATGCCTCGGGCCGCGACGTCCGTGCAGACCAGGACGTTGATCGCGCCTTCCTTGAACTCGGCCAGGATGCGGGTGCGCTGGTTCTGGCGCTTGCCGCCGTGCAGGCCGCCGGCACGGATGCCGACCTGGGCGAGCTGCTTGCACAGCCGGTCGACCCCGTGCTGGGTGCGCACGAAGATGATGGTCCGGCCCTCGCGGTTCGCGATCTCGGCGGTCACCGGGAACTTGTCGTCGCGGTGCACCTCCAGCACGTGGTGCTCCATGGTGTCGACCGAGGAGGCGGCCGGAGCCATGGAGTGGGTCACCGGGTTGGTGAGGAAGCGGCGGACCAGCTTGTCGACGTCGCCGTCGAGGGTGGCGGAGAACAGCAGGCGCTGGCTGTCGGCCGGGGTCTGCTGCAGGATCGCGCTGACGACCGGGAAGAAGCCGAGGTCGCACATGTGGTCGGCCTCGTCGAGGATCGTCACCTGGACCTCGTCCAGCATGCACTCACCCTGCTGCATGAGGTCGGTGAGGCGGCCCGGCGTGGCGACGATGACCTCGACGCCGCGGCGCAGCGCCTCGATCTGGCGGCCCATGGACATGCCGCCGACAACGGTCTTCATCCGCAGCGACAGGCCGCGGCCGAGCGGCTCGAGGGCGTCGGTCACCTGCATGGCGAGCTCGCGGGTCGGCACCAGGACGACGGCGAGGGGGTGGCCGGGACGGGCCTTGGCGCCGGCGATGCGGGACATCATGGGCAGACCGAAGGCGAGCGTCTTGCCGGAGCCGGTCTGGCCACGGCCGAGAACGTCGTGACCGGCGAGAATGTCAGGGATCGTGGCCCGCTGGATGGGGAAGGGACTGTCGATGCCCGCACGGGAGAGACCGGTCACCAGCGGCTTCGGCAGACCGAGGAGGGTGAACTCGGACGGACCTGCGGGGGCCTGGGAGATCTCGGTGATGTCGGTGATTTCGGGCAGAACAGCGTCAAGCATGGTCACGAAGACTCGTGCCTTTCGATAGAAGAACGGGGCACGTCACTTCTGCGAAAGGACGAGCCTGGAACGCACGGCCTGAGGCCGCGCTGGATCAACGCCCACATGAAGGGCGGTAGTGCGGTGCAAGTCGAGGCGCACCGCACGGGGCGGGTCTAGCTTACCCGCACGCAGTCAAACCACGATCAAGCATACCCGGCGTTCGCAGTGCCGAGTTCGGTCGGGGCGTCCGGCATGGGCCGTCCGCTTGTCCGTCGGTTGGAGTCAACACTCCGAGGCCGGGCTTTTCTTCCCGGCCTCGGAAATCCTCTCACACAATTGGCCACAGCCCGAACCGAGGGGGTGCGAGCCGTGCCGCGAAGCGCCGCTCAGACGTTGAAACCCAGCATCCGGAGCTGCTCGCGCCCCTCGTCGCTGATCTTGTCCGGGCCCCACGGCGGGAGCCACACCCAGTTGATCTTGACGTCGGAGACCATGCCCTCCAGGGCCGAGTGCGCCTGGTCCTCGATGACGTCGGTGAGCGGGCAGGCCGCGCTGGTCAGCGTCATGTCGATGGTGGCGACCGGCAGGGCGACCCCCTCGCCGCCCTCGGCGCCCTCGGCGGCGTCCAGGTGGAGCCCGTAGATCAGGCCCAGGTCGACGACGTTGATGCCGAGCTCGGGGTCCACGACGTCCTTGAGCGCCTCCATGACCTCGTCATGGGTGGCGTCGCCGTCGTACGCCGTGGTGGGGGTCTCTACAGCCTTGCTCATTTGGTGCTCCTCACGACCGCGTCCTTGTAGGCCATCCACGCCAGTAGCGCGCACTTCACCCGGGCGGGGAACTTGGCGACCCCGGCGAAGGCGACGGCGTCGCCCAGCACGTCCTCGTCCGCCTCGATCTTTCCCCTGCCCTGCATGAGCCGGGTGAACTCGTCCACGACACCGAGGGTCTCGTCGACGGTCGAGCCGGTGGCCAGCTCGTGCAGCACGGAGGCCGCGGCCTGACTGATGGAACAGCCCTGCCCGTCGTAGGAGACGTCCTCGACCTTGCCGCCGTCGCCCAGCTTCACGCGCATGGTGATCTCGTCACCACACGTCGGGTTCACGTGGTGGACCTCGGCGTCGTACGGATCGCGGAGTCCCCTCCCCTGCGGGTGCTTGTAGTGCTCCAGGATCAGCTCCTGGTACATGGACTCGGCGATCATAGGGTCGAGCTCACCTTCTCGTTCGCTGCGCCGTGCGCTCGTGCGTCGCCGGACGCCGTGCGGCGGGCGTCCGCCGCCCGCCGTCCGCCCGTACGCCGTCTCGACTGCTCGGGCATGGCTAGGCGAACACCTTCCGCACGTGGTGGAGGCCGCGGACCAGTGCGTCGATCTCGGCCGGTGTGTTGTAGAGGTAGAAGGACGCCCGCGTGGTCGCGGGAATCCCGAATCTGAGGTGGAGCGGGCGGGCGCAGTGGTGTCCCACGCGCACGGCCACCCCGAAGTTGTCATCCAGGATCTGCCCGACGTCGTGCGGGTGAATCCCCTCAAGGGTGAAGGAGACCGTACCGCCCCGGTCGGCGAGGTCCAGCGGGCCGATGACCCGCAGCCCGGGGATCTCCCCCAGGGCGCCGAGCGCGTACGCGGTGAGCTCGCGCTCGTGGCGCACGACGGCGTCCATCCCGATCTCCGACAGGTAGTCGACCGCGGCACCGAGGCCGATGGCCTCGACGATCGGCGGGGTGCCCGCCTCGAACTTGTGCGGCGCGGGCGCGTAGGTCGAGTGGTCCATCCAGACCGCCTCGATCATCTCGCCGCCGCCCATGAACGGGGGCATCGCCTCGAGCAACTCGCCGCGGGCCCACAGCACGCCGATCCCCGAGGGGCCGACGACCTTGTGACCGGTGAAGGCGAGGAAGTCGACGCCCAGCGCGGCCACGTCCACCTTCTGGTGGGGCACCGACTGGGAGGCGTCGAGCATCATCAGCGCGCCGACCTCGCGGACCCTGGCGAGCACCGGGGCGACCGGGTTCACCGTGCCCAGCACGTTCGACTGGTGCACGATCGAGACGATCTTCGTGCGCTCGGTGACGAGCTCGTCGAGGTTGGACAGGTCAAGGCGGCCCGAGTCGGTGACGGAGAACCACCGCAGGGTCGCGCCGGTGCGCTGCGCGAGCATCTGCCACGGCACGATGTTGGAGTGGTGCTCCATCTCCGAGACGACGATCTCGTCGCCGGGGCCGAGCCGGAAGCGGGGGTCCTCGCCGGCGGGGTTGCCGAAGGCGTACGCCACCAGGTTGATCGCCTCGGAGGCGTTCTTGGTGAAGACGACCTCGTCGCGGTCGGGCGCGCCGATGAAGGCTGCGACCTTGTCGCGGGCGTTCTCGTACGCCTCGGTGGACTCCGCGCCCAGCACGTGCATGGCCCGGCCGACGTTGCTGTAGTGCATCGCCATGTGCTCGCGCATCACCTCGACCACCTGGGTCGGCTTCTGCGCGGAGTTTCCCGAGTCGAGGTAGATCAACGGCCTGCCGCCGGGAAGCTCACGGGAGAGGACGGGGAAATCCTTCCTGATCCTCTCCACGTCAAGGCCGGTGTCCATCAGGCCGACGCCTTCGTGTAGGCCTCGTAGCCCTCCGCCTCAAGCTTCTCCGCGAGCTCGGGGCCGCCCTGCTCCACGATCCGCCCGGCGGAGAAGACGTGGACGAAGTCCGGCTTCACATAGCGCAGGATGCGGGTGTAGTGGGTGATGAGCAGCACGCCGGTCTCGCCGGAGCGGAAGCGGTTGATGCCCTCGGAGACCACGCGCAGCGCGTCGACGTCGAGGCCCGAGTCGGTCTCGTCGAGAACGGCGATCTTCGGCTTGAGCAGCTCCAGCTGGAGGATCTCGTGGCGCTTCTTCTCACCGCCGGAGAAGCCCTCGTTCACGTTGCGCTGGGCGAAGGCCGCGTCGATGGACAGGGCGTCCATGCCGGACTTGAGGTCCTTGGCGAACTCGCGAAGCTTGGGAGCCTCGCCGCGGATGGAGGTGACGGCGGTGCGCAGGAAGTTGGAAACGCTGACACCGGGGACCTCGACCGGGTACTGCATCGCGAGGAACAGACCGGCGCGGGCGCGCTCGTCGACCGTGAGCTCCAGCAGGTCGACCCCGTCGAGCAGGACCTGGCCGCTCGTGATGGTGTACTTGGGGTGGCCCGCGATCGCGTACGCGAGCGTGGACTTGCCCGAGCCGTTGGGACCCATGATGGCGTGGGTCTCGCCGGCCCGCACGGTCAGGTTCACGCCGCGCAGGATCTCCTTGTCGGCGACGGTGACGTGCAGGTCGCGGATCTCCAGGGTGGACCCCGAGGGGACTCGGCTCGTGTCAGACACTTTATGACTCCTTCGAGAGCGAGACGAGGACGTCATCGCCGTCGATCTTCACTCGGTATACGGGAACGGGCTTGTTGGCGGGCGGGCCGGTGGGCTTGCCCGAGCGCAGGTCGAAGCACGAGCCGTGCAGCCAGCACTCCAGGGTGCCGTCGTAGACCTCCCCCTCGCTGAGTTTCACCTCGGCGTGGGAGCACACGTCGTGGAGCGCGTGGACCTCCTCGCCCTGGCGGACCAGGGCGACGGGGGTGCCGTCGACCTCAAGGCCGATGACTCCCTCGTCGGGGATGTCCGCGAGCTTGCAGACCTTCTCGAACGTCACTTCTCAAGCTCCGCCTCGACCCGGGCGAGCACCCGCTCGCGAAGCTCGGGAACCTCGATCTTCTCCAGCAGCTGCGCGAAGAAGCCCCTGATGACGAGTCGGCGCGCGTCCTCGAAGGGGATGCCGCGGGCCTGGAGGTAGAAGATGTGCTCGTCGTCGAGACGGCCCGAGGCGCTGGCGTGGCCGGCCCCGGCGACCTCACCGGTGAGGATCTCCAGGTTGGGCACCGAGTCGGCACGGGCGCCGTCGGTGAGCAGCAGGTTGCGGTTGAGCTCGTAGGTGTCGGTGCCCTCGGCCTCGACCCGGATGATGACGTCGCCGATCCAGACCGCGTGGGCGTCGGTGCCCTGCAGCGCGCCGCGGTAGTCGACGTTGCTGCGGCAGCCGGGCTTGGAGTGGTCGACGAGCAGGCGGTGCTCCAGGTGCTGGCCGGCGTCGACGAAGTAGAGGCCGTTCAGCTCGGCGTCGCCGCCGGGGCCCTCGTAGGCGACCGACGGTGACAGCCTGACCAGGTCGCCGCCGAGGGTGACCACGAAGCCGCGGAAGGTCGCGTCCTTGGCCAGCAGGGCGTGGTGGTGGGAGACGTGCACGGCGTCGTCGGACCAGTCCTGCAGGCTGACGACCTTGAGCGTGGCGCCCTCGCCCACGACGAACTCGACGTTGTCGGCGTAGACGGCACTGCCCTGGTGGTCGAGCACGACCACGGCCTCGGCCATCGGCTCCAGCCTCACGACCGTGTGGCCGTACGCGGTGCCCTGACCCGACCCGAGGAAGGTGATCACGGTCGGCTTGGAGGCGACCGCCTCGCGCGCGACCGTGAGCACGGTGGCCTTCTCGAAGGAGGAGTATGCCTGGGCGCTCACCCGGTCGGCGGGCACGTAGGCCTTACCGACCCGCTCGTCGTCGCGGCCGACGGTCTCCACGGTGACCTCAGGGGCGGCGTCGACGTGCACGACCACGTTCGCCGAGGCCGCGGCGCCCTCGTGCAGACCCTTGAGCCGGGAGAGCGGGGTGAAGCGCCACTCCTCCTCCCTGCCGGTCGGTACCTCGAAGTCGGCCACGTCGTACGAGGCCTTCTCGTGGAGGGTCGACAGGGGCTTTCCTGTGTCGAGACCCATCAGCCGACAGCCCCTTCCATCTGCAGCTCGATCAGGCGGTTCAGCTCCAGGGCGTACTCCATCGGGAGCTCGCGGGCGATCGGCTCCACGAAGCCCCGGACGATCATCGCCATCGCCTCGTCCTCGCCCAGACCGCGGCTCATCAGGTAGAAGAGCTGGTCGTCGGAGACCTTGGAGACGGTGGCCTCGTGCCCCATGGAGACGTCGTCCTCGCGCACGTCCACGTAGGGGTAGGTGTCGGAGCGGCTGATCTGGTCGACGAGGAGCGCGTCGCACTTGACGGTGCTGGCGCTGCCGTGAGCGCCCTCCTCGATCTGGACCAGGCCGCGGTAGGAGGTGCGGCCGCCGCCGCGGGCGACGGACTTGGAGATCACCGAGGAGCTGGTGTTCGGCGCGAGGTGCACCATCTTGGCCCCGGCGTCCTGGTGCTGGCCCTCACCGGCGAAGGCGACGCTGAGGGTCTCGCCCTTGGCGTGCTCACCCATGAGGTAGACGGCCGGGTACTTCATGGTGACCTTGGAGCCGATGTTGCCGTCGACCCACTCCATGGTCGCGCCCTCGTACGCCACGGCGCGCTTGGTGACGAGGTTGTAGACGTTGTTCGACCAGTTCTGGATGGTCGTGTAACGGCAGCGCGCGCCCTTCTTCACGATGATCTCCACGACGGCGCTGTGGAGCGAGTCGGAGGAGTAGATCGGCGCGGTGCAGCCCTCGACGTAGTGGACGTAGGAGTTCTCGTCCACGATGATCAGGGTCCGCTCGAACTGCCCCATGTTCTCGGTGTTGATCCGGAAGTAGGCCTGGAGCGGGATCTCCACGTTGACGTTCGGCGGCACGTAGATGAAGCTGCCGCCGCTCCAGGTGGCCGTGTTCAGCGCGGCGAACTTGTTGTCGCCGACGGGGATCACGGTCCCGAAGTACTCCTTGAAGATCTCCTCGTGCTCCTTGAGGGCGGTGTCGGTGTCGACGAAGATGACACCCTTCTCCTCAAGGTCCTCACGGATCTTGTGGTAGACCACCTCGGACTCGTACTGGGCGGCGACGCCGGCGACCAGGCGCTGCTTCTCCGCCTCGGGGATGCCGAGCTTGTCGTAGGTGCTCTTGATGTCTTCCGGCAGGTCCTCCCAGGAGGCGGCCTGCTTCTCCGTCGAGCGCACGAAGTACTTGATGTTGTCGAAGTCGATGCCGCTGAGGTCGGAACCCCAGTTGGGCATGGGCTTCTTGCCGAAAAGGCGCAGCCCCTTCAGACGAAGGTCCAGCATCCACTCCGGCTCGCTCTTCAGCGCGGAGATGTTGCGGACGACCTCTTCGGACAGGCCACGCCGGGCCGTCGCTCCCGCGGCGTCCGAGTCGGCCCAGCCGAACTTGTAATTCCCGAGGCCTTCCAGCTCCGGGCGGTCGGTGACAGTCACCTTCCGGTCTCCTTGCTCGATGTGTCGATCGTTTCGTGGATTGCCGGCGATCGCGCCGGATCAGGTGCCGGGGGGTCTCCTGCGCCCGGCCCCGGTGTTCTGTGGGGGCTGACGTGCGTGGTGCACACGCCGTCGCCGTGGGCGATGGTCGCGAGCCGCTGCACGGGGGTGCCGAGAATGCGCGCGAACGCCTCCGTCTCGGCCTCGCACAGCTGCGGGAACTCCGCGGCCACGTGCGCGACCGGGCAGTGGTGCTGGCACAGCTGCTCGCCGCCCAGGCTCGCCTTGCTCGCCGAGGCGGCGTAGCCGTCGGCCGACAGCGCCTCGGCGAGGACACGGACCCGCTGGTCGGCGGGGACCTCGCTCATCCTCGGTCTCAGGCGGTCGACCAGGCCGGCCACCTGGGAGTGGGCGAACTCCGCCACGGCCTCGGGGCCCACGCGCTCGGCCAAGAAGCGCAGCGCGCTCCCGGCGAGGCCGTCGTAGGCGTGCTCGAAGGCGCTGCGGCCGGCGTCGGTTATCGCGAACAGCTTCGCCGGTCGCCCGCGCCCGCGCTGGCCTCGCGGCCTCGCGGTGCGGGCCTCGGCCATCCCCTCGGCCAGCAGGGCGTCGAGATGCCTGCGAACGGCGGCGGGGGTGAGGCCGAGCCGCTCGCCGAGGGCGGCGGCGGTGATGGGCCCGTGTTCCAGGATGAGCCGGGCGACACGCGCTCGCGTGCTGCGCTCGGCGGACACGCCGGAGGGCCGCGCGATGGCGGCTCCCTCGGTGTCCTGCATCCCGGTCACGTATTTCACAACATCAGTGTGCCGTAATTGCTTCCCGAGTTACAAACCCGATGTACGGTCGTCCGGAATGTGGTTCATCACGCAGGTAAGGCTTACCTAAGCTGGGGAAACGCTCCGCGCGGTCCCGCGCAGCCCGGCGAAGGCGGCGAGCGCGGCGAGAGTGAAACCGGCCAGTACGACGGCCATCGGCAGAGCGGATCCCTCCCCGCCCAGACCCACCAGCGGTGCGGCGACGGCGCCGAGCGCGAACTGCAGCACGCCCGTCAGCGCGGCCGCGCTCCCGGCGATCCGCGCGGGCTGACCGGCCAGGGCGAGCGCGCCGCTGCCCGGCAGGACGAGGCCCGCCCCGCACATCATCACGAACAGCGCGGTGACCAGCACCGGCAGAGGCAGGTGGAACAGGGCCGCGGCGAGCACCCCGGCGGCTCCGGCCACGCCCAGGAACAACCCGGCGAGGATGAGCCCGGCCGGGTCCAGGCGCCCGGCGAGGCGCCCGCCGACCTGGGCGGCGATGGTCAGGCCCAGCGCGTTCAGCCCGAACACCAGCGAGAAGGTCTGCGCCGAGGTGCCGTAGACGTCCTGGAGCACGAAGGGCGACCCGGAGATGTAGGCGAACATGGCCGCGAAGTTCAGCCCCCCGGCGAGGGTCGCGGCCATGAAGGGGCGGTCGCGGAGCAGGTGCCAGAAGGTGGTGAGGGTGTGCCTGAGCCCGCCCCTCTCGCGCCGCTCGGCGGGAAGCGTCTCGCGTACCCCGGACAGCGCGAAGACCAGCAACAGCAGGCCCGCGACGCTCAACGCGACGAACACGCCCCGCCAGGAGGTGTGGGCGAGCAGTTGCGCGCCCGCGATCGGGGCGAGGATCGGGGCGAGGCCGGTCACCAGCATGAGGGTGGCGAAGATGCGGGCGATGGCCGCCCCCTCGTACAGGTCGCGGACGATCGCGCGGACGATCACCAGCGCGGCGCCGCCCGCGATGCCCTGGAGCAGGCGGAAGCCGACCAGCCCGTACACCGAGGGCGAGAAGGCGCACAGCAGGGAGGCCGCGGCGTAGGCGGCGATGCCGATCAGGAGCGGGCCCCGACGGCCGCGCGTGTCGCTGATCGGGCCCGCGATGACCTGCCCGACCGAGAATCCGATGAGACAGGCGGTGAGGGTGAGCTGCACCTGCGCCTGCCCGCTGCCCAGGTCGGCGGCGATGGAGGGGAAGGCGGGAAGGTACATGTCGATCGCGAGGGGGCCGACCGCCGACAGCGCTCCCAGGATGGCGAGCAACAGCCCCCTGCGCCGTACGATCGGCGCCACCTCCGGCTCAACGGCGGCCGCGGTCATACCCGTATCCCCTTTTTGGTCGCAGGCCACGCCCTCCACTTACGGGCGATGACGGCCCACAGGGGCCGAAACCTCCCAACCAACAGCTGTTCATCCGAATTCCTGCTTTTCGGAAATTTTCTCGGAAAAACCTTTAGGTGGGAGCGAGGGGCGGCCGGGCACCGCGCGGAAAACGGGTTCCCGGCGGCTGCGGACGCGTGGTCCGGGAGCGTGACCGGCGGACACAGTCCCTAAACTCGTGGCCATGGACTCCCCAGCCGTCGAGATCGTCGACCTGGTCAAGAGATACGGCGGGACGACCGCGATCGACGGCCTGACCTTCAACGCCGCCCGCGGCGCGGTCACCGCGGTGCTGGGCCCCAACGGGGCCGGCAAGACCTCCACCCTGGAGATCTGCGAGGGGTTCCGCCGGGCCGACGGCGGCACCGTGAGGGTGCTCGGGCTCGACCCGTCGAGGCCGGAACTGCGGGCCAGGGTCGGGGTGATGCTCCAGGCGGGCGGCGTTCCCCCCGCGTCCCGTTGCGGGCAGTGGCTGCGGCTGATGGCCCGCTTCCACGCCCACCCGCTCGATCCCGCGGCGCTGCTGGAACGGCTGGGGCTGAGCGAGCACGCCCGCACCCCGTACCGCAGGCTGTCGGGTGGCCAGCAGCAGCGCCTGTCACTGGCCGGAGCGGTCATCGGCCGTCCGGAGCTGGTCTTCCTCGACGAGCCGACCGCGGGCCTGGACCCCCAGGCCAGACACGCCTGCTGGGAGCTGGTCAAGGACCTGCGCTCAAGCGGGGTCTCCGTGGTGCTCACCACCCACCACATGGACGAGGCGGAGAGGCTCTCCGACCAGATCGTGATCATCGATCGCGGCAGGGTCGTCGCCGAGGGCACGCCCTCCTCCCTCACCGGCGCCGAGCGGCAGCTGCGCTTCCGCGCCCGCCCCGGCCTCTGCCTGGACGAGTTGCTCGCCGCCCTGCCCGCCGGCAGCGCGGCCAAGGAGTCGCCGGCCGGGCACTACATCATCGAGGGGCAGGTCGTGCCCGGTCTCCTGGCCACGGTGACGACCTGGTGCGCCGCCGAGGGCGTGACCGCCGACGACCTCAGCATCGAGCGGCGCACCCTGGAGGACGTCTTCTTGGAACTGACCGGGCGTGAGCTCCGGTGACGCCCCCGAAACCCGCCCTCGAACCCACCGTCGCGGCGACGCCCCCGGAGCCCTCCGCCCCGGTGACACCTTCACACCCCCTTCGCCACCCCTCACGCGTCCGGGCGCGGCCCGAACCGGAGCGCGCATCAGACCGCTGGAGAGCCCCATGACGACCCTGGACCTCACGCCGGCCCCCGGAGCCGCGCCGCTGGGCCGGATGGTGGCGGCCCAGACGGGAGCGGAGATCCGGGCGATGCTCCGCAACGGCGAACAGCTGCTGCTCACGATGATCATCCCGGTGCTGCTGCTCGTCGGCCTCTCCTCCGCCCCGATCATCGACGTGGGCGGCGGTTCCCGGATCGACTTCATGACCCCCGGCGTGCTCGCGCTCGCCGTGATGTCCACCGCCTTCACCGGGCAGGCCATCGCGACGGGCTTCGAGCGCCGCTACGGCGTGCTGAAGCGGCTGGGCGCGACCCCGCTGTCGCGGACCGGGCTGATGCTGTCCAAGACGCTCGCGGTGATCGCGGTGGAGGTCGTCCAGGTGACGGTCATCTGCGCGGTGGCGCTCGCCCTGGGCTGGCACCCCACGGGCTCGCCGCTCGCGGTCCTGGCGCTCATCGTGCTGGGCACCGCCGCGTTCAGCGGGCTCGGCCTGCTGATGGCGGGGACGCTGCGCGCCGAGGCCACGCTCGCCGCGGCGAACCTCGTCTACCTGCTCCTGCTCGCCTGCGGTGGGGTCGCCTTCCCGCTGGCGAGGTTTCCCGAGGCGGTGCGGCCGGTGCTGGAGCTGCTGCCGATCTCGGCGCTGACCGGAGGGCTCCGCGCGGTCCTGAGCGACGGCGCGGGGGTGCCGCTCGCCGCCGTGGCGATTCTCGCGGCGTGGGCGGTGGTGTCGCTCTTCCTCACCTCCCGGACGTTCCGCTGGGAATGATCCGTCCGGAAATCGGTTACCGGGGATCGCCTAAATCAGGATTTTCTCCACCTCTTCCCCGCAAAAGATCAACCAGGGTGATCGTCAAGATCTACCATCCTCCAGGTGATCATTACCGGAACGCGATCTTCATCCCGGCCGGCGACACGGCATACGGGGCGAATCTGGCCAAGTTTGGCCATGGGGATCGTTGCCACGCTTGTCTCCGTCGCCGGCTCGTCCACGGTCTCCCAGTCGGGGGACGAACTCGCCACTCTCAGCGCGGCCCGCCGCGGCGCCGGAGGACTCTGGGAGCTGGCCCAGCACATCGACGGGCACTTCCTGCCCTACTACGGCTTCATGCACCTGTGGCTGGAGTTCGGGCAGGCCGAGTGGTGGATGCGCCTGCCCTCGGCGCTCGCGACGGGCGCGGCCACCGCGCTCATCGCCGACCTGGGCCGCCGGCTGAGCTCGCAGCCCGCCGGACTGGCCGCCGCCGCCGTCTACGTCTTCCTGCCCTCGGTCTCCTATCACGGGCAGAACATCCGCTCCTACGCGTTCGCCGCCGCCGCCGCGGTCCTGGCCACCTGGACGCTGTACCGGGCGATCGAGGAGCCGGGACGGCGCGGCGCCTGGTGGAGGTACGCGGCCGCCGTCGCGCTGCTGGGCTGCACGCAGGTGTTCGCGCTGCTCGTCCTCGCCGCCCACCTGCTCGCGGTCGGGTCGTACGGGCGGGGCGTCCTGCCCAGGGTGCTCGCCTGCATGGCCGTGGGCTGCGTCCCGGGGGCCGTCTGGACGGTAGTCGGCTTCGCCGAGCGGCACGCGATCAGCTGGATCACCCTGCCGGGACCCGACGTGTTCCTCGCCCTGCCCAAGATGGCCGGGGGCACCGCCCTGGCCGGGTGCGTGCTGCTCGCCGTCGCCGCGGCCGCCCCGTTCCTGGGCCGGAGACACGGTGCCGACCGGCTCTGGATCGTCCTGCTCGGCTCATGGGCGATTCTGCCGCCCCTGCTGCTGTTCGCCCTGTCCCACCTGGTCTCGCCGGTCTACGTCGACCGCTACCTGTTCGCGACGGTGCCCGCGTACGCGCTGCTGGCCGGACTCGCCCTCGCCGCGCTGCCCCACCTCGCCACCGGGATCGCGCTGGCGGGCGTCCTGGCGGCCGGGCTCCCCGGTCAGCTGGACCTGCGCGGGGAGGACGGGCACCACGAGAACTTCCCCCGGGCGGTACGGATCCTCGCGAGCGAGGGCCGGCCGGGCGACGCCCTCCTCTACGGGCGCTCCTCCCTGCGCGAGGGCTTCCGCTACTACGACCAGACGCGGCACGGCGGCAAAGGGCTGCCCGACGACGTGCTGCTCGCCGGGCCCGCGCCCCTGCCCCACTCCTTCGGCTACCCGGAGCGCTCCGACGTGGCCGCCGCCGTGGCCGGGCGCGAACGGGTCTGGGTGATCTGGCGGGGCGGGTCAGAGGCGGCCTCGCGCGTCGGCCGGGTGGTCACCCTGGTCAAGGAGGGATTCGTCCGGACCAGGTCCTGGCGGACGGGCCGCGTACCCGGCATGACCGTCGCGCTCTACACCCGCGCGCCGGACGCCGGACGCCGCACGACCGGCGAGACTCCCCTCCCCTGACCTTTCGGCGGGGCGAACCCTCGGAAGGGCCCTCCACGGAGCCGTCTCGCATCACGGACAGCCGTGAAGACGGCGACCTCGGCAAGTAAGGTGTCACTTGTTATTTTGCACATGACCGAGGAGAGTCGTGACCGCCGACGCCCTGGACGGGCCCGCCGAGCCGTACAAGCCGAGGCTGCCCAGGCCCGGAACGCTGCTGAGAGCGGCCTCCGACGCCATCCCGCCGTCGGGGCTGGTGCTGCTGGCCATCATGTCGGTGCAGGTGGGCGCGGGTCTGGCCAAGGACCTGTTCTCCCAGCTGCCGCCGAGCGCCGTGGTGTTCCTGCGGATCGCGACGGGTGCCCTGATCCTGGGAGCGGTCGTCAGACCCCGGTTGCGCGGGCTGTCCAGGGCGGACATCGGCGCCGGGGTGGCGTTCGGCGTGACGCTGGGCGTGATGAACCTGTCGTTCTACGAGGCGCTGGCCCGGCTGCCGATGGGCATCGCGGTGGCGATCGAGTTCCTCGGCCCGCTCGGCGTCGCGGTGGCGGCCTCGCGCCGCCGCCTCGACCTGTTCTGGGTCGTGCTCGCCGGGTCGGGCGTGGTGCTGCTCGCCCCGTGGGGCGGGGGCGCCTCCAGGATCAGCTGGGCCGGGATCGCCTTCGCCCTGGTGGCTGCGGTCTGCTGGGCCGGCTACATCCTGTTGTCGGCCTCGGTCGGCAGGCGTTTCCCCGGAACGAGCGGCCTCGCCCTGGCGATGATCGTCTCCTGCCTGCTGGTCGCCCCCGTCGGGGTCGCCTCGGGTGGCGCCGACCTGCTCCAGCCCGAGCTGCTGCTGATCGGGCTCGGGGTGGGACTCCTGTCGTCGGTCATCCCCTACTCGATCGAGCTGGAGGCGCTGCGCAGGATGCCCAAACGGGTCTTCGGCATCCTGATGAGCCTGGAGCCCGCGATGGCCGCGCTGGCCGGGCTGCTGATCCTGGGCGAGGTGCTCCAGATGCGCGAGTGGGCCGCCATCGGCTGCGTGGTCATCGCCAGCGTCGGCGCCACCCGCAGCACCGGCTGACCCTCGGCTCCGGCATCGGTTCCACAGATCCGGTTACGGCGCCACCCACGGCCCTCCTGCCCCGCCCCGAGGCCTCTCCGGAGCATCGCCACTCCCGGCGGCCCGCTCTCAGGCCGCTCCGTTCATTCCTCGGGCCCCTCCGGCCCGCTGGCCCAGATGCCGCGGACGTGCCGGATGTGGTCGCGCATCAGCCGCTCGGCACCGCTCGCGTCTCCTTCGGAGAGCAGCGCGAGCAGCGTGAGGTGCTCTCGGGCGGAGTCGGTGAGGGCGCCCCGCCGGTGCAGGGAGGACAGGCCGTACAGACGGGCCCGGTTGCGCAGGTCGCGGACCACCTCCACGAGGCGGGAGTTGCCCGCCAGGGCGAGCAGGTCCAGGTGAAAGCGGATGTCTGCGTCGACGTACGCGAGAAGGTCGCCGCGCTCGGCGGCGTCGACGATCGCCTGGGCGAGCGGGCGCAGTGTCTCGAAGCTCGGCGCGCGCCCGGCGTCGGCCAGCTGGGCCACCGTGGGCACCTCGATGAGCCTGCGGATCTCGGTCAGCTCGTCCAGATCCCTGTCGGAAAGCTCCGTGACCCGGAAACCCTTGTTGCGTACCGCCTCGACCAGGCCCTCCTTGGCCAGGTCGAGCATGGCCTCGCGCACCGGGGTCGCCGAGACGCCGAACTGGGCGGCGAGCACCGGGGCCGAGTAGACCATGCCCGGCCTCATCTCACCGGTGATCAGGGCCGCCCTGAGCGCGTGGGCCACCTGCTCCCGCAGGCTCTGCCGCTCGCTCACGGTCGGCAGATCGAGCCGGCCGTCCGCCCTAGGAGCCATACCGGAGCCTCTCGTGTCGCTCACGTCCACGCCTGATCGGCGGAACCCGCCACCCTCCCATCCTCCCAGGCCATACGCCTGCCTCCGAACACCCGGGGGCCGATCTCCGGGGTACGGCGCCGGTGGTGGGTCCGCCGGTCACCCGCGTTCGCTCCCTCCGGTTCCGCCGAGGTAGGCCTCGACCACCCGAGGGTCTCTGCGCAGCTCGGCGGCGGGCCCTTCCAGGACGCACTCCCCGCTCTCGATCACGTAGCCGCGGTGGGCGATCCCGAGGGCGGCGACGGCGTTCTGCTCGACGAGCAGTACCGAGGTGCCCTGGGCGTTGATGCCCGCGATGAGCTCCATGATCGAGGCGACCACCAGGGGCGCCAGCCCCATGGAGGGCTCGTCGAGCAGCAGCAGCCGGGGGCCGGTGACGAGTGCCCTGCCGATCGCGAGCATCTGCTGCTCGCCGCCCGACAGCGTGCCCCCCTGCTGTGCGCGCCGCTCGGCCAGGCGCGGCAGCAGTTCGTAGACGCGGTCGATCCGCGTGCGGACCTCCGCCTGGTCGCGGACCAGATAGCCGCCCAGCTGGAGGTTCTCGTGGACGCTGAGCGTGCTGAAGATCCTGCGGCCCTCCGGCACGTGCACCAGGCCTCGCGCGGTGATCCTGTGCGGTTTCCGCCTGGTGATCTCCTTCCCTTCGAAGAGCACCCTGCCGCCGCTGGGCCGCAGCAGTCCCGAGACCGCGCAGAGCGTGGTGGTCTTGCCCGCGCCGTTGTTGCCCAGCAGGGCGACGATCTCGCCTTCGGCGACGCCGAGGGACAGGCCGCGCAGGGCGTGTACGCCGCCGTAGTGGACGTCCAGCCCGTCGATGTCAAGCATCGGTGTCTCCCCCGGCCGCGCTGTCCTTCCCCGTGACCTCTTCGCCCGCGCCGTCCTTCTTCACCGTCACGGCTTCGCCGGTCCCGTCGTTCGCGGAGGTGTCGCCACCGAGGTAGGCCTCGATGACGGCCGGATCTCGCCGGACGTCCTCTGGCCGGCCGTCGGCGATCTCCCTGCCGAAGTTGAGCACGACCACGCGTTCGGAGACCTCCATGACCAGGCCCATGTCGTGTTCGATGAGCACGATGGCCACCCCCAGCGCCTGGATGCGCCGGATCAGGTCGAGCATCTCGGCCTTCTCGCCGTGGTTGAGCCCGGCCGCGGGCTCGTCGAGCAGCAGCAGGTCGGGACGCCGGGCGAGCGCACGGGCTATCTCGGTGCGGCGCTGCTCACCATAGGGAAGGTTCCTCGCCTGTCCGTACCTGTCACCGCGCAGGCCGACGAAGTCCAGCCAGTGGTGGGCCTGCTCGGTGCACTCGCGCTCGGAGCGCCGGTAGCGCGGGGTGTGCAGCAGGGCGTCCAGGACGCTCTGACGCAGCCACAGGTGCGATCCGGCGCGTACGTTGTCCAGGACCGACAACTCGCCGAACAGCCGCAGGTTCTGGAAGGTCCGCGCGACGCCCAGACCCGCGATCGCCGAGGGCCGCAGCCCCGGCAGGTCCCTGCCGCGCAGGGTGATCCGGCCCGAGGTCGGCCGGTAGAAACCGGTGACGCAGTTGAAGGCCGACGTCTTGCCCGCCCCGTTGGGCCCGATCACGGAGACGATCTCCGCCTCGCGCACCGAGAACGACAGGCCGTCGATCGCCACCAGCCCGCCGAAGGTCAGGCGCAGGTCGGTCACGCTCAGCAGGCTCACGGGACCTCCTTGGAGCGGGCCGGCCAGATGCCCTGCGGCCGCAGCAGCATGAAGGCGATGAGCAGTACGCCGAACAGGAAGAACCGGTAGTCGGCGAGGTCGCGCAGGATCTCCGGCAGGATGCTGATCACCACGGCCCCGACGACGACGCCGGGCGTCGATCCCATGCCTCCCAGGACCACGGCCATGAGCACCAGCGCCGACGACAGGAAGGTGAAACTGCCCGGCGAGATGGCCGACAGCTGCGCGGCGAACAGCACCCCGGCCATGCCGCCCCAGACCGCCCCGGCGATGTAGGCGGCGAGCTTGACCCGGTAGGTGTGCACGCCCATCGCCTCGGCGGCGTCCTCGTCCTCCCGGACGAAGCGCCAGGCCCTGCCCAGGCGGGAGCGGCCCAGCCGCGCCGCGCCGAGGACGGCCAGCGAGACGACGGCCACGGTGACGTAGTAGAAGAGCGCCGGGCTCTCGACCAGGTGCGGGATGCCGTAGATCCCCGAGGGGCCGCCGGTGACGTCCAGGTTGTTGGCGGTGATCCGGATGATCTCGCCGAAGCCGAGGGTGACGATGGCGAGGTAGTCGCTGCGCAGGCGCAGCGTGGGGGCGCCGATCACGATCCCCGCGATGACCGTGGCCACGAGCACGGCGGGCACCGTGGCCAGCAGCGGCAGGTCGAAGCGGGTGGCCAGCACGCCGCTGGTGTAGGCGCCGACCGCGAAGAAGGCGACGTAGCCCAGGTCGAGCAGGCCGCAGTAGCCGACCACGATGTTCAGCCCGGCGGCGAGCATCACGGCGATGGCCGCGCTGGTCATGACCGACAGCGCGTACGGCGTGGCGTTGACGAAGGGCGCCAGCAGCGCGATCAGCAGCCCGGCGAGCCCTGCCCACCGGTTCTGCATCAGCTTCGACGCCCGGCTGGGCGGCCTGTCGGTGCCGAGGCGGCGGACCTTGGTCGTCCTCGCTCCCGCAGGCCCGGCGGGTCCGGTGGGGCCGACGGTCCCGGTCATACGCGCTCCGTGACGCGCTCGCCGAGCAGGCCGGTGGGCCGCACCGTCAGGAACAGGATCAGCACCCCGAAGGCGAACACGTCACGCCACTCACCGCCCAGCCAGAACGTGCCGAACGACTCCAGCAGCCCGAGCAGCAGGCCGCCGAGCATCGTGCCCGGGATGTTGCCGATACCCCCGATGACGGCCGCCGTGAAGGCCTTGAGCCCGATCAGGAAGCCCATCATGAAGTCGATCTTGCCGTAGTAGGCGCCTGCCATCACGCCCGCGGCCCCCGCCAGCGCCGAGCCGATGAAGAAGGTGCGGGAGATGACCGCGTTGACGTCGATGCCCATCAGCGCGCTGGTGCGCGGGTCCAGCGCGATGGCCCGCATCGCCCTGCCCTCGCGGGTGCGGGTGACCAGCAGGTTGAGCCCGGCCATGAGGAGCACCGCCACGCCGATCAGGACGACCTGCTGCACGGTGAGCCTGGCGCCGAGGATCTCCAGCGAGGTGCCGCCCAGCCGCACCGGGTAGACCCGCGGGTCGGCCCCGGCCACCGCGCGCATCCCGTACTCCAGCGCGAAGGAGGCCCCGACCGCGGTGATCAGCAGGGACAGCCTCGGGGCGCGGCGGAGCGGACGGTAGGCGATCCGCTCCAGCGCCACCCCTGCCAGGCCGGTGGCGAGCATGGTCGCCAGGAGCACCGCGAGCAGCAGCGGCAGTGCCATCGAGGAGGACACGCCGCCGACCGCGCCGAGGATGGCGAAACCGGCGAACGCGCCGAGCATGTACAGGTCGCCGTGGGCGAAGTTGAGCAGCTTGATGATCCCGTAGACCATGCTGTACCCCAGGGCGACCAGGGCGTAGAACGAGCCGACGAACAGCCCGTTCCAGACGAGCTGCGTCATTTAAGGGCGTCCTGCAGGGCGAACCTGTCGTCCTTGACGACGAGGATCTGGAAGCCGCCGTTCGCCAGGGTGTGCTCCGGGGTGAACTTCAGCGGCCCGGAGAACATCGAGAAGCCGTCGATCGCCTCAAGCGCCGCGATGACCTTGTCGCCGTCGGTGGCGCCCGCCTTGGTGACCGCCTCGGCGGCGAGCCGCACCGCGTCGTAGGCCTGGTTGGAGTACGGGCCCGGCTCGGAGGAGTACTTCTTCTTGTACGCCTCGATCCAGCCCTCGGCGCCCTGGAGGGTGTCGGGCGTCTGGGTCATCGTCGCGTACAGGCCCTCGGCGGCCTCGTCTCCGGCGATCTCGACCAGCTTGGGGGAGACCGAGCCGTCGCCGACCATGATGGAGCCCTTGTATCCGGCCTGCCTGAGCTGGCGCGCGATCAGTCCGCCCTCCTGGAAGTAGCCGGTCCAGTAGACGAAGTCGGGCTTCTTGGCCAGCACGTTGGTGATGTTGGCGCTGTAGTCGCTCTCCTTCGGGGTGACCGCCTCGGTGATCACGGCCTCGGCTCCGCCGGGGGCCTCCAGGAGTGCCTGGGTGCGCAGCGCGATGTCCTTGGAGTAGCTGGTGTTGTCGTGCATGAGCGCGACGCTCTTGGAACCCTGCTTGGTGATCCACTTCTCCGCGGCCGCGGCCTGCTGGGAGCCCGTGCCGTTGATCAGGAAGACGTGCTTGAGCTTCTGGTCGACCAGTTCCTGGGAGTTGGCGGCCGGGATGATCATCGGGATTCCGGCCTTGCCGAAGATCGGCAGGGTGGGGAGCGTCGCACCGGAGCAGTAGCCGCCCACGGAGACGTCGATCCCCTCGGTGACCAGCTTGTTCGCGCCCGCCGCCGCGGACTGGGCGTCACAGGCGTCGTCGGCGGTCTTCAGTTCCAGTTGGCGGCCGAGCACGCCGCCCTTGGCGTTGATCTCGTCGATCGCGAGCTGCGCCGCGTTGCTCATATAGGGGCCGATCGCGGCCTCGCTGCCCGACTGCGGGATCAGCATGCCGAGGACGATCGGCTCGTTCTTCTCCGCGGTCGCCTGGCCCGCGCCTCCGTCACCGAGCAGCCCTTGGCCGCATCCGGTGACCAGGAGACCGAGGACGGCCAGCGACGTGAAGCACTTCAGGGGGGTGGCACGCATGTGCGGCTCCTCACATCTAGTGATGTGTGATATTGCACGTGTAATGCAAGTGCACGTCAAGGGCCGAAACAAGACCGTTAACGTTGAGACGTCGTTTCCCCGCGATGCGGCACCCAGCGTGAGGAGCGCCGGGAAAGGCGGCGTATCCGCAGCTCAGGCGGCTCGTATCGAGCCGGCACGCTCCGGTGTCACAGCCCTGGCGTCACAGCCCTGGCGTCACAGGAGGAAACCTTCGGGGAACGGGTCGCGGGGGTCGAGGAAGTACTGGGCGGTGCCGGTGACCCACGCACGCCCGGTGATCGTGGGAACCACCGCGGGCAGGCCCCCCACCTCCGTCTGGGCCACGAGCCGCCCGACGAAGCGGGTGCCGATGAACGACTCGTTCACGAAGCCCACCTCCAGGGGGAGCTCGCCCCTGGCGTGCAGCTGGGCCATCCGGGCGCTGGTGCCGGTGCCGCACGGCGAGCGGTCGAACCAGCCGGGGTGGATCGCCATCGCGTGCCGCGAGTGCCGGGCGTCGGAACCTGGCGCGGTGAACTGCACGTGGTGGCAGCCGCGGATGCCCGGGTCCAGCGGATGGACGGGCTCGTCCCGCTCATTGATCGCCTCCATGATCGCCAGGCCCGCGTCGAGGATCCGCTGCTTGTGCGAGCGGTCGAACGGCAGGCCCACCGACTCGATGGGCAGGATCGCGTAGTAGTTGCCGCCGTAGGCGAGGTCGTAGACGACCTCCCCGACGCCGGGCACCTTGACCGCGCGGTCCAGCCCGGCACTGAAGGAGGGCACGTTGGTGATGGTCACCTCCGCGGCGGCGCCGTCCTCGACCCTGACCTCGGCGACGACCAGCCCGGCCGGGGTGTCCAGCCGGATGACGGTGACCGGCTCGGCGACCTCGACCATGCCGGTCTCGACCAGGACGGTGGCGACGCCGATGGTGCCGTGCCCGCACATGGGCAGGCAACCGGAGACCTCGATGTAGAGCACGCCGTAGTCGGCGTCGGGCCGGGTGGGCGGTTGCAGGATGGCCCCGCTCATCGCCGAGTGGCCACGCGGCTCGTACATGAGCAGGGTGCGGACGTGGTCCATCTCGGCGAGGAAGTACTCGCGCCGCTCGGCCATGGTCGAGCCGGGGATGGCCCCCACTCCCCCGGTGATCACCCGGGTGGGCATGCCCTCGGTGTGGGAGTCCACCGCGTGGAAGATCCTCTTCGTTCTCATCGACGCTCCTCGCGGGAAGGGGGTACGGGGACGATCTAGCGCAGTCCCTCGGCGAGGGCCTTCTCCGTCGCGGCGCGTACGGCGGCCTCCTGCTCGGGGACCAGGGCGAGCCTGGGCGGGCGGCACGGGCCGCCCCGGCGTCCGGCCAGGTCCATGGAGAGCTTGATCGCCTGGACGAACACCGGCCTGGAGTCCCAGCGAAGCAGCGGGTGCAGCGCGCGGTAGAGCGGAAGCGCGGTGGCCGTGTCCCCCGCGGCCGCCGCCCGGTACAGGGCGACGGTCGACTCGGGCAGCGCGTTGGGGAATCCGGCCACCCAGCCGACCGCCCCGGCGGTGACCAGCTCCAGCAGTACGTCGTCGGCCCCGGCCAGCACGTCCAACTCGGGGGCGAGCTCGGCGATCTCGTAGATCCGCCGGACGTCACCGCTGAACTCCTTCACCCCGACGATCAGACCCTCGGCGTGCAGGGTGGCCAGCAACCGGGGGGTGAGGTCCACCCGGGTGTCGAAGGGGTTGTTGTAGGCCACCACCGGCAGACCGGCCGCGGCCACCTCGCGGTAGTGCTCCACCACGGTCCTGTCGTCGGCGCGGTAGGCGTTCGGCGGGAGCAGCATCACCGCACGGCACCCGGCCTCCCCCGCCTGCTCGGCCCAGCGACGGGCCTCCAGGGCGCCGTAGGCCGCGACACCCGGCATGACGCGGTCGCCGCCCACGGCCGCGACCGCGGTCTCCACGACCGAGGCCCGCTCCCGGGGGGTGAGCGTCTGGTACTCGCCCAGCGATCCGTTCGGCACGACGCCGTCGCACCCGGAGGCGACCAGCCACCGGCAGTGTTCGGCGTAGCCGTCCAGGTCGACGGAGAGGTCGGCGTCCAGGGGCAGCGCGGTGGCCACCGTCACACCGTGCCAGGGCTTCGCGGGGGTCGTCATCGTTCGTCCTTCCGAGGGGGTTCGGGCCGATCCGTCGCCGGGGCCGAGGGAGGTTCGGCACGTGCCGGACGCGAGAGAACCTCCGGTGCGCCCGTCTCCGCCTCCTCCGGGGCCGGGAGTGCCTCCCCTCGGCCGGGGGAGGCGAACGTCGCCTCGGCGAGGTCGCCGAGCCTGACGGGCTGGGCGATCGGGCGCCGGGGCGGCGCGGGATCCTCCCCGACGAGGCACGCGACCGCGTAGCCGCACATCCTGCCCTGGCACCATCCCATCCCCGGGCGCGCGAGAAGCTTGACGGAGCGCGCGTCGACGGCACCCATGGCCTGTGCCTGACGTACGGCCGCCAGGGGCACCTCCTCGCAGCGGCACACGAGGGTGTCGTCGCGGAGCCAGTCCCGCCAGCCGGCCCGTACCGGGTAGGCCTCCTGCAGGGCGTGCGCGAAGGCGGAGAGCCGGGCCGCGCGCCGGGTCAGGGCCGGATCGGGAGCGACCGGGCGGCCCAGGTCGGCGGCGGCGGACCGGCCCGCGACGCGTCCCTCCACCTCGGCGAGCACGGCTCCGCCGACACCGGTGGACTCCCCCGCCGCGTAGACACCGGGCACGCTGGTGCGCATGCCCGCGTCCACCGCGACGACCGGGCTGCCGTCGGGGTCGCGGCGGGTGGCGCAGTCCAGCTGGACCGGCAGGTCGAGCTGGGGGACGAATCCGTAGCCGCAGGCGAGGGTGTCGCACTCGACGGTTCTCGTCGAGACCGGCCGCCAGTCGCCGTCCAGGCTCGCCACGGTGACGTGGGTCAGTGCGCTGTCGCCGTGCGCGGCGACCACCGCCTCGCGGCGGCGGTACGGGATCCGGTGGCGGGCCAGGCGCGCCCCGTACCCGAGGGCCTCCCCTACCCGGCCCGCGGCGAGCAGCGGGTGCCTGGCGAGCCCGAACCCGCCGTTCGCCTCGTGGACGCCGAGCACCCGCGCCCCGGCGTCCGCCAGGCCCGCGGCGACGGGCAGCAGGAACGGGCCGGTGCCGGCGACCACGACCCTGCTTCCCGCACCGACAAGGTCGCCCTTGAGCAGTGCCTGCGCGCCGCCCGCGGTGAGCACCCCCGGCAGGTCCCAGCCGGGGAACGGCAGCGGCCTGTCGTACGCGCCGGTGGCGATCAACAGCCCTCGCGCGGTCACCGTGCGGGGCCGCTCCTCGCGGTCTCCCTCCAGGCACCGTACGGTGATCGCGCCGTCCGTGCGTTCGACCGCCCAGACCCGGTGGCGCAGGAGCAGCTCGGCGCGCTCGCGAAGCGTCTCCCACTGGCGGGTGAACCTGTCGAGCCCGCGGTGGAGCGCGCCGGGCCGTGCGGCGCGGAAGCCCTCGGCGGGGTGCCGGAAGTACTGGCCGCCCGGCCTGGCGGCCCCGTCGACCAGCACGACGTCCAGTCCCGCGAGGGCCGCGGTGAGCGCGCCCGCGACCCCGGCGGGACCCGCGCCGACCACGGCGAGATCGTAGATCCGCGTCATCGGCCGCTCACCCCCGGTCCGGCCTCGCCCTCCGGGGCCTCCGGCAGGTCCTGGGACGCAGGTGGGGAGCCGCCGGTGGTCACCCGGTCTCCCGGGAGCGCCTCGGTCAGGCAGGCGCGCAGGGAGGGGGTTCCGTTCACCGTGACCAGGCAGTCGAAACAGACCCCGATGCCGCAGAACAGCCCGCGCGCTCTCCCGCCGAACCTGGTGGTGCGCCAGGAGCGGATGCCCGCGCCGTGCATGGCGGCGCCGACGCTCTGGCCGGGGATCACCGGGACGGGAGCGCCGTCCACGCTGATCTCGAACTCCGGCTCGGGCCGCGCTCCCACCAGGCGGTACGGATCCCTCATCGGGCACCTCCGTGGGAAGGATCCCGGTTGTGGCTTCGGTTCGAGCTCGGACTCCGCTCCGGCCCCGGACCTCGGCTCCGGTTCAGGCTCGGGGAGCAGGTCAAGACGCCTCCCGGGTGAAGCGGTCAGGACGGAAGGGAGTGAGGTCCAGGTCGGGGCTGAGGCCGGCCAGGAGCTGGGCGATCAGGTGGCCGGTGGCCGGGGCCAGGCCGATGCCCGCCCCCTCGTGACCGCAGGCGTGGTAGAGCCCCCGAGCTCGGGGATCCTCCCCGATCACCGGGAGATGGTCTGGGCAGTAGGGGCGGAAACCGCAGTAGGCGCGGATCACCCGGTACGCCGCCAGGGCGGGGAACAGCTCCACGGCCTGACGGGCGAGACGTTCGAGCACCGGGACCGACATCGTGCGGTCGAAGCCGACCCGCTCGCGGCTGGCGCCGATGAGCACGGGCCCCGGCGGGGTGCTCTCCACGACGGCGGACGTCTGCAGCCCCTCCGAGTCGCTGGCCACCGCGGTGACGTAGGCGGCCGTGTAGACCTTGTGCCTGATCAAGGGCCCGGCGAGCGGCTCGGTGACCATGATGAAGCCGCGCCTGGGCAGGATCGGGACGTGCGCGCCGGCGAGCGCGGCGAACTCGCCGCCCCAGGTGCCCGCGGCGTTGACGACGGCTCCGGCGAGAATGTCACCGTGGTCGGTGGTGACCCCGGCGATCCGGTCGCCGTCGCGGACGAAGCCGGTCACCGTAACGCCCGTGCGCAGCATCAGGGCGCCGCGACCGAACCGTTCCGCGCCTCTCCGGATGAGGGAGGCCGCCGCCAGCATGGGCTGGACCTGGGCGTCCTGCGGGTAGAACACGCCTCCGGCGAGTCCTTTCGCCAGGTGGGGCTCGTAGTCGCCGAGCTCCCCCGCGGCGACGGCGACGTGCTCGACCCCCTGTTTTCCCGCCAGGTCGGTGAGCGTCTCCAGGATCTCGTCCGTCTCGGCCACCACCAGGCCGCCCTTGGCCTCGAACTCGAACCCGCCGCCCGTGACGGGCCGGTCCATGACGCCCGCTCCCCCGCCGCCCGGTCCGGCGTCGACGCGCTCGTCCCTCGGCGCGCCGTTTCGGACCCCGCCCTCTGGCGCGGCCCCCGCCAGGTCACGCCAGAGCCGGTTGGAGAGCAGTGCCAGGTCGAGTTCGGGTCCCGGCTCCTTGTCGGAGACCAGGATGTTGCCCTCGCCCGCACCCGTCGTACCGCCCGCCACCGCCCCCCGGTCGACGACCACGACGTCCAGGCCCGCGCGGGCGGCGTAGTAGGCGCAGGCGGCCCCCACGACCCCGGCACCGACGACCACGACGTCCGGCATCTCTCACCTCGCTCCCGCACCTCGGGCCCGCCAGTAATATGTCACATACCTTTTAACGGATCAAGGCATCTAAACGGACATCACACGCAAAACTTCGGTTCAAGCCCACCCCTACCCCCGGGGGCGTACGGCACGCCGTCCCATGGCCCGCGCCTCGCACCGGTGGCCGCCATCCGGGGTCCCCCCGGGGTCCCCCCGGGGTCCGCGGCGGGACCACCCCCCTCGCCGCCTAGCATGTGAGCCGTGAACCACCTCCTTGACCAGGCTCGCCGTCATGCCGCCGGATCGGCGCGAATCGTGGGGCCGCCGACCTTCCTCACCCTGCGCCGCTGGGCGCTGGCGGCGGTCGTCGTCAACGTCGGGATCACGGTGACGGGCGCCGCGGTGCGGGTCAGCGGGTCCGGCCTGGGCTGCCCCACCTGGCCACGGTGCACGCCGGAGAGCTTCATCCCGGTGGCCCACGACGAGATCTCACCGCTGAACATGGCGATCGAGTTCGGCAACCGGATGCTCACCTTCCTGGTGCTCGCGGTCGGCGTGGCCTGCCTGATCGCCGCCCTGCGGCTACCGGCCCGCCGCCCCGACCTGGTGAGGCTGGCCTGGCTGCAACCGATCGGCGTGGCCTTCCAAGGACTTTGGGGCGGCCTGGTCGTGCGCAGCGCGCTCAACCCGGTCACCGTGAGCGTGCACTTCCTCGCCTCCATCGGCATGATCGCCGCGGCGTACGCGCTGTACGCCCGCGCCGCCCTGAACGAGAGCCCGGGCGACGACTCCCCGCCCCGGCAGCGGATCCACCGCCATGTCCGCACGCTCGTCTTCGGGCTCGTCGCCGCCGTGTTCACCCTGCTCGTCGTGGGCGTGGTGGTGACCGGCACCGGGCCGCACTCGGGCGACGAGATGGCCTCCCGGTTCGGCTTCGACATCGAGACCGTGGCGAGGATCCACGCCGACGTCGCCTACGTGGTGATCGGCCTCACCTTCGCGCTGGCGTTCGCGCTGCACATCACCGACGCGCCCGGGTACACCCGGCGGGCCGCGTGGACGCTGCTGGGCGTGGAGGCCGCGCAGGGGGTCATCGGATACGTCCAGTACTTCCTGGGCGTGCCCGCGGCTTTGGTCAACCTGCACGTGCTCGGCGCGACCCTGGTCTGGATCTGCACGCTGCGGGTGGTCTTCGCGACCGGCTCACATGGGCCGCGAAAGGCCTCGGAGGCGGTCACCGGCGAGCTCGATCCCGTCCGCGTCTGAGGCCCCTGTGACGCGCGCCCGCGACGCGCCCCCCGCAGGCGAAGGCCCCCCATGCATGAGCCGACCGTGACACACGTCCGCGTCTGAGCCGATCCGAGGCCCGACCCCGCGCTCCGATCCGGTACGGAGAAGATGATCCTCCGCATCGGATCGAACACGGCCCCCCGACGAGAGGGCGGGTTTCGCGGGTGCGAACGCGCCTAGTGGAACGGCCCGCCCGGCGGCGGGTGACCGGGGAGGCCACCCTGCGGATAAGGAGGGCCGTCCTGCGGGTGGGACGGGCCGGAGGCGTGGCTCGCCGGAGCGTTCCCCGTGACGGGCGGCCCGGGAAACTGGGCGCGGGCACCGGCCATGCACTCCAGCAGCGCCCGCTGCTCCTCGTTGAAGGTGCGCTCGTCGATCACGTGGCCCCTCGCCCGCTCGTGGAGCAGGCCGAGCTCGGTGGCCGCGAGCTGGTAGTCGCTCATCGCCCGCAGGGACGTCCTGCCCCCGTGCTGCTTGGCCCACTGCCGGGCGTGGCGGCGCCCCTGCAGGGAGGAGAGCATCACCACGTCGCCCGAGGACACCAGCCCCGTCGCCCAGTAGGCGGGCAGGTAGGTCTGGATGAGCCCGATGATGCGCTTGCGGTCGCGGAAGATGATCCAGATCAGCACGAACAGCACGACCATCAGCAGCAGGTAGGCGACGGCCAGGCCGCCGAGGCCGACGTAGGAGACGAAGCCGTTCCAGATGCCGTGCAGCAGCATCGCACCGACCCACCCGGCCGCGATGACGAAGATCCGCCCAGGCCCCCGGCGCTGCGCCGCGTAGGCCACCGCGACACCGATCATGGAGGTGAACAGCGGGTGCGCGAACGGCGAGAGGACCCCGCGCAGCACCACGGTCACCGCCAGGCCCTGCGCGCCCAGCTCGTTGAGCGCGGCCACGTAGTAGCTGACGTTCTCGCTCATGGCGAAGCCGAGGCCGACCATGCTGGCGTAGATGATGCCGTCGGTGGGCCCGTCCAGCTCGGCGCGCCTGAACCTGAGCAGGCCCAGCAGGACCAGGCCCTTCATCGTCTCCTCGACCACGGGTGCGCCGAAGGTGGCGGCGATGTTGCGCGCGTAGTCGTAGCCCAGCTGGACGGTGTTCTCGATGTAGACGAGGTTGAAGGAGTTGATCACTCCGGCGACCAGGACCGCGACCCCCGCGCCCCAGGCGAACGCGAAGATCAGGTTGCCGCGCGGCTCGGGCTCGATGCGGTCGAGCGCCAGCACCGCGGCCAGCAGCACCGGGACGGGCGCCAGCGCGAGGCACAGGGCGATGAAGAAGTAGACCGGATCGCCGTTCAGCACGTCGAAGGAGAACGACACCAGGGCGCACACTCCGGTGAGGACGAGCCCGACGATCAGTCCGACCGACGGACGGTCCCTGAGCACCCAGCGGGGGTCACGGCCGGCCATGTGGCCACCGTAACCCTTGGTGTCCACCCTACGACTCGAATCGGGAGATTATCGGCCGAAGGTTGACACACCTCGCCCCACCGCCACCCCTCGGCCACCCTCCGCCGAAAAGCAGGTGAGGCCCGCGAACCGGGCCGGCCACCTCGGATCCGTAGACCATGCCGAGCGATGAGCCGCGCTCGCGGCCGGAACCGGAATCAGGCTCCCGGGATTTACCGAAGACCACGAAACACCCTCCCCACGGTCAGGCCCACCCCAGGCCGGTCAAGAGAACATCTTCCCCCGGGAGACGTCTCCCCCGCCGCCGGGGCACGGAAACGGGCACAGCCCGAGGAGACCGCGCGAGACGATCCGGGTCTCAGACGAGCATCGAGTCGATGGCGACGGCCAGGAAGAGCAGCGCCAGATAGGCGTTGGACCAGTGGAAGAAGCGCATCGGGCGCAGGTCGACACCGGTCTTGCCCGCGTTGACCCGGGCCAGGAGGCGGTGGACCTCCCACAGGCAGGCGGCGCCGAGGACGACGGCCACCGCGGGGTAGAGAAGGGTGGTCCCGGCCACCGGCCACAGCAGCAACGAGCACAGCACCGTGGCCCAGGTGTAGACGATGCTCTCCAGCACCACGCGGCGCTCGGTGGCGACCACGGGAAGCATTGGCACCTTCGCCGCCGCGTAGTCCTCCCTGTAGCGCATCGCGAGGGTCCAGGTGTGCGGCGGCGTCCAGAAGAACACCACGCCGAAGAGCACCACGGGGGCCCAGTCGAGGCGGCCGGTGACACCCGCCCAGCCGATCAGCACGGGCATGCAGCCGGCGAGGCCTCCCCACACCACGTTCTGCGAGGTCCGGCGCTTGAGGATCATCGAGTAGACGAGCACGTAGAACAGGTTCGCGGCCAGCGACAGGCCCGCGGCGAGCCAGTTCACCGCCAGGCCGAGTCCAACGGTGGACACCACACCGAGGATGAGCCCGAAGATCAGCGCGTTCGTCGGCGGCACCAGGTCGCGGGCGAGCGGGCGGCGCCGGGTGCGGCGCATGGCGGCGTCGATGTCGCGGTCGATGTAGCAGTTCAGCGCGTTCGCGCTGCCGGCCGACAGGGTGCCGAACACCAGGGTGTTGACGGCGATCCACAGCGGCGGCAGCCCCTTGGCGGCCAGGAACATCACCGGCAGCGTCGTTATCAGCAGCAGCTCGATGATCCGCGGCTTCGTGAGGGCGACGTAGGCCTTCACGACGTCGCCGAAGGAGCGCGGCGCGGCCTCGGTGGCCGTGCCCGCCTCGGGCGGGGCCGTCGATTGCTTGTCGGTGAGCACCATCTAAGGTGCTTCCAGCACGTGCGGGGTCAACGCGTAACCTCTGATTAGAGCGGATCCGAGAATGCGGGCACCAGCCGGCCCTGAGGACTCACTGTAGTTGCAGGGGAGGCCGGTCCCGGCACGGGGTGCGGAAGCGGCGCGAGAGGACTCCCCGAGGGGGAGGCACGCCGCCTGCCGATCCCCCGGACCCGCCTCGGGCCGACCTACGCCCCGGTAGCCAGGTCGAACCCGTTAGGGTCCGGTGTGGGCGGGAAATACCAGACCGGCGCCACCATCACACGATTAGATCCGGAGATCGAGCACTTGAGCACTGAACTCGTGCCAGCCCTCGAATGGAGCGACCTGGACCGCCGTGCGGTCGACGTCGTACGCACCCTGGCCATGGACGCGGTAGAGAAGGCGGGATCGGGTCACCCCGGCACCGCGATGAGCCTGGCGCCGGCCGCTTACCTGCTGTTCCAGCAGGTGATGCGACATGACCCGTCAGACCCCTCGTGGGCGGGCCGTGACCGGTTCGTCCTTTCGGCGGGTCACAGCAGCCTGACTCTCTACATTCAGCTCTTCCTCTCCGGCTACGGTCTGAGCCTCGACGACATCAAGGGGCTCCGCCAGTGGGAGAGCCTCACGCCCGGCCACCCCGAGCACGGCCACACCGTCGGCGTCGAGACCACCACGGGCCCGCTCGGCCAGGGCCTGGGCAACGCGGTCGGCATGGCGATGGCCGCCCGCCGCGAGCGCGGCCTGTTCGACCCGGACGCCGCCCCGGGCGCGAGCCCGTTCGACCACAACATCTGGTGCATCGCCTCCGAGGGTGACATCGAGGAGGGCATCAGCCACGAGGTGAGCGCCCTCGCGGCCCACCAGAGGCTGGGCAACCTCACCGTCGTCTTCGACAGCAACCACATCTCGATCGAGGACGACACCCAGATCGCGCTGAGCGAGGACATCGTCGCGCGCTACGAGGCGTACGGGTGGCACACCCAGACGGTCGACTGGACGCGGACGGGCGAGTACGTCGAGGACGTCCAGGCGCTGTACGAGGCCCTGGAGGCCGCCCGCGCCGAGACCGGCAGGCCGTCGTTCATCCGGCTGCGCACGATCATCGGCTGGCCCGCGCCCAACAAGCAGAACACCGGCAAGATCCACGGCTCGGCGCTGGGCGCCGACGAGGTCGCCGCCACCAAGAAGGTCATGGGCTTCGACATCGAGAAGAGCTTCGACGTCCCCTCCGAGGTGCTGGAGCACGCCCGCGAGGTCGTCGAGCGCGGCCGGGCCGTGCGGGCAGAGTGGGACAAGCTCTACCAGAGCTGGCGTGAGGCCAACCCCGAGCGCGCCGCCGAGTTCGACCGCATCTCCGCGCGACGGCTTCCCGCGGACTGGACCGGGGCGCTGCCGACCTTCGAGATCGGCTCCTCCGTCGCCACCCGCAAGGCCTCCGGCGAGGTGCTCAGCGCCCTCGCGCCGGTGCTGCCCGAGCTGTGGGGCGGCTCGGCCGACCTCGCCGAGTCCAACAACACCACGATGAAGGGCGAGCCGTCCTTCATCCCCGAGGAGTTCCAGACCAAGGACTTCCCCGGCGGCCCCTACGGCCGCACGCTGCACTTCGGCATCCGCGAGCACGGCATGGGCGCGATACTCAACGGCATCGCGCTGCACGGCGGCACCCGCCCGTACGGTGGCACGTTCCTGGTGTTCAGCGACTACATGCGCCCGGCCGTGCGGCTGGCCGCGCTGATGAAGCTGCCGGTCACCTACGTGTGGACGCACGACTCCATCGGCCTGGGCGAGGACGGCCCGACGCACCAGCCCGTCGAGCACCTGTGGGCGCTGCGCGCCATCCCCGGTCTCGACGTGGTCCGCCCGGCCGACGCCAACGAGACGGCCGCCGCCTGGCAGGTCGTGCTGGAGCACAACGACCGCCCTGCCGCGCTCGCGCTCACCCGCCAGAACCTTCCGGTCTACGAGGGCACCCGCGACGCGGACAAGGTCGCCCGCGGCGGTTACATCCTGCGGGACGCCTCCGACGGGCAGCCCTCGGTGATCCTGATCGGTACCGGCTCCGAGGTCGAGCTGGCCGTCGAGGCCCGCGAGCTCCTTGAGGCGCAGGGCATCGCCACCCGGGTCGTGTCGATGCCGTGCGTGGAGTGGTTCCAGGCCCAGGACGCGGCCTACCGGCAGACGGTGCTGCCGTCGGCGGTGCGCGCGCGCGTGGCGGTCGAGGCGGGAATCGCGCTGGGCTGGCGGGAGTTCGTGGGAGACGAGGGTGTGGTGGTGAGCCTGGAGCACTTCGGTGCCTCGGCCCCCTACAAGACCCTCTACGAGCAGTTCGGCCTGACCGCCGAGCGCGTGGCCGCCGCCGCCAAGGCGAGCCTCGCCAAGACCGGAGCCGACAAGGGCGAGACGACGGGAAACTGATCATGAGTGAGATCCTGAAGAAGCTCTCCGAGCAGGGTGTCTCCATCTGGCTGGACGACATCAGCCGCGAGCGCCTGCGCACGGGCAACCTGCAGTCCCTGATCAACGACAGGCAGGTGGTCGGCGTCACCTCCAACCCGACGATCTTCGCCTCGGCGCTGAGCAAGGGCGACGCCTACGACGGCCAGTTGCACGACCTGAAGATCCGCGGCGTCGACGTGGAGGAGGCCGTGCGGGCGATCACCACCTACGACATCCGCTGGGCCGCCGACGTGCTGCGGCCGGTCTACGACACCACCGGCCAGGTGGACGGCCGGGTGTCGATCGAGGTCGACCCCCGCCTGTCCAAGGACACCGACAAGACCGTCGCCGAGGCGCGCGCGCTGTGGTGGCTGGTCGACCGGCCCAACCTGTTCATCAAGATCCCCGCCACCGTCGAGGGCCTGCCCGCCATCACGCAGGCGATCTCCGAGGGCATCAGCGTCAACGTCACGCTGATCTTCTCCCTTGAGCGCTACCGCGCCGTGATGGACGCCTGGCTGACCGGCCTGGAGAAGGCCAAGGAGGCCGGCCTGGACCTGTCGGCCATCGAGTCGGTCGCCTCGTTCTTCGTCAGCCGCGTGGACGGCGAGATCGACAAGCGCCTGGACAAGATCGGCACGCCCGAGGCGCTCGCGCTGAGGGGCAAGGCCGCGGTCGCCAACGCCCGCCTCGCCTTCGCCGCCTTCGAGGAGGTCGTCGCGTCCCCGCGCTGGCAGGCGCTGGCCGAGGCCGGCGCGCGGGCGCAGCGCCCGCTGTGGGCCTCCACCGGGACGAAGAACCCCGACTACCCCGACACCCTCTACGTGGACGAGCTGGTCACCTCCGGAACGGTCAACACGATGCCGGAGAAGACCCTGGAGGCCACGGCCGACCACGGCAACATCACCGGCGACACGGTCCGCTCCTCCTACGAGGAGGCCTGGAACACCATGGCGGCGCTCAAGGACGCCGGCATCGACTACGACGATGTGGTGCGCTTCCTGGAGGAGGACGGCCTGAACAAGTTCGAGGCCTCCTGGAAAGAGCTGCTGGAGACCGTCTCCTCCGAGCTGAAGAAGGCGTGAGGACCATATGTCAGTGTCCGTGACGTTCAGCGAGGACGACTTCACCGAGCAGGCCTCGGAGACGGCAGGACAGCTCGCCTCCGAGGGGGTCCCCCAGGCCCTCGCCTCCGGCGACTCCACCCTGTGGGGTCCCGAGGCGGAGGCCGAGGCGGCGATCCGGCTCGGCTGGCTCAACCTCCCGCTGACGAGCAGGCAGCTGCTCCCCGAGATCGGCGCGCTGGTGGAGCGGGCCCGCGCCGAGGGCCTGGACCACGTGGTCCTGGCCGGCATGGGCGGCTCCTCCCTCGCCCCCGAGGTCATCACCACCTCCGACGACGTACCCCTCACCGTTCTCGACACCACCGACCCCGGCCAGGTGCGCCGGGCGCTCGAGGACCGGTTGGAGAGCACGATCCTGGTCGTCGCGAGCAAGAGCGGCGGCACGGTCGAGACCGACAGCCACCGGCGGATCTACGAGAAGGCCTTCCGTGACGCCGGGATCGACCCGGCGAAGAGGATCGTCGTCGTCACCGACCCCGGCTCGCCCCTGGAGGCGAGCGCCCGCGAGGCGGGTTACCAGGTGATCCTCGCCGACCCGAACGTGGGCGGCCGCTACAGCGCCCTGACGGCGTTCGGCCTGGTGCCCAGCGCGCTGGCGGGCGCCGACGTCGAGCGGTTGCTCGACGACGCGGCCGAGGTGGCGCCGCTGCTGTCGCGGACCGAGGGCAACCCCGGCCTCGACCTCGGCGCCGCCCTGGGCGCCGCCGCCGAGGCCGGGCGCGACAAGCTCGTGATCGAGGACAGCCTGTCGGAGATCAACGGCCTGCCCGACTGGATCGAGCAGCTGGTCGCCGAGTCCACCGGCAAGTCCGGCAAGGGCATCCTGCCCGTCGTGGGCGCCGACCCCGGTGACGCCGACGACGAGCTGCTCGCCGGGATCGACACCGACGGCGTCGTGACCGTCGCCGGCCCGCTGGGCGCGCAGTTCCTCGTCTGGGAGTACGCCACGGCCGTCGCGGGCCGCGTCCTCGGCATCGACCCGTTCAACCAGCCGAACGTGGCCGAGTCCAAGGAGAACACCGCCAAGCTGCTCGACCAGGCCGAGCTGCCGGTCGGCACCCCGATCCTGGTCGACGGCCCGGTGGAGGTGTACGGCGAGTTCCCCGGCTCCGAGGACGTCAAGGACCTGTCGGACGTGTTCACCCGGCTGCTGGAGGCGATCCCCGAGCGCGGCTACCTCGCGGTGATGGCCTACCTCGACCGTGAGGCGGCCTTCGACGCCCCGTACGCCGAGGGCGCCTCGTTCGAGGAGATGACGGACGTGTGGAGCGGCGCCGACCCGGCGACGCTGCGCGGGCTGCTCGCCGTCCGCACCGACCGCCCGGTCACCTTCGGCTGGGGACCCCGCTTCCTGCACTCCACCGGCCAGTACCACAAGGGCGGCCCGCAGAACGGGGTGTTCCTGCAGATCACCGGCGCGGTCGAGGATGACGTCGAGGTCCCCGGCAAGCCCTACACCCTGGGCCGGCTCCAGCTCGCCCAGGCCCTGGGCGACCTGGGCGCGCTGGCCAGCCGCGGGCGTCCCGCCGTACGGCTGCACCTGACCGACCGCGCCGCCGGAGTCGCGCGCCTGCTCGCCGCCTCACGGGAGGTCTGATGGACCGCCGGAGGTTCGCATGAGCAAGGGGAGCCCCCGGACGGGTGACGCGGCCGGTGCCCCGGCATCGGCCGCCGACACGGTCGTCCCCGCGACGGACGCGCAGGGGGAGAAGACACCCACGACCACCACGGCCACCGACGTCGCAACCGCCGGCGTCACCGAGGCCATGATCGAGGCCAACCCGCTGCGCGACCCGAGCGACAAGCGCCTGCCCCGCGTGGCCGGGCCGTGCGTGCTGGTGCTGTTCGGCGTGACCGGCGACCTGGCACGCAAGAAGCTGCTGCCGGCGATCTACGACCTCGCCAACCGAGGGCTGCTGCCCCCGGGCTTCTCCCTGGTCGGCTTCGCCCGCCGCGACTGGAAGGACCAGGACTTCGCGCAGCTGACCCACGACGCGGTCAAGGAGCACGCGCGGACGCCGTTTCGCGAGGAGGTCTGGAAGCAGCTGTCGGAGGGCATCTTCTTCTGCCGTGGCGAGTTCACCGACGACGGTGCGTTCGACACGCTGGCGATGATGCTCAAGGAGATCGACCAGACCCGGGGCACCGGCGGCAACTACGGCTTCTACCTCTCGGTGCCGCCGAAGTTCTTCCCGGTCGTGGTCCAGCAGCTGAAGCGGACCGGCCTCGCCGACGGCCCTCCCGGATCCTGGCGCCGAGTGGTGATCGAGAAGCCTTTCGGGCACGACCTGCAGAGCGCCCAGGAGCTCAACGCGATCACCAGTGCGGTCTTCCCGGAGAGCTCGGTGTTCCGCATCGACCACTACCTGGGCAAGGAGACCGTCCAGAACATCCTGGCGCTGCGGTTCGCCAACAACCTGTTCGAGCCGATCTGGAACCGCGGCTACGTCGACCACGTGCAGATCACGATGGCCGAGGACATCGGCATCGGCGGCCGGGCGGGTTACTACGACGGCATCGGCGCGGCCCGCGACGTGATCCAGAACCACCTGCTGCAGCTGCTCGCCCTGGTCGGCATGGAGGACCCGACGTCGTTCGGGGCCGACTCACTGCGCAGGGAGAAGGAGAAGGTCCTCAAGGCGGTGCGGCTGCCGTCCGAGCTGTCCCAGGCCACCGCGCGCGGCCGCTACGGGCCCGGCTGGCAGGGCGGCGAGCCGGTGATCGGCTACACCCAGGAGGAGGGCATCCCGCCCGACTCGATCACCGAGACCTACGCGGCCATCAAGCTGGAGATCGCCAACCGGCGCTGGGCCGGGGTGCCGTTCTACCTGCGCACCGGCAAGCGGCTGGGCCGCCGGGTCACCGAGGTGGCCGTGGTGTTCCAGCGGGCGCCGCACCTGCCGTTCAGCAAGGACGACACCGAGATCCTGGGGCAGAACGCGCTGGTCATCCGGGTTCAGCCGGACGAGGGCATCACGGTGCGCTTCGGCTCCAAGGTGCCGGGCACCGCGATGGAGGTGAGGGACGTCTCGATGGACTTCGCCTACGGCGAGTCGTTCATGGAGTCCTCCCCCGAGGCCTACGAGCGGCTGCTGCTGGACGTGCTGATCGGCGACCCGCCGCTCTTCCCGCACCAGCGCGAGGTCGAGCTGTCATGGAAGATCCTCGACCCGATCGAGGACTTCTGGAGCTCCCAGGGCCCGCCGGAGGAGTATCCCTCGGGCACGTGGGGGCCGGCCTCGGCCGACGAGATGATGGCCCGCGACGGGCGCGTCTGGAGGCGGCTGTAGATGACCAGCTTCATGCTCAGCGGCACGACCGCCTCGAAGATCTCCTCGCAGCTCACCCATCTGCGCCACCAGATGGGCACCCCGGCGGTCGGCATGGTGCTGACCCTCGTGGTGGTCTGCGGCGAGAGCGACCAGTACGACGCGGTCCGGGCCGCGACCGAGGCCGCCAGGGAGCACCCCTCCCGGATCCTGGTCGTCATCCCCCGCGACTCCGAGGAGCCGAACCGGCTCGACGCCGAGATCCGGTTCGGCGAGTCGACCCCGGGCGAGGTGATCCTGCTGCGCCTGTACGGGGAGCTGACCAGGCACGCCGACTCGGTCGTCAGCCCGCTGCTGCTCACCGACACCCCGGTGGTGGCCTGGTGGCCCACCGACGGCCCCGAGGTGCCGTCCAAGGACCCGATCGGCATGCTGGCCCAGCGTCGCATCGTCGACGCGCGGTCGGCGGCCGACCCGGTCAAGGCGATCGTCGGCCGGGCCCGCGGTTACGTGCCCGGTGACACCGACCTGGCCTGGACCCGGCTGACGACGTGGCGGAGCCTGCTGGCCGCCGCGTTCGACCAGCCGGTGGGCAAGGTCAAGCGGGGCGCCATCGATGCCGTGCCCGGCCATGCCAGCGCCCTGCTGCTCGGGGCCTGGCTCGGCGAGCGCCTCGACGCTCCCGTGAAGGTCTCCGACTCCGCCGGGCCCGGCCTGACCATGGTCAAGCTGATCGCGGCGGACGGCGACATCACCATCACCCGCCCTGACGGCCGGCTGGGCACGTTGTCGCGTCCCGGTCAGCCTGACCGCAGGGTCGCCCTGGCCCGGCGCCCGACGTCGGAGCTGCTCTCCGAGGAGCTGCGGCGGCTGGACCCCGACGAGATCTACGCGTCGGCGATCCGGCGACTCGCCCGGACCCACAAGTCCTGAGCCGTGAGCGCCCCGCGGCGATCGCCGCGGGGCGCCTCCTTTCGAAAGAGAAGCCCCGTGAGCGTTCCCACTGTGATCACCCACCGCGACGCCGACGTGCTCGCCAAGGCCGTCGCCGCCCGGGTGATCGTCCGAGTCGTCGACGCCCAGTCGGCCAAGGGCTCGGCCCACCTGGTCCTGACCGGCGGGACCGTCGGCATCGCCACCCTCGCCGAGATCGCCGCCTCCCCCGCCAGGGACGCCGTCGACTGGCGCAAGGTGGACATCTGGTGGGGCGACGAGCGTTTCCTGCCGGATGGCGACCCCGAGCGCAACGAGACCGGTGCCCGCGAGGCCCTGCTCGATCAACTCGACCTCGACCCCGAGCGGGTCCACGTGATGCGCGGCCCCGACTCCGGTATGACCGCCGAGGAGTCGGCCGAGGCCTACGCCGAGGAGCTCCGCAAGGCCGCGCCTCCCGAGGAGCACGGCCCGGCCCCTGCGTTCGACCTCATGATGCTGGGCATGGGCCCCGACGGCCACGTCGCCTCGCTCTTCCCCGGCATGCCCGCCCTGCACGACACCCGGCCCGTGGTCGCGGTACACGACTCCCCCAAGCCCCCGCCCACCCGTATCTCGCTCACGCTGCCGGTGATCCAGGGTGCCCGCGAGGTGTGGGTGATCGCCGCCGGCGAGGAGAAGGCCGAAGCGGTACGGCTCGCGCTGTCGGACTCGGGGACGATGCAGGTCCCCGCGGCCGGCGCCCGAGGCAGCCGGAACACCCTCTTCCTGCTGGACAGGGCCGCCGCCTCCAAGATCCCCTCCTCCCTGAGCCGGATCTCCTCCCCCTGAGCCGCGCGTCTGTCGCGAATCGGCATGACCTGACGATCGCGATCTTCGAGATGGCCGTCAGGGTGCGGTCTCGGAGTGCTGGGCGGCGACGGCGTCGATCTCGGTGAGGATCTCCTGCTTGCCCGCCGGGTCCATGGACGAGGCCTCGACGGCGTTGCGGGCCAGGGTGGCGAGGGTGGCGCGGTCCAGGCCGAGTTGGTCGGCGGCGACGCGGTACTCGCGGCTCAGGGTGGTGGCGAACATGGGCGGGTCGTCGCTGTTGAGGGTGACGAACAGGCCCTCCTCGATCATGCGGGGCAGGGGGTGCTCCTCGATGCGGGCGACCTGGCCGGTGCAGACGTTGGAGGTGGGGCAGACCTCCAGGGGGATCTGCGTCTCGCGCAGGTGGGCGACGAGGCGGGGGTCGTCCATGCAGGCGATGCCGTGCCCGATCCGCTCGGCGCCCAGGAGGTCGAGGGCCTCCCAGATGGTCTCCGGGCCGCTCATCTCGCCCGCGTGCGGCAGGCTGCGCAGCCCGGCGGCGGTGGCGGCGCGGAAGGCGTCGGCGAAGACGTCCCGATACTTCGGGCGGTCCTGTTCGATGCCGGCCAGCCCGAAACCTACCAGCTCCTGGGGAGGTTCGCCGAGCGCGTGGTCCAGGGTGACGCGGGCCGCCTCGGCGCCGTACTCGCCGGGGATGTCGAACACGTACGCCATCCGCACCCCGTGCTCCTCGTGGGAGCGCCGGGCGGCGAGGTCGAGCGCCTCGGTGACCTCGCGCATCGGCATGCCCACGACGTGGTGCGCGTACGGCGTGACGGTCAGCTCGACGTAGCGGCCGTTCTGCGCCGCGAGGTCGGAGGCGAGGCCGAGCACCAGGGTGGCCACGTCCTCCGGCTCGCGGACGAGGGCGTTGATCGCCTGGTAGATGCGGGCGAAGTGCGGGAAGTCGGTGAACCTGTAGAAGGCGCGCAACTCCTCCTCGTCCGTGGGGACGCCGCCGCCGGGGTGGCGGCGGGCGAGTTCGAGCACGGTGGGGACGGAGGCGGAGCCGACCAGGTGGACGTGGAGTTCGACCTTGGGAAGCGCGTCGATGAAGGCGTTGATCGTCATGCGGGGACCCTACGCACGCCGCCCTCGGCCGCGAAAGGCATTTACCATGAAGCTGACACTAAAATGTCATCTTTCCCCGGGAGAGGCCGAGGCCGCGCACCCCGACCTCTCCCGGGGAGGACTGTGGTCCCACGGAGAAACCGAAAAGTGCGACCTCCCCGCTTCGGGACCCCTGAGCGATCTCGAAACGGGAAGGTCGCGTGATGGGGTTCAGCTCGGGGATGCCGTCGCCATCACGCCCACGGCCAGCCTGGCTTCCACCACGCCGGGGTCCTCGGTGTAGTTCAGGGTCGCGCCGAGCGAGACCAGGAGCCTGCGCATGCGGATGTTGTCGGACAGCAGCGTCGCCCTGACCTCGGCGAAGCCCAGGTCGCGGGCCTGGCGGACGAGCATCCCCGCCAGGGCCGTCCCCAGGCCCCTGCCCTGCCAGCGGTCCTCGATCAGGAACGCCATCTCGGCGGTGCCCGGGTCGGAGGTGAACATCAGGTTGGCGAGACCGACGACCTGGCCGTCGTGTCCGGCGACGATCGACTGGCCCCGGGCGCGGTCGCAGAGCCGCTCGAAGACCTTCGGCGGCAGCACCGGCGCCGAGGTGAAGTAGCGGAACCTGCGGGCCTCGGGCGAGCAGCGGTCGTGCAGGTCGCGTACGGCCTCGCGGTAGAGGCGGGTGAGCGGGCGGACGTTGACCTCGACGCCGTCGGAGAGCGTGATGTCGCGGTCGGCCCCGGACTCCTCGACGGGGGGCTGCGCCAGGCGGACGAAGGAGGCCGCGCGGGCGGCCTCGGTCAGGGTGAAGGGCAGCTCGGCCCTGCGGACCCTGATCGCGCGGCGCGGGGCCACGGGTACGGTCAGCAGGGTCGGGTCCGGAAGATCACTCATCTCCGAACCGTAGACCCAGCGGGAGTCGTCGGCGCGCAGCAGCTCTCCCAGCAGCTCCGGCAGGCGCCAGGGCGTCATGCGCAGCCGGGAGGCGAGCAGCAGGACGCGGGTGGGCTCGTCGGTCAGCTCGTGGGCGGTGGCGGCGACGACCTGGACCTGCCGTCCCCCGGCGGCCTCCAGCGCCTCGCGTACCGCCTCGGCTCCCGCGGGGATGTCCGTGACGAACTCGTCGACCGTGCCGTCCACGTCGGTCTGCACGCTCAGGCCCAGAATGTTGCCACCCTTGGCGGCGAGCGCGGCGGTCAGCGAGGCCAGCCGTCCCGGCCTCTCGTCAACGGTCGTACGAATCCTCAGAAACCCCATCAGAATGCCCCTTCCGTCAGGGCATAGCCTGTCCCGGAGCTGTTACGGGACTGCTACACATGAGTGAGCCCATCGTTACGTTTGAGAAGATCGCTCATTACGCGGCCGGACGGCGTTTCTACAACGGTTTCCGTTGACAGGTACACCCATATAGACGGATACAGCAGAATGTGAGGCCATGAGCACGCGCGTTCCCCTGGCCGGGGACTTCGTCAACGGAGACGTCTCCTTCTGGTACCGCTCCCTCGGCATCCCCTCCCCCGGCGCCCCTCTCACCGGAGACCTCGACGCCGACGTCGCCATCGTCGGCGCCGGATACACGGGCCTGTGGACCGCCTACTACCTGAAGAAGGCGAGCCCTGACCTGCGGATCGTCGTGCTGGAGAAGGAGTTCGCCGGATACGGCGCCTCCGGACGCAACGGCGGCTGGCTGGTCGGCGAGCTGGCCGGCACCCCCGAGCGCTACGCCAGGACGCACGGCGTGGACGCGGCCAGGCGGCTGCAGCGGGTGATGTTCGACACGATCGACGAGGTCGTCGCCGTCGCCCAGGACGAGAACATCGACGCCGAGATCGTCAAGGGCGGCGTCACCACGGTCGCCACCAACGCCGCCCAGGACCGGCGGCTGCACCGGCTGCTCGCCCACGAGCGCCACTGGGGCTGGACCGAGGAGGACGTGCGGCTGCTCGACCCCGCCGAGCGGGAGGGACGCCTGCGGGTGAACGGCGCGGTCAGCGCGATCTGGAGCCCGCACTGCGCCAGGATCCAGCCCGCCAAGCTGGCCAGGGGCCTGGCAGAGACCGTGCGAAACCTCGGGGTGGAGATCTTCGAGCGCACCCCGGTCACCGAGATCGCCCCTCGCGAGGCCCGCACGCCGCACGGGACAGTCCGCGCCGAATACGTCATCCGCGCCACCGAGGGCTTCACCGCCGAGCTGAGGCAGTATCACCGGACGTGGCTGCCGATGAACAGCTCCATGATCGTCACCGAGCCGCTGGGCGCGCTGTGGGACGAGATCGGCTGGGAGGGCAACGAGCTGCTCGGCGACATGGCGCACTACTACATGTACGCCCAGCGCACCGCCGACGGCCGGATCGCGTTCGGCGGGCGCGGCAAGCCCTACCTGTACGGATCCCGCGTGGACGACCGGGGCCGCACCCACGAGTGGACGATCGAGGCGCTCTGGGAGCTGCTCACCGGGATGTTCCCCGCGGTCAGGGCCTCCCGCGTGGCGCATGCCTGGTCCGGCGTACTCGGCGTGCCCCGCGACTGGTGCGCCACCGTGCACGTCGACCACGCCACCGGCATCGGCTGGGCGGGCGGCTACACCGGCCACGGGGTGACCACGACCAACCTCGCCGGCCGTACCCTGCGCGACCTCGTCCTGCGCGAGGACACCGACCTGACCTCCCTGCCCTGGGTGGACCGCAAGGTGCGCGGCTGGGAGGTGGAACCGCTGCGGTGGATCGGCGTGCACGCCATGTACGACCTCTACCGCCGGGCCGACGCCAGGGAGAAGGCCGGGCTCGGCCGCACCTCGGTGCTGGCCCGCGTCGCCGACTCCATCACCGGACGCTGAGCGCCGGGGAGAGGTCCCCGGACGGCACCGCCCGTCGAACGCCCGACGCCCGCGTACGGGCGATGGACGTCGGCGGACGTCGGCGAGTGTCGGCGAGTGTCGGTGAACGGGCGCCGGACATCGGCGCACATCGGCAAGACGAGCAGTGGACGTCGGCGAGTGTCGGCGGACGTCTCCGGGTCTCGGCCGACACCCGGGGAAAACTCACGCTGGACCTCGGCCGGTCGAGCGTGCAATGTAGGTGATCAAGCGGCATCTCGGGGCGCCAGCGGCCTCCGGGACATCGGCAGAAGGATGGTACGAAAGTGAGCGACCTGCTCTTCCGGGGCGGCCGGGCCTTCCTCGCCGCGGACGCCTTCGCCGAGGCGGTGCTGGTCCGTGACGGCCGGATCGCCGCCGTCGGCACGGAGACCGACGTCATGCGGCTCGCCGCCCCCGGCCACGAGGTGGTCGACCTGGACGGCCGCCTGCTCACCCCGGCGTTCACCGACGCGCACATCCACCCGGTCCAGGCGGGCCTGGAGCGGGCCAGGTGCGACCTGTCCGGGGTCTACGGCCTGCCGGAGTATCTGGAGCGGATCACCACCTACGCCGCCTCCCACCCCGGCCACGAGTGGATCGACGGCGGCGGCTGGGACATGTCGGCCTTCCCCGGCGGCCTGCCGCACCGCTCCCAGCTCGACGTCGTCGACCGCCCGGTCTACCTGATCCAGCGCGACCACCACGCCGCCTGGGTGAACAGCCGGGCCCTGGAACTGGCCGGGATCACCCGCGACACCCCCGACCCCGCCGACGGCAGGATCGAGCGCGACGCCGACGGCACGCCGAGCGGCGTGCTGCACGAGGGCGCGATGGACCTGGTCGGCCTGCTCACCCCCCGCCCCAGCGCCCAGGACATGCACGAGGCACTGCTGACGGCCCAGGACCACCTGTTCTCCCTCGGCGTCACCGGCTGGCAGGACGCCATCGTCGGCTCCTACGCGGGCTACGACGACCAGCTGCCCACGTACGTCTCGGCGGCGGCCTCCGGCGCGCTGCGCGCCCGCGTCGTGGGCGCGCTGTGGTGGGACCGGGCGCGCGGCGCCGAGCAGATCCCCGAACTGCTGGAGCGGCGCCGCTCCGCCGAGGGCCTGGAGCGGTTCCGCGCGACCTCGGTGAAGATCATGCAGGACGGCATCGCCGAGAACTTCACCGCGGCGGTGATCGAGCCCTACTGCCGCTGCGGCGGTACCGGCCTGTCGTACGTGGACCCCGTGCTCTTGAAGGAGTGCGTCGCCGAGCTGGACCGGCACGGCTTCCAGGTGCACTTCCACGCCATCGGCGAGCGGGCCGTCCGCGAGGCGCTGGACAGCTTCGAGGGGACCGACCCGGCCAACCGGCACCACATCGCGCACCTGCAGATCGTCGAGCCGTCCGACGTGCCGCGCTTCGCCAAGCTCGGCGTGACCGCCAACCTGCAGCCGCTCTGGGCCACCCACCACGCCCAGATGGACGAGCTCACCCTCCCCTTCCTGGGCGAGGAGCGCTCCACCTGGCAGTACCCGTTCGCCGACCTGCTGCGCAACGGCACGCTGTTCTGCGCGGGCAGCGACTGGCCTGTCTCCGAGGCCGACCCGATCCAGGGCATGCACGTCGCCGTCAACCGCACCGAACCCGGCGGCTCACTGCACGCGGGCTACCCGACGGCGCAGACCCCGTTCCTGCCCGGCCAGAGACTCACGCTGGACACCGCGCTCACCGCCTACACCGCGGGCTCGGCCAGGATCAACCGCGACGACGACGCCGGCACCATCGTTCCCGGCAACCGCGCCGACCTCGTCGTCCTTGACCGCGACCCGTTCACCGAGCCGGAGTCCGACATCTGGCGCACCAAGGTCGCGATGACCTTCCTCGACGGCGAACAGGTCTACCAGCGCTGACCTCGCGAGCTCGGTCGCCTACAGACCGCTCCGTATGAGGCGTTCGACATCCCGCCAGAACTTGTCGAAGGAAGGCGCGTTCTTGCGCGCCTGTGCCATGTCGAAAATCGCGGTCAGGGCCGCCTGATCAGCCGTTGGACGGTAGGAGGTGCCGTCGGTCTTACGGGCCGAGAGCCATCCCTTCGCATCGCGAGGCCCCTCGGGATCAGCGGGTGGTTCGAGAGAGTCCGCCAGTCCTCGTCGGCCCGCGAGCGAGGTGGCTGCGGCGAGGAACCACGCCTCGAACTCCCGGTTGGCGAGGACCATCGAGATCTCCTGATCACCCCGCGCCCGCCGGGCCCGCTCCAGGAGCGCCGGACCGGTCGTCGCGGGACAGTCGTCGTCAGCATCGATCAGCAGCAGGATCCCGCCTCGCCCGTCGACCTGGTAGGAGGCCTGGAGTACGGCGCTCTCGATCCCTCCCGGAGCGACCAGCTTGGAGCGCGGAACCCGGCGCGGTGTCGGAATCCGTACCGCCCAGACCGAGAGTTCCTCCGCGATCCTGCGGAGCAGGACGGGAAGCGCGGCGACCTCCCCCTCTCCCTCGACGATGGCGGCGATGGTGACCGCCCCGGTCATTCGGCCTCCCCGGTGCTGGGCCGGAGCTGGTTGCCGCGCATCAACTCTCCGATGGTGGCTCGCCGGTCGTTGACGAGGCGGCGGCTCACGTCGTCGATCTCGCCGATCGTCGTGAGCCCGTCCGTCATGGTCACGACGCGTACGGACGCCGGATCGAAGTCGTCGCGGTCGAGCAGGTCCGCGCTCTGCGTGGTGACCACCACCTGGACGTGCTCGCTCGCCTCGCTCAGCGCGTCGAACAGCACTCCTGCCGCCGCCGGGTGCAGTGAGGTCTCCGGTTCCTCGATTCCCAGCAGGGTCGCCTCACCTTCGAGTACGGCAGGCTGGAACAGTGCGGCCAGCAGCCCCGCCGCACGCAGCGTCCCCTCGGACATGGCCTCAGGACCGAACACCGTCTCTCGGTCCGCGTGACGGGTGAGAAGCTCGACGGTGGAGTAGGTGTCCAGAAGCCGCTGATCGACTCCGGTGGCCCCGGGAACGATGGCGCCCATGTAGTCGTCGATCCGCGCCTTGAACGCCGGATACCGCTGTGTGAGAGCCCCGAGCACCGATCCCAGTTGCCTTCCGGCGTCGTCCAGCGTGATCCCGGCGGACCTGGACTGAACCTGTCGCATCAGGCCCACGTCCAGGTGATAGAAGAGCATGCGGCGCAGGCTGCGGTAGACCTCGCTGAAAACGCCCTGGGTGGCGGCCAGCGGGAGATAGAGCCGGTCCGGCTCGACACCGCCCTCGCCTTTCTTGTTGAAGAAGCCATGGGTCATGACGAAGCCGGCTTCTTTGAAACTCGACTGCGGTCGCGTTCCCCGGACGAGGCACTGCTCTCCGAGCACCAGAAGTGGACGGCGACCGGCAGGGTCCCGGTTGATGGTGAAGCTGTACGTGACTGACAGCGGCTCTTCATCCGGCTGGATCACGAACTCCAGCAAGATACCGAAGCCCTCCGTATCTCCCTGACCTCGTCGGCTCACCTCATCCAGGCCACCGCGCCTCATCAGGGCGTCGGCTGGCGTCATCTCCAGCGCGTCCGCCACAAAACTGAGCATGTCAAGGAAATTGCTCTTCCCCGCCGCGTTGGGGCCGAGCAGCACCAGAAGGGGTGTGAAGGTGACATCACACGACGCGATGCTCTTATAGTTCTTCGCCTTCACACGTCGCAGAAACGGTACGGCCTGCCCCATCACACCCCCGCCATCTCGATCTGTCCTGCGGCGGCGGCCACGACCGGCGCCCACCTGCGTTCCGCCAGGAAACCGGCACCACGATAGCGGTTCGACCGGTCCGGAGATCGGCATGGCGGTCTGGTTCCAGGCTCCCTTGGATCTCCCTCCGGGAACGATGCGCGCCGGATCGGAGGACACCTCCTCAGGAGGCGAGTTCACTGTCCAGATAGGCGCGAAACTCCCGGACCTGAATGGTGTCGTACGGCTCAAGGCGCTTGGCGAACTTCCGGATGCGTTCGACGGAGCGGGCCGAGGTCAGTGATTTGGCCATCGGGATCGCGGCCCGAGCCGAGTCGACCGCCTGTTCCAGCTCGCCCATGCCGAGGTATGCCTCAGCCGCGCTCATCCGGTTGAGCTGGGCCGAGCGAGGGCGTTTTTCCGTGAACTCACGTACCGCCGACTCCGCGCAGCCGACCGCTTTCCGGTAGTCGCCGAGCAGCTTCCAGCACCTGCTCATCCTCGCGGTCAGCTCGAACTCGTTCTCCCAGGCAACCCAGGCCGGGTCACGGTCGGTGGCTCCCTGAGCGTATGCCCGCTCGGCCTCGGTGAGCAGCCGCTCGACCTGCTTGGCGCTGTGCCCGTCACCGGTCTCGGCCGGTCTCGCCTGCATGGCCGTCGCCCGCGCCTCGTCGACCAGCAGCATCGCCATCACTCGGGAAGGCGCCTGTGCCCGGCGGGCCGTGTCAGTGGCAGCTCTGGCCAGCCAAACCCCCTGGGCATCCTGCTCCAGGTGAATCGCTTGGTGCGTCATGGTCGCCAGCACCCAGGCACCCGTCAACGAGTCGTCACCGGCCTTCGCCAGTTTGAGCGCCTGACCGAAGTAGTGCTGGGCCTGGCCGTGGCGGTTCAGATCGAAGGCGGTCCATCCTGCTTGGAGAGTCATCCCTGCCGCTGCCGTCATCAACTCGGCTCCGACCTTGTCGTCGTAACGACCTCGCAGCAGCGGTGCGACGGCGGTGTTCAGATAGTCCACCACCGCCGGACGCACCAGCCCGGCACCGAACTGATAATCCATCTGTGTAAAAGCCCGCTGTGCCTCGACGATCCGCTGGACGTCGGAGAGCCCGACAACCGGCCCCGCCCCCTGATACGCCGCCGATGCCTCCGGGACGCCATAGCTCCACGCCGACAGCCAGCTGGCAAAGGCCGCGGGCACGAACGGGAGTGCGGCCAGCACATGACGCCGCTCCGGATCCACGTCACACCTCCACAGACGGTCCGCCGTCCTGACCGTAGTCCCGAGCGAGAAGTCGCTGAAGTCCGGAATCAGCCAGGCTTCCGTATCGACCGGGGCAGTGCCCTCGATCCACCGCTCGACCTCGGCCGGGTCCACCCCGAACACCTCGGCCATCCGCGCCCGATACACCGGACGGATCTCCTGGCTCCCCCGCTCCCAGCGGCTCCACGTCGTCGCCGACACCCACAGCGCCGCCGCGATCTCGTCCTGGCTCATCCCCATCCGCTTACGGGCCCGCACCAACTCCGGACGCCCCTCACCGCGACCCGCCTCATCCATGACGACTCCTGTCACCCAGAGCGATGAATCATCAACCCATTGTCAATAAAAGCGTCCCTCACACCTAGCCCGCCAATGGAAACGACCAGAAAACGACCAGCCGACACGACGACCCCCGCGACGGGCGGCGACGCCCCCTGCGCCACACGGAGCGGCGTAACGACGACTGCCACAGGAGGGCGCCGTACCATTCCCCAACAGCCGATCAGCGGAGGACGTCGTGAACGATCTGCCCATCTGCCTCACCTGCGGGGTGCAGTACGCCGAGGCGCGGGACGACTGCCCGATCTGCGAGGACGAGCGACAGTACGTCGGCTGGGAGGGCCAGCGCTGGACCTCCCTCAACGAGTTGCGCGAGAGCGGGCACAGGGCACACCTCGCCGAGGAGGGCACCGGGGTCGTCGGTATCGGCACCGATCCCGCCACCGCCATCGGGCAGCGCGCCCTGCTGGTCCGCACCCCCGCGGGCAACGTGCTGTGGGACATGGTCACCCACCTCGACGACGACCTGATCAGGCAGATCGGCGAGCTCGGCGGTATCGACGCCATCGCGATCAGCCACCCGCACTTCTACGGCTCGATGGTCGAGTGGGCGCACGCCTTCGACGCGCCGATCCACCTCCACGCGGCCGACCGCGACTGGGTGGCCCGCCCCGACGAGTCGGTGCTCTTCTGGGAGGGCGACACCCACGAGATCCTCGAAGGGGTGATGTTGGTCAACGCGGGTGTGCACTTCGTCGGCGGCCAGGTCATGCACTGGCGCGACGCCGAGGAGGGCCGGGGCGCCCTGTTCTCCGGCGACATCCTCCAGGTCGTCCAGGACCGCCGCTGGGTCAGCTTCATGTACAGCTATCCGAACCTGATCCCCGAGCGTCCGGCGACCATCCGCCGCGCCCTGTCGCTGCTGGAGCCGTACGCCTTCGACCGCGTCTACGGCGGCTGGTGGAAGCGGATCGTACGCGCCGACGGCGCCGAAGCCGTCCGCCGCTCCGCCGACCGCTACCTCTCCTACGCCCTGGACGACTCCCCTTAGCCCTGCGCTTCTGCAAGAGGTTCAGCCTCAAGCCGCACCTGCGGGAATCCTTCAACTCTCCACCGATCCATTGAGCCGGTACGACTCCGGCACTGCGGATGTGCATCGCAGCGCCAGGTGAGGAGCGGGTCCGCTCTACGGACCGTTCCTCGTCCGGACACGGTCAAAGGGCGGTGAAGAGCAAAGAGACGTTCTGGCCGCCGAACCCGAAGGAGTTGCACACCGCCGCGCCGAGATGCTGCTTGCGGGGCTCGCCACTGACGACCTCAAGCTCGACTTCGGGGGATTTCCGGTCAAGGTTGAGGGTGGGCGGGATGACGCTGTTGGCGACCGACAGCAGGGTGATGATCGCCTCGACCGCGCCTGCGGCGCCGACGAGGTGACCGAGGCCGGACTTGGGTGCGGTGAGGACGACGTCGTTCCCGAGCGCCCGCTGGATCGCGGAGGCTTCACCGACGTCGCCCACGACGGTGGACGTGGCGTGACAGTTGACGTGATCGACGTCCGCCGGTCGGAGTCCGGCGGACGAGACGGCCCTGAGAATCGCCCGGGTTTGGCCGGAGCCCGCCGGGTCCGGGCCGGTGATGTGATGGGCGTCCGAGGTGATGCCGAACCCGGCCAACCGGCCGATCGGGCGGGCGCCCCGCGCGGCCGCGAAGTCCGCCCGCTCCAGGATCATGACACCGGCGCCCTCACCGAGTACGAAGCCGTCACGGTCGACGTCGAACGGCCGTGAGGCGCGCTCGGGGTCGTCGTCGCGCTTCGACAGCGTGCGCACCTGGGCGAAACCGGCGATGGTCAACGGCGTGATGGCGGCTTCCGTGCCGCCGGCAATGACGACGTCGACCTCGCCGGATCGAATGAGCCGGGCGGCGAAGGCGAGGGCTTCGGCGCCCGACGCGCACGCCGAGACAGGTGTGTACGCACCGGCGCGGGCACCGTACTCCAGGCTGATCCAGGCGGCCGGTCCGTTCGGCATCAGCATGGGGACCGCGAGGGGAGAGATCCGCTGAGGCCCCTTCTCCTCGATCAGATCGTCCTGGTCCAGGAGGGTGTTGATGCCGCCGATGCCGGTGCCGATCACCACCGCGAGGCGGTCCGGATCGACCTCGGGCGTGGCGGCGTCGGCCCAGGCCTGCTGGGCGGCGACGAGCGCGGCCTGCTGGCAGCGGTCCATGCGCCGGGTCGTGACACGGGGCAGCACCTCGTCGGGGGAGACCGCCATGGGAGCGGCGATCTTCACGGGCAGTTCGCCAGCGTGGGCGAACGGAGCCACGAGGTCGTCGATCCGGCGGACACCGGAGCGCCCGGCGAGGAGCCCCTCCCACAGAGAGGCGACGTCCCCGCCGAGAGGTGTGGTCGCTCCCAGGCCGGTGACAACGATGTCCTGAACGCTCATGTCGATCTCCTCACCACGGAAACGGTGTCCGAGCTTGATCTCGCGGAGTTGTATCGCATACAAATATAGGATGTCCACGAGCGATCCCCCCCGAAGCCGCGGTCGACGCACCCGGGCGCAGCTTCTCGAACAGGCCGTGACGATCTTCTCCGGACGGCACTTCGGCTCCGTGAGCGTGGCCGAGATCGCGGCCGCGGCCGGCGCCCACCCGAACCAGATCACCTACTACTTCGGTTCCAAGGACGCCTTGTTCGTCCACGCGGCGTTCCTGATGCTGCTCCGCGACGCCGAACGCCTCAAGCCGGTCGGACACCGGCAGCGCACCCCCAGGGCGTTCCGCGAGGCGATGGCACGCACCGCGCTGGCGCTGCCGGCCGTACCGATCGCCGTCCAGGCGATGTCGATCACACGGCATCGACCCGAGTTGCAGCCGCTGGCGCAGCACGACCTCGATCTGCTCTTCCGTCTGGCGGAGCGTTACCTCACCGCGGTCCTGGAGCGCCATGACTGGGTCATCGATCGCCCTGCCCTCGTGGAGGCACGGACCTTCTGGAGCGCCGTCCTGGGGGCTCGGCTGATCTCGGAGTCCGGTTTCGGCGGCCGCTCCAGCGACATCGATCTCGCCGGGGTCCTGACGGTTCGCACGAGGTAGACCCCGGGAAATCCACCGTTCACAACCACGAACATCACGTCACCCACCGAGGTGGAATGCGAGGGTGTCGCGCTGCCGATAGCGCTCCGGATCGAAGACGAGGAAACGACCGGATAGCCGCCACCGGCGGATACGGCTCGACCAACGCCCGCTCGGCATCCGTCACCTCAAGGCGCGCCACATCCGGGTTCCACCGGCCACGGCCGGATCGCCACCGGGCCTCACCCAGATCCACACCCAGGAACAGCTCCCAAATGATCCTTTAATCACTGGAAAGGCCCGCCCGAGATGAGCGATAGTCGCTTCGTGGCACAGGCAGGGGGGCCGGGGAGCGGGGGCGGGCGCCCGCTGTGGCGCGATCGCAACTTCAACGTCTTCTGGGTCTCGCAGACGCTCTCCGTCGCCGGGGACTCGTTCGCCTACATCGCCATCCCGCTGCTGGTGCTGAACGTGACCGGGTCGGTCGCGCAGATGGGCCTGCTGACCGGTGTGGCCGGTGCCGCGTCGGTCTTCGCCGGGATCTTCGCCGGCATCCTGGCCGACCGGCTCGACCGGCGGACCCTGCTCATCTGCTGCGATCTCGCCCGCCTGGCGCTGTACGGGCTCATCCCGCTCGTCTGGGCGTTCGGCCCGCAGGTCTGGCTGCTGTACGTGGTGCTGCCGCTCAGCGAGGCGATCGGGATGGTCTTCCAGGTCACCTACGTGACCGCGGTGCGCAACCTGGTCGAGGGCGACCGCATCACCGAGGCGAACGGGCGGCTCTACGCGACCGCGGCGGCGGCCGGTGTCGGCGGCCCGCTGCTCGCCGGCGTGGTCTCCGGACAGTTCGGCCCGACCGCGGCGATCGCCATCAACGCGGCGAGCTTCGCGCTGTCGGCGGCGGCCCTGTACTTCGTCCGGTTCAAGCGGCCCGAGGCCGGTGCGACGGCGCCGCCGCGCCAGCGGCCCTGGCAGGAGATGCTGGCCGGTGCCCGGTTCCTCTGGCGGCACCCGGTGCTGCGCTCCCTGACGATCCTGCTCTCCTTCTTCATCTTCTTCACGCTCGGCATGACCGATGTGCTGATCTACCACCTGAAGCACGACCTGGGCCGCTCCGACGGCACCGTCGGCACGGTCCTCGCGGTCGCCGCGGTGGGCACGATCGCCGGGGCCGTGCTCGTGGCGCCCGTCCGCCGCAGGCTCGGTTTCGGCGTCACCTGGATCGGCGCCCTCGCGACGAGCGGGCTCGCGATGGCGGGCGTCGGCCTCTCGGGCCGCGTCCCGGTGATCGCCGCCCTGATGGCCGTCTATCTCTGCGGCGTCAGCGTGGCCGGGATCTGCTCGATGTCCCTGCGCCAGCAGGTGACCCCCGACCATCTGCTCGGCCGCGTCACCTCGGCGTTCTGGACGATCCACTTCTCCCTGGGCCCGGTGGGCGCGGCCGTCCTGACCTGGGGCGCGGGCGGCTACGGCGTCACCGTGATCTGCCTGCTCGCGGGCACCGCCTGCCTCCTGCTCGCAACGGTCGCGCTCTTCACTCCCATCCGCCGGTCCGCCCCCGAACACCCGGGGCCCGCCACCTCATGAGGCATGCTCCCGTCGACAGGGCGGGCCGCCCTGTCGACGGGAGCGACGGATCAACCGTTCGCCGCGGTGAACGAGGCCGCCCCGCCGACGAGCGGCAGCGTGACCGTGCTCTTCGTCGTGTCGAGGTGCAGCTTCGCCCCGGGGGTGGGCCGGATGGTGTACTCGTAGTCGCTCGACAGCAGCACGACGCCGATGCGGTGCCCCGCCGCGAACACGTAGTCGTGCGGCTGCATGTCGAAGTCGAGGCGGTACGGGCTGCCCGGCTTGACCGGCTCGGTCTTCGAGATCGACTTACGGTTCTGCGGGTCCGTCCAGCCGCGAGTGATGATCTTCGCCTTGCCGTTCTGGTCGTAGTCGACGAGCAGCGCCGTGACGTTGGCGGCCGGCTGGCCGAAGGACATCCGCAGTGACACCTGCGGCGTGCCGCTGAGCCGGACCGCGTCGGTCAGCGCCCCCGACTTGTAGGCCAGGCGGTTGGGGGACGTCACCGCGTCGGCGAGGGCCAGTGCCCGCTTCGAGGCGTCGTCGACGATCGTCTCGGTCACCGGCTTGCCCTGGCGGGTCTTGTCGGCGGTGAGGGCACCCGCGGTGCCGTCCGTGCTGGGCGCCAGGTTGAGCTCGGTGTCCGCCGCGGTCGGTTCCGGCCACTCGGGGTATTCCACCAGCGTCCTGTTCTCGCGCTGGATCAGCGCCCGCTGGTCGTTCTCCACGCCGTTCTGCTGGCCCCACAGGTAGCGGGTGAACCAGCGGTTGAGCACGTTGACGCTCGGGGAGCCGCCGTGCCCGCCCTGGTGCAGATAGATCTTGTGCGGCACTCCGCGCGCCTTGAGCGCCTCGTACCACTGCGCGGCGTGCTTGGTCTTGACGTTCCAGTCGTTGAGCCCGTGCGCGACCAGCGTCGCGGCGCGGACCTTGTCGACGTCGTTCAGGTAGTTGCGCTCGTCCCAGAAGGCGCTGTAGTCGCCGGTGACCCGGTCCTGCTCCTTGGCGAGCCCTTCGATGACGCTCCGGCAGACCTGCCTGTCCGCGCGGGTGTAGACGTACTCCGCGAGCACGTCGGCGTCCTCGCCCTGGTAGCCGCCTGGGGCGACGACGGCGCCGTTCGCGCGGTAGTAGTCGTACCAGCTGGAGATCGCCGAGATCGGCACGATCGCCTCAAGTCCCTCGACGCCGGTGCTCGCGACCGCGTTGGGCAGGGTGCCGTTGTACGACGTGCCGATCATGCCGACCTTGCCGGTCGTCCAGGTGGCGCTGACCTCCCTGCCCGCGGCGTCGTACGCCTTCGCGCGACCGTTCAGCCAGTCGACGACCGCTTTCGCGCCGATGGTCTCGTTGCGCCCACCGGTGGTGGGACAGCCGTCGGACTTACCGCTGCCCAGCGACTCGGCGTGTACCACCGCGAAACCGCGAGGCAGCCAGTTGGCCTCGTGGCTGGTGCTGATGACGGGCTGCGGCCCGGTGCCCGTGACGGCCTCGTCATCCCTGGCCGCCTCGGCCACACCGGCGGCGGCGAGCCGCTCGTCGGCCGCCGGATCCTTCACCGAACCACCGCGGTTCATCCAGCCCTTGCCGGGGCGGAGCGCCTCGTGGAGCTCGTGATCGACGTTGTGGTTCGCGACCGCGTTGCCGCCCGCGTAGTAGGGGCTCACCTCGTACACGACGGGCGATTTCAGACCCGCCGTCTCCGTCTCCCGCAGTCGGGTGACCTCGGCGTGTACCCGATCGTTCCGCCCGTCGCCGTCACTGTCGATCGAGGTCTCGACCCACATCTCCTCGCGGATCCAGTCGTTGCGGTTCGACGAGAACACCGGCTGGGCCATGCCGTCCACGAAGACCGGTCCGACGGAGGGGTCGGCGACCGCGCCGACGGAGACCGAGGGCGCCGCGACCCCGGCCAGGGTCATGGCGACGGCGAGACCCAACGCCGCCGCGCCGCGACGCACCGATCTCGAACTACGGAGGGTGGCCGGCGCCTCAGGGCCCGTCACCAGAGGTGGTACAGACATCAAAAACCTTCCAGAACGATCAGTTCGGGGCGGGAAAAAACCCCGACCAAAGTTCAAGGGACAGTAAAGACTGCCCCAAGAAGGCTTGATGTTATGGGCAGGAAGTACGAAATGTCTATGGATGGGCACCCTGTCTTGATCAAGATAATTTCGATACATATCGAGCTAGATATCAGCGAATCGGCCACCCCGTGGAGATCAGGAACCGAGCGCGCCCGAGGTTGAGCGGGCCGTCGCCTTCGAGGCGCCCGCGGCCCGTGCCGCGGCCGTGAGCTCCCGGGAGAACGAGGTCGCGCCGGCGGGAACGGGAGCGGCGGTGACCATCACCGCCGCCGCGATCCCGGTTACGCGCTTGAACATGAGATGCCCTTCCTGTCGCGTGAGGATCAGCGGGACGTGCCGCCCCGCCGTCACGCACACCGTCCTGCACACCACTCACCCGATGGCCACCTGACGATTACTCAGAGTTACGATCAACCTTCGCCGGAGCCCGTCCCGCCAAGCGATTGCCGCGCACCCAAGGCGCATTTGACGTACACCCCTGATCGCGAACAGCGATTTTATGATTACATTGAGTAATGGAAACGGGAGGCTCGGATCTCGAGTTCAGGATTCTGGGGCCGTTCGAGGTGCTGCGGGACGGCGTCCCGGTGCCGATCCGGGCGGCCAAGCTGCGGACGTTGCTCGTCTCGCTGTTGCTCGACGCCAACAAGACGGTCTCCGTCGAGACGTTGACGAACCATCTGTGGGGAGACGACCCGCCGGGCGGGGCGAGAAACACCCTGCAGAACTACGTGCTGCGGATCAGACGCCTGCTGGGGTGTGCCGGGGACGAGGGCCCGCTGCTCACCTGCCCGCGAGGTTATCTGCTCAAGGTGGCCGACGACCGGCTCGACCTGCACCGCTTCGAGACCCTCACCCTCCGCGCCAGAGCCGCCTCCGCCGCGGACGCGACGGAGGCGGGCCGCCGCGCTGCTGGCCGAGGCACTGCGGTTGTGGCGCGGGGAGCCGCTGCAGGACGTGCCGTCCGAGACCCTGCGGCGAGAGGTCGCGCCCGTGCTGGCCGAGCGCGGGCTGGACGCGCTCCAGTCCCGCATCGAGGCCGACCTCGCACTGGGCCGCCACGAGGAGGTGCTCGCCGAGTTGCGCCGGCTGACCGCCGCGTATCCGCTCAGGGAGCGGTTCTGGGCGCAGCGGATGCTCGCGCTGTGCAGGTCGGGACGCCAGGCCGAGGCTCTGCGCTGCTACCACTCCCTCAGCGAGGTCCTCGTCGAGGAGCTCGGCGTCGACCCCGGCGCGGAGGTACGGAAACTGCATCAGCGGATTCTCGACAACGATCCCGCGCTCACCGCCAGGAGATCTTCCGGCAACCTCCCCGGCGAGATGACCACGTTCGTGGGCCGACAGCGGCAGCTCGACGACGCCGCGCGGCTGCTGGAGACCAGCCGCCTGGTCACGCTGACCGGGGTGGGCGGGGTGGGCAAGACCCGGCTGGCGCTGCGACTGGCCGCGCGGGTGTCGCCCGCCTTCCCCGACGGGGCGTGGATCGCCGACCTCGCCCCGCTGACCGACCCCGCTCTGCTCGACCGGACCGTGGCCCAGGCTCTCGGAATCCGCGACCAGTCCGCGCGCCCCTGTCTGGACATCCTCGTCGAGCACCTGAGCGACGGCAGGGCGCTGCTGGTGCTGGACAACTGCGAGCATCTGGTGAACGCCGCCGCGACACTGGTGACCGCGCTCCTGCGCGCGGCGCCCGGTCTGCGGGTGCTCGCCACCAGCCGACAGCGGCTCGGCGTCCAGGGCGAGCACGTCCTGCCGGTGCCGCCCCTCTCCGTACCGCCCATGACGCCGGCGGACGCGGACCCCGAGCCGGCGCTGACCCGCTACGAGGCGGTAAAGCTGCTCGCCGACCGCGCCGCGGCCTCGGCACCGGACTTCCGGATCACGCGGCACAACCGCGACGTCGTCGCACAGCTGTGCGGACGGCTGGACGGCGTGCCACTCGCGATCGAACTGGCCGCGGTCCGGCTGGGAACGCTCTCCGCCCAGGAGATACTCGACCGGCTGGACGACCGGTTCCGGCTGCTCGCCGACACCGACGCCGAGAACTCCCCCCGCCACCACCGGACCCTGGGCGGCGTCGTCGACTGGAGCCACGACCTGTGCACCGAGCACGAACGGCTGCTGTGGGCCCGGCTGTCGGTCTTCGCCGGCGAGTTCGACCTGGAGGCGGCCGAGGCGGTGTGCTCGGGGACGGGCGTCGACCGCCACGAAGTCCTCGACATCCTCACGGGCCTGGCGAACAAGTCGATTCTCGTCGTGAACGGCCAGGACGGCAGCACGCGCTACAGCCTGCTGGAGACCATCCGCCAGTACGGCAGGCGGCGTCTCATCGACCTCGGCCAGGAGACCGTGATGCGACGGCGTCACCGTGACCACTACCGGAGCACCGCCGCACGGGCCGCGGCCGACTGGTGCGGCCCCCGCGAGGTCGGGTGGCTGTCGCGGCTGCGGCAGGAGCTCCCCAACCTGCGGGCCGCGCTGGATTTCTGCCTCACCGAGCCCGGCGAGGCGCGGAGCGGGCTGGAGATCACCGTCAACCTCACCCGGACCCGGTTCTGGTTCTTCAGCAGCACCATCGGCGAGGGCCGCCACTGGCTGGAGCGCGGACTCGCGCTCTCTCCTCGCCGGCCGGACCCCCTCCAGGTCGGCGCGGTGGCCATGGTCGCCTGGATCGCCCTCTGCCAGGGCGACAGGCAGGGTGCCGACGCCTTCATGGCCCGCTGCCGCCGCCTCGCCGCACAGCTTCCCGACACCGACGTCCCGGCCGCCGTCACCTGCGTCGAGGGCGCCCACGCGATGCTCGTCCACGGCAGCCCTCGCTCCATCCCGCTGCTGGCGCAGGCGAGAGACCGGTTCCTCGCCGACGGCGCGATCGGTGACGCCCACATGGCGACCATGCTCTGGGCGATGGCCTGCGCCTTCCTCGGAGACCGGGAACTCGCCGTCACCGCCGCCGAGGCCTACCTCGCCGACGCCGAAGCCCTCGGCGGGACCTGGGCCCACTCCTGGGCATTGTGGGGCCTCGGTCTCGCCGAGTCGCGCCACGGCGACCCGGTACGTGCCGCCACCCTGTTCCGCGACTCGCTGCGCCGCCAGTACGACATCGACGACCGCTGGGGACCGGTGTGGGGCCTTGAGACACTCGCCTGGACCATCGCCGCCACCGGCCGTCACGACCGCGCCGCCGAACTACTCGGCGCCGCGCACCGGCTACGGCGCACGACCGGGGTGGCGCTCATCGGCCTGCGGCCGTTTCACGACGCCCACGCCGAGGCCGAACGGCTGATGAAGAACGCGCTCGGGGCGTGCGGATACTCCCTGGCCTTCGAACGGGGGGCGAGGAACACCGACGTCATCGGCCTCGCGTGCGCACCCCCGTGAGCCGGCACGGCCGACGACCACCACGGTGATGAGCGGTGTCGTCTCCGCCCTGGATCGATGTACGACGAGCGGCAGGTCCTCCGCTCAGCCCTTCCGGACCGGTTTCGGCTCAGACGAGTCCGCCGTTGACCCGCAGCACCTGACCGTTGACCCAGCGGGCGGGGCCGGCGAGGAAGGCAACCGCCTCGGCGATGTCCGCAGGTCGGCCCAGCCGCTCCAGCGGCGGCTGGGCGGCCAGCCTGGCGACGGTCTCCTCGTCCTTGCCCTCCAGGAAGAGGTCGGTGGCGGTGGGCCCGGGGGCGACCGTGTTGACCGTGACGTCCCTGCCGCGCAGCTCGCGGGCGAGGATGAGGGTCAGACCCTCGACGGCGCCCTTGGATGCGGCGTAGGCGCCGTAACCGGGAGCGGCCAGTCCGATCACCGAGGTGGAGAAGGTGATCAGCGCGCCGCCCTCGCGCAGCCTCCTGGCGGCCTGCTGGGCCACGGCGAAGGTGCCGCGTACGTTGACGCGGAGCACGCGGTCCAGCACGTCCAGGTCGAGTTCGGCGACCGGGGTGGGCGGGTTCATGATCCCGGCGGCGTGCACGACGACGTCGACGCCGCCGAAGGTCTGCTCGGCCGTGTCGAAGAGCTCCGCGACCGCCCGCTCGTCGCCGACGTCGGCTCGGACCGCGATCGCCTGGCCACCCTTGTCGGCGACCTCCGCGACGACGGCCTTGCCCTCGGTGTCGTTGCTCGCGTAGTTGACCACGACCGCGTAGCCGTCGGCGGCGAGCCTGCCCACGACCTGACGCCCGATGCCGCGTGAGCCTCCGGTGACGACGGCGACGCGGGCTGCTGTGCTGCTCATGATCGGTCACTCCTCCAAGAGTTTGTGTACACTATGTATATATATGGATATAAACACAATGTCCATATCTCGTGGAGGTAGATGGTGACGCAGCAATCCCCCGCACCCGCACGTCGCGGACGCGGACGCCGTCCGGCCGCCGAGGTTCGCCGCGAGATCCTGCGGGCGGCCGGCGAACTCCTGCTCACCGAGGGGATGGCCGCCTTCACCATCGAACGGGTCGCGGCGCTGGCGGGCGCGAGCAGGGTGACGCTCTACAAGTGGTGGCCCTCCAAGGGGGCGCTCGCGTTGGACGGCTACTTCGACGCCGTCGGCCCAACCCTGGCCTTCCCCGACACCGGCGACATCGCCGCCGACCTCACCGCGCAGTTGCGGGCCTTCGTCCACCTGATGCGCGACACCCAGGCCGGGCGCGTGATGCCCGAGCTCGTCGGCCACGCCCAGACCGACCCCGAGCTGTCGGCGCTCCTTCGCGAGCGCTACTCGGCACCGCGCAGAGCACTCGCCGTCGAGGCGCTGGAGCGCGCCAAGCGGCGCGGGCAACTCCGCGAGGACGTCGACCCCGAGGTGGTCGTCGACCAGCTCTGGGGCGCCTGCTACCACCGTCTCCTCATCCCCGACCAGCCCCTTACCGACGAGTTCGCCGAGGCCCTCGTCCGGAACCTGCTGGCCGGGATCGGTGGTGCCCGATAAAACGGCTTACAGGAAACATCAGCCCGATAATGTACGTTTTGCGGCCCCGATAATGAGTCCAGGCAACCGAGCGGCATGGGCGCTTCAGCGGGCTGATCCGCCATCCGCAAGTGTGTGACAAGTGGGGACCGTCAGGCTGGGCACCGGTCGCAGGCGGAAGAGGGGCATATGTTTGGAATCGTTCGCCCATGCAGGCACGGGATGTGCGGCGGGCTGTTCAAGGAGTGGATGGCGCACCTGTGCGGGCTCTGCCTGGCCCTGCGGGATGAGCACGGGCACGCCTCCCGGCTGGTGACCAACTACGACGGTCTGCTGGTGTCCGTACTCACCGAGGCACAGGCACCGGCCCCCTCACCGTACCGACGTGCGGCCGCCTGCGCGCTGCGCGGGTTCAAGGGCGCGGACGTCGCCCAGGCCGAGGGGGTACGGCTGGCCGCCGCGGTCTCGCTGATCCTGGCCGCGGGAAAGGTCAAAGACCACGTCGAGGACGGCGACGGCATCTACGCCCGCCGGTTGGTGGCGGCCGGTGCGGGGCGGGTGGCCGCCCGCTGGTCGGCCGCCGGATCGGGTACGGCCGCCGCCCTCGGATTCGATCCCACCCCACTCCTCACCGCGGTCGAGGAGCAGACCCGGCTGGAGCGCCTGCCGAACCCGAGCCTGCTCCAGCTCACCGCCCCCACCGAGGCCGCGGTCGCCGCCGCCTTCGGGCACACCGCCGTACTGGCCGGCAAGCCGCACAACCGGGAGACCCTGGAGGAGGCCGGACGCTACTTCGGCCGCCTGGCACACCTGCTGGACGCCGTCGAGGACCTCGCCCGCGATCGCGAGCGCGGAGCCTACAACCCGCTGACGGCCTCGGGCACCGACCTGGCCGCCGCGCGGCGGCACTGCGACGACGCCGCGCACGGACTGCGCCTCGCGGTGGCCGAACTGGACCTGGAACGACGTCGCCTCGTCAACGCCCTGCTGGTCGCCGAGACCGGCCGTGCCGTCGACCGGGTCTTCGGCGAGGCCGAGCGGGAGAGCCCCGAGGCACCCCCTCGCGACCCGCGGCTGAAGCCGGATCCCGGCGGGTTGCTGTCGCTGCTGTGCATGTCGGCGGCCTGCTGCACCTGCGGACTGTACCGGCCGCCGTGGGACGAGGACCGCTACAGGTCGTGCGGCGAGCGCTGCGACGGCAGCGGCTGCGACGCCTGCGGGCAGTGTTGCAACGGCTGCTCCGGGTGCTGCGAGTGCTGCAACTGCAGTTGCGACTGCTGACAGACGCCTCCACCCGCCCGGCCCCCCAGTTCGGTCCGCCAGACCGGCGCGCTGCTTTCTGGACCCGGGGCGGTGTTTTAGCCGTCCCGGTCGTGTCCGGTTGCGGCAGAGGGGTCCGTCAGCAGGAGACGGGCTGAGTGGCGGCCCAGGCGGAGGCGACGAGGACAGGCCAAGCCAGGTCACCTCCTTCGCTTCGCCTGCGGAGTCCTGATCTCCCCAGGAGGGGTCACAACGTGCTTCCCAGGGCCATGTACTCGTTGTACTCGTTCAGCTTCGGCCAGGGTCCTCATCGCCCCTGAGAGGGGTCGCAACGTCGGTTCCCGGAGCGCCGCCGATACCCGGTCCATGGGTGTAAGACCGGAACAGCGCGCCTGAGGACTACTTCGGATCTCCGTAACCTAAGGATTTCATTATCTAGATTTGTGGCCATTTGGGCTGTTTGGAGCTTATGTCGGGTATATCGGTAGGAGTTCGCTTTCACAGCGGATCGTATTTCGCGTGAAACCGGAAGGGGGCATGGGTCATGACGAGACCCGCAAGCCTGGAACATCACCCCGATCTCATCGAGATGCGGGAGAGGTACGAACGAGCGGGCTCCAGTTCGGTGGCCCAGGCCATCGAAGGACTGGGCCTTCTGGCGGGCCTGTATCTGGCGATCTCACCCTGGGTGGTCGGCTTCAACGGCCTGTCCAGGCTCTCGGTGAGCAACCTCGTCACCGGTATCGTGGTCGCCGCGCTGGCCCTGGCCTTCGCGTCCGCCTACGGCCGGACCTACGGGGTCAGCTGGGTCGCGCCGGTCATCGGAATCTGGACCATCATCGCTCCCTGGATCACCGGCTCGGCGACGAGGGGGAGCATCTGGAACAACGTCGTCACCGGCATCGTCATCCTCCTGCTCGGCCTGGGAGCGGTGGCGATGGGTACCAAGAAGATGGCCGGAATGTCACACAAGGGAAACACCTCCCACCGAGGAGACACTTCCCACAGGACAGACATGCCCGGTCGGGCGGACATGCCCAACCGGCCGGACTTCCCCAACAGGCCATAAACAGATGGATGTGAGATCAGCGCGACGGCTGCTCAACCCGGCCAGGGACCGGGTTGAGAGCACCGTCTCCGGATAAGCCCGGCCTCGGCCGGGCTTCCGTCGTCTTCGGGCTCATCCGTCCCCGGCCGCGAACCCACCAAGAAGGCCCACCAAGAAGGCGGGGAGCCCGGCGAAAAGGCCGGGGCGGACGGTTCACTCGAACAGAGTGTGCCGCTCACCGCGTCGGCGCCTGCGGACGATCCTGATCCCGACCACCACGATGTCCACCACCGCGACGGCCGCCAGGACGGCGAGGGCCACGGTGAGCAGGGTGAATCCGCCCTGTGCCGCGAACACCGCCAGAACCGTGCAGACCACCAGGCCGAAGATCGCCAGAATGAGCCGCAGGTTCAGCGCGCTCTTCGGATGGTCGTGCGTACCTGGCTGCTCCTTCATGGGACCACCTCCGGGGCGATGTCGACCCCCCCACCTGCCCATATCTGCGCAAGGGGGTATCTCTTTCAGGCCCTACCCAGGACATCCCTGACCATCCACGGCACCAGAGCTCGCCGAGAAAACGCGGCGGCCGGCCCGGCAGCCGGTTTCCGGCGATCGTGAAAGCCACCCGGAACGCAAAAAGACCTCCGCGGGTGATTTCACCCGCGGAGGTCTTTCCGCGTGCTCGCCGTCGAGCCGTACCCGAGGGTCCGGCTAGTAGATCGGGCGTGAGGAGGAGCGCAGCCGCTCCAGGGCCTCGGCGAGGATCTGCGCACCATCCTTGTCGCTGCGGCGTTCCTTCACGTACGCGAGGTGCGTCTTGTAAGGCTCGTTACGCGGCGGGGCGGGCGGGTTCGCCTCGTCCTGACCGGCGGGGAGACCACACCGGGGGCAGTCCCAGAACTCGGGGACGGCCGCGTCGCTGGCGAAACTGGGGCGCGTCTCGTGCATGTTCGCGCACCAGAAAGGCACCCGCACACGGGGGGCCGCCTCGCCGCGCTCCGCCTCCCCCATCGGGCCGGCACCGACACGGCTGCCACGGATCGCGTTGCCACTACCCACGGATGAACTCCTTGCTCGATGGCCCCGCCGCTTGGGGATGCGGGGACTGAACCACTGTCACGCCTGTCGAAGCCAGGTCAGGGCCGCAGAAGCAGGCCCAGCGCGATGATGCAGACGAACCAGACGACACCGGTGATGACGGTGAGTCTGTCAAGGTTGCGCTCCACCACCGAGGAGCCTCCGAACGACGACGAGAAACCGCCACCGAACAGATCCGAGAGGCCACCGCCCTTGCCCTTGTGGAGCAGGACGAGCAGCATCATCAGCAAGCTCGACAGGATGAGGGCGATGGAGATTCCGATTGTCACCGTTGACCTGTTCCCTATGTGCGCGTGACCCGCGTCCGGGCACGACCCTTGTGTACGCCGATGGCGTGACGATTCAAACCTGCTCTAAGAGGGTATGACGTGCTGTCAAGTCGCACCCACCGAATGGCTCAGTCAGTTCGACAATTCGCCAAAACGGCAAATCTTGACGAACTCCCCGGGGTCGAGGCTCGCGCCACCGATCAGGGCACCGTCGACATCAGGCTGCGCCATGATGCCCGCGATGTTGTCAGACTTGACCGACCCACCGTAAAGGATACGGACACCGGCGGCCACTTCTGCGTCGTACAGCTCGGCGAGTCGCGCCCGGAGTGCCCCGCAGACCTCCTGCGCGTCGTCCGGGGTGGCCACCTCGCCGGTGCCGATCGCCCACACCGGCTCGTAGGCGAGCACGATGGAGGCGACCTGCTCGGCGCTCACCTTGCGGAGCGCGCCGTCGAGCTGCGCGACGCTGTGGGCCACCTGGTCGCCCGCCCTGCGCACCTCCAGGCCCTCACCCACGCACAGAATGGGGGTGAGCGAGTGCCGGTAGGCCGCCTGCACCTTGGCGTTGACGACGTCGTCGTCCTCGCGGTGATACTGGCGGCGCTCGGAGTGACCGGCGAGCACGAAGGTGCAGCCGATCTTGGAGAGCATCGCCCCGGAGATCTCGCCGGTGTAGGCGCCGCCGTCGTACTGCGACAGGTCCTGCGCACCGTAGACGATCCGCAGCTTGTCGCCGTCCACCAGGGTCTGCACGCTGCGCAGGTCGGTGAACGGCGGCAGCACGGCCACCTCGACCCGGTCGAAGTCCTTGTCGTTCAGCGCGAAGGCGAGCTTCTGGGTGTGCGCGATGGCCTCAAGGTGGTTGAGGTTCATCTTCCAGTTGCCGGCCATGAGCGGCTTACGAGGTGTGCTCATCGTTCGCTCACCACTCCTTGTTCACTGGGCGGGCGGCGTCGGTCGTCGACCGGCCGCTCCGCTCGTCGCGTGGGTTCACTTTCTACCGCTCCAGCGCCACGAGTCCGGGGAGGGTCTTGCCCTCCAGGTATTCGAGGCTGGCCCCGCCACCGGTGGAGATGTGGGAGAACCCGTCCTCCGCCAGGCCGAGCCTGCGCACGGCCGCGGCCGAGTCTCCCCCGCCGACGACGGTGAAGGCCTCAGAGGCGATCAACGCCTCGGCGACCGCGCGAGTTCCCCCGGAGAAGGCCTCGAACTCGAAGACGCCCATCGGGCCGTTCCAGAACACCGTCCTGGCGTCGGCCAGCCTGCCCGCGAACAGCTCGCGGGTGCGCGGGCCGATGTCGAGCCCCTCGCGGTCGGCCGGGATCGCGGTGGCGTCGACCACCTCGTACTCGGCGTCCTCGGCGAACTCGACGGCCGCGAGCACGTCGACCGGCAGGACGATCTCGACCTCGCGCTTGCGCGCCTCGTCGAGGAAGCCCCGCACCTTGTCGAGCTGGTCCTCCTGGAGCAGCGACCTGCCGACCTCGTAGCCCTGGGCCTTGAGGAAGGTGTAGGCCATGCCGCCGCCGATGAGGAGCCGGTCGACCTTGGTGAGCAGGTTGCCGATCACGCCGAGCTTGTCGGAGACCTTGGCGCCGCCGAGCACCACGGCGTACGGCCGCTCGGTCTCGTCGGTCAGCTTCCTGAGCACCTCGACCTCGGCCAGGACGAGCCGGCCCGCGGCGTGCGGCAGCAGGCCGGGCACGTCGTAGACGCTGGCGTGCTTGCGGTGCACCGCGCCGAAGCCGTCGCCCACGTAGACGTCGGCGAAGGCGGCGAGCTTGGCGGCGAAGGCGGCCCGCTCCTCGTCGTCCTTGGACTCCTCGCCCGGCTCGAAGCGCAGATTCTCCAGAAGGGCCACCTGACCGTCCTGGAGGGCCTCCACGACGGCCTGGGCGGACTCGCCGACCACGTCGGTCGCGAAGGCGACGTCGGCACCCAGGAGCTCACCCAGCCGCTTGGCGACCGGGGCGAGGGAGTATTCCGGGTTCGGCTTGCCCTTGGGGCGTCCCAGGTGCGCGACGACGACCACGCGGGCCCCCCGGCCCGCGAGCTCCTTGATCGTCGGCACCGAGGCGCGGATGCGGCCGTCGTCGGTGATGACGTCCCCCTCCAGGGGGACGTTGAGGTCGGCGCGCACCAGGACGCGCCGGCCGTCCACGTCGAACTCGGAGATGTCCTTCATCAGAGGTCGGCGCCGACCAGCTCGATGAGGTCGACGAGGCGGTTGGAGTAACCCCACTCGTTGTCGTACCAGCCGACGACCTTGACCTGGTTGCCGATCACCTTGGTGAGGGGCGCGTCGAAGATGCAGGACGCCGGGTCGGTCACGATGTCGGAGGAGACGATCGGGTCCTCGTTGTAGGTGAGGTAGCCCTTGAGCTCGCCCTCGGCCGCGGCCTTGAGCGCGGCGTTGACCTCCTCGACGGTGGTCTCGCGGCCGACCTCGACGGTGAGGTCGGTGGCCGAGCCCGTGGGGATCGGCACGCGCAGCGCGAAGCCGTCGAGCTTGCCCTTGAGCTCGGGCAGCACCAGGCCGATGGCCTTGGCGGCGCCGGTCGAGGTCGGCACGATGTTGATCGCGGCGGCGCGGGCGCGACGCAGGTCGCTGTGCGGGGCGTCCTGCAGGTTCTGGTCCTGCGTGTAGGCGTGGATCGTGGTCATCAGACCCTTCTCGATACCGAAGGTGTCGTTGAGGACCTTGGCCATCGGCGCCAGGCAGTTGGTGGTGCAGGAGGCGTTGGAGATGACCGTGTGGTTCGCCGGGTCGTACTTGTCGTGGTTGACGCCCATCACGACGGTGACGTCCTCGTTCTTGGCCGGAGCCGAGATGATGACCTTCTTCGCGCCGTTCTCGGCGTGCACGCGGGCCTTGTTGGCGTCGGTGAAGAAGCCGGTCGACTCGACGACGACGTCCACGCCCAGGTCGCCCCAGGGCAGCTTGGCGGGGTCGCGCTCGGCGAACGCCTTGATGGTCTTGCCGTCGACGATGATCTCGTCGGCGGTGCTCTTGACCTCGTACGGCAGACGGCCGAGGATGCTGTCGTACTTCAGCAGGTGGGCGAGCGTGGCGTTGTCGGTCAGGTCGTTGACCGCCACGATCTCGATGTCCTTGCCGCTGGCAGCGACCGCGCGCCAGAAGTTGCGGCCGATGCGGCCAAATCCGTTGACGCCTACGCGGATGGTCACGGTGCCGATCTCCTCGTACATCGATGCGCCGGTCTCTCGGATCCGGCGACTTGGTGCTGGCTGAAACCTCAACCACGAACCTTATCGGACCCAAATTGGCCTAGACCACTTGAGGGGGTGCTCCGTTATTCGCTAACCCACGAACAGGTATCGCACCATTCAAGTAAAGTGCCCGACTCGTCACTACAAACACCACAACCCCGGGAGAACCCGCTGTGACAGATAACGACCCACACCTGGCGAACGGGCTTCTACCCGGCATCCTCACCGGTCTGCTGGGCACCGCCGTCGGCGCCGCGGCCTACGGCGCGCTCATCGCCTTCAGCGGGTACGAGATCGGCTTCGCCGCCATCGGCGTCGGTCTCCTCGTCGGCCTCGCCATGATCGCGGTGAAGCCGACCAGCCCGGTACTGCCGCCGCTCGCCGCCTTCTTCTCCCTCGCCGGCGCCGCGCTCGGCCAGGTCGTCGGATCCACCATCGCCTGGGCGCAGGTGTCCGGCGAGGACTACGGCCCCGCCCTCGCCCGGGTGCTCGACGCCTTCCCCGAGCTTCTGCGCCAGGACCCCATCTCGCTGCTGTTCTGGGTGGTCGCCGCCTACGCGGGCTTCAGCTTCGTGAACAGGCGCGTCAAGGCCGCCCGAGAGGCCCACGACGCCCGCGCCGCCTCGCCCGTCCCGCAGCCGGGCGAGGCCGCCGACCACACGAACTACTTCGAGCCCAGGAAGCAGCCCTGAGCCACGGGCCTTCCGGCCGAACGACCGCTGCCGCCGGCGCGATCCCGACGACCTAGGGGGCCAGCATGTCGACGGTGAGATTGGCCTCGGTGTTGGGAACGCCGATGTCCTGGGCCCGCTTGTCGGCCATGGCCAGCAGGCGGCGGATGCGACCGGCGATGGCGTCCTTGGTCAGGGGCGGGTCGGCGAGCTGACCCAGTTCCTCCAGGGACGCCTGCTTGTGCTCCACCCTCAGGCGACCGGCGATCACCAGATGCTCGGGGGCCTCCTCCCCGAGGATCTCCAGGGCCCGCTGGACCCTCGCCCCCGCCGCGACCGCGGCACGGGCCGAACGGCGCAGGTTGGCGTCGTCGAAGTTGGCGAGCCGGTTCGCCGTCGCGCGAACCTCGCGGCGCATCCGCCGCTCCTCCCAGGCGAGCACGCTGTCGTGGGCGCCCAGCCGGGTCAGCAGCGCGCCGATGGCGTCGCCGTCGCGGACCACCACCCGGTCGACGCCGCGCACCTCCCTCGCCTTGGCGTGGATCTTCAACCTCCGCGCGGACCCGACCAGCGCGAGCGCCGCCTCGGGCCCCGGACAGGTGACCTCGAGCGACATCGAGCGCCCCGGCTCGGTCAGCGAGCCGTGCGCCAGGAACGCCCCCCGCCAGGCCGCCTCGGCGTCACAGGTCGCCCCCGCGACGACCTGGCGGGGCAGGCCCCTGACCGGGCGCCCGTGGTTGTCGATCAGACCGGTCTGGCGGGCGAGCGCCTCCCCGTCGCGGTAGACCCGCACGAGGTAGCGCGAGCCCTTGCGCAGCCCGGCCGGGGCCAGGACGAGCACCTCGGCCTTGTGCCCGAAGACCTCGCCGATGTCCTTGATCAGCCGCCGAGCGGTGACGTTGGTGTCGAGCTCGGCCTCGATCACGATCCGGCCGCTCACCAGGTGCAACCCGCTCGCGAACCGCAACAGCGTCGACACCTCGGCCTTACGGCAGCAAGGCTTCAGGATCTGCAGCCTGCTCAGCTCGTCCTTGACCACACCTGTCATCGCCATGCGTGTTCGTCCTCCCCCATACAGACCCCTTGCGACCCGAGATAAATCGGGCTCACAGAAGTTTCTCGCACTCCTGAGCACCGCTGACCAGGATCAACGCTTCTCACGGAAAATCTCGTCCAGGACGGAGGCAAGACGTTGTGCATCGTGTCGCGGGGAGCCGTCCTCGTCCGCCACGGAGGCGAGGACCAGCCTCCCCCCGAGATCGGCCGCGGCCTTGTCCAGCTCATCACGGTCGTCGATCACCCCGGTGTCGGCGACGACGACGTCGATCTCCAGGGAGGGCGCGTGCTCGCGCAGCACCTCCAGGTGCTTCTGGGGGGAGAATCCGTCGGTCTCCCCCGCCTGCGGGGCGAGGTTCAGCGCGACCAGGCGGCGGGCGCGGGTGGCGTGCAACGCCTCGGCCAGCTCGGGCACCTTCAGGTGGGGCAGCACGCTGGTGAACCAGGAACCGGGACCGAACACCACCCAGTCGGCGTCCAGGACCGCACGGACGGCCTCGGGGCACGCCGGCGGGTCCTCGGGGAGCAGCGAGATGGCCCGGACCCTGCCGGGCGTGAGCGCGCAGGCCACCTGACCGCGTACCGTGCTCACCTCGCCGTCCAACTCGACCTCGGCGGCGATGTCGAGCGGCACCGAGGCCATCGGCAGCACCCGCCCGTGCGCGCCGAGCAGCCGCCCGAGCCAGTCGAGTCCCAGCACCGTGTCGCCGAGCCGCTCCCACAGCGCCACGATCAGCAGGTTGCCGATCGCGTGGCCGTGCAGGTCGCCCTCGCTGCGGAAGCGGTGCTGGACGACCTCGCTCCAGGTGCGCCCCCACTCGTCGTCACCGCACAGGGCCGCCAGGGCCATCCTCAAATCCCCCGGGGGGAGCACACCGAGCTCGCGGCGAAGACGGCCGCTGGAGCCCCCGTCGTCGGCGACGGTCACCACCGCCGTCAGCCGGGAGGTGACCCTCCGCAGCGCCGACAGCGAGGCGTACAGCCCGTGTCCCCCACCCAGCGCGACGATCTTGAGACCTTCGTTCACTCCCGGCCCACATCCCGATGGCTCACCTGCACCTCCATGCCACCCCTGTCGCGCAGCCGCCCGCCGATCTGCTCGGCCATGGCGACGCTGCGGTGCTTGCCGCCGGTGCAGCCAACGGCGAGCGTGGCATAGCTCTTGCCCTCGCGGGTGTAGCCGGAGGCGATGATGGTGAACACCTCCTCGTAGGCGTCGAGGAGCTCCTTCGCACCCGCTTGGTTGAGAACGTACTCCCGTACGGGAGCGTCCAGTCCGTTCATCGGGCGGAGTTCGGGGACCCAGTGGGGATTGGGCAGGAACCGGCAGTCGACGACCAGGTCGGCGTCGACGGGCAGGCCGTACTTGTAGCCGAAGGAGACGACGTTGACCCGCAGCCCTGGGCGGTCCTCGCCGCCGAAGAAGGCGACGATCTTCCCCCGGAGCTCGTGGACGTTGAGGTTGGAGGTGTCGATCACCAGGTCGGCGTTCGCCCGCACCTCGCGCAGTATGCCGCGTTCGCGGGCGATCCCGTCGACCAGGCGGCCGTCGCCCTGCAGCGGGTGCGGGCGGCGGACGTTCTCGAACCTGCGGACCAGCTCCTCGTCACTCGCCTCCAGGAACACCACGCGCACTGCGACGCCGCGCCCCTCCAACTCCTCGATCGCACTGTTGAGGTCGCTGGTGAAGGCGAGGCTGCGCACGTCGACCACCGCGGCCACCTTGTCCGCGGCCAGCTTGACCCGCCCCGCCTCCTCGGCCATGGCGAACAGCAACCCGGGCGGCAGGTTGTCGATGACAAACCACCCCAGGTCCTCCAGGGCCTTGGCGGCGGTGCTCCGCCCCGCCCCCGACATTCCGGTGACGAGGACGAACGCGGGCTCTCTTTCGCTCATGGGTTCTGCCCCTTCAAGGCCGACACGATCGTCTCGGCCGTCGAGGGGCCGATCCCGGGAACCTCGCAGATCTGTGCCGCGGTCGCCTCCCGCAGCCGCTTCACCGATCCGAAATGCTTGATCAACGCCTGCCTGCGGGCCGGGCCGAGACCGGGGACCTCGTCCAGAGCGCTTTCCTTGACACTCTTCGACCGTTTGGATCGATGGTAGGTGATGGCGAAGCGGTGGGCCTCGTCGCGTACCCGCTGGAGCAGGTACAGGGCCTCGCTGGAGCGGGCGAGGATCACCGGCAGGTCCTCGCCGGGCAGCCAGACCTCCTCCAGTCGCTTGGCCAGCCCGCACACCGCCACGTCGTCCACGCCCAGCTCGTCGAGCGCCCTGCGGGCCGCCGCGGCCTGGGCTGGACCTCCGTCGACGACGACGAGGTTGGGCGGGTAGGCGAACTTGCGCGGCTTGCCGGTCTCCGGGTCGATGCCCGGTGACGTGCGGGTCGGCGGCCCGTCGCCCGCGCCCGGCCCTCCGCTCGCGCCCTCGGCCGCCTCCTCGGCAGGGCCTGCGGCCGGCCCGTCGGCGGGATCGGCCCCGGTGTCCGTGTCGAGCTCTCCGGTGGCCGAGCGCTCCTCCAGGTAGCGCTTGAACCGGCGGGAGATCACCTCGTAGATGGAGGCGACATCGCCCTCGGTGGAGCGCACGGAGAACCTGCGGTATTCGCTCTTGCGTGCCAGGCCGTCCTCGAAGACCACCATGGAGGCCACCACGTCGGTGCCCTGGATGTGGGAGACGTCGTAGCACTCGATGCGGAGCGGCACCTGGTCCAGGTCGAGGGCGTCGGCGACCTCCTGCAGCGCCCTGCTGCGCGCGGTCAGGTCGCTGGCCCGCCTCAGCTTGTGCTGCTTCAGGGACTCGACGGCGTTGCGCTCGACGGTCTCCATCAGCGATCTCTTGTCGCCGCGCTGGGGGACCCTGATCTCCACCCGCGCCCCGCGGTGCTCGCCGAGCAGCTCGGTGACCGCTCCGGCGTCGGGGGGCAGGACCGGAACCAGCACCTCCCTGGGCAGCGCCTCGGCGGCCGCCTCGCCGTACATCTGCAGCAGGAACTGCTCGACCAGCTCGCCCGGCGCGGCATCCTCGACCTTGTCGACCACCCAGCCGCGCTGGCCCCTGATGCGCCCGCCGCGGACGTAGAACACCTGGACGGCGGCCTCCAGCGGATCCTCCGCGAGGGCGACCACGTCGCAGTCGGTGTTGTCGCCGAGGACCACGGCCTGCTTCTCCATCGCCTGCCGCAGCGCCTGGATGTCGTCGCGCAGCCTGGCGGCCCGCTCGTACTCCTGCTCGACGGCGGCCTCGCGCATCTCACGCTCCAGCCGCTTGATGAACCGGCCGGTGTTGCCCGCCATGAACTCACAGAAGTCGTCGGCCAGCGCCCGGTGCTCCTCGGCCGTGACCCGGCTCACGCAGGGGGCCGAGCACTTGTCGATATAGCCGAGCAGGCAGGGGCGGCCGATCTGCGCGGCCCGTTTGAAGACCCCGCCCGAGCAGCTCCTGATCGGGAAGACCCGCAGCAGCAGGTCGACGGTCTCCCTGATCGCCCAGGCGTGGGAGTAGGGGCCGAAGTAGCGGGTGCCCTTGCGCTTGGCGCCTCGCAGCACCTGGACCCGGGGGAACTCCTCCCCCATCGTGACCGCGAGGTAGGGGTAGGACTTGTCGTCGCGGTATTTGACGTTGAACCGCGGGTCGTACTCCTTGATCCAGGAGTATTCGAGCTGGAGTGCCTCGACCTCGGTGCCGACGACCGTCCAGTCGACGTCCACGGCGGTGGTGAGCATGGTCTGGGTGCGCGGATGCAGGCCCGCGAAGTCGGCGAAGTAGGAGTTGAGCCGCTGGCGCAGGCTTTTGGCCTTGCCGACATAGATGACCCGGCCTTCCGCGTCCTTGAACCGGTAGACGCCGGGGGACTCGGGGATGGACCCCGGCTTCGGCCGGAAACTCACCGGACCACCCACAGATCTCGCCACACGGAAAGCCTATCGGCCCGGACCGACACGTTTCCTTACAGCTTTCCGCTCAGACAAGGTCGGTGGCCGGGCCGTACCCCGGCCCCCGCCCGGGACCGGGGTACGGCCTCACGCGACGCCCGTCGCTTCCTACAGGTGCTCCTGGCCGTACTGGAACCGCCGCGTGAGACGCCCGCCACCGCCGGGACGTTCCCCGGCGGCAGGCTCGCGGCGGACGGGGATCAGGCGAGGACGATGGAGTCGCCGTCCACCTTGATCGCCTTCTCCTCCAGGGGGTCGGTGGCCGGGCCGTTCGCCACGGAACCATCGGTGATCTTGAACTTGCTGCCGTGGCAGGGGCAGTCGATGGTGTCGCCCTCGATCTTGTCGACGTCGCACCCCTGGTGGGTGCAGACGGAGCTGAACGCCTTGAACTCGCCCGCGGCCGGCTGGGTGATCACGATCTTCTGGTCCTTGAAGATCTTGCCGCCTCCCTCGGGGATGTCCGAGGTCTTGGCCAGGGCGTTCGCGGAGCCGCCCGAGTCGGCACCCGCGCTCGTCTCGGCCGCCTCCGGCGCCTGCGACGCGGAGGTCGCGGAGGTGTCCCCGCCGCTCTCCGCCGGCTCCCCGTAGCCCCCGCACGCGGTCAACACCGCGGCCATCCCGGCCCCACCGGCGCTGAATATCACCGTACGACGTGTCGTCTCAGTCATCTATATCCTCCAGAATCATCATCTTCAGGTACGGCTCGCACCCCGATGACGGTTCAGCTTGCCGCACATCGTGTCAGGAGACTGTGAAGAATTACTCCCTCGGCCCTCTTCATGGACCATCCGGAGAACCCCCTCCAAACCCTCGGCACGGGCCTCGGCCCCGGCGAACCAGGCCCGACCCGGCGGATCCGCGCCTCCCCGGAGGAGAGGTCGGCACGAACCGTCAGAGCACGATGATTCCGTCGCCCTCGACCTTCAGCGCGTACTGGACCAGCGGCGCCTCAGCCGGGCCCTTGAGGCATTCTCCGGAGTCGACCGCGAACTCACTGCCGTGACAGGGGCAGCGGATGACGCCGTCCCCGATCCTTCCGACCGCGCACCCCCGGTGCGGGCAGCTCGCCGTGAACGCCCTGAACACCCCCGAGGTCGGCTGGGTGATCACGATCTTCCACTTGGTGATCACCTTGCCACCGCCCACCGGGATGTCGGCGGTCCGCGCGATGACCTTCCCCTTGATCCCCGGCGGCACGATGGCGGCGGCGGACTCCCCGCTCGCGCACCCCGCCAGCGCCGCACCGCACGCCACGGCCCCCGCGGCGGCGATCACCTGCCTGCGCGCGGGCATGGCGGAGGTTTCCTGCATGCTCATCGCGGCCCTTCTCGCAATGTCATCCCCGATCGGAACCGGGCTCCCTCGTCCAGGGTATTGACGGGGGAACCCGGTCCCGAATCCGGCCCTCAGCTGCCGAGGATCTTGCGCAGGAAGCGGCCGGTGTGGCTCTCGTCGACGAGGGCGACCTCCTCGGGCGTCCCGGTGGCGAGCACGCTGCCGCCCCGCGAGCCACCCTCGGGCCCCATGTCGATCAGCCAGTCGGCGGTCTTGATCACGTCGAGGTTGTGCTCGATGACGATGACCGTGTTGCCCCCGTCGACGAGCTTGCCCAGGACGCCCAGCAGCCTGCGGATGTCCTCGAAGTGCAGGCCGGTGGTGGGCTCGTCGAGCACGTAGATCGTGCGGCCGGTGGAGCGGCGCTGCAGCTCCGAGGCGAGCTTGACGCGCTGTGCCTCGCCGCCGGACAGAGTCGTGGCGGGCTGGCCGAGCCTGACGTATCCCAGGCCGACGTCGTTGAGCGTCTTCAGGTAGCGCTTGATCGCCGGAATGGAGTCGAAGAAGTCCAGGGCCTCCTCGATCGGCATGTCGAGCACCTCGGAGATCGTCTTGCCCTTGTAGTGAACCTCCAGGGTCTCCCGGTTGTAGCGCGCCCCGTGGCAGACCTCGCAGGGCACGTAGACGTCCGGCAGGAAGTTCATCTCGATCTTGAGGGTGCCGTCTCCCGAGCAGGCCTCGCACCGGCCGCCCTTGACATTGAAGCTGAAGCGGCCCTTCTGGTAGCCGCGGACCTTGGCCTCGGTGGTCTGCGCGAACAGGTCGCGGACCTTGTCGAAGACGCCGGTGTAGGTCGCCGGGTTGGACCGGGGCGTGCGGCCGATCGCCGACTGGTCGACATGCACGACCTTGTCGACCAGGTCCATCCCGTTGACCCGGGCGTGGCGGCCCGGGACGGTGCGCGCACCGTTCAATTCCTTGGCGAGCGCGTTGTAGAGGATGTCGTTGACCAGGGTGGACTTGCCTGAGCCCGAGACACCGGTGACCGCGGTCAGCAGTCCGAGCGGGAACTCCACGTCGACGCCCTTGAGGTTGTGCTCACGGGCACCCTTCACGGTGATCTGCCGCTTCCTGTCGCGCTTGCGGCGGGTGGCGGGAATCGCGATCGTCCTGCGACCCGACAGGTAGGCACCGGTCATCGAGTCTTCCGAGGCGAGCAGGTCGGCCACGGTGCCGGAGACGACGACCTGGCCGCCGTGCTCCCCCGCCCCGGGGCCGATGTCGACCACCCAGTCGGCTGCGGCGATGGTGTCCTCGTCGTGCTCGACCACGATGAGCGTGTTGCCCATGTCGCGCAGCCTGATCAGGGTCTCCAGCAGCCGCTGGTTGTCACGCTGGTGCAGGCCGATGGAGGGCTCGTCCAGCACGTACAGCACCCCGACCAGTCCCGAGCCGATCTGGGTGGCGAGCCGGATGCGCTGCGCCTCGCCACCGGCGAGGGTGCCGGAGGCCCGGTCCATGGTGAGGTAGTCGAGGCCCACGTCGAGCAGGAAGCCCATCCGGGCGTTGATCTCCTTGACCACCCGCTCGGCGATGTGCATGTCGCGCTCCGACAGCTTCAGCCCCGCCAGGAACGTCGCGCAGTCGCCGATCGACATCGACGAGACGTCGGCGATCGAGCGGCCGTCGACCGTGACGGCCAGCGAGACCGGCTTGAGCCTCGCCCCCTTGCAGGCCGGGCACGGGATCTCCCGCATGTAACCTTCGTACTTCTCGCGCATGCCGTCGCTGTCGGACTCGCCGTGGCGGCGCTGCACCCAGGGGATGACCCCCTCGAAAGTGGTGTAGTAGGAGCGCTGGCGGCCGTAGCGGTTGCTGTAGCGGACGTGGACCTGCTCGTCGTGGCCGTACAGCAGGGCCTTCTGCGCCTTCTTGGGGAGGCGCTCCCACGGGGTGTCGAGGCCGAACCCCATGGTCAGGCCGAGCGCCTCGACGAGGCGCTCGAAGTAGTCGCTGGTGTGGCCCCCGGCCCACGGCGAGAGCGCGCCCTCGCCCAGCGGCCTCTCCGGGTCGGGCACGATCAGGTCGGGGTCGACCTCCATCCGGACGCCCAGGCCCGTGCACTCGGGACAGGCGCCGAAGGGTGAGTTGAACGAGAACGAGCGGGGCTCCAGCTCCTCGAACGACAGGTCGTCGTAGGGGCAGTAGAGGTGCTCCGAGTAGAAACGCTCGCGGTTGGGGTCGTCCTCGGGCAGGTCGACGAACTCCAGGGTGATCGTCCCGCCCGACAGACCCAGGGCGGTCTCCACCGAGCCGGTCAGGCGGCTGGCCGCGCCCTCCTTCACCGCCAGACGGTCGACGATCACCTCGATGTCGTGCTTTTCCTGCTTCTTCAGCGTCGGCGGCTCGTCCAGGCGGACCACGGTGCCGTCGACGCGGGCGCGGGCGAACCCCTTGGCCTGGAGCTGGCTGAACAGCTCGGCGTACTCGCCCTTGCGGCCGCGGACCACCGGGGCGAGCACCTGGAAGCGGGTGCCCTCCTCCAACTCCATCACCCGGTCGACGATCTGCTCGGGGCTCTGCCTCGCGATCGCCCGCCCGCACTGCGGGCAGTGCGGCTTTCCGATGCGCGCCCACAGCAGGCGCAGGTAGTCGTACACCTCGGTGATCGTGCCGACGGTGGAACGGGGGTTGCGGCTCGTCGACTTCTGGTCGATCGACACCGCGGGTGAGAGTCCTTCGATGAAGTCGACGTCGGGCTTGTCCATCTGCCCGAGGAACTGCCGCGCGTACGCCGACAGCGATTCGACGTAGCGGCGCTGACCTTCGGCGAAGATCGTGTCGAAGGCCAGGCTTGACTTGCCCGAGCCGGACAGCCCGGTGAAGACGATCAGAGCGTCTCGCGGAAGATCCAGCGAGACGTCCTTGAGGTTGTGTTCACGTGCACCACGCACGATGAGGCGGTCAGCCACAGCAGTCCCGACGTCGTTGATAGAGGGTTGGAAGTAGTCGCGGGAAGACTAGCGAGAGGGGCCGACAATTTTCCGGACCGGCGTTCGGAGTCTTTCCGGACCGGCGTCCGGAGTCGTTTTCCCGCCGCCTCCAGAGTACGGTCTCCCCCCGGATATGGCAGGTGGCCCACGATTTCAACGACGTGAACACCCCCCTTATGCCCCGTCCCGCCCGCCGGGCGCGATGATGATGGTGACGAGGGCGGAGCGCGTGCCGCCCCGCCTTCCCGCGACCCCGTCCGAGGAGAATCCGTGACGTACACCGGTGATGTACAGGTCGGCGGCCCCGCCGACCTGCGCGAACTGCCCGCCCTGACGATCGCCAAACTGGCCGTCGGCCCGTTCGACAACAACGCCTACCTGATCCGGTGCACCCAGACCGGTGACGGCGCCCTCATCGACGCGGCCGCCGAGCCCGACCGGCTGCTTGAGCTCATCGGCGACCAGCCGATCAGCAAGATCGTCACCACCCACCAGCACGGCGACCACTGGCAGGCCCTGGAGGAGGTCGCCAGGGCGACCGGTGCCTCGGTGATCGCCCACCCGCTCGACGCGGGGGCACTGCCGGTGCCGGTGGATCTGGAGGTGGAGAACGGCGACGGGGTCACCGTCGGCGTGGTCAGCCTGGAGGTGATCCACCTGCGCGGGCACACCCCCGGTTCGATCGCCCTTTACTACCCCGGCCACCTGTTCACCGGCGACTCGCTCTTCCCCGGCGGCGTCGGCAACACCAACAAGGATCCCGAGCGGTTCGCCCAGCTCTTCGCCGACGTGTCGGAGCGGATCTTCGACAGGCTGCCGGACGACACCTGGGTCTACCCGGGCCACGGCAAGGACACCACGCTCGGCGCCGAACGCCCCTCGCTGCCCGAGTGGCGCGAACGCGGCTGGTGACCGTCTCGCCACGCTCCCTCACCCGGTGCCACCGGACGCGGGCGTGGCAGGCCTCCGCGTGATCGGCCCCTCGGCACCGCCCGGACACGGCCGGTGACCGCCACCGGAGGCCGAGACCGACGCCCGCCCGGCGGGAAGACCGTGGCCGCTCCCTCCGGGCTTCCGGGCGTCAGCCGCCGAAGACCCGGAGGATCCGATCCGCGGCCTTGGAGGGGTCCTCCACCCGCTCGACCAGATCGCCCCATGACCAGCGGTAGAACCAGCCCTCGGCGAGCGGTACGCAGTCGAGGGTCTCGCTGAACATCGCGGCCTCGGGATCGGTGACCCGCAACGACGGCGGGCTCCGCCTGAGCGTCACGTTCATGCCTCTCAGCTCCAACTCGCGAGCGAGCATGCCGAGGAAATAGGTGCGTGTGTGCTCATGTGGCTCGGTTGCCATGAGGCAATTGAACGCACCCGCGCCGGACGGGGAAAGCAGATCGGGACATTCCAGGGCGAGAACGGGTCGCGGCATGGGGTGTCCGCGACCATCGCCCCACCGCCCGGGTGAACATCCTCCGGGCGGCCTCAGGCCTCAGCCGACCCCGGCGGACGCCTTGCGCTGCTCCTTGCGCTTCTCCCGCTTGAACATCAGAACCCGCAGCGGGATCGCCGCCACGATCGTCATCTGCATGACGGCCCCGACCTTGATCAGCGTGTCGCCGCCCGCCAGGCCCGCGACCCAGATGGTGAGGCAGGCAACATTGATCATCATCCAGGCGAGCACGGCGGCGGCGAGGTTGCCCTTGGGCTTGGGGTACTCGATCCGGCTCACCATGAGGTACGCCACGCCGAAGACCGGCAGGATCGTCCAGACCGACGGGGGGAAGAGCAGCACGACCGAGACCACGGTCATCGCGCCCATCGGGATGGGCAACCCCATGAAGTCACCGCTCTTGGTCTTCACCGAGGCGAAGCGCGCGAGCCGGATGACGCCGGCCAGCAGCACCGACGACGCCGCCGCCATCACGAGCAGAAAGGGGATCTGCTGGTTGAACCCCGCCCAGATGACCACCATGAAGGCGGGAGCGAAGCCGAAACTGATCACATCGGCGAGGTTGTCCAGCTCCGCGCCCATCGCCGAGGCGCGGAATTTCCTCGCCACCAGGCCGTCGAACAGGTCGCAGGTGGCGCCGATCAGCAGGAGCACCACGGCGGTGCCGAAGAACCGGGGGTCCGCCGCGAAGGGCTTGGCCTCCTGCAGCGAGCTGATGGCCGACCAGGCGAGCACGCAGACCGCGAGGAAACCGCAGAGAGCGTTGCCCAGGGAGAGGGAGTCGGCGGCCGAGAGGCGAAACGCCTTACCTACCGGTCCTCGCGGCTCGTCGTCCGTCTCGTCCATCGGCCAGCTCGCGTCAGCCGTGGTCAAGGCTCGTCACCCCCGCGACCGTCTTCTCGCCCACGGAGACAGCGGGCGCGACTCCTTCGGGAAGGTAGACGTCGACCCGAGAGCCGAGCCTGATCAGGCCGATCCGCTCGGCCTTGGCCACCTTCGCCCCCTCGGCCACGTAGGGCACGATGCGGCGCGCGACCGCGCCGGCGATCTGGACCATCTCGATGTCGCCGAGAGCGGTGTCCAGGTGCCAGACGACCCGCTCGTTGGTGTCGCTGTCCTTGTTGAACGCGGGCAGGTATCCCCCGGACACGTGCTCCACCGAGGTGACCGTGCCGGCGAGCGGCGCCCGGTTGACGTGCACGTCGAGCGGGCTCATGAAGATCGCTACCCGGGTGCGGCCGTCCGGCCACGGGTCGATGCTCTGCACCACGCCGTCCGCGGGCGACAGGATCCGCCCGGTGCCCGGAGTGCGATCTGGATCGCGGAAGAACCAGAGCATCCCACCGCTGAGCGCGGTCAGCGGAACCGCAGCCAGCGCCCAGCGCCGGTCACGGTGGCTGAGCAGTGAGGTCACGGCGGCGGCGGCGACGGTCGGGAGCAACCACGGGGAGACGCCACGTGCCAGGCCCAACGGACCTGGTATGTGGCTTGCTGAATCGTGGGACACAGGGAACCTTTGTGATGTCTTGCGGCATTAGACCGGTATGTCTACCCGCTCTGGGGCAGGATGTTACCCATCTCTTAGCCTTTATAAGGCGCAATGAGACAAGCAAAGCGCCTCACACGCCGATTCGCTAGCCTTGCTCGACACTCGCCGGGGCGGTGTTTTCCTTGCCCGCGCGGGCGTCACGCCGGACCTTGATCAAGCTGATCACCGTGGTGACGGCCATCGTGACGACGATCACCGACAGCGACACCCAGATCGGCACCTCGGGGGCCCAGGAGACACCACTGGAGTGCAGCGCCTCGAGGATCAGCTTAACCCCGATGAAACCGAGGATGAACGCAAGACCGAAGCTGAGGTAGACCAGCTTCTGAAGCAGTCCACCCAGCAGGAAGTAAAGCTGGCGCAATCCCATGAGGGCGAACGCGTTCGCGGTGAAGACGATGAAGGCGTCGGTGGTGAGGCCGAAGATCGCCGGAATCGAGTCGAGCGCGAACAGCAGGTCGGTGGTGCCGATCGCGATCATGACGATCAGCAGCGGGGTGACCAGGCGCTTGCCGTCGACCTTGACGGTGATCCTCGCGCCCACGTAGTCGTCGGTGTGCGGGAGCACCCGCCGGGCCCAGCGCAGCACCGCGTTCTCCTCAAGGTGCTCCTCCTCGCCGAACTGACGGACGAGCTGGACGGCGGTGTAGATCAGGAACGCACCGAAGACGTAGAAGAGCCAGCCGAAGTTGGCCAGCGCCGCGGCACCGATCGCGATGAAGATGCCGCGCATGACCAGCGCCATCACGATGCCGATCAGCAGCACCTTGTGCTGGTATATCTTCGGCACCGCGAAGCGGGTCATGATGATGTAGAAGACGAAGAGGTTGTCGACGCTCAGGCTGTACTCGGTGAGATACCCGGCGATGAACTGGCCCGCGGGGGTGGGACCCGCGATCACCCACAGCCCGATGCCGAAGAGCACCGCGAGTGTGACGTAGAAACCGACCCAGAACCCGGCCTGTCTGAGGGAGAACTCCCGGGGCTCGCCTCGGTCGACTATCCACAGGTCGAAGGCGAGGACGACCAGGAGGCCGCCGATCACGGCGAGCCAGACCCAGACAGGAACATTCACGGTTGATAAACCTCCGGCGGCGCGCATGACAGACTGCCGGAGGTCTCTCCCGCCCGCGTGGAACCAGGTCGATGTGAAGCGGATCGACGATGCGGACCGACAGCCCCGGGGGCCTCGTGGAGCGAGACAACACCGTGATGACGAGACTGCCGCGAAGGGATACTCCCCCCCTAACCACGCCAGTATAGGCGTCTGGCATGGTGTCGCCTAATCCAACCTCGCGCCCCCTCCGCTTGTTCCATCGGCCCCGAAATCGCCTGTAGGCGGCCCCTTCCGGCTCTTTCGGCTCCCTCCGAGGACCGGGCGCATGCCTTTTTCTCCCCGCGGAACCGAGTGCCCTCCTTCTGCGGTTCTCTGATCGAACGAGCCACGCGAAACCCCGCGCGCTCTCAGCCGGAGAGCCCCGCGTAGACCGCGAGCACCGCCCCAAGCGCCTCTGCCGCGCCCGGCAGCTCGCGGCCCCGCAGGGCGGCGGCCCCGGCCAGTTCCCCGGCGAGCTCGTCGTCGGCGAGCACCCTCGCGACCGCGTCGCGCATCGCGGCGACATCCCCGTACGGCACCAACAGCCCGGCCTCTCCCACCATCGCGGGGACGCCCCCCACGGCGGTGGCGACGACCGCCGTTCCCGCCCGCAGGGCCTCCTGCACGGTGAGGGGTTGCCCCTCCCAGCGGCTCGGCACCACCAGCGCCCTCGCCACCCCGAGCAGATCCCCCACGTCGGCGCGGTCGCCGAGCAACCGCACCGGCAGGTTCTCCCGGTCGATCCGCCCCTGCAACTCCCCCCTCAGCGGCCCCTCCCCCGCCACCAGGAACACGACTTCGGGCGCACGCTCCCGGGCGATCCGGCCGTACCCAGGCTCGACGAGGGTCGCTCCCCGCGTAGGTTCCGCCTCCTGAGCCCCGCGCAGGGTCTTCGCGACGTCGAGCAGGGTCTCCAGGCCCTTCTGCTGGGCGAGCCTCGCGACCGTGAGGAAGATCACCCGATCTCCCACCCCGAGCTCTCGTCGCATGTCGCCGGGCTCGCGTCCCGAAAGGGGCAACGGGGGTGCGGGTACGACCGCGGCCTCGACACGCGTGGCCCCCAGGCGGGCCATCCGCTCCCCCAGGTCGGGGGAGACGACCAGGATCCGGTCGGCGCGGCGGGCCACGATCCGTTCCAGGAGGCCGTAGACCGCGCCGACGGCACCGCCCGCGGTGGCGGCGTTGTGCAGGGTCACCACCAGGCCTGTCCCGGTCCCTGCCAGCGCGATCGCCGCCAGAGCCCCGGCCCGCAACCCGTGGGCGTGCACGACGTGCGCCCCGCGCAACGCGCGAAGCGCCAGGACCGCCCGCAGGTCGCCGGCCGGGCGAGGCCGGTCGGAGATCGGCACGGGCACGAAGCGCGCACCGAGCGCGGCGAAGCCGAAGGCCCGCTCCGTACTCGGCGGGCCCGCCACGACCACCCGGTGGCCGCCGCGCACCAACCCTCCGGCCAGCATCGCCACGTGCCGGCCGACCCCTCCCGCGCTCGTCCCCAGTACGAGTGCCACCCGTCTGCCCTGATCAGCCATCGGAAAGGCCCCCCTCCTTCGCTGCCCCTCGGCGGAGCCTCGCCGCCAGCGCCTGGACGTCCTGTCTGTCGATCATCACGGCCACGGCCGCGAAAGCGACCACACCTGCCACACCGGCGGCCAGGCCCGCCGCCACGAACTCCCACGTGGACACCGCACCCAAGGCGTTGACCAGGGTGAGCCCCGCTCCCCAGGCGGCGGCACCGCCGGCCACGGTCGCGAGGAGAGTGCGTGGCGCCCCCGCCAGCGCGGCCGCTCCCCTGGTGCGAAGCACCGCGACGACCAGGAGCAGCCCGCCGACGGTCATACCGACGGTGCTGCCCAGCCCGAGCAGCCCGACCACGTCGGCCGGATTCCCCGCGGTGCGGGCGAGCGCGATCTGGGCCACCAGTGCGACGGCCCACCCGGTCACCGAGGCCACAGCCGCCGACCGGCCCCGCCCGCAGGCGTACAGGACGCGGGCGAGGTGCAGCATGAGCGCGTAGCCGGCCAGGCCCGGCGCGAACAGCGCGACACCCCTCGCCATCTCGGCGGGGTCGCCGCCCGGGGTCCCCTCAAGGAACACGCTCGACACCGGTACGGCGACCGCCGCCATCACCCCGGCCGCGAGCCCCGTGACCAGGAGCACGGCCCGGGTGGTGGAGGCGGTCAGGGTGTCGAAACCCGGCGCGTCCCCCTCGGCCGCGCGGGTGGACAGCACGGGGAACGAGCTGGTGGCGATCGGCATCACGAGCACCGCGTACGGCAGCTGGTACAGCGCCCAGGCGTAGGTGTAGGCGGCGATCGCACCCTCGCCGCCCAGTTCGTTGGCGAGGCGGATCACGACGATCAGCGCGATCTGCTGCGCGATCAGCACGGCGAGACCCGCGGTGGCGAGACTCCGCGCTCTGGCCGCGACGCCCGGCGGGAACGACAGCGAGGGCCGCAACCTCAGCCGCAGCCGGGCCACCGGGCCGATCACGGTGAGCACCATCGCGGCGGCGGCGACGGTCGCGCCGAGGGAGAGCGACAACTGCCCGGCGCCGCTGAGCTGCGACAGGTCCCTCGCGGCCTCCTCGTTGACCGCCTCGAACAACAGGTTGGAGGCGACGATGAGCAGGCTGGAGACCAGCGGCGCCAGGGCCGGGCCCATGAACCGCTGGTGGGCCTGGAGCACCCCGTACAGCACCACGGCCAGGCCGAAGAAGATCATCCGGGGGGCGAAGACGACGAGCAGGCCGGTGCCGGCCTCGACGACGTCCGCCAGGTCGCACGGGGCCGGATTCGCCACGAGCAGAGCGACGATCGGCCCCGCGAACGCGACGATGAGCAGCGTGAGCGGCACCAGGACGAGCATCGACCAGGTGAGCAGCGCCGAGGTGGTCCTGCTCACCTCCGCCCTGGCCTCGGGGTCGTCATCGGACCTGGAGGCCGCCGAGGCCAGCACCGGCACCACCATCCCGGCCAGTACACCGCCCGCGACCAGCTCGAAGACGATGTTGGGCACGTAGTTGGCGGTGTTGTAGGCGGTGCCCAGGCAACTGTTGCCGACGCTCTGCGACTGGACGAGATAGCGGCCGAAACCGACGAGCCTGGCCAGGACGGTCACGACTCCGATGAGGAGCGCCGCTCCCGCGACCCCTCGTGCGATCCTCGTGCTCATCGGGTGGCGGGTGCCTGCTCCACAGGGCGACGGCCGAGCATGTCGAGGCGGTGCAGGACGGGGTTGCCCGCGATCACCTTGGTGAAGCTGATCTTCTCCGAGGCCGCGGTCAGCGCGACCACGGTGCCGAGCACGACCAGGCGCCCCGGACGCCCCAGGGTGATGGTCGCGGCCAGCCCGAGCAGCGCGCCCAGCGCGTTGGCCCCCGCGTCACCGAGCATCGCCCGCTCGCCGAGGTCCTCGGGCAGCAACGCGGCGGCGGCCCCCATGGGAAGCGCGACCACGGTGGCCGAAACCGGATCGTTTCCGAGCAGCCCCGCGGCGAGCAGGGGCGCTCCGGCCAGGAGGCCCACCTTGACGGCGCGACCTGGCCGCAGGTCGAAGAGGTTGGCCAGGTTCGCGCTCCCCGCGATCAACACGCCGTTGACGGCGACGTCGAGGGGATGACGGGAGGTGAGGGCGGCCGCGGCCAGGCCGGTCGCGCCGATACCGAGGAGCTTCACGGCCCCGCTGGTGACCTCGCCCTTGGCCAGGGCGCTCAGATGCCCCTTGAACCCCTTGGACGAGGTCGCGCCGTACAGGTCGTCGTAGGCGCCGAGCCCACCACCGCCAGCCACCGCCAGCAGCGCCGCCACGCGGACCCTGCCGGGCAGCCCGGGGATCGCCGCCGCGGCGGCACCGGCACCGGCGACGAACGCCGGGCCCTCAAGCAGGGTGATCGGCTCACCCCTGTGGTTCGTGCGGGCCCAGGTCTCCGTGTCGCCGACCGGAGGCCTGCGGGTGAAGGCGGCGTACGCGGCGCGCGCGGCGACCGCGCCGAGGAACGCGCCGGCGAGGGCACCCGCGAGGGCGCGGGGAAAAGCGCGACGAGCCATTCGGATCATCCTCCGGAGGTGGCCGTGGGGACCGTGGGGGTCGGCGTCGCGCTGGGCTCGATGCCGGAGACACCGGAGCCGATGCCGTACTGGCCGGCCAGCCCGGTGAGTTGCTCTCGGAGAGCGTAGACCACCACGACCCGTCCCGCGGGCATATCGGCGGTGTCGACGCTGGAGACCTTCTCCGTGAAGGCCGCGTCCTCGCGGAGCGCGGCGATCACCCCGCCGGGCGCGACGGAGGTCTGCGTGCCGGCCAGCACGGTGCCCTGGCCCGCGTCGTCGAGGCCGAGCGCCAGCGTCACGAGCGTGCCCGCCTGCGCACTCGCGGTCTCCCCCGCGTACGCCTCCGCCGGGGCGATCATCAGGGCCGTCTCCGCGCGCCTGGCGGGCTCGCCGGTGACGGTGAGCAGACCGGCACGCTGGAACGCGTCGAGGATGCCGGCTCCGGACGGGTGCTCCTTGCCCACCTGGCTGGAGTCACTGGTCAGGATCGCGCCGGCGAGCACCTCCGCCGCCTTGTCGTGCGCCGTGTCCTCGACGGAGAAGACGGTCTCGGCGGCCTTGGCCCCGACGGCCAGCTTGTCGACGAAGCCCGCCTGGGCGGGGTCGGTGTATCGCTCGGTGAGAGTGATCCGGCCGGTCACGCTCCCCCCGGCCTCCTCGATCACCTGCTGCGCCGCCTCGCGCACGCTCGCGGTGCTGCCCGGGGCCTCGACGATCACGACGCTCCTGCCGACGAGCGCGTCCTGGACCATCCGGGCGGTGCCGCCGGTCACGAAGGCGTCGTTGGCGGCCTCGCGCTTCTGCAGGGCGTCCACCTGGTCGCGAAGCTCGTTGTTGCCCTCGCGAAGCTGGTTGGCCAGCGACTCGCTCGCCTTGATGACGGGATCTTCGAGCAGGGTGGTGCCGAGCACGATCCCGACCGACAACGCGAGGAAGATCGCGACGATGGAGACGAGGTGATAGCGGAAATCGATCACGAGAAGAGTCCGACCAGCCAGAAGATGAAGCCACTCCAGACGTCGCGGACGCTGTCCAGCCAGATCTTGCCCACCGGGGAGACGACGATCGCCACTCCCATGGTGATCAGCGTGGTGGCGACGAGCAGGAGCAGGGACGGTGTGGAGATCCGGCTGCGATAGAGCCGGCTGACGCCTTTCGCGTCGACGAGCTTGCTGCCCACCCGCAGGCGGGTGAGGAAGGTGCTGGCCATGCCGGAGCGGCCCTTGTCGAGAAACTCCACCAGGGTCGCGTGAGTGCCGACGGCGACGATGAGATCGGCGCCCTTGTCGTCGGCGAGCAGCATCGCGATGTCCTCGCTGGTGCCGATCGCCGGGAAGAGCACCGCGGTGCGGCCCAGCTGCTGGACCCGCTCCAGTCCGGGCGCCCTGCCGTCGCGGTAGGCGTGCACGACCAGCTCGGCACCGGTGGTGAGCGCCTTGGTGGAGACGGAGTCGAAGTCGCCGACGATGATGTCGGGCAGGTAGCCGGCCTCCAGCAGCGCGTCGGCGCCGCCGTCCACCCCGATCATGATCGGGCGGTATTCGCGGATGTAGGGGCGGAGGGCGGCGATGTCCTCCTTGTAGTGGTAACCGCGCACCACGATGAGGACGTGCCTGCCCTCCATCACGGTCCGGACGTCGGGAACGCCGATCCCGTCGATGAGGAGGTCGCGCTCGCGGCGGACGTACTCCATGGTGTTGGCCGCGAACGCCTCGATCTGCACCGTCAGCCCTGCACGGGCCTCGCTCATCGCGGCCTCGATGGACTCGGCCGTCTGCACATCGCCCTTGCCGACCACCTCGTCGTCGAGGTGAAGGACGCCCTCGTGCAACCTGACCAGGTCACCGTCCTTGATCCGCTCGAACAGCTCGGGGGTGGCGTTGTCGACGAACGGCACCCCGGCCTCGACGATGATCTGCGGGCCGAGGTTGGGGTAGCGGCCGCTGATGCCGGAGGCGATGTTGACGACACCCGCCGCACCGCACGCGACAAGAGCCTCCGCGCTCACCCGGTCAACGTCAACGTGATCGATAATCGCGATTTCCCCGGCCCTGAGGCGCTTGGTCAGCCTCTTGGTCCGCCGATCGATTCTCGCCACTGCCGTCACCCCGGGAAGGTCCGTGACCTTCCTGCGGCGGAGGTACCTTGCGAGCCTGTCTTGAAGCTCTTCAGTCGGCACCTTCATCACGCCCATCCTGCCAGAGTGAACGACCGGGAGAGCCAAACAGGCGGCAGCGTGTTAGATACGTCACCCGATACTCCTGAGACCTGCTCCCCTGGAACGCGAGGATTACTCCTTCAATCCCTCACGTACTGCCTCGCTTCTCGAATCCGGCGTGTTCGGCCTGTTTCGGGTCACGCCTTGTCGGCGGCGGCGATCGAGAGGAGCTCCTGCGCGTGCGCGCGGCCCAGCTCGGAGTCCTCAAGCCCGGCGAGCATGCGGGAGAGCTCCCTCGCCCGGCCGTCCTTGTCGAGGGCGATCACGCCGCTGCGCACCACGCTCCCGTCGTCGGCCTTCTCCACGACGAGATGCTGGTCGGCGAAGGCCGCGACCTGCGGGAGGTGAGTGACGACGATCACCTGGGAGGTGCGGGCCAGCCGTGCCAGCCTGCGGCCGATCTCCACCGCGGCCTTGCCGCCCACGCCCGCGTCGACCTCGTCGAAGACGAACGTCGGAACCGGGTCGGCGCCGGCGAAGACCACCTCGATGGCGAGCATCACCCGGCTCAGCTCACCGCCGGAGGCGCCCTTGTTCAGCGGCAGGAGCGGCGAGGCCGGGTGCGGCGCCATGCGCAGCTCGACCTCGTCGACGCCGTGCGGGCCGAATTCGGAGGCGGCGGTGATCGTGACCGCGACCCTGGCGTGCGGCATGGCCAGCGCGGTGAGCTCCTCGGTCACGGCCTGCCCGAACCGCTCCGCGGTCGCCGTCCTGACCCGGGTCAGCTCGGCGGCCAGCTCGGTGAGGCGCGCGGTGAGCTCCTCGTGCTCGCGGGTGAGCTCGCCGATGCGGTCGTCGTCACCGTCGAGCTCCGCCACCCGGGCGGCGGCCCGGGCGGCCCAGGCGAGCACCTCCGCGGTGTCCTGGCCGTATCTGCGGATGACGTGGATGAGCGCGGCCCGTCGCTCCTGCACCACCGCGAGCCTGCCCGGGTCGGCGTCGACCGACTCGGCGTACGCGGCCAGCTCGGTGGCGACGTCGGAGATCAGATAGCCCGCCTCCGCGAGCCGGTCGGCGATCCCGGCGAGCGAGGGGTCGAAGTCGCGCACCGCCTCGATGGCCCCGCGGGCCTCGCCGACCAGCGCGATGGCGTCCGGCATGGCCTGCTCACCCGACATCGGATCGCCGAGCAGCGCCCGGTGCGCCGTCTCCGCGGCGCTCCTGAGGGAGTCCGCGTGGGAGAGCCGCTCCTCCTCCTCGCGCAGCTCGATCTCCTCGCCGGGCTTGGGGTCGGCCTTCTCCACCTCGCCGAGCCCGAACCTGAGCTGGTCGGCCTCCTGGGCACGCTCCCTCGCCTTGGTGGTCAGCTCGGCCAGCCTCTCCGCGGTCTCCCTGTGCCGCTTGTACGCCTGCTCGTAGGCACGCAGCGGCTTGACCAGTTCCTCACCGGCGTAGCGGTCGAGGGCGGCCCGCTGACGGCCCGGCTGCAGCAGCCGCTGCTGGTCCATCTGGCCGTGCACGGCGACGAGGTCCTCGGCCAGGTAGGTGAGCGTGCCGACGGGAACCGTCCGCCCGCCCAGCCAGGCGCGGCTGCGCCCCTCGACGGAGACCGTGCGCGAGATGATCAGCTCGCCGTCCTCGACCACGCCTCCCACGTCCTGCACCTGCTGGGCGACCCGCCCGGCGGGGTCGACGATCAGCGTGCCCTCGATGGTCGTCTTGCCGGAGCCTGGACGGACGCGGGCGGGGTCGGCACGGCCACCGAACAGCAGCCCCAGGCCGGTCACCACCATGGTCTTACCCGCGCCCGTCTCGCCCGTGACCACGGTGAATCCCGGCGCCAGCTCCAGGACGGCCTCATCGATCACGCCGAGCCCCTGGATACGGACCTCCTCGACTCCAGGTCGCACTGGTCCCTCCCGTCACATCGAATTCACCGAACATCAGTGCGGTGCGAGGGCACGATCCTACGCGCTTGAGGCGTCGCCCGCCCGGACGAACTAGGGCCTCACGCGACCCCGCCACCCCTGTACGGGGAGATCGAACTTCGCGACCAGCCTGTCGGTGAACGGCGCCCCGGTGTCCTCCAGACCGTGCAACCGCGCCAGCCGTACCGGTAGCTCCGCCCGCCGCAGTTCCACCCTCGCACCGGCCGGCAGGTCGAACCTGCGGCGGCCGTCGCACCACAGCACCGCGCCCGCCGTCTCCGGCTGGACCTCCAGTGCCAGCTTGGAGCGGGGAGAGACGACCAGGGGCCTGGCGAACAGGGCGTGGGCGCTGATCGGCACGAGCAGCAGCGCCTCCACCTCCGGCCACACGACCGGGCCTCCGGCGGAGAAGGCGTACGCGGTCGAACCGGTCGGCGTGGCACAGATCACCCCGTCGCACCCCCAGCGTGACAGCGGGCGCCCGTCGATCTCGGCGACCACCTCGAGCATCCGCTCGCTCTTCTCGACGGTGACCTCGTTCAGCGCCCAGCTGTCGGCGAGCAGCTTGCCGTTGAGGCGGGCGGTGACCTCGATGGTCATCCGCTCCTCGACGTCGTAACGGCCGTCCACCACGCTGTCGACCGCCTCCGCCAGGTCCTCCACCTCGGCCTCCGCCAGGAAGCCCACGTGGCCGAGGTTCACCCCCAGCAGCGGCACTCCCGCCGGGCGGGCGAGCTCGGCCGCCCGCAGGAGGCTGCCGTCGCCACCCAGCACGATCATCATCTCGACGGCGTCGACCGCCGCCGGACCCGCGGGTACCACGTCGGTCCCCGCGCAGGCGATCTCCTCGGCCTCGACGCTGAGGACCCGCACGGTCAGCCCGGCGTCCACGAGCCGCTGGATCACCATCCGGGCGCTGTCGACGGCCGCCGTCCGCCCGGTGTGCGCGGTGACCAGCACGGTGCGCTTGGCAGTCATCGACTCTCCTTGAACGTGGAGATCCTCGCCCCGGGGCGGGGGGAGGAAGCTGAGGTCTGGGTGGCAGAGGATTTGGGAGTTGAGGTCTGGATGGCCAGGAGGTTTCCGAGTGGTGGAGGTCTGGAGGGCCGAGGCCGGGTTCTGAAAGGCTGGGAGCCGGAGGGCTGAGGAGCGCGGCTACCGGGGGCCTTCCGCCACCGCTCGATCGATCTCCGCGTCAAGGTCGGGGACCGGCGGAGCGCCCTCTCCCTTGCCCAGCCAGATGACGTACTCGACGTTGCCGGACGGGCCCGGCAGAGGGCTCGCGGTGACCCCTCGAACGGTCAGGCCGAGCGTTCGCGCGGCTTCGGCCACGCCCCTTACCGCCCCGGCGCGAAGCTCCGGATCACGGACGACCCCTCCGGCGCCGACCCGCTCCCTGCCGACCTCGAACTGGGGTTTGACCAGCATCGCGAAGTCGGCCCGTTCCGCGGCGCACAGGGCGAGGGCCGGCAGCACCAGGCGCAGGGAGATGAAGGAGAGGTCACCGACGATCAGCGTGGGTGCCTCGCCGAGCATGTCGGGTTTCAGATCCCTGACGTTGACCCGCTCCATGACCGTGACCCTGTCGTCGGTCCGCAGCGACCACGCGAGCTGGCCGTACCCGACGTCGACGGCCAGGACGTGGGCCGCTCCCGCCCGTAGCAGTACGTCGGTGAAACCCCCGGTCGAGGCTCCCGCGTCCAGGCAACGGCGTCCCTCCACGGTGAGGCCGAGGGGACCGAAGGCCTCCAGCGCGCCGAGGAGCTTGTGCGCGCCCCGCGAGACATAGTCTGGTCCCTCGGCCGCCTCCGCGACCACGATCGCCGAGGCCGTGTCGACCTGGGTCGCGGCCTTAGCCGCCACCTGGCCGCCGACGCTGACCCGGCCTGCCTCGATGAGATGGGCCGCCTGCTCGCGGGATCGCGCCAGCTTCCGGCGGACGAGCTCGCTGTCGAGGCGTGTCCGCCGGCTCACGGGCACCGGTCCCGGGTGCCGTCCACCGAGGCGCGCCCCTGCCAGGGAAGAGCGTGTGCCAGGGCCGGTCCCGGCCTTGGCACACCACCCGGTGAGGTCGGTTCCCGCTCCGGGGCACCGTGCGCCGGGACGGTGGCCCGCTCCGAAGGGCTGTCCTGCGAGGCGGACTCCCGCCCCGAGGTACCGTTCACCGCGGCGAGCGCCTGCTCCAGTCCGGTGAACACCTCCTCGAAGACGTCCGCGTGCGCGGAGACGGGCAGAGCGCCGAGACGGGTGAGCCCGCCCAGCGCGGCGTCCGCCCGCTCGTCGCCCGTCTCCTCCAGCAGGTCCGTCATGCGCCCCCTCCGGAACCGCTCCTGGCCGCTTCGGCCGTCATGGTCGTCTTCGCGGCCCTTGCCGCCGTACGAATGCGGCTTCCACCGTACGAGCACGACGCTCACCGGCGCCGCGCCCGTGGATTCCCCGACCGTATCGGAAGCCGCGCCCCTCGTCGCCTTGGCGGGCTTTCCCGCCTTTCCGGCTTTCCTCCGCCCATACGCGGGTTCCCCTCCTCGACAGGCTCTCCCCACGCCATGAATCCGGCCCCCGTCTTCCCCTCAAACGCAGGGGGGCCGCGAGGGCCGATCCGCACAGACGCGGGGCATTCGCAGCGGCCGATCCACACAGACACGGGGGGATCCGCAGCGGCCGATCCACACAGGTCGGTCCAGCGCGGGCGAGGAAGGGAGAGATCTTCCAAAGATGGGTAAACCGCGAACTATCGCGGGAACCTCGATCGTTGTCATCCCATTAAGGTCGGCGACCGTCGGCGCATAACCCTGCGATGTTTTGAACGCCATTGCGGAAGCCTCTTTCTCCGGTGCCCCCGCGCCGGATTGCATGCCGTACTCATGTGGAACGCTACCGTCCGTACCTGAAAGGGATTCGGATCGGTCAGGGAGAAGAGAAGGGAGCGCCACGCGATGGCGACCGTCGACGAGTGCCGGGTGGCACTGCGCAAACTCGGCGAGCAGTTCGACGAGGTTGACCGGGAGAGCCGCGACAAGCACGTGGTCGAACGCAGTATCAGCTGCCACATCAAGGATCTCGGCGTCACCTTCTACGGCCACATCCACCACGGCGGCCTCGGCCCCTTCGAGGATCTTTCCTCGGACGACCGCAGACAGGCCGAGGTGAAACTGACCATCGGCAGCGATGATCTCATCTCGCTGGTCAACGGGGACCTCGACATGGGACGGGCCGTTTTCGGCGGCCGGATCAAGGTCGACGCCAGCTTCGGTGACCTTCTTCGCCTGCGCAAGCTCCTTTGAGGATCCCGCCCGAGGGCGGGATCACACGGGCGGAGAGGGTCACGGGGGGCGACGGCCCGCTCGGCACCGGCCTCCCGGCCTGGGCGCGGCATCAGGCGGAAGCACGTGAGGTCGCGACGAGGGGGGATGACGAGGGCTGGGCGGCCGTTGAGGCCCGGGGCCGAGCGGCCGTCTCAGCCGGAGCGCGAGGCCCGCGGCGAGAGCGCGGAGTCGAGTGCCGCCTTCACCGCGTCCTCGTCCGCCCGCCCCTCGCCCACGGCCTCCCAGGTCGCCGCGGAAGCCGCGCGGAGCCCGTCAAGCGACTCACCCCCGCCTTCGAGGGTGAGCGCGCCCTCCTCCCAGCGGGCCTTCCACCCCTCGCAGGCCCACCCGTCTGCGATCCTCCGCACCTCGGGGTAGGGCCGGTGCAGGTCGGACAGATCAGCGGCGACGTAGGTGGGCCGGTGCCGGGGAGCGGCGGTCAGCATGTCGAGCGGGCCCGCCACCCCCGTCAGGACCAGCAGGCTGTCCACTCCCGCGTTGGTCGCTCCCTCGATGTCGGTGTCGAGCCGGTCACCGACCACCAGAGGCCGCTGCGATCCGGTACGGAGCATCGACTCGCGGTGCAGGGGCGGCTCGGGCTTTCCCGCGACGATCGGCTCCACCCCGGTCGCCGTGGCGATGACCCTGACCATCGAGCCGTTGCCGGGAAGCTCCCCCCTGCCCGTCGGCATGGTCGAGTCGGCGTTCGCGGCAACGAAGAGGGCTCCCCCTCTCACCGCGAGCGTACCCTCGGCCAACAGGCCGTAGGAGAGATCGGGAGCGATGCCCTGGACGACCGCGACCGGACCCTCCAGGGCGGTGCTGACCGGGCGCAGTCCGTGGACGCGCAGTGCGGAGCGCAGCCCCATCCCACCGACCACCAGCACCGCGGCGCCCGGTTCGACCCGCTCGGCCACGACCCGCGCGGCGGCCTGGGCGGAGGTCACGACGTCCTCGGGTTCCGCTGGGGCGCCCAGCGCGCGCAGGTGCTGGGCGATGGCCGCGGGGGTGCGTGAGGCGTTGTTGGTGACGTAGGCGAGACGTACACCACGCTCCGCCGCCCGGCGCAGGGACTCCGGGGCCGCCGGTACGGCGTTGCGCCCGAGGTACACCACCCCGTCAAGGTCAAGGAGAAGGGTGTCATACGGGTCGATCAGTGTATTCGTGTCCACCGACCCATTTCATCACCCACGTTCCATCGCCCGCACCGCTCCCATGCGGCGGAACCGCCTGGATCACGTCCTGCGAACCCACACGGATCAACCGGGCGAGCATTCTCGGGGCGTATCGGCAGGGCACCCACCGGTCGCGCCGGCGGCAGGTACCGATCACGCCGGCAAGGTCGGCACCGATCACATCCTGCGGGCGTTCGGGATCACAGCGGCGAACTCGTCCAGATCACATCCTGCGGGCGCGCAACGTGGCGCGAACACTTTTCAGCGCGGAAACATAGTGCCGCAGGTCGGGCCGCATCGCGACGGCGATCGCCAGTGGCTCCTGAGCCCCTTCCATGTCCCCGGTGCGCCACAGGGCGAGCCCAAGACCGAAATACGCGTAGTCCTCAGCCGGATTGGCGTCGATGATCCATCGAAAGCTGTCGACGGCGTCGGCGTACTGCCGGGAGTTGAACTGCGCTCGGGCGAGGGCCTCCCGGATGCTCCGCGACTCCGGCTCCGCGTCGGCCGCCCGCTCCAGCAGCGCGACCGCCGCCGCCGGACTGCCCTCGGCCAGCAGCTTCGTCCCTCGTTGGAACCATTCGTAGACGTCCCCGGCCGGAGCGCCCGTCTCGGGGCTGGGGGAATCAGACGGACCGCCACGTCCTTGGACCATTGTGTGAGGCCTCCTTCATCGACAGACGACAGATCTGGCCGATTCCCTGACGGACCAGGCACCATCGCAGACTCGAAGCGGCCCCCGGCCGTTTCAGGCCTTTATGGCAGCATGCCCTCTATGGCGAATCCTGAACTGCCGATACCCGGCGGGCTGGTGCTGCGCCCGTTTCACGGCGTGCGGTTCACGGTCGACGATCTGGCCGGAGTCACCTCGCCGCCGTACGACCTCATCGACGAGGCCGAGGTGCGGAAGCTGCTCGACCTTCACCCCAACAATGTGGTGCGTTTGATCCTTCCCGGCACCGACCATCACAAATACGCCGAGGCGCGGGAGACGCTTCACCAGTGGCTCTCCTACGGGGTGCTGACCGCCGACGAGACACCCGCGGTCTACGTCTACGAGCAGTCGGGTCCTGGCATCCTGCAGCGCGGGATCATCGGCGACGTGGGCCTGGCCGGTCCGGAGCTGGGCATCATCCTTCCTCACGAGAACGTGATGCCCGGACCGGTCGCCGATCGGCTCGCGCTGATGCGCACCACGCAGGCCAACCTGGAACCCATCTTCCTGCTCTACGACGGTTCGGGCGGCGCCACCACACACCTCGTCGACCGCATCGCCGCGTCCCGGCCCCCTCTGGCGGAGACGGAGACCGAGGACGGGGTCAGGCATCGGCTGTGGGCCGTCACCGACACCGGCGAGCTCGCCTCCATCGATGCCGACCTCCGCCCCCGCCAGGCCCTCATCGCCGACGGGCACCACCGCTACGCCACCTACCTCGCGCTCCAGCGGGAACACCGCGCCTCCGTCACGAGTGACGCCGCGACAACCACGTCCATGGAACCCACGACAGCCGTGGAATCGATGACGCCCATGGCGGGCGTCACCCCCGTGGAGTCGGTGGAAGCCGCGAGTCCTGAGGAACCCGCGGAAGCCGCAGCCCCGGGGAGCCCGGTGGAGTCCACGAAAGTGGTGATCCCGATGAGTCCCCCGGAGCCCGGTCCGTGGGATTTCGGTCTCGCGCTCCTGGTGGACTCCAGCGCCTACCCACCGGATCTGAAGGCCATCCACCGGGTCATTCCCGAACTGCCGCTTGAGGAGGCGGTGGCCAAGGCGAGGGGCTCGTGGCAGGTGCACGACCACGCGGACCTGGCCGAAGGTCTGGCCGCGCTGGAGGAGACCAGCGGACCGGCCTACCTGTTGTCCGCCGGCGGGCCCACCCACCTTCTCACCGACCCCGACCCCGACCAGCTCGAACACGCCATGCCGTCCGAGCACTCGGCCAGGTGGCGGGCGCTGAACACCTCTATTCTCGCGGAGTTCCTTCTGCCGAAGGTGTGGGGGATGCGGGACGACGAACAGTCGGTGCGCGTCGTCCACCACGACCCTGAGGCCGCCGTACGGCTCGCGCGGACATCCGGTGGAACCGCGGTGCTTCTGCGCCCGCTCGCGGTCGACGAGGTGCTCGCGGTCGCGGCCCAGGGAGAACGAGTGCCTCGCAAGTCCACCTCCTTCGGTCCGAAGCCCAGAACCGGTCTGGTTCTGCGCACGCTCCCCTCGGGACGGACACCTTCCGGAGAAAACCCGCCCTCCGCGAAGTCAGGGTCCTGAAAAATCAGGGGAGCCGGAACCCTGAGAAGAGCCGGATCCCTCGGAAACTCCGAAATCGTGCGTTTCCCAGGTCTTGGAAGTCGGTCCGAGATCTCGGAAAATCAGTCTGACATTTCGGAATCCGGCATGCCCTGAAAGTAGGTAGGGCGTCAGTTACCCGACCTCGCCTGGATGAGCCGCGGCCCCCCTCCCCGTACCGTGGCCCTCTTTCTCACAGGCAGGAGTGAGCGCACCGGCCGAGGCGGGACGGGCGCAGGAGCCTCCTCGTCGCAGGCCAGGATCGTGATGACCTTGCGCTCAAGACGTCTCACCGAACGCACTTCGACCTCGTAGCCGGACGATTTGGCCCCTTCGCTTCCCCACCATCTCCGACGCAGCGAACCCGTCACCTCGACGATGTCATCGGGAAGCCAACTGGCCACGGCCTCGATGACATCGGTCTCGAACGACGCGCACGGAATGGTGTCGACCCGGGCGCCACGCCCGCGATGTCGCCGCCGGACGATGAGCCGCCAGGTGCCGAGCGTGCCTCCGCTCTGCAACGGCCTGATGTGGACCACCTCAGGTAGGCGGCCCACGAGAATGACCTCGTTACGATCCATGCGATCCTCCCTCGATCCTGCCTGTCGAGGACGACTCTCTACGATGTGAGCTGCGACGGAATGGCCGAATACTGTTCTGTGGATACCGGTTCCAGTTATGAGGTGGCCTGTGGACAACATCACCGCCCTCGGTGGGGACGTCTATGAGATCGATACGAGGATGGCCGGGTACTCCAGCATCACGGCCGGATACCTGATCCTCGGAGACCGTCCCTGCCTGGTTGAGACCGGTACCTCCACCTCCGCTCCCGTGGTGCGTGATGCCCTCACCTCGCTGGGCGTCGGACCCGGAGATCTCGCCACGGTCGTCGTCACGCACATCCATTTGGATCACGCGGGCGGGGTCGGCGACATCGCCGGTTTCTACCCGAATGCGGAGATCGTGGTTCACGAGAAGGGTGCCCGTCATCTCGCCGATCCATCCAGGCTGATGGCGAGCGCGCGAATGGTCTGGGGCGACAAGCTCGACACCCTGTTCGGCGAACTCTCCCCGACGGAAGCCTCACGGATCCGCGCGCTCGACGACACCGACACGATCGACCTCGGCAACGGGCGTACCCTGAACAGCCACTACTCGCCGGGGCACGCCAAACACCATGTCGGACTCATCGACTCCGGCACCGGAGACCTCTACGTCGGCGACGCGGCCGGGGTCTACCTCCCTGAGACGGGCGACCTGCGTCCCGCCACGCCTCCGCCGGACTTCGACCTGCGGACCGCGTTGGACTCGATCGCCCTGTTCAAAGCACTGGGCCCGCAAAGGCTGCTCTTCAGTCACTACGGACCGGTCACGGATGTGGAGGAGATCCTGGGACGCTCCGCCGAGGAGCTTCGTGTCTGGGTCGACCTGACCCGTCAGGCCCACACGGAGGGCATGGACCTGGATCACGCCGTTGCCATGGTCAGAGAGCGCACCCGCGACCGTTACGCGGCTTTGAAGGCGGACGAGGCGACCGCTGAACAATTCGAGCTGCTGAGCGGCGCCCCGTCCAACGTGGCCGGAATCCTGCACTGGCTGGATCGAATCCAGCCGTGAAAACGTGCCCTGCAAAGCTCGGGGCCGTTGTGACTCCTCCGCTCCTCGAAAGGAGCGGCTTCTCGCCTCCCTCTGTGGAGGTAGGCGACGGCCAAGCCCTGACCGTTTCAAACATAGGAACGGTGACAGGGAAGCGATTCACCCGCCAGGTAAACCTGGCATTCCCCTCGCTAAGAACGATGGAGACACCTCCCGCATTCCGGGCGCCCAGCTCGTCCACCCGGAATGCGGTGAAGGTCCCCTGGACTTACTTCTTCTCGGCCTTGCCCTGGCCCTGCTCGTCGTCCTCGCGCGGATCCTCGTCCTCATCTGAGTCGGCGTCGGAGACGTCACTCAGAATGTCGCCGAAGTCGGGCTCGATGAAGGCAGGGCCGACGGCGTGCTCCACCTTGCCCGGCTTCTCCTCCGTCTTCCGCTCGGCGTCGACCGCCTCGCCCTCGGAAGAGACCTTCTCAGGGGAGCTCTTCTCGGCAGAGTGCTCTTCGTCGGTGGAACCGTTGTCCGGAGCGTCATCGGCAGTGGGGGGATTCGCGTCGAAGTCGTCGTCAAAGAGATCGTCTTCGGCCTCGATCTCCTCGTCCAGAGCCGCGACGTCGTCGATGTCGGCGATGTCGGCGTCATCGTCGACATCGACGTCGTCATCGCCCTCGCCCTCGGCACCGGCACCGGCACCGGCACCGGCGTCATCGTTGGCGCGGGTGTCGCCGTCGACGAAGATTTCCCCGTCCTCGATGTCGTCCTCTTCGATGTCCTCGATGACAGCGCCCGTCAGCTCCGCGTAACGCTCGGCCGCGTCGGTCTCGCCGTCCTCGTCGAAGGTCATCGCCCGGCCGAACCACTCCGTGGCCGGCCCCTCGTGACCCGCCGCGGACAGCGCGTCGGCGTAAGCGAAGGCGAGACGGGCCGACCAGGGCTGGGGACGGGTGTCACGCAGCTCGGGAAGGCGCTGGAGGGTGATGACCGCGGCGTCGTTCTGGCCGAGGTCTCTCCGGGCGCCGGACTCCACGATGGCGAGTTCGATCTTGCCGACGCGGTCGAGCCGCTCGGCCTCCTTGGAACGGACCAGGTCAAGCGCACGTTCGGGGCGGCCAAGACCGCGCTCGCAGTCCGCCATGATCGGCAGGAACGAGTCGGAACCTGTCATCCGGCGAGCCGCGCGCAGATCGCTGAGCGCCTCGGAGAAGTGACCGGCGCGGTAGGCCGCGATACCGACGGCCTCACGGATCACTCCGATCCTGGCCGCGAAGCGGCGTGCGACCTTCGTGTGCTCGTAGGCCCGCTCCGCGTCGTCCTCGCCAAGAGCCCTCTCGGCCGCCACGAGATGACGGGCGATCAGATCCGCGAGGTCGAGCGGAAGAGAACGCAGCTCTTCGCGGATCTCCTTGTCGAGCTCCTCCGCGGTGATGTCCGGCGCGAGCTCGGGCAACTCCTCACGCTGGCCGCTGGGAGCCTCGTCGCGCCCCCCGGACCGGTCGTCCCGGCCATAGCGAGTGCGGGAACCCTCACCGTCGCGGTCGCGGTTCCCGAAGGGACGACCACCGCCCGGACGGTCGTCCCGGTTGAACGGCCTGCGCTCACCGCGGTCATCGCGGTTGAACGGAGGACGGTCACCACCGCGATCGTCGCGGTTGAACGCGGGACGATCCCCGCGATACCCGCCGCCCGGACGGTCATCACGGTTGAACGGCTTGCGCTCACCATCCGGCCGCGAACCGTAGCGGCTACGAGTCTGGTCGCGATCACCGTACGAACGACGCTCGCCACCACGATCATCACGGCTGGACGACGGCCGATCATCACGGTTGAACGGAGGACGATCCCCCCCGCGGCTGTCACGGTTGAACGACGGTCGATCGCCGCGATACCCACCCCCCGGCCGGTCGTCCCGGTTGAACGGCCTGCGCTCACCGCGGTCATCGCGGTTGAACGGAGGACGGCCACCACCGCGATCGTCGCGGTTGAAGGGGGGACGGCCACCACCACCGCGATCGTCGCGGTTGAACGCGGGACGATCCCCGCGATAGCCACCGCCCGGACGGTCATCACGGTTGAACGGCCTGCGCTCACCACCATCGGGACGCGAACCGTACTGACCACGCGACTGGTCACGGTCACCGTACGAACGACGCTCGCCACCACGATCATCACGGCTGGACGACGGCCGATCATCACGGTTGAACGGCCTACGCTCGCCACCGCGGTCATCGCGGTTGAACGGAGGACGGTCACCACCGCGGGTGTCGCGGTTAGACGACGGCCGATCGCCGCGATACCCACCACCAGGACGATCACCATACGAACGACGCTCGCCACCGCGGTCATCGCGGCTGGACGACGGCCGATCATCACGGTTGAACGGCCTACGCTCGCCACCGCGATCGTCGCGGTTGAAAGGGGGACGGCCACCACCACCGCGATCGTCGCGGTTGAACGCGGGACGATCCCCGCGATAGCCACCGCCCGGACGGTCATCACGGTTGAACGGCCTGCGCTCACCACCATCGGGACGCGAACCGTACTGACCACGCGACTGGTCACGGTCACCGTACGAACGACGCTCGCCACCACGATCATCACGGCTGGACGACGGCCGATCATCACGGTTGAACGGCCTACGCTCGCCACCGCGATCGTCGCGGTTGAAAGGGGGACGGCCACCACCACCGCGATCGTCGCGGTTGAACGCGGGACGATCCCCGCGATAGCCACCGCCTGGACGGTCATCACGGTTGAACGGCCTGCGCTCACCACCGCGATCATCGCGGTTGAACGGAGGACGACCGGAACCGCGGTCGTCACGGTTGTAGGACGGCCGGTCGCCACGATCACGAGAGCCGTAAGAACCACTCGGGCGCCCTTCTCGGCGCTCACCATACCGGGGACCGTCACCCGGACGTCCCCTGTCACCACCTGCGCGATCGCTGCGGCGGCCTCCCTGGCCACCGGATCCGCGGTTTTCGCTCTCTTCGCGACGGCCCGCGCCCTCAGGCCCGTTGTCACTGTTCACTTCTGGTCCATTCGTTGGGTCACTCTGCGAGCGCGTCCCATCTCCTCGTTCGGATGAGACGTTCGCTATCCGGGCGGTCTCCGGCCGCGGGGTGCGCCCCGTTCGCTATCGCTGCCCCGCCCTATCGTGGTCTGGCGCGACGAAGGCCACCCGCTGGTGGGGTGGCCCGGCCCTTCCAGCCTAGCAAGCCCCTGAAAGTCCATACGCCCTTCCCTTGCACCCATGAATGATCATGGACATCGCGACGGACCCTTTGCGGATGGCTTTTGAGAGAATCCCGGAGTCGTCCCAGCTGCCGGCCGGCACCTTGCCGTGGGAGCTGAAGATCGCTTAGTTGAGACTCCCCATAACGCAAAAAGGGCCCCCTCAGCGGAAGCCCATTCGCCGAAACCTCGAGCCCCGACTTTCTAATGCCCCGAGCGTCCCTTGGACGGTCCTGAGACACCGCTTGAAAAAAAGGGGGGCCGTGAAAGCACGAAAGGGCCCCCACCACATGGTGGGAGCCCTTTTCGTAAAAGATTGTCCGGCGGTGACCTACTCTCCCACACCGTCCCCGGTGCAGTACCATCGGCGCTGAAGAGCTTAACTTCCGGGTTCGGAATGTAACCGGGTGTTTCCCCTTCGCCATAACCGCCGTAACCCTATGAAACACACAAACACATACCGTTTGTTGTCTCAGAATTGCCTAGTGGACGCGGGCACAATCCCTGGCCTGGCGCTGCTCCGGACCCGGCGAAGGGACAGAGCGCTGCAACAGACCAAGCACATTGCTTTGTGGTCAAGTCCTCGGCCTATTAGTACTGGTCAGCTCCACACATTACTGCGCTTCCACTTCCAGCCTATCAACCCGGTCGTCTACCGG
>NZ_JBITIZ010000005.1:0-5057 GCF_044459525.1 Streptosporangium sp. NPDC050284
CCCCCCCCCCCCCCCCCCCCCCCCCCCCCCCCCCCCCCCCCCCCCCCCCCCCCGCACCCCCCCCCCCCCCCGGGGGGGGGGGGCCCCCCCCCCCCCCGGGGGGGGGGGCCCCCCCCGGGGGGGCCCCCCCCTCTCATGTCGTTTGCCCGGCGTCCCGGGATCGGAGAACGCTCAGACGGTGCCGGGTCCGCCGAAGGGGAAGCGGCCGTAGTACTCGCCGACACGGTCGCGGTACGCGGGCTCCTTGAAGTTCGCCTCGTCGAACTCGGGGGCGTCCTTGATCTCCTGCTTGGTGCGCGCGACGTAGACCTTCTTCTCCTGTGGGTCGATCTGCGTCACCGTGCTCGCGGGCAGGAGGACCTTCTTGCCGAAGATCCAGGGGCCCGTGTCGACGACGAGGTAGCTCTCGCCGACCTCGTAGGTCGCCTCGTCGACGGAGCCGATCTTCCCGTCGGTGGCTTCGACGTGGTACCCGGCGACGTCGAGCGTCTTTTCCTGGGTGTGCACGTCGGCTCGATAGTTCCAGATCTCAGGCTGCATAGCTGAATGTCTCCCTTGATGTGATACCTCGGGCTTCGGATCCCGTACCCGAGAGAGAAGCCCTAAACGGCATTTGCCCAAGTCAGCCGGTACGGAACACTGTTCGCTCCGCCCTGTTTTCGCCTTCGGCGCCAGGTCATCGCGGGATTTCGCCCCGCCCGGCGCGGGGCGAAGTTTCTTCGTCTGGTGCTTCCGATGGGCATATGTCAGCTCATCTCCAGACTTCCGGATAGGCATATATCCGATCATGTACGGACCACGGCGCCGGGTCCGGTAGGCTTGTCAACGTCAAGCGCCGCTAGCTCAGTTGGTTAGAGCAGCTGACTCTTAATCAGCGGGTCCGGGGTTCGAGTCCCTGGCGGCGCACCCACGGAAACCCCAGCTCGTACGTCGAGCTGGGGTTTCTTGGTTTTCGAGAGGCCGAGGCCGCCGAAGCGCCGGCGTCGAGCCGTGGCCGGCCGGCTGGTTCGCGGTAAGGCCTTACCGATGGCGTGCGAGACAACGGAGGACGTCAAGTGGCATACGTCATCGGCGCGAGCGGTGCCCTGTTCTTTGTGCTCGTCTTCCTGATCGACGGACTGACCCGTCCCGGTTATTCGCCGATACGTCACCCGGTCAGCGCCCTGGCCCTCGGTGCCCGAGGGTGGATCCAGATCTCGAACTTCGTCGTCTCCGGCGCCGCGATCACCGTCGGCGGAGTCTCGATCGCCACCGCGGGACGGCAGCCGCTGCTGGGCGGGATGTTGGCGATCTTCGGGCTGGGCCTTGTGGCATCGGGCTTCAGGATGGACCCGATGCGGGGCTATCCGCCGGGTACGCCGGAGGGTGATCCGGCAGACGTCACCGTCTACCACAAACTGCATGACTACGCCGGAGCCGTTGTGTTCTTCTCGCTGCCCGTCACGGCGGCGGTGGCGGCGTTCGTCCTGCCGGAGGTGGCCTGGAAGGTTCTTTCCGCCATCGCCGCAGCCGCCCTGATGTCCGCCTCCTACGCGTTCGGCAAAGCCTGGGAGCGTGACTCACCGAGGGCCGGACTCATCCAGCGGGCGTTCATCATCCCGGGATGGCTCTGGGTCGCGGCGGTGTTCCTGCGCTTCGGCTCGCAGAACGCACTCTGACGCTTCGATTCGCCTCCTGCGTACGACAGATAGGGCTTAAGGGGGACGGGGGGTAAAGGTGATCGGTTGACAGCGATGACACCAATGGCCTGATCTGGACAGCTGTAACTCCTATAGGGGACACGTCCATCTAGGAGTGGATTGAGGGTGTTTTCCCCGGCGAAGGTCGATGTGCTGCCATACGATGCTTCATCGTGATGAATCGGGGCGAGCTGCCACGGTGCGGCACAGCGGAGCGAAACGGCCCCGAGCCGACCGGGCGGTGCCCCGGCGCGGGAGAACGGCGTCGGTTCCATGGAACTGTTCGAGAACAAAGGAAAGACGGCGCTGTCGGATGAGTGATCCCGGGTTGCGGTTCTCGATCCTGGGGCCGGTGCGCGCCTGGCGCGACGGCGCGGAGGTGGAGACCGGTTCTCCCCAGCAGCGGCTGGTCCTCGCCGTCCTCCTCCTGGCCGAGGGCAGGGCCGTCGGCCACGACCACCTGCTCGACGCCGTCTGGGGCGAGGAGCGTCCCCGCGCCGCGATGAGCACGTTGCGCACGTACGTCTCGCGCCTGCGCTCCGCCCTCGGCGCCGAGGCGATCACCTCGATCGGCAGCGGATACGCCCTCGCGGGAGGGACCTGCGACCTGGTCACGATGGAGAGGTTGTCCAACGAGGGGAGATACGGCGAGGCTCTGGCGCTCTGGCGAGGAGAGCCGCTCGCGGGGCTGGAGGGAGGCTACGCCGAGGGGCAGCGGGCGCGGCTCGGGGAGCGGCGGCTCGCCGTGCTGGAGCGCAGGCTCGCCCAGGAGGTCGAGGAGGGCAGACACGCCGAGGTCGTCGCCGAGCTGACCGTGCTCTGCGGGGAACATCCGACCAGGGAGCGTCTCTGCGGGCTGCTGATGCTGGCGCTGTACCGCGCGGGAAGGCAGGCCGAGGCGATAGGCGTGTTCACCGACACCGGAAAGCTGCTCGCCGAGGGGCTCGGTATCGATCCCTCGCCCGAGCTGGCGGAGCTCTACCAGCGGATCATCACCGCGGACCCCACCCTCGGCCAGGCGAGGACGGCGAGCCCGGTCCTCAGGCAGGTGCCCCGGCAGCTCCCCGCCGACACCGCCGACTTCACCGGCAGGGAGTCCGAGATCGACGAGATGGTGGCCGCCCTGAGGTCGGGGCACATCTCGGCACTCGCGATCTCGGCCGTGTCGGGCGCCGGAGGCATGGGCAAGACCACCCTCGCCGTCCACGTGGCGCACCGGCTCGCGCCGGACTATCCCGACGGCCAGCTCTTCGTGAACCTCGGGGGCTCCGGGACGCGGCCGCTCGCACCGGAGAGCGTGCTCGCCCGGTTCCTGCGCTCCCTCGGGGCGGAGGTTCCACCCGACTCCGAGGAGCCGGGCGAGCGGGCGGCCATGTACCGCTCCACCCTGGCGGACCGGCGGATACTCGTCGTGCTGGACAACGCCGCGAACGCCGCGCAGGTACGGCCGCTGCTCCCGGGCGCCGCCGGGTGCGCGGTGATGGTGACGAGCCGCGCGAAGATGATCGGGCTGTCCGGCGTACGCCAGGTCGACCTGAGCGTGATGTCCCACGACGAGGCGACGGTGCTACTGGCCACGATCGTGGGGGAGGCACGGGTGGCCGCCGAGCGCGAGGCCGCGGCGGACCTGATCGGGGCGTGCGGACACCTGCCCCTCGCGATCAGGATCGTGGCCGCACGGCTCGCGGCGCGACCCGCCTGGAGTGTGGCCAGGATGCGCGACCGGATGGCCGACGAGCGCCGACGCCTCGCGGAGCTGCGCGTGGACGACCTGGCCGTCGAGGCGACGTTCGCCCTCGGCTACGACCAGCTCGACACCGCGCACGCGTCGGCGTTCCGGTTGCTGGCCGTTCCCGACGCGTCCGACTTCTCACTGGGCTCGGCGGCGGCCGTACTCGGTCTGGACGAGCAGGACGCGGAGGAGGTGTGCGAGGCGCTGGTGGACGTGAGCATGCTGGAGTCGCCCTCTCCCGGCCGCTATCGCTACCACGACCTTCTCAAGATCTTCGCCCGGTCGCGACCGGACGACGAGGACGTGCGGCGAGCCGCGCTGGACAGGCTGCTCGGCCACTACCTGGCGGGCATGACCGCGGCCCACCACCTCACCTATCCGGGTGCCCCGGTGTCCGACGCGGGCCGGCCGGCCGGTGCGGGACCGTCCTTCGCGGACGAGGAGGCCGCGGTGACCTGGGCGGAGGACGAGGAGCAGGGGGTGATCAGCTGCGTACACCAGATCGCCCAGGAGCAGGGAAGCGCCCTCTCCGACGCGATACGGCTGCTCGACATGGCGTCCGACGTGCTGGAGACCGACGTGACCCCCGAGCGCTACGAGCGGGCGGCCGGAGCCCTCGTCGAGGCGGCGGCGGCCCGCGGGGAACACCGCGCCGAGGCGCACGCCCGGTGCGTGCGCGGAGGGTTCCGGGCGAACCGATGGTTCCTCGACGCGGCGCTCGAGGACTGCGTCGCCGCGAGGGACCTCAGCCTCGCCGAGGGTGACCGGGCACGGTACGCGGACAGCCTCAACCTGCTGGCCACGGTCCTTTCCCGTCGCGGATCGACGACCGAGGCGATCGCGCTGTACGCCGAGGCGGTCGAGGCCTGGCGCGGGCTCGGCGACCGAAGCGGTGAGACGGCCGGTCTGGGCGACATGGCGCTCGCCCTCGCGTCGGTCGACAGGATCGACGAGGCGGTGGAGGTGATGGAACTGGCCGACCGCACCATCCGCGAGCCGGGCGGCGGGGCGGACCCCGACATCATGTACCGGTCGGCCGTCGTGCTGTGCGACGCCGGGCGTCCCGAGGAGGCGCTCCCTCGGCTCGTGGAGACGCGCAAGGCGTATCGGAGGCTCAGGCAGCGCGTCCGTGAGGGGGCGACCCTGCTGCGGATGGCCGAGACCCACCTCGCCCTGGGACGGCCGGACCGCGCCGTCGACTGTGCCGAGGACTCGCTGGGCCTCATGGCGGAGGCGGGCGACGAATGGATCCAGGGCAAGGCGCTCGTCGCGCTCGGCGAGGCGTTCTCCCGGCTCGGCCGGCCGGGCAGGGGAGCGGCCTGCCTGACCGAGGCGCTTGAGATCTTCGTACGGCGGGACATGCCGGAGGCCGACGAGGTACGGGCACTGCTCGACCGGGACGAGGTCTCGCGGTGGAACACCGAGCGGAAAGAGACCACCCTGACCCGCTGATCGGGCACCGTGTTCGGCCCGGAACCGTCGGTGCCTGCTGGCATCATAGGCGTATGGGACCGCACTACTACGCACGCGTCGTGCACCCCGGGGGGGCCCCCCCCGGGGGGGGCAACCCGTGGGGGGGGCGGGGGGGGGGGGGGGGTGGGGGACCCCACCCGGGGGCCCCATAAAGGGGGTGAACCCACCCCGCC
>NZ_JBITIZ010000005.1:5067-24843 GCF_044459525.1 Streptosporangium sp. NPDC050284
GGCGGGGGGTTCCTCCCTCCCCCCCCCCGTCTTTATGTCACCCCCCCCCCCGGGGGCCCCCCCCCCCCCCGCCGCCCGGCCCGCCCCCCCCCCCCCCCCCCCCCCCCCCCCCGACGCGTGGTGTCCCCCATGGGGGAAGTGGGGAGGACGGTGGCGGTGGTGCGGTCCGGCACGCGCCGCCAACCCGGGGTGGCCCGCCACAGGAGGAGACACTCTTGCGCTGCGACTGTGCGGGTGGGGATGTCGAGAACGCATCCGTGGCTCCGATTCTCTGTGATCAGCGAAGCGAGACGGCCGACGATTTTCGAGGAGAGGCGACCATGCAGCCCGTCAAGACGAACACCCTGAAGGTTCCCGGCGCGACCCTTCACTACGAGATCCGCGGCTCGGGGCCGACCCTGTTGCTGATCTGCGGCGGGGTTTACGACGCCGCCGGATACGCGGGTCTGGCCCAGCGGCTCGCCGACCGCTACACGGTGGTGACCTACGATCGGCGCGGCAACTCGCGCAGCCCTCTGGACGGGCCGCCCGAGTCGCAGAGCATCGAGACGCACGCCGACGACGCGCACCGCCTGCTGGTGGAGGTGGGTGTCACCGCCGACGAGCCCGCGTACGTCTTCGGCAACAGCTCCGGTGCGATCATCGGCCTGGAGTTGGCCACCCGCCACCCCGAGCAGGTGCGCACCCTCGTCTCCCACGAGCCGCCGCTGTTCGAGTTGCTGCCCGACCGCGACCGCTGGCGCGATGTCATCCGGGACGTGGAGGAGGCGTTCGCCAAGGAGGGGACCGGAGCCGCGATGCAGGCCTTCGCCACCGGGTTCGACAGGACCGGCAGAGAGCACGAGGAGGCGGCCGGCCAGAGAGAGCAGGAGAAGCCCACTCCCGAGGTGGCGGAGACGATGGCGCGGATGGAGAAGAACATGGAGTTCTTCATCGGCTACGAGGTGCCGCCGTTCGTGAGATACATCCCCGACGCCGACGCGCTGCGGGCCTCCTCGGCGCGCGTCGTGATGGTGGCGGGCGAAGCCTCGGAGGGGCAGCCGCCCTACCGGGCCTCCTTCGTCGTCGCCGAGCAGATCGGGGGGACGCACGTGATGTTCCCCGGTGACCACGGAGCCTTCGGCAGCCTGCACGAGGAGTTCGCCGCAAAGCTCGACGAGGTGCTCTCGCGCTCCTGAGAGAACGCGGCCGACGGCCGTCTCCTGATGACCCGGCTCAGGAGGCGGCCGTGACCGGACCGGCCGGCCCCGCCCGCGCGCGGGCCGGCGCAGCATGGCGGTTGTGAGTCCCGCGCCCGGCAGAGGTGAGGTCGCCTACACTCGCGTGCGCGCTTCCTCGATCTGGCGCGCGATGTTCCTCGCACCACTGGCCTCGGCGAGGGCACTCGCCTCGTCGGCCAACGCGAGCGCGTCGTCACGGCGTCCTTCCGCGGCGGCGATGTAGATCAGCCCGACCATGTTCGCGGCGACGCCCGGCAGGAAGCCGAGCTCCCGGCGGAGCCGCACCGACTCCTCCAGTCGTTCCCGCGCCGTCTCCAGCCGTCCGGCGGCGTGCTCCGCGGTGCCCAGGTGCCGAAGGGCGTACGACATCAGCAGCTTGTCGCCGACCTGCACCGCGAGCTCGTGCGATCGTTCGAAAAACGGAACCGCGGTGTCGTCGTTCCTGCGGACGACCTGGTGGAAGATGCCGATCCAGAACAGCGACTCACCCTCGCCGCGCAGGTCGCCGAGCGTCCGGTAGAGCTCCGTCGCCCGTTCGAACAGCGCCAGCTCCTGCGGATCCTCGTCACCGTCCTCGAAGAAACGCGCGTGCATGATCCGGCCACGGGCCAGGGCCAGACCGGCCTCGACCGCGTTCAGCTCCCGGTCGGCCACCTCAAGCACCCCGGCCTCACCGTCGAAGACCGCGCGTTCGTAAAGCAACCTGGCCCGTTCGAGCCTTTCTTCCGCACTCATCCGCTCAACCCCGTCTATTCCGGATCTGCCCACCGCGCCGAACACCGTACGCGGCAGATGAGGTGTGACACCAGCTTTCCTGCTGCCGTTCGGCGCGCTGAGTCTCCACTGGTTCGGAGCGAGGGCGATCCCTGGGGCAGGGTTCTTCGCGGGACGGTTCTGGGGGAACGCGAAACGGCTCCGGTCGGACCTTTTCTGGTCTGGCCGGAGCCGGTGTTTCCCTGGGGACGCTGATCAGGGGAAGGTGATCAGACGGTGGTGATCGCGGGGACGGCGATCACCGGGGGAGATGGGCGGGGCGGTGGCGACAACGAGGACGGTGGTCGCCGTGGTGGCCCGGGCGCTGTGTCACAGGGGGGCTGTGTCACAGGGGGAAGGTGTCGCAGTGGGCCAGGGGGATGGCGGGTGTCGCGGAGCGGTGATCAGCTGACGTTGGCGCAGATCGCGTAGACGCTGATGCCCACGTCGTTGTAGCCGATCTGGCGACCGAGCCCGATCCAACCGTTGCCGTCGTCGGTGGGGAAGGAGCCCACCAGTATGGCCCCGTTGCCCTGCGCCTCGGCGCCGCCGCCGATGGCCTTCTTCCCGCCGGGGCAGTGGACCACGCGGCGCTGGAAGTTGGGCACGTTGGCGTTCGGCAGCTTGACGATCTGGTAGCCGCTGAAGGCGACGGCGGCGGGAGCATCGGGGACGGTGGGCACGGAGGCCGTGGCCGGAGCGGCGGCGGTAATCGTGGTCAGACCCGCGACGACGGCGGCGCTCAGCGCGGCGGTCATGAGCTTCCTGCTTCGCATGATGTCTCCTGGGGCAGAGGGTGCCTGTGTGCTCACTGACAGTAATTCTTCATCACTCTCTGTGTCCAGCCCTGTTTTTGTCGCCGTCTCGCCAGTTGCGTCCGTCCTGGTGATCAGGCATGTGCGGGCGTGGGGGTGAGGACGTTCCAGGTGAAGGGTTCACGCCGCCAAGGGGGTGGCCGACGGTGAACGGGGAGGGGTTTCCTCGGAGGTCGACCGGCGACGGGCGGGAGGGGGTGGGCGCCGTCGGGGGCCGGCCGACGTTGAGCGTCGGTCGGTTATGAGAGCGCTCTCAGATCAGGGTAGGGCCATTTCTTGATCGTCGACCAGAGGGGCGATGTGGTAGACGGGTGGATGAAAAGATGGCGATGCGCAGTAGAACGCCCTATTTTTCTGGGCTTACGCCCTCCCGCCTGCACCTCTACGCTTTACCTATTCGTTACCAACGCGAAACATTGACTGACGTGACGCATCCCGTTACTTTTCGGTGAGAGAGCGCTCTCTCGTATCGGTCAGCTTCAGAGCCCGATTCCTCTCCCCGGAGGCACCCCCTATGGATCCCTCGATCCGGACCACGGGTCCGGACAGTGCGCACCCCCGCGAAGGACGACTCGCCCGGTCGGCGGCCCGCCTCAGGACCCGCCGTCGCCGCCTCGCCGCCGGTGTGGTCGTCGCGATGGTGGCCGGGCTGCTCGGCCTCGGCGCCGCCCGCTCCGCGGAAGCCGCCACGGTCGGCGCCGGCAGCTACGCCGACACCCTCCCCGCAGGACGCTCGCTGCCGACCGGCTGCGGCTCCATCTCCACCAACCCCCGCCAGTGGGTGACGTCCAACGCCCCCGCGGGGGCCGTGCCCACCAACGACTGGTGGTCGTCGATCCTCTACAAGAAGACCGACTGCGCGTACGGTGAGCCGCTCCACGCGCACCCGATCTCGTACGACACCTTCGGCAACGGCCTCGGCTTCTCCTACAACACCACCCCCGCCATCAGCGGCACCGCGACCGGCGTCGGCGAGTACCACTACCCCTACGTCGAGAACATCCGCGTCGGCGTCGCGGGCCTGAACTCGCCGGACGTCAAGGTCGACGGCTGGAGCGACTGGACCGTCACCCCGTACTGGAGCGGCGGGGGCCGGACGATGAAGGCCACCATCGGCCACGGCCTGCCGTTCGCGTACTTCCAGATCACCGGCGGCAACGCGCAGATCACCGCCGCGGGCACCCCCACGGTGTGGTCCAACAGCGGCGCCACCATCGGCTTCACCGTCGGCGGCCGTGACTACGTCGCCTACGCGCCGACCGGAGCGACCTGGTCGGTGAGCGGCACCACGATCAGCTCCTCTTTGGCGGGCAAGGACTTCTTCTCCGTGGCGGCGCTCCCCGTGGGCGGCGACCGCGCGGCGCTGGCGAGCACCTACGGCCAGTACGCGCACGCGCACGTCACCGGCACCCGTGTCTCGTACGCCTACAACCAGTCCGCGAGCACGCTGACCACGACGTACGCCTTCACCACCACGGCGAGGCAGGGCAGCCAGACCGGCACGGTCATCGCGCTCTACCCGCACCAGTGGAACTACCTGACCGGCTCGACGCCGCTGGCGCAGACGTACGTGTCGGCACGCGGGCCGATGAAGATCGTCACCGGTACGCAGTTCAGGACGACGATGAAGTACACCGGCGTCCTGCCCGAGGTCCCCGCGGTGGCCGACAGCTCGGGGGCGGACCTCACCACGGTCACCAACCAGCTCAACGCCGAACTCGGCAACCCGATGGACATCCGGGGCGACGACACCTACTGGACGGGCAAGGGCCTGGGCCGGGCCGCCCGCATCGCGGAGATCGCCGACCAGCTCAACCTGACGTCGGTGCGCACCGCCGCGCTGAACGCGATCCGCACCCGCCTCAACGACTGGTTCACCGCCTCACCGGGCAAGACGACCAGGGTCTTCTACTACAACCAGAACTGGGGGACCCTGCTCGGCTACCCGGCCTCCTACGGCTCCGACCTGGAGCTCAACGACCACCACTTCCACTACGGCTACTACATCGCCGCCGCCGCGACCCTCGCCAAGTTCGACCCCAACTGGGCGAAGGCGAGCCAGTACGGCGGCATGGTGGACCTGCTGATCCGCGACGCCAACAACTACGACCGGTCCGACACCCGCTTCCCGTACCTGCGCGACTTCGACATCTACGCGGGCCACGACTGGGCGGCAGGGCACGGCGCGTTCGGCTCGGGCAACAACCAGGAGTCGTCGTCGGAGGGCCAGAACTTCGCCAACGCCCTCATCCAGTGGGGACAGGCCACCGGCAACACCGCCGTCCGCGACGCGGGCATCTTCATCTACACGACCCAGGCCGCGGCGATCCAGGAGTACTGGTTCGACGTGCGCGACCAGAACTTTCCCGCCGCCTTCGGCCACAGCACGGTCGGCATGGTCTGGGGCAGCGGCGGCGCGTACGCCACCTGGTTCAGCGCCGAGCCGGAGATGATCCAGGGCATCAACATGCTCCCGATCACCGGCGGTCACTTCTACCTGGGCGACAACCCCGCCTACGTGAACACCAACTACGCCGAACTGGTACGCAACAACGGCGGACCGCCCACGGTGTGGCAGGACATCATCTGGCAGTTCCAGGCGCTGGGCAACGGTGACGCGGCCCTGGCGAACCTGCGCGCCGCCGGAGGCTACACCCCCGAGGAGGGGGAGAGCAGGGCGCACACCTTCCACTGGATCCGCAACCTGGCCGCCCTCGGCACGGTGGACAACTCCGTCACCGCCAACCACCCGCTGGCGAAGGTGTTCAGCAAGAACGGGGCACGCACCTACGTCGCGTCCAACATCACCGGTAGCCCGCTCACGGTGACCTTCTCCAACGGCACCGTGCTCAACGTCCCGGCGGGCAAGACGGCGACCTCCGGCGCCTTCACCTGGAGCGGCGGCAACGCGGGGGGTGGCACCACGAACCCCGACCCGACCCCCACGCCGACCCCCACTCCGACGCCGACCCCCACCCCGACCCCGGGTGTCTTCGCCGCGACGCGCTACCTGCAGAGCGGCGGAGGGCTGACGGGCACGACCGGTACGGCGGGCAGCGTCACGCTGGCCGCCGCGAACGGCAACCACGACGGCGTCCCGACCAACGCCCAGGTCTTCACGGCGACCGGTCTCACCGCCAACCGCAACGGCGGCACCACCGCGTTCGACCTCTTCCTGGACTCGGGCACCTCGATCGCGAACGGCACCCAGGTCAGGGTCTCCTACGACCTGACCGGCGACGGGAGCTGGGACAGGGTGGAGACCTACGCCTACTTCGCGACCGACCCGGTGACCGGCTGGGAGCACTACACGCAGGCGGCCGGCCCGCAGTCCTCCTCTGGCACGCTCGGCAACCTGTCGAACGGCCGGGTGAGGGTCGAGGTCTGGAACGCCATCGGCAACAACACCGTCAGCCTCGGTGTCGGTAACCGGTCCTTCGTACGGCTGCCGTTCGGCTGATCCCCCTCAGCCGATCCGCGACGGGACGGCCGGGAGCGTGAGCCCCCGGCCGTCCTCGCTTTCCGCGAGTGAGCTCGGCAGGCCGATCGCGTTCGAGGGCGGAATGACGCCCGACTCCAGGACGGCCGTGGTCAGCGGGTGGAGCAGCAGGGCGAGCTCGGAGGTGCGCTCGTCTCCCAGGGCGCGCCACGGGGTGGCCGCCGCCTCGTCGGTGAGCCGCTCGATTCGCCCGCGCTCCCGTGCGCCCTCGGCCGTCAGAAGGCCGGAGTCGTCGACCCACCCGCGCTCGCGCAGGGCGGCGGCACCGGCCTCCCACTCCTCGTCGTCCCAGTGCCGTCCCAGACGCAGCTGCTCCAGGTCCGTCTCGCCCGCCGCGACCTTGAGCAGGTGGGCCTGGACGGGGGAGACGCCGTGGGCGACGAGGGCGGCCACGTGCCCGTCGCCCCGGTGCTCGCGCAGCGTGGTCGCGGCCTGCCAGAGCAGCAGGTGCGGTTCGTCGGGCGCGGGCAGCGCCTGGTTGGCCGCGCCGAGCACCCGACCGGCGGTGTCGGCGAGCCCTGCGGCCTCCCAGGCGAGGTCGGCCGCCGCGCGCATGTCGTCCGATCCGATCACCTTGTCGGTGAGCGCGTTCCGCAGCGCCGCTCCCGCCCCGTCGAGCCTGGCGCGCAGCACGTCGCCGGGGGTCGCGAACGTCCACGCGTCGGGGAGCGCCCTGGCGACCCTCACGGGGTGGAAACCGTGGAAGGCCGCCGTGACGACGCCGGGGCCGACCGGCCCGAGGGGCGCCGCCCTGGACGCGAAGTAGCCCATCCAGAAACCGCGCATGCCGACCGCGTCGGACGCCGCCAGAGCCTCGGGGGCGAAGTAGGTGACGGCGTGCAGGGGCTCAAGTAACTGCCACATGACACGCGGAACGTTCGGTTCGAGCTCCGGCACGGTCTCACACCCCGTCTCGTGGATCCTGGCGGATCGGCTGTGCGTTGTTCATACGGTACTCGCAGGAACGACCGGGTGATCTCCTGGGAAGAAGACCGCCATCTGGTCCGGACCCTGACCTGATCTGGGGAGACGAAGTCATCTCACCCGTCAGGTTGGGTCTTTTCAAGGGGGGACGGGCGGGTTATCAAGAGCTCAGGACGAACTGTGATTCCAGACATTTCCACTCACTGGTTCCTCGGTCGCGTCCGATCGCCCAACCCCCCAAGCCGATGGAGTACGGCATGCCACAGTTACGAAGAGTCATGTTCCAAATCCTGTGTGTCATCGCGATGCTCGCCGCGAGCGTCACAGCGGCGGCCACGGGCGCGCAGGCCGCCGTTCCCAACCGGTGGGGTTTCGCGGTGGTCGACGTGACCTCCGGCGTCCCCGACATCAACCACCAGGCGGGCAGCTGGGCGCCGGGCTTCAACGTCACGGTCACCCCCGGCGTGGTCGGGCAGACGTACGTGAGGTTCCCGCAGCTCGCGATCAACGGCGGCGTCGTCCACGTCACGGCGATCTCCCAGAACGCCTACTGGTGCCAGGTACAGAAATGGGGCCCCTCGGGACCCGACCTGATGGTGGCGGTGCAGTGCTACCGGTACGGAGGGGCTCAGGTCTTCACCCCGTACAGCATCGTCTTCGAGCAGAGCACCGGCACCCTGCCCGCACCGCAGGCGTTCGGTTACGTGCACCACAACGGCGCCGGCATCGCCGACCAGTTCAACTCGGCCGGTGGCGTGAACACCGTCGCCGGGGGTGCGGGCGTCTGGACGGTCAACCTGCCGGGCCTCGGCTCGGCGAGTGCCGCGGGAAACCTCCAGGTCACCGCGGTGAACTCCAGCCAGCCCGCCCGCTGCAAGGTCGGCGCCTGGTCTCCCGGCGTGGGCGCGCAGGCGGTCCAGGTGCGCTGCCACAACGCGACGAACGCGCCGCTCAACACCGGATGGACCCTCACCTACCAGCGTGAACGCGCCATCACCGGCGCGGCGATCCCGCCGAAGAACTTCGCCTACACCTTCGACACCAACCCGGCCAACCCCGGCCCGTACGCGCCGACGCCCGCGGGCCTGAACTACAACTCCCAGGGGGCCACGAACACGATCCAGAGCGCAGGACTCGGTCTGCGTCTGGTCACCTTCCCGAAGGTCGGGCTCCTGCAGGACCAGGTCCAGGTCACCGCGTACGGGCCGGGCCCCGAGTTCTGCAACTTGCAGACCCTCTGGAGTACCTTCTCCGGCACCGCGATCGTGCGTAACGTCGCCTGCTACGACGCGGCCACCCGCGTCGACCGGCTCTCGTTCGTCACCTACACGTCGGCCTACTGAGGCCTCCTGAGGGGCCTGCTGAGGACCGGGTGAGACTCGGGTAAGAGCTGAGCGCGGTGCCGTCCGTGACCTCGGGCGGTACCGCGCTTCCCGTCCGGCCCGTTCACCCGTACGGGCCCGGCCCGGCCACCCGTCCGAGCAGGCCACCTGTCGGGATCCGGTCCGGCCACTCATTCGAGAGGGGCACCTGTACGGCCAGGTCGGGGGCGTGTGCCCGAATGGACGGCCTTCTCCCGGGTAGCCGGAGGCGATGACGACTTATGGCTTCCATTCCTCACACGAGCAGATCCATCCGGCAGAGCTTCTGAAAGCCGTCACCCAGGCCGAGCAGGCGGGGTTCGGGGCGGCGATGTCGTCGGACCACTTCTCCCCGTGGAGCGAGCGACAGGGGCAGTCGGGGTTCGCCTGGTCCTGGCTGGGCGCGGCGCTTCAGGCGACGAACCTGCCGTTCGGCGTTGTGAACGCCCCCGGCCAGCGCTACCACCCCGCGATCATCGCCCAGGCGATCGGCACCCTCGGGGCGATGTTCCCCGAGCGCTTCTGGGCCGCCCTCGGCACGGGTGAGGCGAGCAACGAGCACATCACCGGTGACCGCTGGCCGCGCAAGGAGCTTCGCACGCGGCGACTGCGGGAGTGCGTCGACATCATCAGGGCGATGCTGGCGGGGGAGGAGGTGAGCCACGACGGCCTGGTGACCGTCGACCGCGCCCGGCTGTGGACCCGGCCCCAGGTCCCGCCGAAGCTGGTCGGCGCGGCGGTGAGCGTCGACACGGCCCGCTGGTGCGCGGAGTGGGCCGACGGTCTGATCACCGTGGGAGGGCCGGTCGACCACCTGCGCGAGGTCATCGGCGCCTACCGGGACGCCGGAGGTAAGGGGAAGGTGGCGCTCCAGGTTCACCTCAGCTGGGCCGAGAGTGACGACGAGGCGATGGCCATCGCCCACCACCAGTGGCGGAGCAATGTCTTCTCCCCGCCGGTCAGCTGGGACCTCGACACCCCCGAACTCTTCGACGTGGTCTCCGCGGACGTCTCGTCCGAGCAGATCGCCGAGGTCGTCAACGTCTCGTCCGACCTGGGCTGGCACGCCGCCAGGATCAACGAGTACGCCGACCTGGGCTTCGAGGAGATCTATCTGCACCACGTGGGCCAGGAGCAGGCTCCCTTCATCGACGCCTTCGGCGCGAAGGTCCTTCCCCAGCTGCGCTGACGTGGTCGCGGCCCTTCCAGGCGCGGTGGTCCCGGGGTGGGCGGGAGACGAGGGCACGGGCGGGTTCACGGAAGGCGGGGAATCCGCCCAGGTGGTGTGGCGTGGTGTCCCGGAAGGGGCAGTGATGGTGCCGGCTGGGGTCTGTGACCTCATCCTCCCCAAACGTCACGAAACGAACTGGCTTATCGTCACTCTTACGACATCTAATAGAAACAAGTAAGGAGGAATCAATTCCCAGACGTGACCGGATGTTCTACATTTGTCATGGGAGCGCTCCCATCAGAAGGAGGCGCAGTGTCTCTCCAGCACAACTCATCCGCGGCGGCCCTCGAGGTCGCCCACGAGTACGTAGGCGAGTGCCTGCTGCCCGCCGTCCCCGCGAGCGTGCGCGACGCCCGCTCGCTGGTTCGCCGAGAGCTCTCCCTGTGGGGCGCTGACGATCTCATAGACGACTGCACGCTGATCGTGAGCGAGCTGGTCACCAACGCCGTCAGGTACGGCGGTGCCGCGTGCGCGCTGCGAATCCGAGGTGGCGAGAACCTCGTCCGCGGTGAGCTCTTCGACCCCGGGGCGGGAGTTCCCCGCATGTGTGCCCGCGACATGGACGCCACCAGCGGCCGGGGCCTCCAGATCGTCGACTCCCTCGCCGACGACTGGGGCGTCGCCCATCCCGCCACCGGGGGAAAGATCGTCTGGTTCGTCCTATGCCTTCCCACCTCCCCCCGCTCGCATTCCGCCGTCGCCCCGGTCCTGCAGCTCAAGTAGGCGCCACGCGCCCCAAACCGCCCGGCCGCCCGGGGAACGCGCGGCTCGGGAGCACGATCGTCCGCCGGGGGTGAGAGGCCCACGCCCAAGACAGCCGTCCGCCAGGTGTGAGGGGTCAGCCGCCCAAGGCCGCGCGGCCGTCCGGCCCTCCTGATGGCCTGGTGTTTTCGCACGTCGGGGGCGGATGTCCCGCGGTGCCGGCGCGCCCCGTAGTGTGCGGGACGGTCAGCCCCCCAGGGAGAGAAACGCATCACCCATGACGACGTACGACCACACCCGCCGCGCCTGCTACACCGGATATGTCACCCAGGCCATCGTCAACAACCTGGCCCCCCTGTTGTTCATCGTGTTCCAGACCCGCTACCAGTTGCCGCTGGAGATGCTCGGGCGCCTGGTACTGCTCAACTTCGCCACCCAGCTGGTCACCGACATCGTGGCCGTGAAGTTCGTGGACCGGACCGGTTACCGCGTCCCGCTGGTGCTGGCCCACATCCTGTCGGCGCTGGGACTGATGCTGCTCGCGGTGGCCCCGGTCATGTCGCCCTCCCCGTACCTGGGACTGTGCGTCGCGATCATCGTCTACGCCGTCGGCGGCGGCCTGCTGGAGGTGCTCGTCAGCCCGGTCGTGGACGCGCTGCCCAGCCCGCAGGAGGGTAAGGCCGCGGCGATGAGCCTGCTGCACTCCTTCTACTGCTGGGGACAGGTAGCGGTGGTGGCGGGCAGCACGCTGCTGCTGGCCTGGATCGGCCAGGACGCCTGGCAGGTCCTGCCCGTCGCCTGGGCGCTGGTCCCGCTGGTCAACATGGTGGCGTTCCTGAGGGTGCCGCTGCCCGCGACCGTACCCGACGAGCACCGCACCTCCCTGCGGGCGCTCTTCGGGGCCCCCGCCTTCGCCGCCGCCCTCGTGCTGATGCTCAGCGCGGGCGCGGCCGAGCTGACCATGTCGCAGTGGTCCTCCCTCTTCGCCGAGGAAGGGCTGGGGGTCTCCAAGGTGTGGGGCGACCTGGCGGGTCCGTGCCTGTTCGCGGTCCTGATGGGGATCGGCCGCATCGTCTACGGCCTGTGGGGTGAGAAGATCCCGCTGGTTCCCGCGATGGCCGCGTGCGGCGCGCTGGCGACCGTCTGCTACCTCGTCGTCTGCCTGTCCTCCAACCCGGTGGTCAGCCTCATCGGCTGCGCGGTGTGCGGCCTCGCCGTCAGCCTCCTGTGGCCTGGCACCTTCAGCCTCGCCGCGGCCCGCTTCCCCCTCGGCGGCGCCGCGATGTTCGGCGTGCTCGCCGTCTTCGGGGACGCCGGTGGCGCGGTCGGCCCCTGGATCGCCGGAGCCGCCGCGGACGCCTCCGCCGCCGCCGACGGGTTTCTCGCCACCCTGTCGGCCGCGCTCCCCGACGACGGCGGCTCCGGTCTGCGCACCGGCATCCTCGTCGCCGCCGTCTTCCCGATCGCCGTTGTCACCCTCACCCTCGCGTACGCCGTCCGGGGGAAGGGCGCGGGCACGATGACGGGCGAGGCGCCCGGTGAGGTGGAGCGACCGGTCGGCGGGTGAGCCGGAGGGGATAGATCGATCGGCGGGTGAGCCGGAGGGGATATTCGGGCATGACATTTCCTTGGGAACGGCCCCGCCTCACCCAAGCACCACGAGAACGGCACCACGCACAGCAGAGGGAGATCCATGATCGGCACCCATGTCCGCGCGCTCGCACAGGAGGGCGCGTGAGGGTCGGCCACGACGCCCCCCGGCCCGGGGAGGGGCGATGAACGAGGTTCGTGAGCGGCTCCGTGCCGCCCTCCACGCCGAAATGCCCGCCGCCTTCCAGCTACGGCGGGAACTGCACGCCGAGCCGTGTGTCTCGGGAAAGGAGGAGCCGACCCTCAAGCGTGTGCTGGACGCGCTGCCCGAGGGCAGCGCGATGGAGCGGGTGGCCGTGACCGGCGCGCTCCTGCGGGTCGGCGGCGAGGGACTCGCCGTCGGGGTACGTGGAGAGCTGGACGCCCTGCCGATCCCCGAGGAGACGAACGTTCCCTGGGCCTCGCGCAACGGCGCGATGCACGCCTGCGGCCACGACGTGCACCTCGCGGCCCTGGTCGCGCTGACCAGGGCGGTCGACAGGGTACGGGCGCCGGCGCCGATGGTCGCGGTGCTGCAGCCGCGTGAGGAGACCCCTCCCTCCGGTGCCAGGGACATCGTCGAGTCGGGCGCGCTGCGCAGGAACCAGGTCGGCGCGATGATCGCGGCACACGTCCAGCCGGTGCTCGGCGCGGGTGAGACGGCCTGCACCCCCGGCGCGGTCAACGCCTCCTCCGACGAGTTCGCCGTCGTCGTCCGCGGGCAGGGCGGACACGCGGCCTACCCCCACCTGTCGAGTGATTCGGTTCTCGCGCTCGCCCAGATCATCGTGGCCGCGCAGCAGCTCGTGAGCCGCGACGCCGACCCGATGACGCCGACCGTGGTCACCTTCGGGACCGTGTCGGCGGGCAACGCCCCCAACGCGATCCCGGGACAGGCCGCGGCGCGCGGCACCCTTCGTACGATGTCGGAGCCCTGGCGTCGGCAGCTGCACCACCGCTTCCGCGAGGTCGTCGAGGGGGTCGCCCGTGTCCACGGCTGCGAGGCGGAGGTACGGATCGCGAACGGGGAGCCGGTGCTCGTCAACGACGCCCGGCTCGCCGAGGAGACCGGCCGCATCCTCGTCGAGGTCGCCCACCACATGCCGGCGACGCTGCGCTCCTGCGGCGCCGACGACTTCGCCCACTTCGCGTCGGTCGTGCCGTCGCTGATGCTGTTCGTGGGCACCGACACGACCGCAGGGCTGCACAGCCCGTACTTCCTGCCCGGAGACGAGACCGTGACGGCGGTCGCCGAGAGCCTGCTCGCCGCCTACCTCGCCGCCGCGCGGGTGATCGGCGCGGACACCTGAGCGGGCGTTCCGGGCGTGGGGTCTGAGGTCGGCGGCGGTTGACAGCCGCCACACGGGCCTGTAGAAAACCGAATGGTTATAGAACGAATAGGTTATCGAAGGGTGGGCGCCGACCGGCTCGACTCATGTTCGCGGGACTCGCCGGCCTGAGAAGGCGGGCGAGGTCGCGGCGACAGGGCCGGTCGTGCCGTTGCCGCCGTGAGCCGCACCTCCGCAACAGGTGCCGCCGGCAGAAGGAGCGAACTCGTGAACTGGACCCTGGAAGTGGTCGTGGTCCCGGTCAGTGACATCGACCGTGCCAAGGACTTCTACGCGGAGAAGCTCGGCTTCACGGTGGACCACGACACCCGGATCGACGGCGGACCCCAACTCGTCCAGCTCACTCCTCCGGGGTCCGGCTGCTCGATCGTCCTGGGGAAGGGGTTCGTCGCCATGGAGCCGGGCTCGCTCCAGGGCCCGCAACTGGTGGTCTCGGACGTCCACGCGGCCCGTGCGCACCTCGTCGAGCGAAGCGTAGAGGTGAGCGAGGTCCAGGTGCTGGGCCCGTCGGGCGCCCGCCCGAGCCGTGAGGGGGACGACCTCGACAACGTGGGATTCGTCTTCTTCAAGGACCCGGACGGCAACGGCTGGGCCGTGCAGCAGATAACCTCCCGCGGCTGATCGTTCCACGGCCGCGGGAGCGCTCGTCCGGGCGTAAGGTCTCCACGAACCCCCGAAGTGTGGGATCCCGGTTCATCCGTCATCTGACGATGCCATGAGCTGAGCAGATGCTGATTGTCTCAGCCGGATGTCATCGCGATTTGTCTCAGGCTGATGTCATCCGGCTGAGGCTGGGGCTGTTTGCTTGTAAGTTCCGGCGGTAAATGGCCGGGATCTCCAGTGCTATTTGGCCGGACGTGATCTCGTGGCGGTACGAGTACGGCCCCGCCGTGGCGGGGCCGGGGTTGTCGATGTGGTGGGTCGCGAGTTCGAGGCGGGAGCCTCACATGACGCCGATGATCAGGTTCTCACGGGCGGCTTCGACGACTTCCTTGGTCACGGTGCTCAGCTGGTTAATCTCCAGGACGCGTTCGATCTGGTCGACGAGGCGGGTGATGAGGCGGAAATTTCCGCTGGTGATGCGGGTGATGGCGGCGATGGCCTCGGTCGTGGCGAAATCGTCGCTCGCGCCAAGGCCCAGATGGGGCCATTTGCGGTCCAGGACGTGCGCCTGTTCGTCGGCGGAGAGGGGTTTGTAGTGGTGGATGAAGCCGACCCGGGAGTAGAGCTGGGGGTAGCGGGCCAGGCGCTTTTCGATGCCGGGCATGCCGATAAGGATCACACCGATGCCGGTGCGGTCATGATGATCGCGGAGCTGTTCGAGCCCAGCTGTTTTGAGCCGGTCGGCCTCGTCCACGATCAGGAGCTCGGCACCGGTGGAGCTGGTCTGAGGTGAAGAGTTGTCGCCGTTGCCCCGGCCGGTCTGCAGCATGAGGTCGACGGTGCGGCCGGGCCGGTCGCACAGCAGGGAGATCTCCTTGTCGAGCTTGTCCGGGGTGCTGTGGACCTTGGGGGTGTACATGACGGCACGGCCGGCCAGCACGTTGTCGGCCTCGGGCGCGGCGGCCGATCCCTGCCCGTTGAAGTGCGGGGCGAGCTGGTCCCAGCGGGTGTAGGCGCGGGCGGATTCGGTCTTGTCGACGCCCGGGCCGCCGTAGCACAGGCCGATGTAGCGTTTGCGGCGGACGGCTTCGGCGAACTCGCCGAACCTGCGGTGCTCCTTGGTCACCAGGAGCGGCGCGGGCGCCGGCTCGGATCGGTTCGCGGGAGCGGGGCCGGGCTCAGACGCGGGTGGGGGACGGTCGGTGGTGTACGCGCGCGCCGTGGAGTCGTCAGCGCTGGGCGGGGTCAGGGGGGCTTGGGCGGCGCGGCCGGTGCTGCCCTTGGGGGCGTAGCCGGGCAGGTGGGCCAGGCACATCTGGTTCATGGTCTCCATGAACCGTTCGATCTTGCCGTGGCCGTGCGGCTGGCCCTTCTTGCTGAACACCGGCCGCACGCGCAGGTCGGCCATCACCTGTTCCAGATGGGCGGAGGTGAAATCCGGGCCGTGGTCGAGGCGGAAGATCTCGGGGATGCCGCACACGTGCCAGCCCGGTTCGGCCTTGCGCCAGATCGCCTGCCGGAAGGCCAGCGCGGTGGACAGCGCCGAGGGCGCCTCCAGGTTGACCGCGTACCCGGCGATCGCGTGGGAGTGGTCGTCCTCGATGGTGGTCAGCCACGGCCGGGCCGGTTGCCCCTTGGGGTCCAGCACCCACAGGTCCAGCTCGGTGTGGTCGGCCTGCCAGACCTGGTTCGGCTGGGACGCTTCCCTGCGATGCACCAGCTCATACACCTCCCGGTAGCGTTTGCTGCCCTCCACTCCGAGCGCCACCAGCGCCGGGTCGAGGTTGCGGACGATCTCGTGCACCGTGGAGTAGGCGGGGACCGGCCAGCCCTGCGCGGTGGCGACGCTGGCGGCCTGCCGGTGGATCACCGCCACACTCTGGCGGGGCGGCCGCAGCGCCAGGCCCTCGATCAGCAGCCGCAACGGCTCGGGCATCCGTGCTCGGCCGCGGTCCGAACGCGACCGGCGCACCAGCGCGGCCAGGCCGCTGGCCTGATAGGCGGCGCGCCACCGGCGCAACGTCCGCTTGGGGACCCCGCAGGAGGCGGCGATGCGGGCCAGCGGGACATCGTCTTGGAGGTGGGGCCGCAGCAGCCGCCAGCGTTCGAGCGCCTGCAGGCGTTGCGCGTCGCTGAAGCCCGTCAACGGGGGGTCGCCGTCCGGTTCGGCTGCTTCCATGAACCGTCCCTCCCTGACCGCCTCACTGAGCTGGCCTCCTTCGGAGTGTGCCCGCTCCGCTCACGAAACTTGCCGACAGTTGGCTGATGGCGCCATGCGCGGTCGCTGCCAGCGCCGCCGTACCGGCGACCATCGTCATCTGGTGTCGGTTGTGGGGGGATCGGCGGGAAGTGCGGCGCCGCAGGCGTTCGGCGGCCTAAGATCGGGTTCCTGGCCGGGTCCCTGGTGCGGTGGGAGGGCGTGTGGCGGAGCTTGGGCTGCCGGAGGCGATCGAGCAGATCCGTCAGGAGCTGCGGGAGGCGATCGCCGCGGGCGCTGATGCGGACATCCAGTTCCCCGTCGGGGAGGTGACGCTGGAGTTCCAGGTCGGGGTGAAGAAGACCGGCGAGGGCAGCGGCAAGGTCAAGGTGTGGGTGCTGGAGGCCGGCGCCGGCGGCAAGATCGAGCACGACCGGGTGCAGAAGGTGACCGTCGTCTTGCAGCCGCCCGTCGATGCGCAGGGTGACCCGGTCAAGGTATCCCGTCACTCGTCCGCCAAGCCGGGCTAGCCAAGGGGGCAGCCGTGCTGGTGGCGATCCAGGACCGGTTCGTCGAGGTCATCGCCCAGCTCACCGTCAGCCGCGGCTCGGGGACCCGGACGGAGTGGCAGGTCGCCTCGGGTTTCATGATCGACGGCCGCCACGTTCTGACCTCGTTGCACGCCGTCGCCGACGGCGACATCGAAGTCCGGCGCGCCATCCCCTGGCCCGACGGCCCGAAGACGAGCTGGCGGGCGCGGGTGCTGCTGCGTGGAGATGTCGGGCACGCGGATCTGGCCGTGCTGGAGCTCACCGAGGACGCGCCGGCGGAGATCGGGCTGCTGCCAATGATCGGGTTCGCGCGCGTCGCCGATCGTACGGAGCGGCTGGAAGTGGTCGAGGACTGCGGCGCGGTGGGGTTCCCGCGTTTCCTGGAGCGCGGCCACGATGCGACGACGGTCCGCCAGGCCGCCCAGGTCAGCGGCCGGATCCCCATCTCGCAGCGGCCGGGGCCGGGCCTGCTCACCCTGCAGACCGGCCATCGCCCGGAGGGGCCGCCGCTGCCCTCGGCCGGCACGACGCTGGCCGGGTCGACCTGGTCGGGCATGTCCGGGGCAGCGGTGCTGGCCGGCGACCTGGTCGTTGGGGTGGTGTCGGAACACGCGCCGCGTCAGGGCGCCTCAGACCTGACCATCGTGCCGATCACCCTGATCGACACCCTCCCCGACCGTGACGCCTGGTGGGCGCTTCTCGGCACCGGCCCTGGCCGGCTGCGCACGTTGCCCGCAGCGAGCAGCGCCCTGGTGTGGGCCGACGGCTGTCCCTATCAGGGGCTGGCGCCGTTCGGCCCGGAGCAGGCGACGCTGTTCCACGGGCGGGGCCAGGCCACCGCCCGGCTGCAGGCGATGGCCACCACCGAGCGCCCGGACGGCGGTCTGATCATGGTGACCGGCGCCTCCGGGGCGGGCAAGTCGTCGCTGCTGCACGCCGGGCTGCTGCCCGCCCTGACCGCCACCGCCGACGATCCCAGCGGTTGCTCGTCGTGGCCGCAGGTGTGCTTCACCCCCTCTGAGCGGCCGTTGCAGGAGCTGGCCGTGCAGCTGGCGGTGCGGTGCGGCGCCGACCCCGATGTCGTGTTGGGCGAACTGCGTGCCGACCCGGCCCGGGCCAGGGCGCGGGCCCGGCAGGTGCTGGCAGCCGAGGCGATCCGCCGCCGCCAGCAGGGCGGCTCCGGCCAGACCCCGCGGCGGCTGATCATGGTGGTGGACCAGTTCGAGGAGTTGTTCACCTCGTCGGTGCGCGGGCACGCCGAGGAGGCACCCGCGTTCGTGGCCGCGCTGGATGCGATCGCCACCCCAGCAGGACCGCCGGATCACGGCCGGGAGGCGGCCGGCCGGCCGGGTGAGGGGCGGCACGATCGGGAGCCGGCCGGGATCGTGGTGCTGGCGGTGCGCGGCGACTTCATCGACCGGTGCGCCGCCCACCCGGCGTTGGCGCGGGCGCTGGAGGAGCGGGCGTTCGTGCTGGGCCCGATGAGCGAGCCGGAACTGCGCCGGGCGATCACCGGACCGGCCGCGGCGGCCGGGCTGCGGGTCCAGGATGGCCTGGCCGAGCAGGTGGTACGCGACCTCATCGCGCACACCCGGGCCACCGCGGACGAGGCGCCGGGCGGCGGCTCGGTGGTGGGGGCGCTGCCGCTGCTGTCGATGGCGATGGTGCGCACCTGGCGCCACCGCCACGACGGGCAGCTGACCCTGCACGGCTACGACCGCTCCGGCGGCGTCGCCTCCGCCGTCCAAGACGCCGCCGAAGACGCCTACCTCAACCTGACCCCACGGCAGCAGCAGACCGCGCAAGGGGTGTTACTGGCGCTGACCCTCATCGGCGCCGACGGGCAGCCCGTGCGGCAGCGCGCGAGCGTCGGTGAGCTGGCCGCTCGCTGCGAGCCGGCCGAGCCGGAGGTGGCCCGCCAGATCGTGAGCGCCTTCACCCGTGCCCGGCTGATGGTGACCGGTGCCGCGTCCCCTGTCCCCGTATCCGCGCCCGCCGGCGCACCAGGTGTGTCCGGCTCGACCGCTGCGGGCAGCGGCGCTTCGTCCACGGCGGCGGGCGATCCTGCGGCGGAGCTCGCGGACCTGGCGGCGGCCGGCACCGTCGAACTCGCCCACGACGTCCTGCTGAGCGCCTGGCCACGCCTGCGCTCCTGGCTGGCCGAAGAGCAAGCCGATCGCATCCTGCACGGCGAGATCTGCCAGGACGCCACCGAATGGGCGCAGGCCGGCCAGGATGCGTCGTTCCTGTACCGCGGCACCCGGCTGGAAACGGCCCAGCATGCTGCGGCGGGCTGGCACGCCGACCTCGGCCGCCACCTCAGGCTGCCCGAGGCCGCCACCGCCTTCCTTAACGCCAGCACCCGGGCTGTCACCCGCACCCGGCGTCGCTGGCAGGCGCTGTTCTCCGTCCTGGCCGGGCTCCTGGTCATCTCCATCATCACCGCGATAGCCGCCGTGCGATTCGCCCAGGACGCCGACCAGCAGGCCACCGATGCCGAACGGCGACGACCGGCGGTGTCCAGCCAGTTGGCCGCCGACAGCCAATCCTTGCCCGGCGACCCGGTGACATCGGCACGCCTGGCAGCGGCGGCATGGGCGATCGCTTCGACCAGCGACGCCCGCACGAGCATGTACGCGGTGGTCAACCAGCCTGCACGAAGCGTCCTGAAAGGCCTCACCGGCCACACAGGCGCGGTGAACTCGGTGGCGTTCAGCCCGGACGGCAAGCACCTGGCCACCGCCGGTGACGACAAGACGGTACGGATCTGGGATGCGGACACTGGCGGCCTGATCCGCACCCTCACCAGTGACAGCCACAGGGTGAACTCGGTGGCGTTCAGCCCGAACCGTAAGCGCCTGGCCAGCTCAGGTTCTGCCGGGACGGTGCAGATCTGGGATACGGTCACCGGCGGCCTGATCCGCACCCTCACCGGCCACACC